>NZ_JBEAIL010000007.1:0-1042662 GCF_040064495.1 Klebsiella sp. CN_Kp097 | reverse complement strand
AGTCGATGACGGCAGATTTACAGTCTGCTCCCTTTGGCCGCTCGGGAACCCCACCACGGGGTAATGCTTTGTACTGGCCTGCTCCCTTCTCGGGAAGCGGGGCGCATCATACCAAATGACGCGCCCCTGTAAAGCATTCCTTTGACAAAATTAAACTGGTTGCCTGATTTTTACGCGTAACGCCGCAAAGCTAACCAATTCATTTCGCTGTCGATTAAAGAATAATCGTCCGATTACCGTAAACAAAGACGCGTTGCGCCAGTACCTGATACAGCGCGCGGCTTAAGACGTTTTTTTCCACGTCGCGGCCCGCGCGCATCATATCTTCGGCGGTATAGGTATGATCGACATGAATCACGTCCTGCATGATGATTGGGCCTTCATCCAGATTATCATTTACGTAGTGGGCGGTGGCGCCAATGATCTTCACGCCGCGCTCATAGGCCTGATGATAGGGACGCGCGCCGATAAACGCTGGCAGGAATGAGTGGTGGATATTGATGATTTTGTTCGGGAAGCGGGCTACAAACTCCGGGGTAAGCACGCGCATGTATTTTGCCAGTACCACGTAATCCGGATCGTGGGCGGCTATCGCATCACCCATCCGCTGGTCGTGCTCTTCGCGGCTCAATCCTTCATGGCTCACCAGCTCAAAAGGAATATCAAAACGTTCCACCAGCGTGCGCAGCGTTTCATGGTTGCCGATAACCGCGGCGATGTCGACATCCAGACCGCCATAGTTGGCTTTCATCAGCAGATCGCCGAGACAGTGAGCTTCTTTGGTAACAAGAATGACCACTCGACGACGGCCGGCCGGGTTAAGTTCACGGATCGAACCTTCCGGCAGCGCGCTATCGAGGTCGGCGAGCAGGGTGGCGTCATTAAAGATACCTTCGAGCTCGGTACGCATAAAGAAGCGGCCGGTACGATGATCGACAAACTCATTGTTCTGTACAATGTTCAGCTCGTGTTTGTAACAAATATTCGTGATACGCGCGATGAGGCCTTTCTGATCAGGGCAAATGGTGCGTAGTACTTTACGTTGTAATGAATGCATCGCGGGGAAAATCCTGTTGTGTTTGCAATTGCTGATGCCGGGCCTTACTGGCCGCAGCATTTTTTAAATTTTTTACCTGAGCCGCAAGGGCAGGGGTCATTACGACCAATTAATGGTCGGGTGCCGTCAATATAGTACCACTGTCCGTTTTCTTTTAAGAATCTGGAACGTTCAATAATCGCGCCGGGACGGTTATCTTCAGTAAAGCGCGCGATAAAGCTGACGAATCCTTCATCGGGGCTACGGCCGTTATCGGTTGCGAAAACGGTTAAACCAAGCCACTGCGTATTGGCAAAGCCTTTTTCGATATCGGCGCGAAAGCGTGGCGCCTCACAGTGTGGATGCCAGGTTTTGATTAAATAATCGACATCTTTCATCACGAATGCGCTATAGCGGGAACGCATCAGCTGTGACGGGCTCGGCGCAAGCTGACCGCCAGTCAGATATCGCTGGCAACATGAGCTATACTCCAGAGCGCTGCCACAGGGGCATAAGTGCGACAAAATCGCCTCCATGGAAAAGAATGACGGCGCCAGAGCGCCAAAGTGCATTATGTTAACTGAGCGATGGCGCTGATGTCATGCTCGGAGTGGAAGGATATGTATCTGTACTAATGAGAAAGCTAAAGATTGGTTTAGCGCTAGGGGCTGGCGCCGCGCGCGGTTGGTCGCATATCGGCGTGATCAAAGCGCTGCATCGGGCGGGAGTTGATGTCGATGTGGTAGCGGGATGTTCGATTGGTGCCTTAGTCGGTGCGGCCTACGCCTGCAATCGCCTCCCTGCGCTGGAAAAGTGGGTTAGCTCCTTTAGCAACTGGGACGTGCTGCGATTGATGGATCTCTCCTGGCGGCGCGGCGGACTGTTACGCGGCGAGCGCGTGTTCAATCAATACCGGCAAATTATGCCCGTCGCGCAAATTGAAGCGTGCGAACGCCGTTTTGCCGCCGTGGCGACTAATCTGAGTACCGGGCGCGAATTATGGTTTACGGAAGGCGATCTGCACATGGCGGTCCGCGCTTCTTGTAGTATGCCTGGCCTGATGTCGCCGGTGATGCATAACGGCTACTGGCTGGTGGATGGCGCGGTGGTTAATCCGGTCCCGGTCTCACTGACGCGAGCTTTGGGGGCGGATATTGTGATTGCCGTCGATCTCCAGCATGACGCCCATCTTATGCAACAGGATTTATTATCAATAGAGTCGCCTCGTCCGGAGCCGATAGAGGAGCTCAGTTGGCATTCCCGTCTGCGATCCCGGTTGGGGAGAATGAGCTCTCGCCGTGCGACAATAACCCCCACGGCGATGGAGATTATGTCAACCTCGATACAGGTGCTGGAAAATCGCCTGAAACGTAATCGTATGGCAGGCGATCCGCCGGATATCCTGCTCCAGCCGTTTTGTCCGCAAATCTCCACTCTTGATTTTCATCGTGCTGGCGAAGCGATGGCCGCAGGACAGCTGGCCGTTGAGAAAAAAATGGATGAATTATTACCCTTGGTGCGCACTTCCGCGTAGCGCACTTGTCCAACACTTAAGTAAATTCTGACAGGCGATAGCGTGAATAGCGTGCCACTATTTAATTATCGTCAGCCAGGGGAGAGAACATGACGCAGCCATTGGCGGGAAAACAGATTCTGATAGTTGAAGACGAACCCGTTTTCCGCTCTCTCCTTGATAGCTGGCTAACTTCCCTGGGGGCGACTACCCGCCAGGCGGAAGACGGCATTGAAGCGCTACAGCAAATCGCGATTTCGAAACCGGATCTGATGATTTGCGATATCTCGATGCCGAGGATGAACGGCCTTGAACTGGTTGAGCAGGTTCGCAACCAGGGTGAACAGCTCCCGATTCTGATGATTTCAGCGACCGAAAACATGGCGGATATTGCTAAAGCATTACGTCTTGGCGTGCAGGATGTCTTACTGAAGCCGGTAAAAGATTTTAATCGCCTGCGTGAAACGGTGTATGCATGTCTCTACCCGACAATGTTTAGTTCACGAGTTGAAGAGGAAGAGAGATTATTTGAAGACTGGGACGCGTTAGTTAGCGATCCCCTGGCGGCGTCAAGGTTATTACAGGAACTTCAGCCGCCGGTGCAGCAGGAGATTTCCCATTGTCGTATCAATTATCGTCAGCTTATCTCAGCGGATAAGCCGGGGTTGGTGCTGGATATTGCGCCGTTATCAGAAAACGATCTGGCGTTTTATTGCCTGGATGTCACCCGCGCTGGCGATAATGGCGTTCTGGCGGCATTATTATTACGCGCTTTGTTTAATGGTTTGCTGCAAGAACAACTTGCTCATCAGGGACAGCGCCTGCCGGAAATGGGCGCATTGTTAAAACAAGTTAACCAATTACTCCGCCAGGCCAATTTACCGGGTCAATTCCCATTGTTGGTTGGTTATTATCACAGCGGATTAAAAAATTTGATTCTGGTTTCTGCCGGTCTTAACGGTACGTTGAATACCGGAGAGCATAAAATTCAAATTAGTAACGGCGTTCCATTAGGAACGTTGGGCAACGCATACCTCAACCAAATTAGCCAGCGCTGCACATCCTGGCAGTGCCAAATTTGGGGAGCAGGGGGACGTTTACGCCTGATGTTGTCTGCAGATTGAACAATTCGCTCTATTTTTAGTAGGTGGGATTACCGGGCCTACATTTCCGGTGGTACTATCACTGCGTTTTATGCGTAAAAGTCCTAATTCGAGGGTATCCATACCTTTTCAGACCAGGTTTAACTGATCAGACTGATATACTCGATGCGTTATTTATTGACATTAAGTTCAAAAAACGAACAGTCCAGGAGATTTCAATGGCTGCCCTTAATTCTAAAGTAAGAAAAGCTGTTATCCCGGTAGCGGGATTAGGCACCAGGATGCTACCCGCCACCAAGGCTATTCCGAAAGAAATGCTGCCACTGGTAGATAAACCATTAATCCAATATGTTGTTAACGAATGTATCGCCGCTGGGATTACTGAAATTGTTCTGGTGACACACTCTTCGAAAAATTCTATTGAAAACCATTTCGATACCAGCTTCGAACTCGAAGCGATGCTGGAAAAACGTGTAAAACGTCAGCTTCTGGAAGAAGTTCAGTCTATCTGTCCGCCGCACGTCACCATTATGCAGGTACGTCAGGGGCTGGCTAAAGGTCTGGGCCACGCGGTGCTGTGCGCGCATCCGGTTGTCGGCGATGAGCCGGTTGCGGTTATTCTGCCCGACGTGATTCTGGACGAATATGAGTCCGATCTGACCCGTGATAACCTGGCGGAGATGATTGCTCGCTTTGACGAAACGGGCGCCAGCCAGATCATGGTTGAGCCGGTTGAAGACGTCACCGCTTATGGTGTTGTTGACTGCAAAGGCGAAAGCCTGCAGCCTGGCGAAAGCGTGCCGATGGTTGGCGTTGTTGAGAAACCAAAAGCAGACGTCGCGCCGTCTAATCTGGCGGTAGTCGGTCGTTATGTGCTGAGCGCCGATATTTGGCCGCTGCTGGCGAAAACCCCTCCGGGAGCCGGTGATGAAATTCAGCTGACTGATGCTATCGATATGCTGATCGAGAAAGAAACCGTTGAAGCTTACCACATGAAAGGCAAAAGCCATGACTGCGGTAATAAGCTCGGCTATATGCAGGCCTTCGTAGAATATGGCGTTCGCCATAAAACTCTGGGCGAAGACTTTAAAGCCTGGCTTGCGCAAGCGGTCGCGAAGTAATATTCGCCACCCGAGAAACCGGTTCGCCTGATAGCGAACCGGTTTTTTTATGCCTGATACTTTCAGCGTGTAACGATAAAAAAAATCCCGCCGAAGCGGGATTTTTTTATCAAGCATAAAGCGAATTAGAGCAGGAAATCGTCCAGTGTTTTACCTTGCTCGTCCATTGCTTTCTTGATGACTGCCGGAGTACGACCCTGGCCAGTCCAGGTTTTAGTTTCGCCGTTTTCATCAACGTAGCTGTATTTTGCCGGACGCGCAGCACGTTTAGTTTTGGTGCCTGCTTTAACTGCTGCCATAGTGCTCAGCAGTTCATTCGGATCAATACCGTCAGCGATCAGCATTTCGCGGTACTGTTGCAGTTTACGAGTGCGCTCTTCAATTTCAGCAGCAGCAGCGCTTTCTTCTTCACGACGTTCGTTAACGACAACTTCTAATTTTTCCAGCATCTCTTCAAGCGTTTCAAGGGTGCATTCTCTTGCCTGCGCACGAAGAGTACGGATGTTGTTCAAAATTTTAAGTGCTTCGCTCATTGTAGTAATCTCAAACTTATATTGTGGGGTGGTTTGTTGAACTAATAATAGAGCGATAAAATCAGATGTGCAATAGGGGAGAATGTAAGGAATTCAAAATTACTTGTTATTTGTCTGGTTGATTAAATAATTTAAGTTAAATTTTCGCGCGACTTCACATCTTCTCGCTTATAGCTTAAGCATGCGCACTGACGCTAAAACCATGAGTCAGGATGATTTTCCTGCGTTTCGAGAGTAAATTTATACTTCACGTGGATAAATATCACACTTCAGTTTTAGCGCATTAGTTATGGTGATGTTTAATATAAATTGGCGACCAAAACCCATTATAGTTGTCTGGAGAATGGCGGTTTAAGCACAAAACGACAATGATTTGTATCTGCTACCGTGGTGACGGTGATGTCTGAACGCTATTCCTTCGCTGGCCGTTTCATTTGTTGTAAAGCATCGTCATTAAACCAGCAGCAATACCCCCGGTGAAAGCACGGTAGGCTCAGTAATATATGATACAATTGCGCGGTAAAACACATTGATTGGGGTTACGCAGCCGATGGCACAACTTTATTTTTACTATTCTGCAATGAATGCAGGTAAGTCTACTGCGCTGTTGCAGTCGTCGTACAATTACCAGGAACGAGGGATGCGTACCGTCGTTTATACCGCTGAAATTGACGATCGTTTTGGTTCTGGCAAAGTGAGCTCACGAATCGGGCTTTCTTCACCAGCGCGGCTGTATAATCCTCAGACGTCGTTATATGCCGATATAGCGTCAGAACATGCCCGCCAGCCCATCCATTGCGTACTGGTGGACGAAAGCCAGTTCCTGACCCGTGAACAGGTTCATGAGCTCTCAGAAGTCGTGGATGAGCTGGATATCCCTGTATTGTGCTACGGCTTGCGTACAGATTTCCGCGGTGAGTTATTCAGCGGTAGCCAGTATTTGTTAGCATGGTCGGATAAACTGGTTGAGTTAAAAACGATTTGCTTCTGTGGCCGTAAGGCAAGCATGGTGTTACGTCTTGATCAGGAAGGGCGGCCATACAATGAAGGAGAACAGGTAGTGATTGGCGGTAATGAGCGGTACGTTTCCGTATGCCGTAAGCATTATAAAGAGGCGTTAAGCACCGGTTCATTAACTCAGGTGCAAAGTAAGCTGCGTCACGGCGAATAATGCTGTAATTTCATTACCTTCAGGCGTCTAAATGGCGCCTGTTGTCTTTTATGGAATCGGTTCCTTTATTCCGACTTCACCAGATTTATTGCATTCACTACTCCTGGATGTAACTCTAATAAAGTACGAATATAAAAAAAGCCCCATCAATAGATGGGGCTTCGTTCATTTCAATTCTGCGAATTAAGCGGATTTTTTCGCTTTTTTCTCAGCTTTGGCCGGAGCCGCTTCTTTTTTCACAGCCGCCGCTTCACCTTCTACAAAGTCACGACCGTAGTAGGTATCCAGCAGAATCTGTTTCAGCTCGGCGATCAGCGGGTAGCGCGGGTTAGCGCCGGTGCACTGGTCATCGAAGGCGTCTTCAGACAGCTTATCAACGTGAGCCAGGAAATCAGCTTCCTGAACGCCGGCTTCGCGAATAGATTTCGGAATACCCAGTTCAGCTTTGAGGCTTTCCAGCCATGCCAGCAGTTTCTCGATTTTCGCCGCAGTGCGGTCGCCCGGAGCGCTCAGACCCAGGTGGTCTGCGATCTCAGCGTAGCGACGGCGCGCCTGCGGACGGTCATACTGGCTGAATGCGGTCTGCTTGGTCGGGTTGTCATTCGCGTTATAGCGGATAACGTTGCTGATCAGCAGGGCGTTTGCCAGACCGTGAGGAATGTGGAACTGCGAGCCCAGTTTGTGCGCCATTGAGTGGCACACGCCGAGGAAGGCGTTAGCAAACGCGATACCGGCGATAGTGGCGGCGCTGTGCACACGTTCACGGGCTACAGGGTTCTTAGAACCTTCATGGTAAGAGGCCGGCAGATACTCTTTCAGCAGTTTCAGCGCCTGCAGAGCCTGACCATCGGAGAACTCAGAAGCCAGTACGGAGACGTAAGCTTCCAGAGCGTGAGTCACGGCATCCAGACCACCGAAGGCACAGAGGGACTTCGGCATATCCATGACCAGGTTGGCATCGACAATCGCCATATCCGGAGTCAGCGCGTAGTCGGCCAGCGGATATTTCTGTCCAGTTGCATCGTCGGTTACCACGGCGAACGGGGTAACTTCAGAACCGGTACCGGAGGTGGTGGTAATGGCAACCATCTTGGCTTTGACGCCCATTTTCGGGAACTTGTAGATACGTTTACGGATATCCATAAAGCGCAGCGCCAGTTCTTCGAAGTGGGTTTCCGGGTGCTCGTACATGACCCACATGATTTTTGCCGCATCCATCGGGGAACCGCCGCCCAGGGCGATGATTACGTCTGGTTTGAAGGAGTTGGCCAGATCCGCGCC
The DNA here is from genome assembly GCF_040064495.1 of Klebsiella sp. CN_Kp097. NCBI lineage: Bacteria > Pseudomonadati > Pseudomonadota > Gammaproteobacteria > Enterobacterales > Enterobacteriaceae > Klebsiella > Klebsiella sp. CN_Kp097. The sequence continues at coordinate 1,034,904 of NZ_JBEAIL010000007.1, read as the reverse complement.
TTTACGCACGATAGTCAGCGTTGGGTCAGCTTCAACTTCAAAGAACACTTCGGTTTCTACGCCAGCCGCTTTCAGTACGGAAGTGATCTGGTCCGCGTAACCGTTGTTGAACAGGAAGCGGTCAGTCACAATCAGCGCGCGTTTGTGACCATCAGTAATCACTTCATCCAGTGCGATTGGCAGTGAGCCACGACGGAAGTAGATAGATTTCGGAAGTTTATGCCACAACATGTTTTCAGCTCGCTTAGCAACGGTTTTCTTGTTGATCAGGTGTTTCGGACCAACGTTTTCAGAGATGGAGTTACCACCCCAGGAACCACAACCCAGAGTCAGGGAAGGTGCGAGTTTGAAGTTATACAGGTCGCCGATACCACCCTGGGAAGCCGGGGTGTTGATCAGGATACGCGCGGTTTTCATCATCTGGCCGAAGTAGGCCACGCGAGCCGGCTGGTTGTCCTGGTCGGTGTACAGGCAAGAGGTGTGACCGATACCGCCCATGGCGACCAGTTTTTCTGCTTTATTGACCGCGTCTTCGAAATCTTTCGCACGGTACATTGCCAGCGTCGGAGACAGTTTTTCGTGAGCGAACGGTTCGCTTTCGTCAACGTCGGTAACTTCGCCGATCAGAATCTTAGTGGTGGCTGGCACGGTGAAGCCTGCCAGTTCAGCGATTTTTGCCGCTGGTTGACCAACGATCGCCGCATTCAGCGCGCCATTTTTCAGGATGATGTCCTGAACGGCTTTCAGCTCTTTACCCTGCAGCAGGTAGCCGCCGTGGCTGGCAAAACGCTCGCGGACGGCGTCGTAGACGGAGTCGACAACCACCACGGATTGTTCAGAAGCACAGATAACGCCGTTATCGAAGGTTTTCGACATCAGTACGGACGCCACAGCGCGTTTGATATCAGCCGTTTCATCAATAACAACCGGCGTGTTGCCTGCGCCAACGCCGATAGCAGGTTTACCGGAGCTATAAGCGGCCTTAACCATACCTGGGCCGCCGGTGGCGAGGATCAGGTTGATGTCAGGATGATGCATCAGTGCGTTAGACAGTTCTACGGAAGGCTGGTCGATCCAACCGATCAGATCTTTCGGCGCGCCAGCGGCAATCGCCGCCTGCAATACGATGTCCGCCGCTTTGTTAGTCGCGTCTTTAGCACGCGGGTGCGGAGAGAAGATGATGGCGTTACGCGTCTTCAGGCTGATCAGCGATTTGAAGATAGCAGTAGAAGTCGGGTTGGTAGTCGGGACGATACCGCAAATAATACCGATTGGCTCAGCAATGGTGATGGTACCGAAAGTGTCGTCTTCAGACAGGACGCCACAGGTCTTTTCATCTTTATAGGCGTTGTAGATATATTCGGAAGCGAAGTGGTTTTTGATCACTTTATCTTCAATAATACCCATGCCGGATTCGGCAACAGCCATTTTAGCGAGAGGGATTCGAGCATCTGCAGCGGCCAGAGCGGCAGCACGGAAGATCTTATCAACTTGTTCTTGAGTGAAACTGGCATATTCACGCTGGGCTTTTTTTACGCGCTCTACAAGTGCGTTAAGTTCAGCGACATTAGTAACAGCCATAATGCTCTCCTGATAATGTTAAACTTTTTTAGTAAAACAGTAGCTCGATTCGACATTATAGACAGGCTGTTAACAGCTTGCATGTAAATGTTAACGTAAAGATTTCTAACGCTTTGAACCCACTGATTTACTAAAAAAGCTTTGTCTCACTACGCACTCAGGTACTTCGGCCTTTCACTCTGTTGATGTAGCCAAGATTACTCACTTCTGAGTATTAATTACGTGATTTGGATCAATATTTGGCGATGCTGATACCTTTCAGCAGGTCAATAATTAACCAATCAAGTCAGGGTTAATGATAAGATATGCATATTTAATGAATAAAGTGCATGCGCGAAACAAATATATAACAAATAAAATCAATAAACCCCGGCTGCATATTTGAGATGAATTGTGGCGATGAAAAGGGTATCTTCTGCGCAATTATTTTGTACCGATACTGTCAACAGCCTTTTTTAATGGTGCTGCGGAGTTCACTGTGACCCTACCGTTGTTTGATTTCGCTATTTATTTTAAATTTTTTATCGGCCTGTTCGCGCTGGTCAATCCGGTTGGCATCATTCCGGTTTTCATTAGTATGACCAGTTACCAGACGGCGCTGGTACGTAATAAGACGAATCTGACGGCTAACCTGTCGGTGGGTATCATCCTGCTTACCTCGCTCTTTCTTGGCGATGGCATCTTACAAATTTTCGGCATCTCAATTGATTCCTTCCGTATTGCCGGCGGGATCCTGGTGGTGACGATCGCCATGTCGATGATCAGCGGCAAACTCGGCGAAGATAAACAAAATAAACAAGAGAAGTCGGAGACGGCCATTCGTGAAAGCATCGGTGTCGTACCGTTGGCATTACCTTTAATGGCGGGGCCGGGGGCTATTAGTTCCACGATCGTGTGGGGCACGCGTTATCACTCGATTGCCCATCTGATTGGTTTTTCAATCGCTATTGCGTTGTTTGCCGCCTGTTGTTGGGGAATTTTCCGCATGGCGCCATGGTTAGTCAGATTGCTGGGGCAGACCGGTATTAACGTCATTACACGTATCATGGGTCTGTTACTGATGGCTTTAGGCATCGAGTTTATTGTTACCGGGATTAAAGCGTTGTTTCCTGGATTGACAGCATAGCCGGTGTATCAGGCGCGGGGTTGGGCCTCGCGTTTGAAAGATTATTAGCAAAAGTTATTCCTGGCACTAATAAAAAAGACAAACGATAACTTTTGCTAATGATGATTTAATTTTATATTTATCATATGGTTAGTTGATTTTATTCTATCTCGCCGTACTGTCTTTCTCCTGTCGTCACTGTTATTTTCATCACACCATTCTCTGGCGCTTGCTGTCGGATCATTGAAATGATATTAGTAATTTCATTGAGACAGCAGATTAATGTGCTAAAAAATAGACAACTGTTAAATTTTTGTACAAAAAAGCAACTTCGCGCGCAGGGCCGGGCCGCAAAACGACAGGGTGGTCCTATCTTGCTGATTAAAAACAATGTTTTTTCTTTTTTGGCGTTATAAGCCTTACGATAAGCACGGTAAAAAAAACAATAAAAGAGAATTCGGTAACATATTTGCAAATTGCATTGGCGGACAAGAAATCGTTTTGGTACTTTCCGGCCTGATCGCTAACTAACTAATATGCACAAATGAGAATTATTATTAAATGACTCGTTGTGCCGACATTCCCCTCTGGACAGGGGGTAAAGAATCGACGTCAAGGCTGCCGTTTGAGCGGTCGTAATAAATAAGTCGGTGATAGCAAGCAGTAAAATCTGACAGCGGCAAAGACTCCTGCACTGTACAGAATCCCTATAAGGGAAAAATAACAGGCTGGTTAAATAACCAGTAATTATAATGAGTGGAGTAACAACACATGACCATCATCACTAAAAAAAGTCTGGTAGCGGCGGGAATTTTATCTGCGCTCATCACCGCAAATGTTGCTATGGCAGCGGATGTTCCTGCCGGGGTGCAACTGGCGGATAAACAAACGCTGGTGCGTAATAACGGGGCAGAGGTGCAATCTCTGGATCCGCATAAAATTGAAGGTGTACCGGAGTCCAACGTTAACCGCGATCTGTTTGAAGGGTTAGTGATTGGCGATCTTAACGGCCATCCTGTTCCGGGCGTTGCCGAATCGTGGGATAACAAAGATTTTAAAGTCTGGACTTTCCATATTCGCAAAGATGCCAAATGGTCTGATGGCTCGCCGGTTACCGCGCAAGATTTCGTTTATAGCTGGCAGCGTCTGGCCGACCCGAAAACAGCATCACCGTACGCCAGCTATCTCCAGTACGGCCATGTCGCCAACGTCGATGAGATTATTGCCGGCAAAAAACCAGCAACCGATCTCGGCGTCAAAGCGATCGACGACAAAACCTTTGAAGTCACCCTGAGCGAGCCGGTCCCTTATTTCTATAAACTCCTTGTCCATCCATCCGTTTCCCCAGTACCAAAAGCCGCCATCGAAAAATATGGTGAAAAATGGACTCAGCCGGCGAATATCGTCACCAACGGCGCCTATAAACTAAAAGATTGGGTGGTGAACGAACGTATTGTGCTCGAGCGTAATACGAATTACTGGGACAACGCTAAAACGGTTATTAACCAGGTAACTTACCTGCCAATTTCTTCTGAAGTTACCGATGTGAACCGCTACCGCAGCGGCGAAATCGACATGACCTATAACAACATGCCGATTGAACTGTTCCAGAAGCTGAAAAAGGAGATCCCGAAAGAAGTTCACGTCGATCCTTATCTGTGTACTTATTATTACGAAATCAATAACCAGAAAGCGCCATTTACCGACGTACGCGTCCGTACCGCGCTTAAGCTGGCACTGGATCGCGATATTATCGTCAATAAAGTGAAAAACCAGGGCGATCTGCCGGCTTACAGTTACACCCCGCCATACACCGACGGCATGAAACTCGTTGAACCTGAGTGGTTCAAATGGTCTCAGGAAAAGCGTAATGAAGAAGCGAAAAAATTACTGGCGGAAGCCGGTTATACCGCTGATAAGCCGCTGACCTTTAACCTGCTGTATAACACTTCCGACTTACATAAAAAACTGGCTATTGCCGTGGCGTCCATCTGGAAGAAAAACCTTGGCGCTAACGTTAAGCTGGAAAATCAGGAGTGGAAAACCTTCCTCGACAGCCGCCATCAAGGCACCTTTGACGTCGCCCGCGCCGGCTGGTGTGCTGATTACAATGAGCCGACATCGTTCCTGAACACCATGCTCAGCGACAGTTCTAACAACACGGCGCATTATAAGAGCCCGGCATTTGATAAGATCATCGGCGATACCCTGCAGGTCACCGATGAAGCGAAACGCGCAGAGCTGTACGCGCAGTCGGAGCAACAGTTGGATAAAGATTCCGCGATTGTTCCGGTTTACTACTATGTGAACGCGCGCCTGGTTAAACCGTGGGTTGGCGGTTATACCGGTAAAGACCCGTTGGATAATATTTACGTGAAGAACCTTTATATTATCAAACATTAATGGCAAGACGTGGGGCAGGCAGAGCTTGCCCCACCGTGTCTGAATTCATCGCACTCGATAGGCACAGGCCAGAAGGTACGGGCAATGTTAAAATTCATATTACGTCGCTGTCTGGAAGCGATTCCGACGCTATTCATCCTTATTACTATCTCTTTCTTCATGATGCGTCTCGCGCCGGGCAGTCCTTTTACCGGTGAACGTACGCTGCCGCCGGAAGTCATGGCGAACATTGAAGCGAAATATCATTTAAACGACCCCATCATGACCCAGTACTTCAATTATCTGAAGCAGCTGGCGCACGGTGATTTTGGTCCTTCCTTTAAATATAAAGATTATTCGGTGAACGATCTGGTGGCATCAAGCTTCCCGGTTTCCGCCAAATTAGGCCTTGCCGCCTTTTTATTAGCGGTAATCCTGGGCGTCAGCGCCGGGGTTATTGCCGCGTTAAAACAAAATACCAAATGGGACTACGCGGTGATGGGGGTGGCAATGACCGGCGTCGTCATACCGAGTTTTGTGGTGGCGCCGCTATTGGTGATGATTTTCGCCATCACGTTGCATTGGCTGCCTGGCGGCGGTTGGAACGGCGGGGCGCTGAAATTTATGATCCTGCCGATGGTGGCGTTATCGCTGGCATATATTGCCAGTATCGCCCGTATCACCCGTGGATCGATGATTGAAGTTTTGCACTCCAACTTCATCCGTACCGCACGGGCGAAAGGCCTGCCGATGCGCCGAATTATCTTCCGCCACGCGCTGAAGCCTGCGTTGCTGCCGGTGCTTTCCTATATGGGGCCGGCATTCGTCGGCATTATCACCGGCTCAATGGTTATCGAAACGATTTACGGCCTGCCGGGTATTGGCCAGTTATTCGTCAACGGGGCACTTAACCGCGACTACTCGCTGGTGCTCAGCCTGACGATTCTGGTCGGCGCGCTGACCATTCTGTTTAACGCGATCGTCGACGTACTGTACGCCGTTATCGATCCGAAAATTCGCTACTGAAGCCGGAGTTCGCCATGATGTTAAGTAAGAAAAACAGCGAGGCGCTGGAGCACTTCAGTGAGAAGCTGGAAGTTGAGGGCCGTAGCCTGTGGCAGGATGCGCGTCGTCGCTTTATGCATAACCGCGCGGCGGTGGCCAGCCTGATTGTGCTGGTGATTATTGCACTGTTTGTGACTATCGCTCCAATGCTGTCGCAGTTCTCCTATTTCGATACCGACTGGGGGATGATGTCCAATGCCCCGGATATGGAGTCTGGTCACTATTTTGGCACCGATTCATCCGGCCGCGACCTGCTGGTACGCGTGGCGATTGGCGGGCGCATATCGCTGATGGTTGGCGTTGCCGCGGCGCTGGTGGCGGTGATCCTCGGTACCCTCTATGGTTCGCTTTCCGGCTATCTCGGTGGCAAAGTGGACTCGGTGATGATGCGTTTACTGGAAATCCTCAACTCCTTCCCGTTTATGTTCTTCGTGATCCTGCTGGTCACCTTCTTTGGCCAGAACATCCTGCTGATCTTTGTGGCGATCGGGATGGTGTCGTGGCTGGATATGGCGCGTATCGTACGCGGCCAGACCCTGAGTCTGAAACGTAAAGAGTTCATTGAAGCCGCGCAGGTCGGCGGGGTCTCTACCGCGAATATCGTTATTCGTCATATCGTGCCGAACGTGCTGGGTGTAGTTGTGGTTTACGCATCACTGTTGGTACCTAGCATGATTCTGTTCGAATCCTTCCTGAGCTTCCTCGGCCTTGGGACCCAGGAACCGCTGAGCAGTTGGGGCGCATTACTCAGTGATGGCGCCAACTCAATGGAGGTATCGCCGTGGCTGTTGCTGTTCCCTGCCGGGTTCCTGGTGGTAACGCTGTTTTGTTTTAACTTTATCGGCGATGGCCTGCGTGATGCCCTCGACCCGAAAGACCGCTAAGGAGCGCCGTCATGAGCACAATTGAAATGACTAAAGCGCCGCAGGCCGCGCAGCAAAGCGGTCTGCTGCTGGATGTGAAGGATCTTCGGGTGACGTTTAAAACGCCAGACGGCGATGTCACCGCGGTTAACGATCTGAATTTTAACCTGAGGGCCGGAGAAACCTTAGGCATCGTCGGTGAGTCAGGTTCCGGTAAATCGCAAACGGCGTTCGCGCTAATGGGGCTTTTGGCCGCGAATGGCCATATTAGCGGTTCCGCCACTTTTAACGGTCGCGAAATCCTTAATTTGCCCGAGCGCGATCTGAATAAGCTGCGTGCCGAACAGATTTCGATGATTTTCCAGGACCCGATGACCTCGTTGAACCCTTATATGCGGGTCGGCGAGCAGTTGATGGAAGTGCTGATGCTGCATAAAGGGCTGAGCAAAGCCGCGGCTTTTGAAGAGTCGGTAAGGATGCTCGATGCGGTGAAGATGCCGGAAGCGCGTAAGCGCATGAAGATGTTCCCGCACGAGTTCTCCGGCGGGATGCGCCAGCGCGTGATGATCGCCATGGCGCTGTTATGTCGGCCAAAACTGCTGATCGCGGATGAACCGACCACCGCGTTGGACGTCACGGTGCAGGCGCAGATCATGACCTTGCTCAACGAGCTGAAGCGCGAATTCAACACCGCGATTATTATGATTACCCACGACCTCGGCGTGGTCGCGGGGATCTGCGATAAGGTACTGGTGATGTACGCCGGGCGCACCATGGAATACGGTCAGGCGCGCGACGTCTTCTATCAACCGTCGCACCCGTACTCGATCGGTTTACTCAATGCGGTACCGCGTCTCGATGGCGAAGGCGATTCCTTGCTAACGATTCCAGGCAACCCGCCGAACCTGCTGCGTCTGCCGAAAGGGTGTCCGTTCCAGCCGCGCTGCCCGCATGCCATGGAAATCTGTAATAGCGCTCCGCCTCTGGAGTCGTTTGCGCCAGGCCGCCTGCGTGCCTGCTTTAAACCGGTGGGGGACCTGCTATGAACGCCGTGATCGAACAAAGAAAAGTGCTGCTCGAAATTGCCGATCTGAAGGTGCATTTTGATATCAAAGATGGCAAGCAATGGTTCTGGCAGCCATCAAAAACGCTCAAAGCGGTCGATGGCGTCACTCTGCGCCTGTATGAAGGCGAAACGCTGGGGGTGGTTGGCGAATCCGGCTGCGGTAAATCGACCTTCGCCCGCGCCATTATCGGCCTGGTGAAAGCCACCGACGGTAAAGTCGCCTGGCTGGGTAAAGACCTGCTGGGTATGAAACCTGAAGAGTGGCGCGATGTGCGTAGTGATATCCAGATGATCTTCCAGGATCCGCTGGCCTCACTGAATCCGCGTATGACCATTGGCGAAATCATCGCTGAACCGCTGCGGACCTATCACCCGAAGATGCCTCGTCAGGAAGTGCGCGATCGCGTGAAGGCGATGATGATGAAGGTCGGACTGCTGCCGAACCTGATTAACCGCTATCCGCACGAATTCTCCGGCGGCCAGTGTCAGCGCATTGGTATCGCGCGTGCGCTGATCCTTGAGCCTAAGTTGATTATTTGCGATGAGCCGGTTTCGGCGCTGGACGTTTCCATTCAGGCGCAGGTGGTGAACTTACTACAGCAACTGCAACGGGAGATGGGGCTATCATTGATTTTTATCGCCCATGATCTGGCGGTAGTAAAACATATTTCCGACCGTGTGCTGGTGATGTATTTAGGCCACGCGGTGGAGTTGGGGACCTATGATGAGGTGTACCATAATCCGCTGCATCCTTATACCAAAGCGCTGATGTCGGCGGTGCCGGTGCCGGATCCCGATCTGGAGAAAAACAAAACCATCCAACTGCTGGAAGGGGAGTTGCCTTCGCCGATTAATCCGCCATCGGGTTGTGTATTCCGCACCCGATGCCCATTGGCCGGGCCCGAATGCGCCAAAACGCGGCCGGTGCTGGAGGGCAGTTTCCGCCATGCGGTTTCCTGCCTGAAGGTAGACCCGTTATAATCACTCGGGCTGACTGATGTCAGCCCTTTTTTATTGTGAGGTTAACGTGGCAGTTTCGCTTTCCGCCGCCCGTTTGCGGCTTTACCATCTACTCTTCGATCAAACTCGTCGCTCCGGCCGCCGTTTTGAAGGGCTTTGCGGTTTATTTGCCCTGTTGAGCGTGGTTATTATTTTTGTTGAGTCCGGACTCGGTTCGCAGTATCACCTGTCGCTAGATGAATGGCATGTTTTTGTCTGGCTGGAATTAGGAATTACCGCGGTCTTCACCGTGGAATATATTTTACGCGTAATAAGCTGGCCGAATCCGCTGCGCTATATCTTCAGCTTCTGGGGATTTATCGATCTGGCGACCGTTCTGCCGCTGTATGTAATGTGGTTATGGCCGGAAATGAGCCTTGAGTATGTCTTTGCCTGGCGGGCCATGCGGGTTATCCGCGCGCTGCGTATTCTCAAACTGCTGCGCTTTATGCCGTCGCTGAATATTTTTTGGCGGGCTATCGTCAGCGCCCGTCACCAGCTCATTCTGTTCTACTCGTTTATTGCTATTGTGATGGTGATTTTTGGCTCGCTGATGTATTTAATTGAAGGGCCGCAATACGGGTTTACCACCTTAAATGCCTCGGTCTACTGGGCAATCGTCACCATTACTACCGTGGGATACGGCGACATTACGCCGCATACGCCATTAGGGCGGATACTCGCCTCGGTGCTTATTCTCATCGGTTATTCTATCATCGCCATCCCGACCGGGCTGATTACGACGCATATGACGACGGCGCTGCAAAACCGACGTGCCCGCCGCGTTTGCCCAAACTGCAGTAACGCCGAGCATGATAAAAATGCCCGTTTCTGCCACGCCTGCGGAACAGAATTACCGCAATAACGTATAAAACAAAAAGCCTGCCGATGTTACCGTCGGCAGGCTTTTCTACAGGCGCATTAGCTTAATGCTTATTCGCGCCACAGAATGTGGCACAGCTTGTGATCTTTTTCCCGGCATAGCAGAACGCGAGCGAAAATATCGTTGATCTCGCCGCCATCGGTATCGGCCAGGCCAATAACGACTTCGGCGAAGAAATCTGGATTGAGGTCGTAATCGACATGCTCTTGCCAGTCTTCCGCTGGGTCAAACAGTTCGGCGCCGCCGCGCTCTTCAAACTGCAGATTGAAAAGAATGATATCCGCCGGGTCGAGGTTATCGGCCGCCAGCTCAAGAAAGATATCGTAGGCCTGTTCAAGCGTTTCGTCTTCGGTCAGGCGATTGTTTAAATCCATATCCATGATTGCTACCCGTTAAGCATCTGATGGGCACGTTTTACAGCAACGGGCTGAAGAAGTAAAACAGTCGCTCTGCGATCCGCTGCCATAGCGGTCGTTTGGCCCACAGTTTTGCATCCAGCAGGCGCGAGCGGGAGATGTAATCGTCCTGCACCGCCGCCAGGTCGCCGCCAAAGCCCACGTCGTCGATCGCCAGCGTGATCTCGAAATTGAGCCACAGGCTGCGCATATCAAGATTAACAGTACCGACCAGGCTCAGTTCGCCATCTACCAGCACGCTTTTGGTATGTAGCAGGCCGCCTTCGAATTGATAAATTTTCACCCCAGCAGCAAGCAGTTCAGTGAAGAAGGCGCGGCTGGCCCAGCCTACCAGCAGGGAGTCGTTTTTGCGCGGCATAATAATACTGACCTCGACGCCGCGCTGGGCTGCGGTACAGATGGCGTGCAGCAGATCATCACTGGGGACGAAGTAGGGGGTGGTCATGATCAGATGTTCTTTCGCCGCATAAGCCGCAGTTAACAACGCCTGGTGAATCAAATCTTCCGGGAAGCCGGGGCCGGAAGCAATAGTATGAATGGTATGCCCGTTAGCCTCTTCAAACGGCATGATATTGACGTCCGGCGGCGGGGGTAAAATTCGCTTGCCGGTTTCAATTTCCCAGTCGCAGGAGTAGACAATCCCCATTGCCGTAGCCACCGGGCCTTCCATTCGCGCCATCAGATCGACCCACTGACCGACGCCGGAATCTTGTTTGAAGTAGCGCGGATCGACCATATTCATACTGCCGGTGTAGGCGATATAGTTGTCAATCATCACCATTTTACGATGCTGACGTAGATCCATGCGGCGTAAGAACACGCGCATCAGATTAACTTTAAGCGCTTCAACCACCTCGATACCAGCGTTACGCATCATAGCCGCCCACGGGCTGCGGAAGAAGGCGACGCTGCCGGCTGAATCAAGCATTAGCCGACAATGCACGCCGCGGCGCGCGGCGGCCATCAGCGACTCGGCGACCTGATCGGCCATTCCGCCGGGCTGCCAGATATAGAACACCATCTCAATATTGTGTCGTGAGAGCTGAATATCGCGAATCAGCGCCTGCATCACGTCATCGGATTCGGTTAGCAACTGCAGTTGGTTACCCTTAACGCCGGCGATCCCCTGGCGACGTTCACAGAGTTTGAACAGCGATTCGGCAACCGGGCTATTTTCTTGCGCAAAGATATGCTTGCAGCTTTTCAGGTCCGTTAGCCATTTGGCGGTAGAGGGCCACATGGCGCGCGCGCGCTCGGCGCGCCGTTTGCCAAGATGCAATTCTCCAAAGGAAAGATAGGCGATAATTCCCACCAGCGGCAGGATATATATAATTAGCAACCATGCCATGGCGGACGGCACCGCACGGCGTTTCATTAAAATACGTAATGTAACGCCGGCAATCAGCAGCCAGTACCCCAGAATGACCAGCCAGTTTACGACCGTGTAAAAGGTTGTCATAGATGAAAAATCCTTTTGAATAGCCCGATGCCATGAGTTTACGCATCAACATCCATCTGGCAAATAAAAACGCAGCGAAAGCGATGGTCAGACAGATTCATCGGTTTATAATGGGGCGTGTTTTTCACTCGTAGAGTAGTAGCAATGAAGCGTAGTAGAACGGAAGTAGGGCGCTGGCGCATGCTTAGACAAGTAAGTCGCCGTAAATCGCGCTGGCTGGAAGCCCAATCGCGCCGCAACATGCGGATTCTTTCAATCAGGAAGTGCCTGGTAAAACGGCAGCGTCATGCTTTGCTGTTCACCTTCTCTGAATTTTGAGAGTAAAAATTAAAGGCAGCGTGAATCGCCGCGGGTTTAACAGACACCTCAGGGTCACTGAAGATGACTTAAAGAGAGGTGCCCATGAGCGGTAAGCGTTATTCTGAAGAGTTTAAAATTGAAGCAGTCAAACAGGTTGTTGATCGTGGTCATTCTGTTTCCAGTGTTGCAACACGTCTCGATATCACCACTCACAATCTTTAGGCCTGGATAAAGAAGTACGGTCCGGATTCTTCCACTCATAATGAACAGTCAGATGCTCAGGCCGGGATCCGCCGTCTCCAGACAGACCAGATGCTGACCGGGCAGATCAAACAGTTCTGGCTTGAGTCTGGCTGCGTCTATGGTTAACGCAAGTGCGTGATACCGGACAGGCACAAGACAGCGGACCCGGTGGCTTACATTCGTGAATTTTCCAGCGTCATTCACGCGGAATACGGAACACTGCTGCAGGACCTGCGCAGAGAATAGCGATGCCGTTCGTCATTTTGCATTTATGAATGGCACGATTATGCGGGATACTTACACACTGGCTTCTCCCCCTCTTTACAGGTTCCTCTGACTCCACGTCAAACCATGCCTCTTACAGAAAATCCTCTCTCTGTGGCGTAAAAGTATCCAGCAATATACCGGCCTCCAGACACTCGCAACCGTGTATGATATTCGGTTGTTTGTAGAGTGTGTCACCGGCTTTCACCTCACGAGTCTCATCGCCAATGGTGAACACAAAGCGCCCGGAAAGCACATAGGTCAGTTGTTCGTGAATATGCCGGTGGAGTGACCCGACAGCACCCTTTTCAAAATGTACTTCGACCGCCATCAGCGAACCACTGTGCGCCAGAATCCGCCTGCGTACTCCGTTACCGAGATCTTCCTCCGAAGTCTCGTCCCTAAAAATAAACATAGTTACTCCTTACCAAGTGAACTGACCAGAGTATCCGGTATTTGTGCAAGATAAAGGGCCGGCAGGCCTTCGAAATCAGATGTAAATAACACGTCCCGGTCGTCGGGTGAAAAAGAGGGATGCGGATGGGTAACCTGCCGGTCGCCGTCCAGCACCTGCCAGGAACTCTGATGTGTCGCCAGTGGCGCATAGCGGCGGGTTCGGGTGTCAAAGAGATAGAGAAAGGGATCGTTTTCGATGACATGCCCTGAGGTATCCTGTACATCCACCGGGGTACCCGAGCCATCACCCACCAGCAGCGTGCCATCGGCATTGCTCATCAGATGTGAGCAGGCCGGCATTGTCATCAGGCTGCTGTCTTCTCCGGTTTGTGGTGAGAAGCGGCGAATGTAACGCTCGGAATGACCTTTAAGGTATGAAACGTAGAGGAGTGCGGAACCATCCGGTACCCAGAACTCATGGGTACAGCTTTCTTCCGGCGCATGAGTTTTCACTTTGCGTACGTTACTCCCGTCTTCGTTGACCAGCCACATGCGTGCATCCACAAGATCGTGAGGTCCCTCATGACAGAATGCCACCGTACTGTCGTCGTAAGGTCGATAGAGGGGATGTCCAAGCCATTCGTTCGCTTCATGGATCACCCGCGTGGAACCGTTATGCAGATCCACCTGCAACAGGCGACAATGCGGACGACGCAGATAAAACGTCCGGAATTTTTGCCAGTCGGTGAGCGGTGTCCAGTCATCACGGGCAATTTCGATACCGACCAGACGCGTACATTCGCTGTTTGCTACCCAGGTGCCATAGCCAACCCATTCCTCCGGTACCGTATAGATCGTATGTTCGCTGTAATCATCCAGACTGACACGACGTAATTCCCGTTCGTTTTTCACGTAATAAAGGCTGCGATCGTCGGGCGACAAAAAGCCACCGAAAGTATTGTCACCACGACCGTGTGTAAGTTGAACGGCGGTCTGTTTTTGCCGGTCCAGCAGGTAATAGTTGCGATGACCGTCAAATTCAGCAGCAAACAGGAGTTTACTGCCGTCACATGTAAAGCTTTTTTGATAGAAATAGTTGCGATGACATATCACATCTGGTGGTGTCAGACGCGTTATCCGAGCCCCGGTATGCGGGTCACTGAAATGGTGAAAATGTAACTGAATCGTTGAACCCTTAGCCATTACTAGCCCCTGCATTACAGAAGGAAATTTTATTATGAAATTGTGTTTCATAATAATAAAAACAAAGTATCTTTTCTGTCGAGGGGGAATGTCCAGTACCGATGATGGAAATGTAACCCCGGTCACAATTTCTTCAGAAGCGCCCTTAGCAATGTTTTTAATGTGAACATACTCACCTTTCTTTACGGCTATCCTGACTATAAAACACAGTCTTATAAAATCTAAAACGCTATTTCGTTTCTTGTTTGATAACAAAGGGCAGGGTTATGAAGATAGAAAGACCAGTTCTTTTCAGGCATCAGCTCGCATATGGAGGGGGTAACTTGCTGGGTAGCGGGGCACTGGCTATTGCCGGTATCTGGTTACTTTACTTTTACACCACCTTTTGTGGTCTGACACTGCTGCAGGCTTCGGCTATTTTTTCGGTTGCCAGTATTATTGATGCCATCAGCAATCCGCTCATGGGATATATTTCAGATAATTTCGGCAAAACGCGTCTCGGTAAACGCTTTGGCCGCCGCCGGTTCTTCATTCTGCTGGGCATCCCCCTGATGATGGTCTACCCCCTGCTGTGGATCGATGGATTTGGTTTCTGGTATTACCTTTGTACCTATGTGTTGTTTGAGTTGATCTACACCTCTGTCATGGTGCCCTATGAAACACTCGCCACTGAAATGACCGCAGATTTCGCGAAACGATCTAAACTCACTGGTTTTAAAGCTATTTTTGGTAAAGTAGCCAACTTTCTCGCCGCTTTCATTCCGGGCCAGTTCATTCTTGTTTACGGTAAAGAATCGGCCACCCCATTTTTTTACACCGCCCTGACATATGGGGTGATTTTATGTGTGGCGATGGGGACACTCTGGTATTACTCGTGGGAGCGCCCGGCCGCAGATGCTTCGCCGGAAAGTGAAGAAAACACCACGCTCAGCCATGCAATGCTGGCATTGCTGAGGGAGATGAGATCGACTTTTTCACTGCGTGTTTTTCGCAAACATCTGGGTATGTATTTGTGCGGCTTCGGGGCAGAGTGGCTGTTTGCTTCTGTCTTTACCTACTTTATCATTTTTGTCCTGCAGTATGATCCGACCATGGTATCCGGACTGAGCAGCCTGAACTCCGTACTTCAGCTCTTTTCCACAGCTATTTTTATTGCTATCTGCGTAAAACATGGGTTCAGCAAGCCCTATATACTTGCGCTGGGTATCGTTATTTTTTCCGTACTGTGTTATGCCGCGCTCTTTTTTTTCCACCTACCTCAACAGTATGCCACTGCGGCGATGCTGGCGATTACCGTTGTCTTCGGGATCGGTACGGGCGGGGTGTATTACATTCCCTGGACTGTGTATACCTTTCTCGCTGATGTTGACGAAGTCTTTACCGGACGCCGCCGTGAGGGGATCTATGCCGGCACGATGACCTTCTCCGGTAAACTTGTGCGCTCTGTGATTGTGTTTACTATGGGAGCGATCCTGAGTTTCTATGGATTCCAGTCTAAATCGCAAACCCAGCCGGAAAGTGCGGTAATGGCTATTGCGCTGGTCTTTTGCGTCGGTGTGATTGCACTGGCTCTCGCGGGGATTTATTTCAGCGCGCAGATGAAGCTGAACCGGAAGGCACATCTGGTGGTGCTTGCTGAGGTGGCACGTATCCGGGCTGGTGGCCAGATTTCACATGTCACAGCGGATGTTCGTGCCGTCATGGAAGCCCTGATCGGTTTTCCGTATGAACAATGCTGGGGTAACAGTACCGTCTGTTGCGATGGCAGAAACAAGCATCCTGACAGGACACCACTTGTCGGCACGACCCGACAACCCTGAGGTATACCGGTTTCTGTCAGGGCTCGGAAGGGAGGCGGAGTCAGAAGCCGGTGATGTTTCTTCTACCCCCCGGAAGGAGCACCTTTTCCTGACGCTGTCGCATCTCATGGTTTGCGAAACCAGTTCAGTCTGGCCGGGTGAACCAGCCCGTGCAATGCGCGGGAATAATCCAGAACCAGCCCGGGTGTCCAGGCCATGGTAGTGGCACGGCGGCGGAGTTGTGCTGCGATCCAGAGCTCCGGCTGCAAGAAGAGCCGTAAAAAAACTGACCAGCCGCTCCGGTTGCACAGCACACCATCTAACGCGGCTTCAAGTGCGTATGCCACACTGCTGGAGCAATTTCGCCAGGTAAGGTTATATATTTCCTGGCGGCGATAGTATGTAGTGAATGCCCGGAGCGATACCGCGTTGAAAGTATGAAAACAAACCTGTCTGTCGGCTTCACACCAGGCGGCGGACTCTGATGCGTAACTGTCCTGAAATTTTCCGGGTACATTATTCTCCCGTACGGCCCGGAGTGTGCGAAAAAACTCCGAAGGGGACCGATCTATATCCACTGCCGGGTAAAGACTGATATAGATATCCTGCATCTCCAGCGCGGCATGTCCGGTAGAAATGACCCCGGCAGAATCCACTGCTGCAATATAGCGATTCATCACTGGCCGGGGGAGAGTGTCCTGAGTAGCAGAACCTTCCGGTGTCCAGACCAGAACACGGAGCTCTGTCGCTTCCAACGCCACTTCTTCCTGACAGGGATGCTGTGGTTCTGTATTTGTCGGCGCGTATCCTGTGCTGTCCGGAGACTGGACATCAAAAATAGTCACCCCCGGGGCCAGACTTCGGAGCCGAAAAGCAAGCAGAATGCAGTCAACGGCACTGAGCAGCATCAGCGCCCCGATGAACTGAGGAACCGTTCCATCATGATGAGTGGGATAGGGCTGGAAAAGGAATACCGCATACAGGATCTGACACATCCCGCCAGCCAGCGCGCGTCTCCAGTACGGATAACGAACCACCCAGGCGGCAGCAACCTGAAAAGCGCCGGACAACAAACAGATAAATCCCAGTATGATAGCCAGGAGGAGATTACTGCCTGAATATCCTGACAGAATAAGCAGGGCCACGGCTCCAATAATCCCACCTTTAAACAGATAAATTCCTCGCTTAGCCCCGGTGGCACCGGATGACGCAACAAGCGTTAACAGACTCTCGCACAAAAGAAACCAGCCAAAAAGTCCGAGCGGAAAATAGCGTGCTCCCAGCATACCGTCCGCCAGTACCAGAAAACCGAAAAGACCCCAAATCAGACCTGCAGCAGTAAGAAGGTACCGGTTGCCACCGATAAAACGTCGGCCGCATAAAAGCAGTGCAATCTGCAGCATATTCAGTGGTCCTCCGGACGGATAACGGAAACCGGACCACTGGCGGGTAACCAGTATCCGACGAGGAATCCACCTGTTGTACCGGGCAAAAAGAATAGTCCCCGCTCGCAGATCATTACGTGTTCATCTCCCGGCAATGTAAGCCGGAATATCAACGATCCGCCTACGGGCAGGCCGCGGATTGCCTGTTCCCAGCGTGATGTTAACTGTTGCCTGACAGCAGTATCCACGCTCTGGAGCAGGATTTTTCTGTCAGGCAGGTGTGCCACCGTATCTGCCAGCACCGGTGTTCCCTGCAGATCCCAGTCGATCCGGCCACTTCGGATATCCATGCGAAAGGCGGTTTCTTCGTGATGCATCTGCTTACGCCCCGGACCGTTTAGCTTATCCGGCAACCGCAGTAACAGCCGGACAAAGATAGTCAGGATGGCCGTACCGGACAGGTATCCCTGAGCGAGAAGCAGCGGTTCGCCCGGATCCAGGCCATTAATAAAAAAGGGGCCTGTCTGGTGCCATGAAAAGGAAACCACAACGATGCTCAGTGCCAGAAAAGCCAGCGCGCCGGCTTGGGCACCGGCGATGACCGGGACGACAGCAGTCAACAGGACCGGCAAGCAGGCCAGTCCGTAAATGAGCCCCGCCCGGGACTCTTCCCCGGAAGGGGAAGAGAAAATGAGTATGGCAATCACCGCGACCAACAGCACGCTGGCTAGGGTCTTTACGACGTCCCTCGTTGCCTTCCGGGCTGGCTCCCATGTCAGACCTGTCAGTATGGTAGTGGCGACGATGTTGCCGCTGACATTTGCCGCCCACCACAAAGCAGTGGTATCCGCAAAAGACACGGGATGACGCGAAGACAGCCATCCTGCTGCGGCCATACCAGCCAGCGCGCTGATGATAAGAGTACTGATTAGCCAGACACACACCTTACGAAAATCATCCTGTCCACGACTGTAGTGCTGTACGGCCAGCGCTACTGTAACGTCACCACTGACTGAAATCAGGGAAAGTATCAGGGATGTTTCCGAAGAATGGCGCATCAGCAGATCCATCCCTGCGCGGGCAGCAAAGAGCACGATATACATTGCGGGCCAGAATCGTCGCGGCAGAGAAAGGAAAGCGCTGACAGCAGCACCGGCAGGAAACCAGACCATCGCTACACGATTTTGCGGATCGTCCAGTTTCAGAGAGATAAATGCCAGAATAAGATAAATGACGGGCCAGATAATGAGGGCAGGAAGATAGTTTTTTTCTGCAATCTGTATACGTTTCGGCATATCCAGTACCTGCAGGTAATATCAGTGCGTGACGGTGGAGGAAAACAGCTGAATGACCACCACCCCCGACAGTATCAAGCCCATCCCTGCAATGGCGGGAAGATCAAGCTTCTGGCCGAAGAGAAACCAGGAAAAAATGGAGACAAGAAAGATGCCCAGGCCGGCCCATATCGCGTAAGCGATCCCCAGATTCATGACCTTAACGACCTGAGAGAGTCCGTAAAATGACACGGCATAACCGGCGACGACCCCAAGGGAAGGAAGCAGGCGTGTGAATCCTTCTGATGCTCTGACCATGGTTGTTGCAAAGGTTTCGGCCGCGATGGCCAAAATCAGGATGATCCACGTGTTCAGCATGACCTCATTGCCTTAAAGAAAGGGTTCTGGTTTAAAAAATAGGAAACAAACCCGGAATTGGCCACCTGTTGATCAATACCGGTACGAAGGGTTGCATGAACACTGCGGCTGTGACCCTGACCCGAAATCCTGCACCATTCAGAAACAGAATGCCGTCATGATCTACACTCCCTGAACGGAGGTGGTGCCGATGAAAAAGTCACGATTCACCGAAGAACAGATTGTTTTTGCCCTGAAGCAGGCTGAACTGGAGACGTCCGTGCCGGAGGTCTGCGGTAAGCAGGGCATTTCCGATGCCACGTTCTATACATGGCGCAAGAAATAGGGCGGGATTTCTCCTTCGGAGCTGAAACACACGCGGCAGCTCGAGGAAGAGAATCTCAGGTTGAAGAAGCTGGTTGCCGATCTGAGCCTCGACAAGGCCATGCTGCAGGATGTGCTGGCAAAAAAGAACTGACGCTAGCGCGTCTGCGCGAATGGGTCCGGGACCAGCAGGCACGCTACGGAGCCAGTGAGAGGCAGGTCTGTTTTGCGCTACGGGTCAGCCGCAGCTCTTTCCGCTACTGTTCTGTTGCAGCAGACGACAGTGCGTTGCGCCTCCGTATCAGGGAGATCACCGAAACCCGGGTTCACTATGGCTACCGCAGGGTTCACGTCATGCTCAGGCGGGAGGACTTGCGGGATAATCATAAACGCATTTACCGACTCTACAGCGAGCAGGGGCTGTCCCTGCGTCTCAAACGCCCACGCCGGAATAAATCGGCACAGCGCCGACAGTCCCAGCCTCAGGGGCTGTATCCGAATCATGTCTGGGGCATGGACTTTGTCTCTGATGCCTTATTTGACGGGCTTCGGTTACGTCTGCTGACAGTCATTGATCTCTACACACGCGAATGTCTGGGGAACTGCGTGGGCCAGAATCTGCACTCAACGGAGGTCGCAGAGATGCTGAACACCATTGCGCTCAGACGTCCCTTACCACAGTTGCTGAAAACCGATAACGGCTCTGAATTTGCAGGGAAAATGCTGGGCAAGTGGGTGTATGAACGAGAACTGGTTCATGTCTCTGGAGGATGCACAGTGCAAAATCGCGGCCTGGCGCATACACTATAACCAGAGGCGTCCCCATTCTGCACTGGGCTGGATGACGCCATCCGAATTCGCTGAGAAGTCTGCCGGTTGGCAGAATATGCAGCCAACATGAAGCCGGTTATTCCTGATTATGAATGGATCACATATGGGGAGCGGGTCACCAACCGACATTACTAACTGAAGGTTGTATCTAATCCTGGGGGCAGGTCAATCGCAAGTGCGTGATACCGGACAGCAGTGCGGAGTGAACCGGGTCTGGCGACTGATGAAGCGTGCCGGAATAAAAGCTTAGATACAGTGATTTGCTCGAAGTCAGGTGATTCACTATATACAGTTATCTAACTATTCTGATGAGCTCTTTAGTAGTAAGGAAATTGTTTTGCAACTTCAATCTACCCGACTATATCTTCGCCCCGTAACGAAGTCTGACCTTGATGACCTTTTCAGAATTTATGGTGACCCGGCTACGAACACCTTTAACCCCGCAGGGCCCTATCCTGACATACATCATGCTCAAACTGTTTTAGCTCACTGGATTAACCACTGGGAAACCCACGGTTTTGGAAACTGGGCAATCTCTTTGAAGGATAGCCCGGAAAAAATCATTGGCTTTGGGGGGCTGCGTATCCGTAGTTATGCGGATATAGTAATTAATAATTTAGGGTATCGTTTCGCCACAGAGGCATGGGGAAAAGGTCTGGCGACAGAGTTCTCGAAAAACTCTGTCCAATATGGATTTTGTAAGTTAAATCTGTCCGAGATATCCGCCGTAGTGAGAGCTAACCACCTGGCATCGCAGAAGGTTCTAAAAAAAACTGGGTTTCAATATATAAAAGAGATTTATGATGTGAAAGATGCACCGCCGAGTCTGATTTTTTCCCTCAAGCAAAGTGAATGGTTAAGACAACCAATGTGAGCGTACATACTCTATATCATTTAAATAAAAGAATCGTTCTACTGCGCTTTGGATAGAAATAACGTCGGTCATTGGCACGAAGCGGAATAGTTATACAAGCTGAAGGTCCGCTGCGAGCGAGGAGCGGACGATGCAACTTGGAGCTAGACACGCCTTGACTCAGGAGTTCCCTGATGGAATACCATTTGCCATTGGCCATTTCCACTCATTTCCCAGCATGAAGAACGAAGAGAGGCATTACTACCATCTGGATCAAAAGTCCGGTAATGCAATATTGCGAAATTATTTCTAACGATGATAAGTCTAAATTCGTCACTGTGAATGATTGGTCTATCAACTTCAGTAGAAAGTGCCTCTATTGTTTCTGCCCGATCAACTAACATGCCAGATCGCGTTATCTCTCGAAATTCCTCATGAAGTATATGTTCAAGCCATTTCCGATCGTTCCGCTTGTTATCATGAAGAGAACATTCGAGACGTTTAAGTCTCTCAAGGAGCATAGTATTGTCCTGATTACATTGGGTCATTAACTTTTAGGACAATGAACGCTGGAAAGCAATGTCTGCTACTGGCATATTTCGGACGTTATCAATTTATAGGCGCTCAATAGCCTCGATTAATTCTGGCCGTTACCCACGGCCCGGGAAACAGGGTACCATGTAAAATGGTCAACTGACACGGAACCGTCTGCAGCTATTTCTTCGGCTTCTTTCCCTCCTGTATCCTGTCTTATCCATTCCCTGGCTGCTTCTGGTGAAAGTACAAGCGGCCGGCGGTCGTGAATATCTACCAGCCCTTTATCTGCAGCCGCGGTGACAATCAGAAAGCCTTCTGCTTCATCTCCGCGTTCAAATGGTGTGCTTCCGATTGCTGCCATGAATATCGGCTGGCCATCGGCACGATGGATAAAGTAGGGCTGCTTCTTGTCGCCTTCTTTCTTCCATTCGAACCAACCATCAGCAAAGCAGATCGCCAGGTCATGTTGCCATAGCGGCTTAAACATCCTGCTGGTGGCCGCCGTTTCGACGCGTGCGTTAATCAGAGGTGGTTTATCCCACCATCCTGGCGCATAACCCCAGTAGACAGGATCGATATGCAATTGTTCATCGCGTTCGCTCAGAAGCAAAACTTTGGTACCGGGCGCGACGTTGTATCGACCAATCGGCTCCGGGTCATATGCGATGTCACGATCGGCTTCATCGGCAAGACAGGAAAGATAATCTTCACGGGTCATTGACTGGGAGAAGCGTCCGCACATATCAACCTCCAGTGGTCAGACTGAAAGTATAGAAGACGTATCGAGGATCCAAGGAAGGGCGACCATTCTGCACTTAGTGTACCTAAATGCGTCCTTTACAGAATGATCGCTATATTATGATTGGTATATCTTACTGATATTAACTAGCTAATTTGCTTAACTAAAATACTTTCTTGTAAGGTTTCACCGAGACGTGCTGATAGACGCCCGCGGCGATATAGGGGTCATCGTTGGCCCAGGACTGCGCCGCTTCCAGCGATTCAAATTCTGCGATAACCGTTGAGCCGCTAAATCCTGCCGCGCCAGGTTCATTGCTATCCACCGCGGGCATCGGGCCTGCGGTCAGTAAACGGCCTTCATCATGTAATAGTTGTAGGCGCGCCAGATGGGCAGGGCGCACCGCCTGGCGTTTTTCCAGAGAATCGGCGATATCTTCTGCGTAGATGACGTAAAGCACGGCAAGGCTCCTTAATCAAAAAATAGGCAAATCACGTGACGTGAAAGCGTTATGGGCAGCAATGTAAGATGCGCACGCCTTTAGCATGCCACGGCACGCCGGTTTTTTTCCACAAAACGAGGCAAAATTTGATGCAAGATAACACGTCTTATTGAATATGATTGCTATTTGCATTTAAAATCAGGGCATCATTTTTCAACAGAAACGACTATGAGCGCAATGACCCTTGATTTACCTCGCCGCTTTCCGTGGCCAACGCTGCTGTCCGTGGCTATCCACGGTGCCGTTGTGGCGGGGTTGCTTTATACCTCGGTACATCAGGTTATTGAAAAGCCTTCGCCTTCACAGCCAATCGAAATCACGATGGTGGCGCCGGCGGATTTAGAGCCTCCGCAGGCGGCGCAGCCGGTCGTTGAACCCGTTGTTGAACCGGAGCCGGAACCGGAGCCTGAAGTGGTGCCTGAGCCGCCAAAAGAGGCACCAGTGGTTATCCACAAACCGGAGCCGAAGCCCAAACCCAAGCCGAAACCAAAGCCTAAGCCGGAGAAAAAAGTCGAGCCGAAACGCGAGGTGAAGCCCGCTGAGCCGCGCCCGGTCTCGCCGTTTGAGAATAACAATACGGCGCCTGCGCGTACTGCCCCGAGTACCACGGCGGCAACGGCAAAACCGATGACCACCGCGCCGAGCGGTCCTAAAGCGTTGAAACGCGGCGACCCGTCTTACCCGCAACGTGCGCAGGCGCTGCGTATTGAAGGTGACGTGCGCGTGAAATTTGATGTCACCGCCGATGGTCGGGTGGAGAATATCCAGATACTCTCTGCGAAGCCGGCCAATATGTTTGAGCGTGATGTCAAAACCGCGATGCGCAAATGGCGCTACGAGGCAGGCAGGCCGGGCACTGGTTTGACGATGAATATCAAATTCCGCTTAAACGGCGTAAAAATGGATTAAGCTCGCTGATGAAAAAGGCCCTTTTGAGGGCCTTTTTTTACGCCTATTGCAGGGCTTCATCGAGCGCTTTTTGCGCGGTGACCAGGTGCTGACCGCCGAACAG
The DNA here is from genome assembly GCF_040064495.1 of Klebsiella sp. CN_Kp097. NCBI lineage: Bacteria > Pseudomonadati > Pseudomonadota > Gammaproteobacteria > Enterobacterales > Enterobacteriaceae > Klebsiella > Klebsiella sp. CN_Kp097. The sequence goes on along the minus strand of NZ_JBEAIL010000007.1, from coordinate 1,011,066 downwards.
AATTGCCCGATTAAGTAAAGTGTATAGCTGGTAAATCGGTTGCCGTTCAAGGAAACCAGCGGGCAGCGGCGAGACCGACTGATAGCCATCGTAAATCTGCGGCGGTTGTTCCGGATGCAGAGGCAGCATTGCCAGATCGCATTCGCGATCGCCCCAATAACATGCCGGATCGAAAATATACGGCCCATTGGGCCCTAGCGCGCAGTTCCCGGACCACAAGTCGCCATGTAATAAAGAAGGCTGCGGCTGATGGCTGCTGAGCCGCTGCTGTACACTTTCGACAATGTTGTCGATATCGCCGAAGTGCAGTCCTTTTTCCGCCGCTAGCTCCAGCTGCCAGCCAATGCGTTGTTCAGCGAAAAACGTTGACCAGCGGCGCTGCCAGGCATTCGGCTGCGGGGTCGTCGACAGATCGTTGTCAAAATCAAGGCCAAACTGCGGCTGGTCGCTCCACTGATGTAAATGGGCGATTTGCTGACCAAGCAGAAACGCGTTATGCGCGTCCAGCGGTCGCGGCGGCAAATATTCCATCACCAGAAAACTGTAATCCCGGTCGCTGCCGACGGCAAAAACCTGCGGAACGCTGACGGTTTTACAGCGCGAGAGCAGCTCCAGCTGGTCCGCCTCCGCGGTAAAAATGGGGAGCAGTTCGCGTTCATCGCATTTGACGAAATAATCTTTTCCGCCAAAACGTAAATGCCAGGCGGCATGGATCTCTCCGCCGGGTAGCTCGTTGCGCAGTTCGATTTCAGCGCCGTCAGTGTGCTGCTCGCTTAACAAATTGCTAATAGCTTGCCACATGCTGTCTCTCCCCATGTTTTCCACCATATCATAAGGTTAGCGTATAACCTGGCCGTAAAGTTCGAGCTAACGCACAACTGACGTCTTCCACGATGGCGATCGCACTTATTGAGCTTTTAACCATTCGCTAAATGTGGTGATGGCGATCTCTGCCGGCCTGCCTAAAGCGGCTTCCGCGAGACCTGCGCTTAATGCCCGAACGTCTTCGGGGCTTTGCGCGCTCAGCAGGCCAAATGTGTTGGTACCTAAATCATGGGTTTTGCCATCATCGTCGTTGAGCGTCAGGACGAAGCCTGCGCGAATGAAATGATTGCTGAGCTCGTTAATCTCAGTCAGCGCTTGTTCCTGGAACTTAACGGTGATCACGTGCGCGGTAATATCGTTGCTCATTTTTCACTCTGTTGTTATGCATGGAATTTCTAGCATAGACCATGGTAGCGAATTGACCCCCTTCACCCGGGTGAAGGGGGTCGAGACTAGCGGCCACAAAGGTAATCGTAGATTTTCTGCGTGTTGGTTAATGAACACAGGCGGGTGCCGTGGTTAATCGTGGCGGCGCTACCGGCGGCAACGCCAAAGCGGACCATATCCTCAAGCGAGGCATGTTCCGCCAGACGTAGCGTCATTGCGCCGACCATACTGTCACCCGCGCCAACGGTGCTCTGGCTTTTCATCGGTGGCGGCACCACCTGTACGCTGCCGGTGGCATCAACTCCCAGCGCCCCCTGCGGACCCAGCGAAACCACAACCCGGCGTACTTTTCCGGAGCGGATTAGTTCCAGCGCGGCATTACGCACGTCGTCAGGTTGGCTGAGGTCGCGCTGTACCAGCGCGCTAAGCTCTTTCTGGTTCGGTTTGACCAGCTCGATGTTGCCGACATCCAGCGCGGCGGCCAGCGCATCGCCGGAGCTGTCGATGATGCAACGTAGCCCGTGCTGCTGCGCGTTTTTTACCAGTTGAGTCAGATGTTCGACGCTGATTCCGGGCGGCAGACTGCCGCTGATAACCAGCAGAGAACCGGGCTCAATCGCGAGTACTTTCTCTTCCAGGCGACGGAACTCATCTTCGGTTAGCGCCGCGCCGGGCATGACAAAGCGATATTGTTCGCCGCTGGCATCGACATGCACATGTAAGTTCTGCCGCGTCCAGTCGCGGGTTTCTATTGTTTCGACCGGGACCTGCTCATCAGCCATCAGGGCGGTAAGATGCTCGCCGGTGGCGCCCCCAACCGGGAAAATCGCCGTCGCTTTACCGCCCAGAAAGGTAATGGCCCGGGCGACGTTGATCCCGCCGCCTCCGGGTTCGAATACCGGTGCGCTACAGCGTAACTTGCCTTCAGGGTATATTTGCGGTGTCAGCGTTGCGCTATCGAGTGATGGGGCCAGCGTGAGCGTATAAATTTTGGTCATCCTGTTCCTCCTTAATACGAATAAAGCTGCTTTTTTAAGCATGGCACTGAAATGGAGTGAGGGGAAGCGGGGCGGACGATGGATTTACAAAGATGTCTGGGTTTTTATCTTTATGAAATAAAGATTGTTTTGGGAACCGTCTTATTCAAAAAACGAAATAGTAACTGATTGCTAAGTTATTCGTGCTTTTTTATAATCAAGCGCCTTTCTTAGGACTCGCATTCAGCGCGCCTCGCGAAAGTTTCCGGGACCTGCCTGGTCTCCTTAAATGTTGTACGGACTCTAAATTAAATGAAGGGATCGCTGGTCCATTCATCATTTGTACTGTCCTGAAGATATGTATTTTAGAGAGTTATAATGAAGCTTTTGAAGACAGTACCCGCAGCGGCATTGCTGGCGGGGGGGCTTTTTGCGTCTGTAAACGCACTGGCCGATGATTCCGTTTTTACCGTCATGGATGACCCTTCCACTGCCAAAAAACCTTTCGAAGGTGCTGTGAATGCGGGTTATCTCGCTCAGTCCGGCAACACGAAAAGCTCCTCAATGACCGCTGACTCCACGTTGACCTGGTACGGCGATACCACGGCCTGGTCACTGTGGGGCAATGCGAGCAACACGTCCTCTAACGATCAACGCTCTTCGGAGAAATATGCCGTGGGCGGCCGTAGTCGTTATAACCTGACCGATATGAACTATGTATTTGGCCAGGCCAGCTGGCTGACCGATCGCTACAACGGCTATCAACAGCGCGATGTACTGACGGCCGGTTATGGTCGCCAGATCCTCAACGGCCCGGTTCACAGCCTGCGTTTTGAATTTGGTCCGGGTGTGCGTTACGACGAGTATACCGATGGCGATAACGAAACTCAGCCGCTGGGGTACGCCTCCGGCACCTGGGCATGGCAGATGACCGATAACGCCAAATTTACTCAAGGTGTTTCGGTATTCGGCGCTGAAGACACGACGCTGAACTCGGAAAGCGCATTAAATGTGGCAATCAACGCCCACTTTGCGCTGCGTGTCGCCTATAACCTGACGTGGAACTCGCAGCCGCCGGCTTCGGCGCCGGAGCATACCGACCGCCGCACCACCTTATCGCTCGGTTATAAAATGTAATTTTCAGGCCGGGCAACCGGCCTGATTCCTGTTATTTCCTGCCGGGTATGAATTCTCACTATAACGGATGATTCTTTCATTTCGCTTTTTAGCGGTGGTGGTATTTATCTCTTCATTTCAGGTAATTTATCGGTTAATTAACCGTGTGGTTTAAGCGGGAATTGGGCTGACCCCGCCCCGGTAGACGATTCTGTCCCATATTTGCGTTTGATCTATCAGAACACCAAGCCTCGCCATCGTGCTGGGCTTTTTTATGCCTGCGATCCGGGCAGGGCTCTTGGGTAGAGATGTACTGAATGAAACTATAATACCGTGTTGCAAGGGCCATCTACGATATAACTCTTATAGTTTCTGGTTGAAATTAATTAAATATGAAAAAATATATATTTGTTTTCATATTTGGTGATTTTTTGTGATTTTTAGAGTTTTATTTGTGTTCTTTGCTGTACTTTCTGCAAGTGGGTGCGTTCAGAAAACTTTAGATGAGCGTATATCGGAAGCTAAAGGAAAATACGTGACTCAATCAGCGGCGGGTAGTTCTGGTCTGGACCCCACTCAAGATGTTAATCCACTAGTTAGGTTAGAATGCAGTACAAAGGCTGGTACCAAAATCTCTGCACTGGTAAATGGTACATCTCAGATAGTGACGATCAGCGGTGCAGTCTTCCGTTATGTTGATCGATTTGACGATTCAAATGGAAAAGATACTCTGATGTTTGGTCGGGTTACCCATGGCGAAAAGTACGCGTTATTTATTCAAATGGATAGTTTTCCTGTGCCTCTCACCATGTATAGCGAAAAAATGGGTGTCATAAATTTTTCATGTCAGCCTTACACTGAATAATACACTCCATCTCCAACCAGGCTGCGCTTTTGCGTGGCCTTTTTTATTTTCAGGACCGCGGGAATCATCTGCGACGAGCATTGTTGATAAATCAACCCGACGGTCCTCATCCTTTCAAACATACAGCACCCGCTAACTACGCAAGGTGAGAGTATGTATCGCATGGAAAAGATAACCACTGGTGCTGCTTATGGCGCTTCAGCCGGGAGCATCCTGAATGGCATGCTTAATGCCTACAGCCCCGAGCAGTGGAATGCCATCGGCGTGCTGGCGGGCATTGTCATTGCCGTACTTACGTACCTGACGAATTTGTATTTCAAAATACACGAAGACAACCGACGAAGCAGGAGCAGAGATGAACCCGACGCTCAGGAATAAGATTGCGGCGTTGTTTGAATCGGCGATGTGCGCATTGATTACCCACACACTGAATGATGCAAAGCGCCTGTTTCAGGAAAAGGTGAAGTATGCATACGACAAACTGCCGGCGGAGATAAAGGCGGCTAACCCAGACAGCAACGATTCGTCTGGCGAACTCGTTTTTAAGAAAGGCGGCTCGCTATACGTCAGCACGTCGTTTTGTGGCGGTACGCTGCGCTATCTGCATGTTTCCGAGTTCGGGAATATATGCGCCAAGTATCCTGACAAAGCCCGTGAAATCGTCACTGGTGCGTTTGAGGCGGTATCGACAGGCTGCTTCGCTACTATCGAGAGCACAGCGGAAGGCCGGGCGGGTTACTTCTTCGATTACTGCCAGACGGCAGAAAAAGCCTTGCTGCAGGGTAAGCCACTATCCGCGCTCGACTGTAAGTTCTTCTTCTTTTCCTGGTGGAAGAATCCGCATTACGCAATTGACCCGGTTGAGTCGCTACCTCAGCGCTTAGTTGAATACTTTGCTGAGGTGGAGGCAAAGCACGGAGTAGTCGTCAGCGAGCGTCAAAAGGCCTGGTATTACGCCAAAAGAGAAAACACTCGGCGATGACATGAAGCGCGAATAACTGGGCGACGGTCGCCTCATTCTCAACGACTAAAGTTGTCCCTTCGCTTGAACCCAGGTTTACGCGAACAATTCTCACAATTTACAATCAGCTATTTCAAAGGGTTGCATAATGCTGATTGGCTACGCGCGGGTGTCTACCGGCGATCAAAACCTCGATTTACAGAAAAATGCACTGGTTCGCGCAGAATGTGAGCTAATTTTCGAAGATACCGCCAGTGGGAAGAACGCCAGACGACCTGGTTTAAGAAAAGCTATTCGCCGCCTTCGGCCCGGAGATTCACTGGTTGTCTGGAAACTCGATCGCCTTGGTCGTAGTGTGCGAGATCTCATCACGTTGGTATCAGAGCTGCAGGATCGAGGAATTCATTTTCGCAGCCTGACCGACAGTATTGATACCAGTACGCCGGCAGGACGCTTTTTCTTTCACGTCATGAGCGCTCTCGCAGAGATGGAAAGGGAGCTGATAGTTGAACGTACCCGGGCAGGGTTAGCCGCGGCAAGAGAACAGGGGAGAGTTGGAGGGCGCCGCCGGGTAATGACCCCGTAGGTCTTGGAACGATGCCAAAAATTGCTGGGGAATGGGGCGACCCGGCAGCAGGTGGCTGATGTTATCGGTGTTGGAGTAAAGACGATATATAAATATTTCCCTTCGCAAGCGGAAAATCGAATTCCTGGAAAAGTATACTCTGAGCATGTGTCGCCTCAATAGCTTATATTGAACCGACCATAATGGAGCTTCACGACCATCTTGAAAAACTCCCGGTTCGATAAAACTGGATTTCACTTACAACTTATATAATATACTATTGGAAGATTATTAGAATCCTTTCGCTAAGGGGAATAACATGCATAAAAGAGCAAATATTGAACGGTTTGCGGCAGTATGCATGGTAGTGACTTTATCATTAGGTATGGTTCTGTTCTCGCCTAATGTAAGTTCTGAAAATAAATTACATTCAACGACAAGTGCTGTGTCTCAATGCAATAAGGTCAGAAATGTAATCGGTGAATATAGACCTGTAAATGTCAAATACTTTACAGGAACGATGATTGTATATAATGATGATTTTAGTAATCGCTTCAGATATGCACTGCGAGCAAACGATGGGTTTACTAGTGTTTATGAAATAGCAGAGCATGTCAGAGGGTGTAAGTATAAAATCATTAGCAATGACCAGAACTACATCACTTTTAAAGGTGATATCCTAGAATATCATCATATTGGTTCTACCGGGTGGGTAGACAGCTATAGTAAGAAATAATAGGAAAATCATTATGGTTAATGCATCAAGATTAATAGTTGCCAGTCTTTTTGTTCTCCAGGCAGGCTTAGCTGGGGCGGCCACTTTATCTTGCATAGAACAGGGTGCTGATACTACAAAAGCTCAGCCAATAATCAGTTTTATACAAGACAGTAGTGGTAATGTGCAAAAAAACACCTTGGCGACGAGCGGAAAAACTGAGGAAGGTTTGTTTTATTTTTACTCAGGCCAACGAGAGGTTAAGGATAAAAATATTACTATGTTAATGTACAGTACCAGACAGAAGGGGCAGGTTGATAAAGTTGCAGCAGCAGACACATTGGCCATTTACCTTCCACATGATGAGAAGTTAGGGACTGTTGCAAAAGAGTTTCATACAGATAATGAAGGAAATATTACCGATGGTAATTCATATGTATGTGTTGATTTAAATAAATAAAAACTTATTGTACTGTTTGTCAATGCTTGCTGGTATTGCATTAATTTTGGTCAAATTGAACGCAGCCCTGTAAACATGGAGCCTTATGCAATTAATACGTTTTAAAATCAATGGTGAGCAATAGGCTCGATCAATTCAGGTCGGGGCACTTCACATTACCCGCGGCGCGCGTCACTGAATGCCAGATAAACTTATCTGCGGGCGCAGTACCGTCCGCAGCTATTTCCTCCGCCTCTTTCCCTTCAATACTTTGCCTCATCTATTCCCTTGCTGTTTTTGGTGACAGTTCCAGTGTCTGCAGTTTCGATACGTGCTTAACCAGCGGTGTTTTATCCCACCTCCTGGGCATAACCCCAGAAAACTGGATCGATATGCAGTTGTTCGTCGCGTTCGCTCAGAAGCAAAACTTTGGTGCCGGGCGAGACGTTGTACCGGCCAATAGGTTCCGGGTCGTATGGGATGTCGCGATCGGCTTCATCGACAAGACAGGAAAGATAATCTTCACGGGTCATTGACTGGGAAAAGCGTCCGCACATATCAACCTCCAGTGGTCAGAATGAAAGTATAGAAGAGGGAAGAGGGGTTGAAATGAGGTAATAAGGACTCATATATAAAGTCCACAATAAAAGTGTGCAGTTAATGCCATTACCGCGCTTTTACAATTTATCAAGGGCGTGTACTATTGAGGCTCGTTATCAGCAGGCGAAGGTAGGTACATTTAGGAAGTTTACATCCTGATGTACACAGTTTGCAGAGTGAAGCAAATAAAGCCATCTAACCTGATGATATAGTTAATTTATTTAGTTTTGTATGTGCTCTTTCGTGCGGGGCACCACTGCAAATAAGGACATAAAATGCCTGTAATTACGCTTCCTGATGGCAGCCAACGCCATTTCGACCATGCAGTTAGCCCGATGGATGTCGCTCTGGATATCGGTCCAGGCCTGGCGAAAGCCACCATCGCCGGACGTGTAAACGGTGAGCTGGTTGACGCCTGCGACCCGATCGAAACTGACTCCACGCTTTCTATTATCACCGCAAAAGATGAAGACGGCCTGGAGATCATTCGTCACTCCTGCGCTCACCTGTTAGGTCATGCGATCAAACAGCTGTGGCCGAACACTAAAATGGCCATTGGCCCGGTTGTCGACAACGGTTTTTACTATGATGTCGATCTGGACCACACCCTGACTCAGGAAGACATCGACGCGCTCGAAAAACGTATGCACGAGCTCGCCGAGAAAAACTACGATGTCATCAAGAAGAAAGTCAGCTGGCACGAAGCGCGTGAAACCTTCGTGAAGCGCGGCGAACCCTATAAAGTTTCTATTCTTGACGAAAACATCGGCCATGATGACAAGCCAGGCTTGTATCATCACGAAGAATATATCGATATGTGCCGCGGTCCGCACGTACCGAATATGCGTTTCTGCCATCACTTCAAACTGATGAAAACCGCTGGCGCGTACTGGCGTGGAGACAGCAACAATAAAATGTTGCAGCGTATCTACGGCACCGCCTGGGCAGATAAAAAAGCGCTGAACGCCTACCTGCAGCGTCTGGAAGAAGCCGCTAAGCGCGATCACCGTAAAATTGGTAAACAGCTTGACCTGTATCATATGCAGGAAGAAGCGCCGGGTATGGTGTTCTGGCACAATGATGGCTGGACTATCTTCCGTGAACTGGAAACTTTCGTTCGTTCGAAACTGAAAGAGTATCAGTATCAGGAAGTCAAAGGCCCGTTCATGATGGACCGTGTGCTGTGGGAAAAAACCGGCCACTGGGACAACTACAAAGATGCGATGTTCACCACCTCTTCCGAGAACCGTGAATACTGCATTAAGCCGATGAACTGCCCGGGTCACGTGCAGATCTTCAACCAGGGGTTGAAATCTTACCGCGATCTGCCGCTGCGTATGGCTGAATTCGGTAGCTGCCACCGTAATGAACCGTCGGGCGCGCTGCATGGCCTGATGCGCGTTCGTGGCTTTACTCAGGATGATGCGCATATCTTCTGTACTGAAGATCAGGTTCGCGATGAAGTAAACGCCTGTATTCGTATGGTTTATGATATGTACAGCACCTTTGGCTTCGAGAAAATCGTCGTCAAGCTGTCTACTCGCCCGGAAAAACGTATCGGTAGCGATGAGACCTGGGATCGCGCGGAAGCGGATCTGGCGGTGGCGCTGGAAGAAAACAATATCCCATTTGAATATCAATTGGGCGAAGGGGCGTTCTACGGCCCGAAAATTGAATTTACCCTGTATGACTGCCTCGATCGTGCATGGCAGTGCGGTACTGTACAGCTGGACTTCTCCCTGCCGCAGCGTTTAAGCGCCTCTTATGTTGGCGAAAACAACGAGCGTCAGGTACCAGTAATGATTCACCGCGCGATTCTCGGCTCGCTGGAGCGCTTCATCGGCATCCTGACCGAAGAGTTCGCTGGCTTCTTCCCAACCTGGCTTGCGCCAGTGCAGGTAGTGGTCATGAATATTACTGATTCTCAGTCTGAATACGTTAACGAATTGACGCGTAAACTACAAAATGCGGGCATTCGCGTAAAAGCGGACTTGAGAAATGAGAAGATTGGCTTTAAAATCCGCGAGCACACTTTACGTCGTGTCCCGTATATGTTGGTCTGTGGCGACAAAGAAGTCGAAGCCGGCAAAGTGGCCGTGCGTACCCGTCGCGGTAAAGACCTCGGCAGCATGGACGTAAATGAAGTGATCGAGAAGCTGCAACAAGAGATTCGCAGCCGCAGTCTTCAACAACTGGAGGAATAAGGTATTAAAGGCGGAAAACGAGTTCAAACGGCACGTCCGAATCGTATTAATGGCGAGATTCGCGCCCAGGAAGTTCGCTTAACTGGTCTGGAAGGTGAGCAGCTGGGTATTGTGAGTCTGAGAGAAGCTATCGAAAAGGCTGAAGAGGCTGGAGTAGATTTAGTTGAAATCAGCCCTAACGCCGAACCGCCAGTTTGTCGTATCATGGACTACGGCAAGTTCCTTTATGAAAAGAGTAAGTCTTCTAAGGAACAGAAGAAGAAGCAGAAAGTTATCCAGGTTAAGGAAATTAAATTCCGCCCTGGTACTGATGAAGGTGACTATCAGGTAAAACTCCGCAGCCTGATTCGCTTTCTCGAAGATGGCGATAAGGCCAAGATCACGCTGCGTTTCCGCGGTCGTGAGATGGCCCACCAACAGATCGGTATGGAAGTGCTTAATCGCGTGAAAGACGATCTGGTTGAACTGGCAGTAGTCGAATCCTTCCCAACGAAGATCGAAGGCCGCCAGATGATCATGGTGCTCGCTCCGAAGAAGAAACAGTAAGGCCATCAAGTAACATTCCGGTGGGCTTCGGCTCACTGGTTTGTTCGCCTTTGTTTCGTTTATTAACAATGCGAAGTGGAAGTTATTAAAATGCCAAAAATTAAGACCGTACGCGGTGCTGCAAAGCGCTTCAAAAAAACCGGTAAAGGTGGTTTTAAGCACAAGCACGCTAACCTGCGTCACATTCTGACCAAAAAAGCTACCAAGCGTAAACGTCACCTGCGTCCGAAAGCCATGGTTTCCAAAGGCGATCTGGGCCTGGTAATCGCGTGCCTGCCGTACGCATAAGTCGTTAACCCTTTTAACTTTTTAATTAGAATAGATACAGGAGAGCACATATGGCTCGCGTAAAACGTGGTGTAGTTGCCCGTGCACGTCACAAGAAAATTTTGAAACAAGCTAAAGGTTACTACGGTGCGCGTTCTCGCGTATACCGCGTTGCCTTCCAGGCTGTTATCAAAGCTGGTCAGTACGCTTATCGTGACCGTCGTCAGAAAAAGCGTCAGTTCCGCCAACTGTGGATTGCGCGTATCAACGCAGCAGCACGTCAGAACGGTATTTCTTACAGCAAATTCATCAACGGCCTGAAAAAAGCCTCTGTTGAAATCGACCGTAAGATCCTGGCTGACATCGCCGTATTCGACAAATTAGCGTTCACCGCTCTGGTCGAAAAAGCGAAAGCAGCTCTGGCATAAGCCAGTTGAAAGAGGGAGCTTGTCTCCCTCTTTTCGTTTCAACACTATCAATACATTGACTTTTATCCGTGCAGGCTTTTCAATACAGGTCTGACATTTCTTACCAGACAAGGTAATGCAAGCATGAATGCTGCTATTTTCCGCTTCTTTTTTTACTTTAGCACCTGAACTCAGGAGGCTAGCGCGTGAAAGAAGAAACGGAAAACAGCGCCAGAAAGCCTCCCCTGTGGAGGCTTTTTTCGTATATAGATTCGGGATATTTATTTCACTAAAACCGGTGTCTGCACCGACATAATGAGGAAAACCATGTCACATCTCGCAGAGCTGGTTGCCAGTGCCAAGGCAGCCATTAACGAGGCATCAGATGTTGCCGCGCTGGACAACGTCCGCGTTGAATATCTGGGCAAAAAAGGGCATCTGACCCTGCAAATGACCACCCTGCGTGAGTTGCCGCCGGAAGAGCGCCCGGCAGCGGGTGCGGTCATTAACGAAGCGAAAGAGCAGGTGCAGCAGGCGCTGAACGCGCGTAAGGCTGAGCTGGAAGGCGCCGCGCTCAATGCCCGTCTGGCGGCAGAGACCATCGACGTCTCGCTGCCGGGTCGCCGCATCGAAAACGGCGGTTTACATCCGGTTACCCGCACCATCGATCGTATCGAAAACTTCTTCGGCGAACTCGGCTTCACCGTGGCGACTGGCCCGGAAATCGAAGATGACTATCATAACTTCGATGCGCTGAACATTCCGGGTCACCATCCGGCTCGCGCCGACCATGATACCTTCTGGTTCGATGCGACCCGTCTGCTGCGTACTCAGACTTCTGGCGTACAGATCCGCACCATGGAAAACCAGCAGCCGCCAATTCGTATTATCGCGCCGGGCCGCGTCTATCGTAACGATTACGATCAGACCCACACCCCGATGTTCCATCAGATGGAAGGTCTGATTGTTGATAAGAACATCAGCTTCACCAATCTGAAAGGTACCCTGCACGATTTCCTGAATAACTTCTTCGAAGAAGATCTGCAGGTACGCTTCCGTCCGTCCTACTTCCCGTTCACCGAGCCGTCTGCAGAAGTTGACGTGATGGGTAAAAACGGTAAATGGCTGGAAGTGCTGGGCTGCGGCATGGTGCACCCGAACGTACTGCGTAACGTCGGCATCGATCCGGAAGTTTACTCCGGCTTCGCCTTCGGCATGGGCATGGAGCGTCTGACCATGCTGCGTTATGGCGTGACCGATTTGCGCGCATTCTTCGAAAACGATCTGCGTTTCCTCAAACAGTTTAAATAAGGGCAGGACAGAACAATGAAATTCAGTGAACTGTGGTTACGCGAATGGGTTAACCCGGCGATCGACAGCGAAGCGCTGTCCGATCAGATTACCATGGCGGGCCTGGAAGTTGACGGCGTTGAGCCGGTGGCCGGTAGCTTCAACGGCGTGGTCGTCGGTGAAGTGGTCGAGTGCGGCCAGCATCCGAATGCTGACAAACTGCGCGTTACTAAAGTCAATGTCGGCGGCGAGCGTCTGCTGGACATCGTCTGCGGCGCGCCAAACTGCCGTCAGGGCCTGAAGGTGGCCGTCGCGACCATTGGCGCCGTACTGCCGGGCGATTTTAAAATTAAAGCGGCGAAACTGCGCGGTGAACCGTCAGAAGGGATGCTGTGCTCTTTCTCCGAGCTGGGTATTTCCGACGATCATAGCGGTATCATCGAACTGCCGGCCGATGCGCCGATTGGTACCGACATTCGCGAATACCTCAAGCTTGACGACAACACCATCGAAATCAGCGTTACGCCAAACCGCGCCGACTGCCTGGGTATTATCGGCGTGGCGCGCGATGTCGCTGTGCTGAACAAAGCGCCGCTGAACGCGCCGGAAATCACTCCGGTTGCCGCGACCATTGACGACGTGCTGCCGATTCAGGTTGAGGCGCCGCAGGCGTGCCCGCGTTATCTGGGCCGCGTGGTGAAAGGCATCAACGTCAAAGCGCCGACCCCGCTGTGGATGAAAGAAAAACTGCGCCGCTGCGGTATCCGTTCCATCGATGCGGTGGTTGACGTGACCAACTACGTGCTGCTTGAACTGGGCCAGCCGATGCATGCCTTTGACCGCGACCGCATTGACGGCGGTATCGTGGTGCGGATGGCGAAAGAGGGCGAAACGCTGGTGCTGCTGGACGGCTCTGAAGCTAAGCTCGATAGCGATACGCTGGTTATTGCTGACCATAAGAAAGCGCTGGCGATGGGTGGTATCTTCGGCGGCGAACATTCCGGCGTTAACGATGAAACCCAGAACGTGCTGTTGGAATGCGCGTTCTTCAGCCCGCTGTCTATCACCGGTCGCGCGCGCCGTCATGGCCTGCACACCGATGCATCCCATCGCTACGAGCGCGGCGTCGATCCAGCTCTGCAGTATAAAGCGCTGGAGCGTGCGACCCGTCTGCTGATCGACCTGTGCGGCGGTGAAGCCGGCCCGATTATCGATGTAACCAACGAAGAGACGCTGCCAAAACGCGCCACCATCACCCTGCGCCGCAGCAAGCTGGATCGCCTGATTGGCCATCATATCGATGACGCGCAGGTTAGCGACATTCTGCAGCGCCTGGGTTGCGAAGTGACCGTTGGTCAGGACCAGTGGCAGGCCGTTGCGCCAAGCTGGCGTTTCGATATGGAGATCGAAGAAGACCTGGTTGAAGAAGTGGCCCGCGTCTACGGCTACAACAACATTCCTGACGAGCCGGTACAGGCGGGTCTGATTATGGGAACCCACCGTGAAGCGGATCTGTCGCTGAAGCGCGTGAAAACGCTGCTGAACGACAAAGGTTATCAGGAGGTCATTACCTACAGCTTCGTTGACCCGAAAGTACAGCAGCTAATCCACGCCGGTGAAGAGGCGCTGATTCTGCCAAGCCCGATTTCCAGCGAAATGTCGGCGATGCGCCTGTCGCTGTGGACCGGTCTGTTGGGCACCGTCGTCTACAACCAGAACCGTCAACAGAGCCGCGTGCGCATCTTTGAGAGCGGTCTGCGCTTCGTGCCGGATACGCAGGCGCCGCTGGGCATTCGTCAGGATGTGATGCTGGCCGGGGTGATTAGCGGTAACCGCTACGAAGAACACTGGAACCTGGCAAAAGAAACCGTCGATTTCTATGATTTAAAAGGCGATCTGGAATCTGTTCTTGATCTGACCGGTAAATTAGCCGATATCGAATTCCGCGCAGAAGCGGCTACCGCACTGCATCCGGGACAATCCGCGGCGATTTATCTGAAAGGTGAACGCATTGGTTTCATTGGGGTTGTTCATCCGGAACTGGAACGTAAACTGGATCTTAACGGCCGCACTCTGGTGTTCGAAATCGAGTGGAACAAGCTTGCAGACCGCGTGGTGCCTCAGGCGCGCGAAATTTCTCGCTTCCCGGCGAACCGTCGCGATATCGCGGTACTGGTCGCGGAAAACGTCCCTGCAGCCGATGTTTTGGCCGAATGTAAGAAAGTTGGCGTAAATCAGGTAGTTGGCGTAAACTTATTTGACGTGTACCGTGGTAAGGGTGTGGCGGAAGGCTTTAAGAGCCTTGCGATTAGCCTGATCCTTCAGGATACCAGCCGTACACTCGAAGAAGAGGAGATTGCCGCTACCGTTGCCAAATGTGTAGAGGCATTAAGAGAGCGATTCCAGGCATCATTGAGGGATTGAACCTATGGCGCTTACAAAAGCTGAAATGTCAGAATATCTGTTTGATAAGCTTGGGCTTAGCAAGCGGGATGCCAAAGAACTGGTAGAGTTGTTTTTCGAAGAGATCCGTCGTGCTCTGGAAAACGGAGAACAGGTAAAACTCTCCGGGTTTGGCAACTTCGATTTGCGTGATAAGAACCAACGCCCGGGACGTAACCCGAAAACGGGGGAAGATATTCCCATTACAGCCCGGCGTGTGGTGACCTTCAGACCCGGACAGAAGTTAAAAAGCCGTGTCGAAAACGCTTCACCCAGAGAGAAATAATCTGGACTGACTAATTAAAAAGGCCGCTATGCGGCCTTTTTTCTTACCTGTTTTATCTTACGCTTTTACGGCGGTGACCATGATTTCCACCAGGATGTCGGGCCGCGCCATCTCGGCCTGAACGGCCGCCCGCGCTGGGCTATGGCCTTCCGGCATCCACTTCACCCAGACCTCATTAAACGCGGCAAAATCGCGTGAGATATCTTTAAGCCAGATTTGTGCGGAAAGGATGTGCTGCTTGTCGCTACCGGCGGCGACCAGCAGAGCGTCGATCTTCTCCAGTACTTCGCGGGTTTGCAGCGCAATATCATCAGCGCTGCTTTTCGGCGTTTGGCCGGAGAGAAACACCAGGTTGCCGTACTCGACGCTGGAGGAAAGTCGGGGTTGCGGATTATTACGAATAATTGTCATGCGGATTGTTTCCATGTCAGACCATCTAAAGAAATTGCCGGCGCTTCGCCATCGAGGAGTGCTCCCAGTATCACGGCGCTGCCGGCCGCGAGCGTAAAACCAAGGCTACCCTGGCCGAGATTCATCCACAGATTCTGGTATCCGGCGCGCCCCAGCATCGGTGGGCCCGCTGGCGTCGACGGGCGCATACCGGTCCAGGCTTCAGCCTCATCCAGCCCCTGCAGATCGGGGAAGCTGTTCGCGACGATATTTTTCAGCGCCTGAACGCGGCTATCCCGTATTTCTTCACCGTCGTAGCCGATATCCACCATCGCCGCGATGCGTAACCGATCGCCCAGGCGGGCGTAAACGATTTTGTGTCCGTAGTCAGTCACGCTGATATCCGGCGCGATCCCGGCCTCTTTAGGGTAGGGAAGGGTCAGGCTGTATCCCTTCAGCGCGCACAGCGGCACGCGCACGCCCAGATGACCCAGCAGTGGGCCGCTACCGTTGCCGGCGGCGACGACATAATCATCGCCGGTTATTGTACCGCGGCTGGTCTCAAGCGAACTGATGCGCCCGTCGCGCTTATTGAGCCGCAGCACCTCGCAGTGGGTGAGTAGGCTGAAGTTGCTGCTGGCATTGAGTTTGTCGAGCAGGGCGAGGCAGAATGTATGGCAGTCTGCCGTTTCATCTCCCGGTGAATAAATCCCGCCTTGTAGCGACTGGCTGATGTGTTTCAGGGCCGGTTCCAGTTGCAGGCAGGCTTCGGCGCTCAGGGCATGCTGATACTGGGGATTAATCCCTTTTGCCGCTTTATGAAAGTCGTACTCCCGGCGATGAATAATGAGTTTACCGCTACGCCGCCAGTGAAAATCAGCAAGATTATCTTCATCAAGCCACGACTGCATAACCTGACGGCTGAGCAGGGATAAGCGTAAAATATGATCGCCGTTAATTTTGTTGCTTTGGCTATTGCAGGCGCGCAGGAACTGCAACAGCCAGCGCCACTGCTGGAAAGACATTTGCAGGCGCATATTCAGCGGTGAATCGGCTTTGCCCATCCATTTAATTCCCTGCAGGGGAACGCCGCGGTCGGCAAGCGGCGCCACGTAGCGGTAGCTTAATTGCCCGCCGTTGGCGAAACTGGTGGCGCTGCCCGGCTCGGCGTTGCGCTCCAGTAGCTGCACCTGGTGTCCGCTCTTAATTAATACCCAGGCGGTGGCCAGCCCTACCACGCCGCCGCCGATAATCACAATGCGTTTTTTCATAACCTGATATATCCACCGCTGATAAATATCTTGCGGTTATGTCAAAGCATTTACCCCAGCGGCGCAATTGACTTTTTATGGTCAGGGTATAACTGCAGGTTAATTTCTTTGAGCTGTTGACGCAGCTGTTTACACAGAAAATCGACAAATTTCTGTGTGATTGGGCTGAGCGAAACATCGGCGCGACGCAGCAGGCAAAGGTTGATTTTCATTGGCGGCGTAATCGGGTGAATCATCTCCGGCGACAGATTATGTCGCGCCGAAAAGATATCGGTGATGCTGCAGCCGATACCGCGCTTCACGAACTCGGTGGCCATGTAGTAGGTCTGTACATTAAGCCGGGTAGTGGAAAAATCACGGCGGGTGGCGATGGCGGCAGAGAGCGAATGCGGCCCCGGCGAGATCCAGCGCTGCTGATCGATCTCTTTGATGTCCACCGCGCCTTGTCGGTAGTCGCGGTCGATATAGACCAGCGGCACTTCGGCAATCAGGGTGGTGATGATCTCCCCCTGCTGGACCGGCTGCAGCGTCAGCGCTAAATCTATTTCGCGCAGATCCAATTTCTTGACCAGCGTCTCAGTATGCTCGGTGGTTAAGGTCATCACCAGATTACTGTTTTGTTGATAAAAATCGGTCACCAGCTCCGGCACCAGGCTTAATCCGAGGCTTGGTAAACAGCCTAAGGTGATCTTGGCGCGCGGATCGCGGGCCAGATTATCCGCCAGCAGGCGCAGGTTATCGAGATCCTGATAAATGCTCTGCGCTTTTTCAAAAAGTGTGAGCGCTTCGCTACTTGGCAGCAGCTTACCCCGTACCCGCTGAAACAGCTTAAAACCGAGCTTAAGCTCGGCGTTTTTTAACGCTTTACTGGCGGCCGGCTGGGAGATATTCAGCGATTCCGCCGCACGTGAAAGAGAGCCGCAAGTCATTACGGCGTAGAAGATTTCCAGATGGCGCAGTTTCATGAACAGTTAACTCAGGGTTATAGCTTGCCGATAAAAAGTCATTTTCTACTAACACTAAATTAACATAAATTTAATCGCCAATCAGCGCTCCGGTTACATATTGTGCTGCTGGTACCGTCTTCAGGCGGTCTTTTACGTTCTCAGAACCATTCCCTTTGTACCCTACAAACCCTCAGGCCATGAAGCCAATAATGATAACGAGGGGGGATATTTTCTGAGCAGGCCCGAATACGCCAACCTGCAATCGCGGTCGGTTCTAATGGCTTTAAGGAGTTATATGAGTGACTCAACGCTCGCTGGCAATACGCTCGCCAGACGAAATATCACAAGAAAAAACGTTATTATTGGCCTGTTATTGGTGCTGTTTGTGTTGACCGCGTGGTGGTGCCATGGCCGCCCGAGTAATGAACTCGGCCTGTTGGGCTTTACGCCATTAGTGGCGTTAGCGGTGCTGTCTCTGGTCGGTGTCGATATTGTGCTGGCGGTGATTTCTTCGATTATTATCGCCATGATTATGACCTCCACCGGGTTGCCGGAAATGGGCACCATGCTGGCGAAATCCACCGGTTCATTTATCGCCACCGTCGGGTTGATTATTATGCTCGGCGCCGGGGTGGGCGAAGTCGCCACCCGTACCGGCGCCGCGGTTGAGTTAGTGAAATTTGTGGTTCACCGCATCGGCCTTTCCAGCCAGACCCGAGTGAAGTTTGGCATTGTGGTGTCCTCGATTTTAATCTGCGGCTCGCTGGGGACGATGGCTGGTGGTAACGCGATTATTGTCGCGGTGATCATCCCGGTGGCGGCAGCGGTACGCCTGACTCCGCCGACGGTGGCCGCGCTGATGATGACCGCCGGATCCGTGGGATTGTTTACCGGGCCGTTTACCCCCAGCACCGTGACTATCCTGAGCCTCGGCGGATTAAGCTATCCGGATTATCTGCTGTACGTGGGGCTGCCGATGAGTGCGGTGACGCTGCTGGCCGGCTGGGTGATGGCGGGGCGGATCCAGAAGATGACCGAAGGAAAACTACGCTATGAAGTCGACCTCACGGAGAAGCCAATAGAAGCACTGAGCGCTGCGCAGCTGCGTCGGCGTAAGCTCAGCGCGTTGGCCTTCGCGGCAACGATTATCGTGATGGCGGTCATTGGCGTGGTGATCAAAGCCGGATTCAGCTTTGCGATTATCGTGATGCTGCTGGTGGCCTTGATTACCGGGCTGGTGGGCGGCCTGCGTCCGACGCAGATCCTGCAGGCGCTGTACCACGGTTGTGGCCGTCTGGTTTGGATGTTTATCCTCTACTGGCTGTATAACCCGATCCTGGAGCTGATGGATGGCCTTCATGCCTATCAGGGGCTGCTCGACTATACCCAGCCGCTGCTGGAAGGTATTTCGCCTGCCTGGCTGTGCTTTTGCATCTTCGCTTTCAATATTATTGGCCACGTACCGGGGGCGGCGGTGGCGCAGATGACCTTCACCCACAAAATTTTCGGCCCGATGCTAATGGCCGCCGGCGTGCCGCCGCAGGGGACTACCGCGGTGTTACTGGCCTCTTCGCAGGTCGACTGGTTTGGCCCATTCCCCTCTTCGGATATGTTTGGTCAGATGGGGCTGGCGCAGTCTACCCATCTGAAATATATGCTCTATAACGGCTGGGCGATTGTGGTGGCGAATATCATTCTCTTCGCGTTACTGTTCCAGGTATTGGTGTAAATTCCATTCCCACGCTGGCGTCACGAGGAGCGCTGGCGCCAGCGTGGGAATGACTCTGAGTTTTTCCTTTTCTCCCCGCCATCGCCACCGTAAAATCAATCACCTCGCTCACTTGCCTCCGGGACTTATGCAGACCTTTGCCGATATTCAACAGCGCCATAACCGTCGTTGGCTAACCGCCTTAACGCTGATCCTGCTCGTCACATTGACTATTAGCCTGTGCGCCGGCGACCAATGGATCCCGCCGCAGGAGTGGTTTAGCGCCAAAGGCGAGCTGTTTATCTGGCAAATCCGTCTGCCCCGCACGCTGGCGGTGCTGTTAGTGGGGGCGGCGCTGGCGCTTTCCGGCGCGATCATGCAGGCGCTGTTTGAAAACCCGCTGGCGGAACCGGGACTGTTGGGCGTCTCTAACGGCGCGGGCGTTGGGCTGATTGCCGCCGTGCTGTTAGGCCACGGCGTGTTACCCATGTGGGCGCTGGGGCTGTGCGCCATTGCCGGCGCGCTGCTGATTACCTTTATTCTGCTCCGTTTCGCCCGGCGTCACCTGTCTACCAGCCGTCTGCTGTTGGCGGGCGTGGCGCTCGGCATTATCTGTAGCGCGTTGATGACCTGGGCGGTCTATTTCTCAACCTCTTTTGACCTGCGCCAGCTGATGTACTGGATGATGGGCGGTTTTGGCGGTGTCGACTGGCAGCAGCTGTGGCTGATGCTGGCGCTGCTACCGGTGCTGCTGTGGGTATGCTGGCAATCGCAGCCGCTGAATTTACTGGCGTTGGGCGAAGTCTCGGCGCGTCAGCTCGGCCTGCCGCTGTGGCTATGGCGGAAATTACTGGTGGTGGCCACCGGCTGGCTGGTCGGCGTCAGCGTGGCGCTGGCGGGGGCGATTGGCTTTATTGGTCTGGTGATCCCGCATATTTTGCGCCTGTGCGGCCTGAGCGATCATCGGGTGCTGCTTCCCGCCTGCCTGTTAGCTGGCGCCAGCGCGCTGCTCGGCGCCGATATCATCGCCCGGCTGGCGTTATCGGCGGCGGAATTACCGATCGGCGTGGTGACGGCGACGCTGGGGGCGCCGGTGTTCATCTGGTTGCTGCTGCGTTCAGGGCGACGGGGGTAGGGAGACGCCGTCAGCATGGACGGCGTCGGGGGACGCTTACCAGCCTTTGATGGCATCGCCTTTATAGACTTCCTGCGCTTTATCGGCGACTTCCCTGGTCTGGAAGGCCTCTTTCAGCTCCTGAATTTTCTTGCTGTCTTTATTATCTTCGCGCGCCACAATCGCATTGACATAAGGTGAATCCGGGCCTTCCATAAACAGACCATCGCGGGCGGCGGATAAACCGACCTGCGCCGAGAAATTAGTGTTGATGATGGCCAGCGTTACGTTCGGGTCGTCGAGCGTACGGGTCAGCTGCGGAGTATCGACTTCAACAATCTTCAGATGTTTCGGGTTATCAATGATATCCAGCGTAGTGGGCAGATAGCCTACGCCGTCTTTCAACTTGATTAATCCTTGTGCCTGTAACAGCAGCAGGCTGCGGCCAAGCGTGGTGGTTTCGTTAGAAATAGAGACGGTCGCGCCGTCAGGCAGTTCGCTGATATTTTTGATTTTGCGCGAATAGGCGGCAATCGGGAAGACGAATGTTTTACCGACGATGGCGAATTTATAGCCGCGCTCTTTCGACTGCGCTTCGAGATAAGGCAGCGTCTGGAAAGCGTTAGCGTCGACATCCTTATTATTTAACGCTTCATTCGGCAGGACGTAATCATTGAAAGAGATAACCTCAACGTCGAGGTTATATTTATCTTTTGCTACCTGCTCTACGACTTTCCAGATAGCTTCATCCGGGCCGGTATTGATCGCGACTTTAACCTTATTGTTATCGTCCGGAGAGCAGGCGGATAACAGCGCCACCGATGTGGCGATTAACACCGAGCTTAACAACTTCTTCATCTCTAAAAACTCTCTTAAATTAACAAGTAACGAAACACTATTACATACTTTTCACACTGTACACTGATTTGTCCGCTGCGGATATTGAGAGGAATTCATGTTGCCGTTGGCAAGCGCAGCGCTGTCACATCAAGCGACATTTGCCCGCGAATCAAAGTAGAATCAAGCGCGTTGAATCCGCTACAGTAGATAGGGATCTTCTTAACCTGCATTATTGACTGAGGGAAGGCTATGCAACACGACATTCTTAATACCGAAGTGACGACCATTGATGGCGAAAAAACCACCCTGGCAGCGTATGCCGGAAAGGTGCTGCTGATCGTCAACGTGGCCTCAAAATGCGGCCTCACGCCGCAGTATGAGCAACTGGAAGCGCTGCAAGAAGAGTTTGCCCCGCAGGGATTTAGCGTCCTTGGCTTCCCATGTAACCAGTTTCTCGGCCAGGAGCCGGGCAGCGAAGAAGAAATTAAAACGTTCTGCAGCATGACCTACGGCGTCACCTTCCCGCTGTTCAGTAAAATTGACGTCAACGGCGAACATCGCGCGCCGTTGTATCAAAAATTGATTGCCGCCGCCCCGAAGGCCGTCGCACCGGAAGGGAGCGGGTTTTATGAGCGGATGGCCAGTAAAGGGCGCGCACCGCTGTACGTTGATGACATCCTGTGGAACTTTGAAAAATTCCTCGTTGGCCGCGATGGTCAGGTGATTCAGCGTTTCTCGCCGGATATGACGCCGGACGATCCGCAACTGCTGGCTGCGGTAAAAGGAGCATTAGCGCAATAATGCCGTTTTTGATGCAGCTACAGGATGTAGCGGAAGCGGGGCGGCTGTCGCCGTTTACCGCTGACGTGCGGCCCGGTGAGATAATCCATCTCGTGGGGCCGAATGGTGCCGGCAAAAGTACCCTGCTGGCGCGCATGGCCGGGCTGACCAGCGGTCCCGGTTTGATTACGCTTAACCAGCGGGCGCTGGCTCAGTGGCCCGCAGCGGAGCTTGCCCGCCATCGCGCCTATCTGAGCCAGCAGCAGCTCCCGCCCTTCGCGATGCCGGTGTGGCACTATCTGTCGTTACATATGCAGGATAGCGCCCCGCAGGAGTTGCTCAACGAGATTGCCGGGCAACTGGGCTTAAGCGATAAGCTGGGGCGCCAGGTCAACCAGATCTCCGGCGGCGAGTGGCAGCGGGTGCGTCTGGCGGCGGTGATCCTGCAGATTCACCGGCGCGCGAATCCAGCCGGGCAGCTGTTGTTATTGGATGAACCAATGAACAGCCTTGATGTGGCGCAGCAGGCGGCGCTGGATAACGTGCTGGCGTCGCTGTGCGCGCTGGGGATCGCTATCGTGATGAGCAGCCACGATCTCAACCATACATTGCGTCATGCGCAGAGGGCGTGGCTCATTTGTGAGGGGCAGATGATTGCCTGCGGGGAAACGTATGAGGTGTTAAGTGAAGAGAATTTGACCGCCGCTTATCATATCGCTTTCCAGCGGGTGGAAGTCGCGGGTCATCTTATGCTCGTGGCGTCACAGTAGCGGGTAAGGATCTTGCCTGTAAGCCGCTAAACAGGCTAAATTATTGCAATAACAGGACAGGGAACAGAGGAATCGTCTGAGATGCGTGTGTGGTTCATTCTAATTGCGGCGATGGTGCTGGCAGGCTGTAGCAGCCACCGCGCGCCGCCGCCGAATCCACGGCTGGCTGATTCCATTACCGTGGTAGCCAATCTCAATGAGCAATTGCGCAACTGGCGCGGCGCGCCGTACCGCTATGGCGGCATGACGCCACGCGGCGTCGACTGCTCGGGCTTTGTGGTACGCACGTTCCGTGACAAATTCGCCATGCAGCTGCCGCGGGAAACTCGCGAGCAGGCGGAAATCGGCACCCGAATTGATAAAAGCGATCTGTTGCCCGGCGACCTGGTGTTCTTCAAAACCGGCTCCGGCGAAAGCGGCCTGCACGTCGGTATCTATGATACCGACAATCAATTTATTCACGCCTCCACCAGTCAGGGCGTAACCCGCTCGTCGCTGGACAACGTCTACTGGAATAAGAAATTCTGGCAGGCGAGGCGCATTTAACCCGCATCTGGCGAGAAAAGGGAGCGAGAGCTCCCTTTTTTAATTGCCATAACCCTGCAGTTCGCCCGTGTTAATCCCCTGTTGAAGGCACTACACTGGCGGCAGGAGGAACCATGACCCTGTCTTTTACTACTCACTGGCGCGATCGGCTGCCGGGTTTTTACACTTCACTGGCGCCCACGCCGCTGGATAACGCGCGTCTCATCTGGCGCAACACCGTGCTGGCGCAAACGCTGGGCGTCCCGGAGACGTTATTTAATCCGCAACATGGGGCGGGCGTCTGGGGAGGCGAGGCGGTGCTGCCGGGAATGTCGCCGCTGGCGCAGGTCTACAGCGGCCATCAGTTCGGCGCCTGGGCCGGTCAGCTTGGCGACGGGCGCGGAATTCTGCTTGGCGAGCAGCAGTTGCCGGATGGTCAACGTTTTGACTGGCATCTTAAAGGCGCCGGTCTGACGCCCTATTCGCGAATGGGCGATGGCCGGGCGGTACTGCGCTCGACTATCCGCGAAAGCCTTGCCAGCGAAGCAATGCATGCGCTGGGGATCCCAACCACCCGCGCGCTGGCGATGGTGACCAGCGACACGCCGGTTTACCGCGAACGCGAAGAACGCGGCACCATGCTGATGCGCATCGCCGAAAGCCACGTCCGCTTTGGCCATTTCGAACATTTTTACTATCGTCGCGAAGCGGAAAAAGTTCAGCAGCTGGCAGATTATGTGATTGAACACCACTGGCCGCAGCTGCAGCAGGAGGCGGATAAGTATATTCTTTGGTTTCGTGACGTTGTCACGCGTACCGCTGAAATGATCGCCAGCTGGCAGACCGTTGGCTTTGCCCACGGGGTGATGAATACCGACAATATGTCGATTCTTGGCCTGACCATGGATTATGGTCCGTATGGCTTCCTCGATGATTTCCAACCCGGTTTTATCTGTAACCACTCTGATTACCAGGGGCGCTACAGCTTTGATAACCAACCGGCGGTAGGGTTGTGGAACCTGCAGCGTCTGGCCCAGTCGCTCTCGCCGTTCATCAGCGCCGACGCGCTGAACGCGGCGCTGGATGACTATCAGCATGCCTTGTTGACTACCTACGGCCGCCGCATGCGCGACAAACTCGGCTTCTATACTCAGCAAACCGGTGATAACACTCTGCTTGATGGACTGTTCAGCCTGATGGAGCGTGAAGGGAGTGACTACACCCGTACCTTCCGGATGCTGAGCCAAAGCGAGCAGCACAGCGCGGCATCGCCGCTGCGTGATGAGTTTATCGACCGCGCGGCCTTTGATAGCTGGTTTGCCGACTACCGGGCGCGGCTGCGCGATGAACAGATCGACGATAGCGAACGCCAGCAGCGGATGCAGGGCGTCAACCCGGCGGTGGTGCTACGCAACTGGCTGGCGCAGCGGGCGATAGAAAAAGCCGAAGATGGCGACATGGGCGAGCTGGAACGTCTGCATGAAGCCCTCGCGCAGCCGTTCGCCGATCGTACAGATGATTATGCCAGCCGCCCGCCTGATTGGGGTAAACATCTGGAAGTGAGCTGCTCCAGTTAACCGTAAAGCCTCGCCATCGCGCGGGGTTTTATTTGGTCAAAATTAGCTTACCGGCGTGGGTCTGGCGCAGCAGATAGCGCTGGCCGTCATGTTCGATCACCACGCGACCTTCCGCACCCAACAGCGTCCGGCTGCTGATTTGGCGATCGCTGGCAAGGGGATAGGGAGCATTGTCTTTCGTTTTCTCAGCTGTGGCAGTGTTATCCATACGCGTCATAGCACCAAAATAAAAGCAACAATGATAATCATTATCAGTAATGTTAATTTTCACGGCAAGCCTTTTTTGTTGTGGCTTACCATTTCAGGTAGTTATTGCGCAGAGGATGAACGGCGAGCGGTGAAATCCCGCCGCGAGCGCGGCGGGGGGAGGGATTACAACCGTGTAGCGGTGGCTGCAGCCAGTTCAGCGAGCATTTTTTCGCTATCTTCCCAGCTCAGGCACGGGTCGGTAATCGACTGGCCCCAGATCAGCGGCTGACCGGGGATCACTTTTTGCGTCCCTTCGGCGAGGAAGCTCTCCGCCATGATCCCGGCAATGGCGGTGGAGCCCTCGCGGATCTGCTGGCAGATATTGGCGCACACTTCCAGTTGACGGCGATGCTGCTTCTGACAATTGCCATGGCTGAAGTCGACGACCAGTTGCTCAGGGAGATCGAATTCGCGTAGCGCTTCGCCGGCGGCGGCGATATCCGCAGCATGATAATTTGGCCGTTTACCGCCGCGCATAATGATATGGCCGTACGGGTTACCGCTGGTCTGGTAGATGGTCATCTGGCCCTGTTTATCCGGTGACAGGAACATATGGCTGGCGCGCGAGGCGCGTATCGCGTCGACCGCGATACGGGTGTTGCCGTCGGTTCCGTTTTTAAAACCAACCGGGCAGGAGAGCGCCGAGGCCATCTCGCGGTGGATTTGGCTTTCGGTGGTGCGCGCGCCGATGGCGCCCCAGCTAATCAGATCGGCGATAAACTGCCCGGTCACCATATCCAGGAATTCGGTGGCGGTTGGGATACCCAGCTCGTTGATCTGCAGCAGCAGACGACGCGCCAGTTCGATACCGTGATTGACCCGGTAGCTGCCGTTGAGATCGGGGTCGGAAATAAGACCTTTCCAGCCCACGACGGTGCGCGGTTTTTCGAAATAGGTGCGCATGACAATTTCCAGCTGCGGCTGGTAACGTTCGCGCATGCCCTGCAGGCGGCGCCCATATTCCAGCGCCGCTTCAGGGTCGTGAATGGAGCAGGGGCCGATAATTACCAGCAGGCGGCGGTCTTCGCCGTTGAGGATTTTTTCAATCCGCCGGCGGGAGGCGGAGACGTGGGCGGCAACCTCGGCCGTCACGGGATGGCGCTGCGCCAGTTCCGCGGGCGTTACCAGGCTTTCAATGCGCGCGGTACGCAATTCGTCTGTTTTATTCATTGGGGTCTCAAAAATCTGTTTCTTCCGCGGCGAAAATGCCGGGAAGTGATGCGCATCACGATAAACCAATCCCTGCTTATTGCAAGAGCAGGGCATGATCCTGTATAGGCCACGAGCGATAGCATAAACAAATTTGCAATAATGTACTAGTGTGTTAGTACATTCTGCGATTCAGCCCCATGATATCCATGATTTTGGTGGCAATTTCCTCTACCGAATAGTTGGTACTGTTGAGGCAGGGGATCTTGTTTTTGCGGTACAACGCTTCGACTTCGGTCACTTCCATGCGGCACTGGCGCAACGAGGCGTAGCGGCTATTTTCCCGGCGCTCTTCGCGGATTGCCGCCAGTCGCTCCGGGTTAATCGTCAGGCCGAACATCTTGTGCTGCAGCGGCTTTAACGAGGCCGGGAGAACCAGATTGTCCATATCGTCGGCGATAAAAGGGTAGTTAGCGGCGCGAATACCGTATTGCATGGCCAGATACAGGCTGGTCGGCGTTTTGCCGCAGCGCGAAACGCCGAGCAGGATCACCTGCGCCTGATCGAGATTGCGCAGCGAGATGCCATCATCGTGGGCAAGCGTGTAATCGATGGCGGCGATACGCGCATCGTATTTAATCAGGTTACCGGGATTCAGGCCGTGGGTGCGGTGAGCCACCGGCGTGGGATCCAGATGTAACTCTTGTTGCAGCGGGGCGACCAGCGCCTGCACGATATCCTGACAAAACCCCTCGCTTTGCAAAATTATGTCGCGAATTTCGGGGATAACGATGGAGTAGAAGACCAGCGGCCGGATGCCGGTTTGTTGAAAAATGGCATCGATTTGCTCTTTTACCGCCCGGGCGCGGCTGACGTTTTCGACGAACGGCAACGTCACGCTACTGATAGCCACTGGGAATTGCGACATTACCGCATGGCCTAAAACTTCCGCCGTAATAGCGGTACCGTCAGAAATATAAAATACGTGGCGATCTACAGCACTGTCCATTTTGACCATCCGGTATAATTATCTAAAAGCAGAGTAAATTTAAGCACAGAGCTTTAACCTTTGTCTCACTTAAAAAAATGAAACGCTATTTTTGTTTTTAATGAAATGGCAGGTCCAGTTTCTGATTTTGCCCATTATTTGTATCAAATATCAATAGAGTTCATTTTAATCATAGAGTTAGACAATTCTGGAAAACAATCCGAAAAACAGAAAATTAATTTGCTTGAACGATTCACCGTTTTTTTCAGCGGCATAAATATGTCAGGATGAATACCGTAGTCGATCGTGTGTTTTCTATAATTTGTATTAAATCACAAAAGGATTGTCTCGATGTCCAACAATGGCTCGTCACCGCTGGTGCTTTGGTATAACCAACTCGGCATGAATGATGTAGACAGAGTTGGGGGCAAAAATGCCTCCCTTGGTGAAATGATTACTAACCTGTCCGGTATGGGTGTCTCCGTACCAAACGGGTTCGCCACCACCGCTGATGCTTTCGATCAGTTCCTGGACCAAAGCGGTGTTAACCAGCGCATTTATGCACTGCTGGATGAAACCGACATTGACGACGTTTCCGCATTAGCGAAAGCGGGCGCGCAGATCCGTCAGTGGATCATCGACACCCCCTTCCAGAGCGAACTGGAAAACGCGATTCGCGAAGCTTATGACCTGCTGTCCGCCGATGACGCCGAGGCCTCGTTTGCCGTGCGCTCTTCCGCGACGGCGGAAGATATGCCGGATGCTTCCTTCGCCGGTCAGCAAGAGACATTCCTCAACGTGCAGGGTTTTGACGCCGTGCTCGTTGCCGTGAAGCACGTATTCGCTTCACTGTTTAACGATCGCGCGATCTCCTATCGCGTGCATCAGGGTTACGATCACCGCGGCGTGGCGCTATCCGCCGGGGTGCAGAGGATGGTGCGCTCCGATCTGGCCTCCTCCGGTGTGATGTTCTCCATCGATACCGAGTCCGGTTTCGACCAGGTGGTGTTTATCACCTCGGCGTGGGGGCTCGGCGAGATGGTGGTGCAGGGCGCGGTGAACCCGGACGAATTTTACGTCCATAAACCGACGCTGGCGGCTAATCGCCCGGCTATCGTGCGCCGTACCATGGGGTCGAAAAAAATCCGCATGGTTTATGCGCCGACTCAGGAACACGGCAAGCAGGTGCGCATTGAAGATGTGCCGCAGGCGCAGCGCGATGTTTTCTCGTTAACCAACGAGGAAGTGGAAGAGCTGGCGAAGCAGGCGGTGCAGATCGAGAAGCACTACGGTCGCCCAATGGATATCGAGTGGGCGAAAGATGGCCATACCGGTAAGCTGTTTATCGTCCAGGCGCGCCCGGAAACCGTCCGTTCGCGCGGTCAGGTGATGGAGCGTTATACGCTGCATGCCCAGGGGCAGATCATTGCCGAAGGGCGAGCTATCGGCCACCGTATCGGCGCCGGCCCGGTCAAGGTTATCCACGATATCAGTGAGATGAACCGCATTGAGCCTGGCGACGTGCTGGTCACCGACATGACCGACCCGGATTGGGAACCGATCATGAAGAAAGCCTCGGCAATCGTCACCAACCGCGGCGGGCGTACCTGCCACGCGGCGATTATCGCCCGTGAGCTGGGCATCCCGGCGGTGGTCGGCTGCGGCGATGCGACCGATCGCATCCAGGAAAACCAGAATGTCACCGTTTCCTGCGCTGAAGGCGACACCGGCTATGTCTACGCGGAGCTACTGGACTTCAGCGTGAAGAGCTCAAGCGTTGGCGAGATGCCGAATCTGCCGCTGAAAGTGATGATGAACGTCGGCAACCCGGATCGCGCCTTTGACTTCGCCTGCCTGCCGAATGAAGGCGTGGGCCTGGCGCGTCTGGAATTCATCATCAACCGCATGATTGGCGTTCACCCGCGTGCGCTGTTGGAGTTTGACGACCAGGAGCCGGGCCTGCAGAACGAAATCCGCGAGCTGATGAAAGGCTACGACTCACCGAGAGAGTTCTACGTTGGCCGCCTGACCGAAGGGATCGCTACCCTTGGCGCCGCCTTCTACCCGAAACGGGTGATCGTGCGTTTGTCCGACTTCAAATCTAACGAGTACGCCAACCTGGTGGGCGGCGAGCGTTACGAGCCGGAAGAAGAGAACCCGATGCTCGGATTCCGCGGCGCCGGACGCTACGTTTCAGAAAGCTTCCGCGATTGCTTCGCTCTGGAGTGTGAAGCCATGAAACGCGTGCGTAACGACATGGGCCTGACCAACGTGGAAGTGATGGTGCCATTCGTACGTACCGTGGCGCAGGCGAAAGCGGTGGTCGAAGAGCTGGAACGTCAGGGACTGAAGCGCGGCGAGAACGGGTTGAAGATCATTATGATGTGCGAAATCCCGTCGAACGCGCTGCTGGCGGAGCAGTTCCTCGAGTACTTCGATGGCTTCTCGATTGGCTCGAACGATATGACGCAGCTGGCGCTGGGCCTCGATCGCGACTCCGGCGTCGTGTCTGAGCTGTTTGATGAACGCAACGACGCGGTGAAAGCGCTGCTGTCGATGGCCATCCGCGCGGCGAAAAAACAGGGCAAATACGTGGGCATCTGCGGCCAGGGGCCGTCCGACCACGAAGACTTTGCCGCCTGGCTGATGGAAGAGGGGATCGATAGCCTGTCCCTGAACCCGGATACCGTGGTGCAAACCTGGTTAGGTCTGGCTGAACTGAATAAATAAGTTCAACGCGGATAGCCCAATCCCTGGCAGAGATGCCGGGGATTTTTTTTGCCTTCAGCAACGTTTCGCGATGGTTGGTTTTGACGTAAAAAAAAGCCCATCGTGGGAGATGGGCAAAGACTACACACAGCAATTCGTTGTTTCACTCAGGGGATTTCCATGCTTATAAATCAATATCTTGATCTATAACCGTGGGCTAATAGTAGGCATCAGGGCTGTTGGCGTCGATCGGATTCTTCTCAATAGTTAAATCAGTGTGAAGAATATGAGAGGTAAATATCGAGCTGGAACATGAATATGCCGGAAGTGGCGGGGGATTGATAAATTTAGCTTAAGTTTAAGGCGGGTTTCCCCGCCTTTCGGTTACTTTTCGCTTTTGTTATGGCTGGCATTAAGCTCGGCGAGCTCCGCCAGAACCAGATCCGGGTCCAGCGGCGGTGGCGGCACTTCCTGTACCCAGGCGTCGTAAAGACGCCAGGAGACGGCCAGCAGCACCGGACCAATAAACAGGCCAATCATCCCGAAGGCGATCAGGCCGCCGATAACGCCGGAGAGGATCAGAATCATCGGCAGGTCGGCGCCCATGCGAATCAGTACCGGACGAATCACGTTATCCATCGTACCCACCACGCAGCTCCACACCAGCAGCACCGTGCCCCAGGTCGTATCGCCGGTCCAGTATAGCCAGATAATTGAAGGGACCAGCACGATAAGCGGCCCCAGCTGTACCAGACAGGTGAAAATCATCACCACGGTCAACAGCGCGGCGTAAGGCACGCCGCTTATCGCCAGCCCGATACCGCCGAGCACCGCCTGCGCCAGCGCGGTGACAACCACGCCCAGCGCTACGGCGCGTACCGCCTGTCCGGCGAGGACCACCGCAGCATCGCCACGCTTTGAGGCCAGACGGGTCGCGAAGTAGCGGAAACCATAGGCGACGCGCTCGCCGCGCCAGTAAAGCAGGGCGCTGAACAACAGCATCAGTCCGCAGTAAACCAGAAGTTTACCAATGTGCGCCGCCTGGCCGACAAACCAGGTGGTGGTGGCGCCAATATAAGGGCGAACCTTAGCCATAATCGCCGCGCCGCCCATCTCCAGCAGGCTATGCCAGGCGGAATAGAGTTTATCGCCGATCAGCGGAATCGAGTTCAGCCAGGCGAAATCCGGCAGCGTTACCTGGCCGGTGCTGACGATTTTGATCAGCGGGGCGCTATTATCGACCAGGCTATTCACCAATAAGGCGATAGGAATAACGAACAGTAAAAACAGCAGCAGCGTCATCACCAGCACCGCCAGCGAGCGCTTGCCAAACAGCAGCTTTTGCAGACGCAGCAGCACCGGCCAGGTGGCGATGACCACGGTACCGGCCCAGGCAAAAGAGAGAATAAATGGTTGCACAACCCACAGGCAGGAAATAATTATCAGGGACAAAAACAGCACCGACAGCAGAATTTGCGGTATGTCCCGGGGCTGATGTTGGTTAATCATAGAGAAAATTTACCTTTCCAGTCGCGTCTCAATGCTGACGCAGCGTAATTCCATGTACAGATAATAATATCAATAATTTCGCGCGCCTGATTTTGCCCGTAAATCTCGTGGGCGGATATGAAAAAAATGTGATAAAAAGTTGAGTGCGCCACGCAAACGTTTAATTTGCGCATTATTACATCTTCTAAACACAACATATTCAGGCAGGGTCAAGCGTCATGATCCCACAGATTTCTCAAGCGCCGGGCGTCGTTCAGCTGGTGCTGAATTTTTTGCAAGTACTGGAGCAACAAGGTTTCACCGGCGATACCGCCACCAGCTATGCCGACCGGCTCACCATGGCGACAGATAACAGCGTCTATCAGCTGTTGCCGGACGCCATTCTGTTTCCCCGTTCCACCGCAGACGTCGCTTTACTGGCGCGACTGGCGGCGGAGCCACGCTTTAAATCGCTGATTTTTACCCCACGCGGCGGTGGTACCGGCACCAATGGTCAAGCGCTGAACGCGGGGATTATCGTCGATATGTCGCGCTATATGAACCGTATTATCGAAATCAACCCCGAAGAGGGATGGGTGCGGGTAGAAGCCGGGGTAATCAAAGACCAGCTTAACCAGTTTCTTAAGCCCTACGGCTATTTCTTTGCCCCTGAACTGTCGACCAGTAACCGCGCGACGCTCGGCGGTATGATCAATACCGATGCCTCCGGACAGGGGTCATTGGTCTACGGTAAAACCTCCGATCATGTGCTTGGGGTGCGATCGGTTCTCATGGGCGGCGATATCCTTGATACCTTACCCATTCCCGCCGCGCTGGCGGAAACGCTGGGGCGCGAGCAGTCAGCGATTGGCCGCATCTACCGTACCGTCTATCAGCGCTGCAAAGCGCAGCGTCAGCTGATCATCGATAAATTCCCGAAACTGAACCGCTTCCTGACCGGCTACGATCTGCGTCATGTCTTTAATGATGAGATGAGCGAGTTCGACCTGACGCGCATTCTGACCGGCTCCGAAGGCACGTTGGCATTTATTACCGAAGCGCGGCTCGATATTACGCGTCTGCCGAAGGTACGCCGGTTGGTCAACGTCAAGTATGACTCTTTTGATTCGGCGCTGCGTAACGCCCCCTTCATGGTTGAAGCAAAGGCGCTGTCGGTGGAGACCGTCGATTCGAAGGTCCTTAATCTGGCGCGCGAAGATATCGTCTGGCACTCGGTGAGCGAACTGATCGCCGATGTGCCGGAAAAAGAGATGCTGGGGCTCAATATTGTTGAGTTTGCCGGTGATGATGCTGAATTAATAGACGGCCAGGTAACCACCCTGTGTCAGCGTCTTGATGAGCTAATGGCGCAGGGCGCCGCCGGGGTGATTGGCTGGCAGGTCTGTCATGAACTCGATGGCGTCGAGCGCATCTATGCCATGCGTAAAAAGGCGGTAGGTCTACTGGGCAATGCTAAAGGCGCCGCGAAACCGATTCCTTTTGCAGAAGATACCTGCGTGCCACCGGAGCATCTGGCGGATTACATCACCGAGTTTCGTGCTTTACTCGACGGACATGGTCTGAGCTACGGCATGTTTGGACACGTCGACGCCGGCGTGCTGCACGTTCGTCCGGCGTTGGATATGTGCGATCCGCAACAGGAGGTGCTGATGAAGCAGATCTCCGACGAGGTGGTGGCGTTGACGGCCAAATATGGCGGTCTGCTGTGGGGCGAACACGGTAAAGGTTTCCGCGCCGAGTACAGTCCGGCCTTCTTTGGCGAGGAGTTATATAGCGAACTGCGTAAAGTGAAAGCCGCTTTTGATCCGGATAACCGATTGAATCCGGGGAAAATTTGCCCGCCTGAAGGCGTTGACGCGCCGATGATGAAAGTCGATGCGGTGAAACGCGGCACCTACGATCGCCAAATTCCCATCGCCGTGCGTAGCGCCTGGCGCGGCGCGATGGAGTGTAACGGCAACGGTCTATGCTTTAACTTCGATGTAAAAAGCCCGATGTGTCCGTCAATGAAGGTCAGCAATCAGCGCATCCATTCGCCGAAAGGCCGCGCGACGCTGGTGCGCGAATGGTTACGCCTGCTGGCCGACCGCGGGATAGTCCCGAACAAACTGGAGCAAGAACTCCCGGAGAAAGGTGTAAGCCTGCGCGCCCTGATCGAGCGTACCCGCAACAGCTGGCATGCGCGTAAAGGCGAATATGATTTCTCACATGAAGTGAAAGAGGCCATGTCCGGCTGTCTGGCCTGTAAGGCCTGTTCAACCCAGTGTCCGATTAAGATTGACGTGCCGGAATTCCGCTCCCGCTTCCTGCAACTTTATCACAGCCGCTACCTGCGTCCGGTACGCGACCATCTGGTCGCGACGGTCGAGTCCTACGCGCCGCTGATGGCCCAGGCGCCGAAAACATTCAACTTCTTTATCAATCAGCCGTGGATGCGCAAGCTGTCGGAAAAACATATCGGTATGGTCGATCTACCGTTGCTCTCCGTGCCGTCGCTCAAGCAGCAGCTGGCAGGCCATCGTTCCGCCAATACCACGCTTGAGGATCTGGAAGCGATGAGCGTCGAACAGCGTGCGAAGAGGGTGCTGGTGGTACAGGATCCGTTTACCAGCTATTACGAAGCGCAGGTGGTGGCTGACTTTGTCCGCCTGATTGAAAAAGTTGGCTATCAGCCGGTGCTGTTGCCGTTCTCGCCGAACGGTAAAGCGCAGCATATCAAGGGGTTCCTGACGCGCTTTGCGCGTACCGCGCAGAAAACCGCTGATTTTCTCAACCGCGTAGCGCGGCTGGATATACCGATGGTTGGCGTCGACCCCGCGCTGGTGCTCTGCTATCGCGATGAATATAACCAGACGCTGGGCGAGAAACGCGGCGATTTTCGCGTGATGCTGGCGCATGAGTGGCTGACCCAGGCGATAGCGCCATCGGCCGGTCAGG
The DNA here is from genome assembly GCF_040064495.1 of Klebsiella sp. CN_Kp097. Lineage (NCBI taxonomy): Bacteria > Pseudomonadati > Pseudomonadota > Gammaproteobacteria > Enterobacterales > Enterobacteriaceae > Klebsiella > Klebsiella sp. CN_Kp097. The sequence continues at coordinate 976,711 of NZ_JBEAIL010000007.1, read as the reverse complement.
ACAATAGCGGCGAACCCTGGTATCTGTTTGGCCACTGTACGGAAGTGACGGCGCTACCGGCCGCGCCCAAACAGTGGGCGGAAATATTTGCCCGTTTTGGGGCGAAAATGGAGTACATCAGTACGGGGTGCTGCGGTATGGCTGGTACCTATGGTCATGAAGTGAAAAACCATGCCAACTCGCTGGCGATTTACGCGCTTTCCTGGCAGCAGGCGATGGCGCGTTTACCGCGCAGCCGCTGTCTGGCTACCGGTTATTCCTGCCGCAGTCAGGTGAAGCGTATCGAAGGCAGCGGAGTGCGTCACCCGCTGCAGGCTCTGCTGGAGATTATCGGATGATTTGGAAACGTCAGGCTTCGCTAGCGCAGCTTAACGCGATGGGCGAGGGGAACATGGTTGGCCTGCTGGATATTCACTTTGTGGCCATCAGCGATAACGCCATTGAAGCGACGATGCCGGTGGATCACCGCACACATCAGCCATTTGGCCTGCTCCACGGCGGCGCATCGGTGGTTCTTGCTGAAACGCTGGGTTCGGTCGCGGGCTATCTGTGTACCGAAGGGGAACAGAAAGTGGTCGGCCTGGAAGTGAATGCCAACCATATTCGTTCGGTACGCAGCGGGCGGGTGCGTGGGGTTTGTACCGCGCTACATGTGGGGTCGCGCCATCAGGTGTGGCAAATCGATATCTCCGATGAGCAGGGGCGTTTGTGCTGCTCATCACGACTGACCACCGCCGTGGTGTAACGGTCGGCAGAATATTTAAGGGGATGCACTTGCATCCCCTTCTTGTTTATTGCGTTTCGTCCTTAATGACCTCGCTGGCACCGTTTCTCTGCACCGAGGCGATGCCCTTTTTGGCCGCATCTTTCGATGAATACATCTCACTGGTGGCGATGGTCTCATGGTTGTCAGCCTTCAGCAGAAAATACCACGGCTGTGGGACGCTCTTATCAGACTTTTTCAGTACGTAATACCCCATTCTTCACCCCTTTCGTTATTAACGAGCACTGAATAATCTGTAGACCAGGGCTAGCGAAACGGCAAGCAATCATCTAATAAATATATATTTGTTAAATCATTCGTTATAATTATGCTACTATTTTAATTACGAAATACTTTCACGGTAACAAAGAGGACGGAGTTAACCATGGGTATCATTTCCTGGATCATTTTTGGTCTGATCGCTGGTATTTTGGCTAAGTGGATTATGCCGGGCAAAGACGGCGGTGGATTTATTGTCACCGTGATCCTCGGTATTATCGGTGCGGTAGTCGGTGGCTGGATCAGTACGTTATTCGGCTTTGGCAAGGTTGACGGTTTTAACTTCGGCAGCTTTGTTGTGGCGGTGATTGGCGCAATCGTTGTGCTGTTTATCTATCGTAAAGTGAAGAGTTAATACGCCGAGCGCATATTCACTCTGAAACAGTAAACCGCCGTTCACCACGGCGGTTTTTTTATGCCCGCGACAGACGCTCGTAAACAAAAAAAAGCCCGCTGGATACCCGCGGGCGAACCCATTTTGGCAAATTTTTTCGGCTGCCTCCTGACAAAGGGCGTAAACTCCGTTTTGCAGGATGGTAAGGCGCAGCCTGACTGCTTCCCGGCTGGAGAAGCAGCGAGGTAATTTTATGTTTAATTCCGGGGTTACATAAGCTGACAAAAACAGTAGGGGGAGGGTTACTCCAGCAACACGCTCATCACCAGCAGCACTACCATGCACATCGACATAATACTGATATCAATCATCCTGTACGACACTCGCTCCCGTAAACCATAATCCGACTTTGCATCGGTAAACATTTACAAACGACGCGAATTGTACATGAGTAAACGCTGCCTAAACCAACCCTGTTTTTAAGAATTAACCGATCACATCACAAAATTGAATCGTTCTATTAGTCGCCAGCTGCGCCGATTGGCGCTTTGGCGAAAATCTGCAACCGGGCTTCGGAGTTGTAAAATGGAATCAGCAGAAAAGCTAAACCCGCGCCACCGGTTGCATACTGCACTGCCAGATCGGCGCTGTGGGTGATAAATATTTGATGTCCCCCCCAACTACAACCCACGCTCATATCCGGAGTACAGTTTTTCCATTTGCTAAGTAACTCGCCACTTTTCGTCAGATATAAATACTTCGTATCCGAACCCGATGGCGGCGTCGCGGATTCGGCTAACAAGGCGAACGTTTGAGTACTTACTACTTTCCCTTGCTCGTCTAACGATGAAGCCTGCAGCGTGGCGGTGGGGAAATTGAAACGTAATTCAATGGTTGCGGCATTTTTATCACTGACGTAAAAAACCTGCGTTAAATTATCCGCACCCCAATATTTTCCGCCGCTGGGTTGCAGCGGTTTGATCTTAAATCGATATACGTTCTGCGTGCGTATATCCTGGCGCTGGGAGTACTCGGCATTGTATTGCGCGCTTTGCGGCGCGTTAACCGAGCAGCCGGTAAGTAACCCCATTAATAGTAGTGCTGTAAATTTGCGCATCCTTTTTCCCGGCGATCGTTCATCTACTGGTGCCGGTTGATTATGCCCGTTATGACAAACGATAAAAAACACAGAACGCTACCAAAGCAGGTAGGTTTTTGCGCTCTGCACAATCTGCCACACCGCTAAAATAAGCTGTGCCATGCTTGTTATCGGATGCTGGAATAGAGAGGAAGAGATGACGATTACGCTATGCAAAGCTTGTGGTACCTCCTATGAATTTAGCGAAAACCCTCCGCAACATTGCCCGATATGCGAAGACGAGCGGCAATTTGTTCCGGTGGGCGGCCAGCAGTGGATTGCATTAAATAAGCTCACCGCATCGCACAGCAATAAGTGGCAACAGCATAACAGCGCGCTTTTTAGCATTCGCACTATTCCTGACTTTGCCATTAATCAGCGGGCATTTCTGCTGCGTACGCCGCAGGGCAATATTCTATGGGACTGCATCGCCAACCTCGATGAGGCGACAAAAACGCTGGTTTCCGCGCTGGGTGGGCTGAAAGCCATCGCTATCTCACATCCGCATTACTACAGTTGTATGCAGGATTGGGCGGCGGAGTTCAAGGCGCCAATCTATCTGCACGGGGATGACCGCCAGTGGGTCATGCGCGACAGCCCGTGGATTACCTTTTGGGAGGGCAATAGCCTGCAACTGACGGCCGATGCCAGTCTGATTCGCCTGGGGGGGCATTTTGCTGGTGGCTGCGTCCTGCACTGGGCGCAGGGCGACGGCCTGCTATTATCCGGCGATATTGTCCAGGTGGCGCCCGGAGCAAACGCCGTTTCTTTCATGTGGAGCTATCCCAATATGCTACCGCTGCCGGCATCAACGGTCACGGATATCATTCATCGGCTGGCTGGCGTGAAATTCAGCCAAATCTACGGTGCGTTCGAGGGGCGGGAGATTCTGAATAACGCCGGGGAGATCGTCCGTCGCAGCGGGGAAAAGTATGTTGCTTGTTTGCGAAAGTAAGATGGGAGTTCGACAACGCCAGTTGCTATCCGTTGTCTCAGGTATTTCAATCCGTAAACGTCAGCCTGATTGAATTTTCAGTCGCAGCAATATAGGCGCTTTTATCGGTGCCTTGCAAAGACCAGCGGGTGCCGAATACCGGATCTTTTTCCTGGCGATAACCTAAAGCGCGTAGGTATTCAGACAAGATGTTTTCGTCCGTATCCCTGGCGTATTCAATCTCGTCTATCTGGGGGGAGGCGCCATCAGCAGCCCTGAAGTGAATCGGCGTGCTGTCATTGATGAGGGGGGCATGTTTAACTTCGCTCGGTGCAATCAGATAGAAGGTGAGCCAGTCCGCGCGCGAGTAATCGGCGCTAGCCGCCATGGCAATCGACGCGGTTTTATATATCCCGCACAACACGACAGCCAAAACCGCGAGCGAACTAAATTTGGTGACCTTCGTCATTAGAGTTCCTTTATGAACGACCTGCTTATCCTGTGATTTTCTGCGGTAGATTAACCCCCTTCATATCCCCAACACTGACGAAAAGTGCCATTTCCGGTCTCTATCGCATAAATCGGTATTTTCGATACATCTTTTCCATTGCCGCTTCGCCTGCGCTCTTATCCTCAATAACTTATTATTTATCAATCTATTAAATATAAGAATTGCTTCCTGATAACCCCTTCACCAGGGTCTATGCTTATAGAAAAGCGCAGAAACGGGCGAAATGGCCGAATACCCCTGCTGCGGCAGGGTTGAAGTGATAATCATTATCACTAACATGAGGGTATGGCCCGATGGCGGCACTCGATGAGGTAGAGCGATGGAACTACAAACAAACACCTTTAATCCCGACGATTTCAACTGGCAGGGGCTAACGATGACCCCCGCTGCGGCGGCCCATATTCGCGATCTGATGCACAAACAGCCGGACAAACAGGGGCTGCGCCTGGGGATTAAAACCAGCGGCTGCGCCGGTTTTGGCTACGTGCTGGAAATGATTGCCGAGCCGGCGGACGATGATCTGCTGTTTGAACGCGACGGTGCCAAGCTGTTTGCGCCGCTGCAGGCGATGCCGTTCATTGACGGTACCGAACTGGATTATGTTCGCGAAGGCTTAAATGAAATATTCAAGTTTCATAACCCTAAAGCGCAGCACGAATGCGGCTGCGGCGAAAGCTTCGGGGTTCAGGCGGAGTAACTATGTCTCGAAATACTGAAGCAACTGACGATGTCAAAAGCTGGACCGGCGGCCCGCTCAACTATAAAGAAGGCTTTTTTACCCAGCTACAAACCGATGAGCTGGCCAAAGGCATTAATGAAGAGGTGGTACGCGCGATTTCCGCTCGTCGTAATGAACCGGAGTGGATGCTCGAATTTCGTCTCAACGCCTTTAAGGCCTGGCAGGAGATGGAGGAGCCGCACTGGCTGAAAGCGCATTACGATAAGCTTAATTATCAGGATTACAGCTACTACTCGGCGCCATCCTGCGGCAACTGCGACGAGACCTGCGCCTCGGAGCCCGGCGCGGTGCAACAGACCGGGGCAAACACCTTCCTGACAAATGAAGTCGAGGAAGCTTTTAACCTGCTCGGGGTACCGGTACGCGAAGGTAAAGAAGTCGCGGTGGACGCCATTTTCGACTCGGTATCGGTAGCAACCACCTATCGCGAGAAGCTGGCGGAGCAGGGGATCATCTTCTGCTCCTTTGGCGAAGCGATTCACGATCATCCGGAACTGGTGAAAAAGTACCTCGGTACCGTGGTGCCGGGCAACGACAACTTCTTCGCTGCGCTGAACGCCGCGGTCGCTTCCGATGGCACCTTTATCTACGTGCCGAAAGGTGTGCGCTGTCCGATGGAGCTGTCGACCTATTTCCGCATCAACGCCGAGAAAACCGGCCAGTTTGAACGTACGATTCTGGTCGCCGACGAGGGTAGCTACGTGAGCTATATCGAAGGCTGCTCGGCGCCGGTCCGCGACAGCTACCAGCTGCATGCGGCGGTGGTTGAAGTCATCATTCATAAAGATGCGGAAGTGAAGTACTCCACCGTGCAGAACTGGTTCCCCGGCGACAACAATACCGGCGGCATCCTTAACTTCGTCACCAAGCGCGCGCTGTGCGAAGGCGAAAACAGCAAGATGTCGTGGACCCAGTCGGAAACCGGTTCGGCTATAACATGGAAATACCCGAGCTGCATTCTGCGCGGCGATAACTCGATCGGCGAATTCTTCTCGGTGGCGTTGACCAGCGGCCATCAGCAGGCGGATACCGGGACCAAAATGATCCATATCGGCAAGAACACCCGCTCGACCATCATCTCGAAAGGGATCTCCGCCGGACACAGCCAGAATAGCTATCGCGGGCTGGTCAAAATTATGCCGACCGCGACGAACGCCCGGAACTTCACCCAGTGCGATTCGATGCTGATCGGCCCGGACTGCGGAGCGCATACCTTCCCGTACGTCGAGTGCCGCAATAACAGCGCCCAGCTGGAACACGAAGCCACCACCTCGCGGATTGGTGAAGACCAGCTGTTTTACTGCCTGCAGCGGGGTATTAGCGAAGATGATGCGATCTCAATGATCGTCAATGGATTCTGTAAAGACGTGTTCTCAGAATTGCCGCTGGAGTTCGCCGTCGAAGCGCAAAAATTGCTGGCTATTAGCCTTGAACATAGCGTCGGCTGATAATTAAGGAAAAAAGATGTTAAGTATTAAAGATTTGCAAGTCGCCGTAGAAGACAAAGAGATCCTGCGCGGGCTGAACCTTGAGGTGCGCCCCGGCGAAGTCCACGCGATCATGGGCCCTAACGGCTCTGGGAAAAGTACGCTCTCAGCTACCCTCGCCGGACGGGAGGATTACGAAGTCACCGGCGGTAGCGTCGAGTTTAAGGGCAAAGACCTGCTCGAACTCGCCCCGGAGGATCGCGCCGGGGAGGGCATTTTTATGGCTTTTCAGTATCCGGTGGAAATCCCAGGCGTCAGTAATCAGTTTTTCCTGCAAACCGCGCTCAACGCCGTACGCGCCTATCGCGGCCTGGAGGCGCTGGATCGTTTCGATTTCCAGGATTTAATGGAAGAGAAGATCAAACTGCTGAAGATGCCGGAAGATCTGCTAACTCGTTCGGTGAACGTTGGTTTCTCCGGCGGCGAGAAAAAACGCAACGATATTCTGCAAATGGCGGTGCTTGAGCCCGAGCTGTGTATCCTCGATGAATCGGATTCCGGGCTGGATATTGATGCCCTGAAGATTGTCTCGGAGGGGGTTAACTCACTGCGTGACGGCAAACGCGCCTTTATTATCGTCACCCACTATCAGCGTATCCTTGATTACATCAAACCGGATTATGTCCACGTGCTGTATCAGGGGCGAATCGTCAAGTCGGGCGATTTCACTCTGGTTAAACAACTGGAGGAGCAGGGCTATGGCTGGCTTACCGAACAGCAGTAACGCGCTGCAGCAGTGGCATCATCTGTTTGAAGCACAGGGCGAAGAACGCACGCCGCAGGCCAATCAGCATTTGCAACAGCTGTTGCGCCTGGGGTTGCCGACGCGCAAACATGAAAACTGGAAATATACACCGCTGGACGCGCTGCTAAGCGGCACGTTTGTTGCGACGCCGGCTACACTCAGCGTGGCGCAGCGCGACGCGCTGGCGCTCAACCTCGACGCCTGGCGGATGGTGTTTGTTGATGGCCGCTTCAGCCCGGCGCTCAGCGACGATCTCACCGCTAGCGGTTTTGACGTCAGCGTTGATAACCAGCGCCAGCATCTGCCGGACGCGGTACAGCCGGAAGTGTTTCTTCATCTCACCGAAAGTCTGGCGCAGACGGTAACCCGCATCGACGTGAAGCGCAATCAGCGCCCGGAGAAACCGCTGCTGCTGATGCATATTACCAGTGGACTGGCCGGCGACGAGCTTAATACCGCTCACTATCGCCATCATCTGGCGCTGGAGAGCGGGGCGCAGGCGACCATCATCGAACACTATATTAGCCTTGATGAGCAGCGGCATTTCACCGGCGGACGCCTGACGATGTCTGTCGCCGACAACGCCCATCTGCAGCATATCAAGCTGGCGTTTGAAAATGGGCAAAGCTACCACTTCGCCCATAACGATCTGCTGCTTGGCCGCGATGCTTCGGCATTCAGCAGCAGCTTCCTGCTGGGCGGCGCGGTGTTACGACACCATACCAGCACCCGTCTGGCCGGTGAAAACAGCAATCTGCGCATTAACTCGCTGGCGATGCCGGTGAAAAACGAGGTCTGCGACAGCCGTACCTGGCTCGATCACCGCGTTGGCTACTGCAACAGCCGTCAACTACACAAAACCATCGTCAGCGATAAGGGGCGGGCGGTATTTAATGGCCTGATTAACGTCGCGAAACACGCGCTGAAAACCGATGGTCAGATGACCAATAACAATCTGTTGTTGGGAAGGCTGGCGGAAGTCGATACCAAACCGCAGCTGGAAATTTACGCCGACGACGTCAAATGCAGCCACGGCGCCACCGTCGGTCGTATTGATGACGAACAGCTGTTCTATCTGCGCTCGCGCGGTATCGATCAACAGGCGGCGCAGCAGATGATCCTTTACGCCTTCGCCGCCGAACTTACTGAAGCCATTAGCGATGACGCGCTGAAACAACAGGTGTTGGCGCGCATTGGCAAGCGCCTGCCGGGAGGGGAAGCATGACATTTTCAGTAGAACGCCTGCGCGCCGATTTCCCGGTGTTGAGCCGCGAGGTTAACGGCCAACCATTGGTTTATCTCGATAGCGCCGCCAGCGCGCAGAAACCGGAAGCGGTGATTAACGCCGAAGCCGAGTTTTATCGCCATGGTTACGCTGCCGTCCATCGTGGTATCCACACGCTGAGCGCCGAAGCGACGGCGCGGATGGAGCAGGTACGCCAGCAGGCGGCCGCTTTTCTTAATGCCCGCTCGCCGGAAGAGCTGGTGTTCGTACGAGGTACCACCGAAGGCATCAATCTGGTAGCCAATAGCTGGGGCGGGGCTAACGTCGGGGCCGGCGATAATATTATCGTCAGCGAAATGGAACACCACGCCAATATCGTGCCGTGGCAGATGCTCTGCGCCCGCGTCGGCGCCGAGCTAAGAGTGATCCCGCTCAACCAGGACGGTACTTTACAACTCGATGTTATTCCCGGTCTATTTGACGACCGCACCCGGCTGCTGGCGATAACCCAGGTGTCGAACGTACTGGGGACAGAAAACCCGCTATCGGCGCTGATCCCGCTGGCGCATCAGCATGGCGCGAAGGTGCTGGTGGATGGCGCGCAGGCGGTGATGCATCACCCGGTGGATGTGCAGGCGCTGGATTGCGATTTTTACGTTTTCTCGGCGCATAAGCTGTATGGGCCGACCGGTATCGGCGTGCTGTACGCCAAAGAATCGTTGTTACAGGAGATGCCGCCGTGGGAAGGCGGCGGGTCGATGATTGCCACCGTCAGCCTGAGGGAGGGCACCACCTGGGCGAAAGCGCCGTGGCGCTTTGAAGCCGGCACGCCGAATACCGGTGGAATTATTGGCCTCGGCGCCGCGTTGGACTACGTCAGCGAGATTGGGCTTGAGCAGATCGGCGAATATGAGCAGACGCTGATGCGCTATGCCTTGCAGGAGCTGAAAAAGGTGCCGGATTTGACGCTTTACGGCCCGCAACATCGTTTGGGCGTCATCGCTTTTAACCTCGGGAAACATCATGCCTACGATGTCGGCAGTTTTCTCGATAACTACGGTATCGCGGTGCGTACCGGACACCATTGCGCGATGCCGCTGATGGCGTTCTATCAGGTTCCGGCGATGTGCCGGGCGTCGCTGGCGATGTACAATACGATGGAAGAGGTGGATCGGCTGGTGGCCGGGCTGCAGCGGATCCACAAATTACTGGGTTAAAGGACGCGACTATGGCGGCATTACCAGACAAAGACAAATTGCTGCGCAACTTTTCTCGCTGCGCTAACTGGGAAGAGAAGTATCTCTACATCATTGAACTCGGCCAACGCCTGGCGCCGCTCAGCGCGGAAGAACACATCGCGCAGAATATTATTCAGGGCTGCCAAAGCCAGGTGTGGATCGTGATGGAGCAGGAGCCATCCGGCGTGATTACCCTACGCGGCGATAGCGATGCGGCCATCGTCAAAGGGCTGATTGCGGTAGTATTCATCCTTTATGACCGCATGACCGCGCAGGATATTAGCGAATTCGATGTACGCCCGTGGTTTGAAAAAATGGCGTTGACCCAACATCTTACCCCCTCCCGCTCGCAGGGCCTTGAAGCGATGATCCGCGCAATTCGCGCGAAAGCCGCAAATCTTAGCTAGAATAAACAGGTAGATTTCATTCTGTTACGTGCGACGAAGGCGAACGCTTTCGTCGCCGCGCAGATCCTGGCGTTTTATCAGCGAAAGAAGGAATCTCAGTATGAAACGCGCGTCTCTCATCGCAATGACCCTTCTCGCAGCTCTGGGCGCGCAGCACGGCGCCTGGGCTGTCGATTATCCGCTTCCCCCAGCCAACAGCCGTTTGATTGGCCAAAACCAATACTGGACGGTACAGGAAGGGGATCGCAACCTGCAGGCTATCGCCCGCCACTTCGACACGGCGGCGATGCTGATTCTTGAAGCCAACGATACGATTGCGCCGGTGCAGCCGAAGCCGGGCACACGGGTCTTAATCCCATCGCAGATGCTGCTGCCGGATGTCCCGCGTGAAGGCATCGTCGTCAACCTGGCCGAGCTGCGGCTGTACTATTTCCCGCCGGGGCAAAATCAGGTGCAGGTTTATCCGCTCGGCATTGGCCAGTTGGGGCTGGAAACGCCGGAGATGACCACCCGCGTCGGGCAGAAAATCCCTAACCCGACCTGGACGCCGACTGCCGGTATTCGCGCGCGCTCGCTGGAGAAGGGTATTAAGCTGCCGCCAGTGATCCCCGCCGGGCCCAATAACCCATTAGGCCGCTACGCGCTGCGACTGGCCTACGGTAACGGCGAGTATCTGATTCACGGCACTAATGCGCCTGATAGCGTCGGGCTACGGGTGAGTTCCGGCTGTATGCGAATGAACGCTGACGACATCAAGGCGCTGTTCAGCCAGGTGCGCGCCGGCACGCCGGTACGGATTATCAATCAGCCGGTGAAGTTCGCGGTAGAACCCGATGGTAAACGCTATGTAGAGGTCCACAGGCCGCTTTCGCAAACTGAAGGGGAAAATACCCGGACAATCTCTTACACGCTTCCTGCCGCGTTTCACGCCTTTTCTGACGATAAAGCGGTGGATGACCTGCAGCTGAAAAAAGCGCTGTCGCGAAGAGCGGGCTATCCGGTAGTGGTTTCTGAAGGGGCGGGCAGCGCGACGACCGAGCTGTCAGCGCAGAATAGCCAGCAGAATGACACTAAACTGACGCAGTAGGGTAAAACAACAGGCAAAAAAAATGGCGCACAATGTGCGCCATTTTTATTACCAGAACTCTTACTTACGGTAAGAGTGAGCCTGGTTGTCCAGACGCTGGTTAGCGCGAGCTGCGTCGTCTTTAGCAGCCTGAACGTCAGAACGCATTGCGTTCACGTCGTTGCTCAGCTGGTCAACTTTAGCGTTCAGAGTCTGAACGTCAGAAGACAGCTGATCGATTTTAGCATTGCTGGAGCAACCAGCCAGCAGAGTAGAACCCAGGATTACCGCGCCCAGTACCAGTTTAGTACGATTCATTATTAATACCCTCTAGATTGAGTTAATCTCCATGTAGCGTTACAAGTATTACACAAACTTTTTTGGGATGAGAATATTTTTTTTACCCGAATGCACTTATTTTTGATCGTTCGCTCAAAGAAGCATCGAATTCGTAGATCTAGTTTAAAAAGCGCTGTGAAAACAGAAGGCTTCCATCGGATTCATCTTAGATAATCTCTTATTAAATAGTAAAATCCGATTTGCATTTTTATTAAGAACAGCTAGTGAATGAATAAAAAAAAGCGCCCCGACTGGAGCGCTTTAAAAAAAGATAAAATAACCTGTAAATTATTACAGCACGTGCACGGAGGCGGTGTTAGTGGTGCCGCTTGGAACCAGCGCGCCGGAAACCATCACAACCACGTCGCCTTTACGCGCCAGGCCGCTCTGCAGCGCCAGCTCTTTACCCAGGTGGTAGAAATCATCAGTAGAGGCGATCTCTTTCACCAGCTGCGGTACTACGCCTTTGCTCAGGACTAACTGACGGGCGGTGGTTTCGTTGGTGGTCAACGCAAGGATAGTGGCGTCCGGGAAGTATTTACGCACGGCGCGTGCGGATTTACCGCCCTGGGTGGCAACGACGATCAGCGGCGCTTCCAGTTTCTCAGCGGTTTCAACTGCGCCTCGGCAAACCGCTTCGGTGATGCGCAGTTTACGGTTGTCGTTGTTGTAATCCAGACGGCTGGTCATCACGCGGTCGGTACGCTCGCAGATGGTCGCCATAATGGTAACGGCTTCCAGCGGGTATTTACCTTTCGCGGATTCGCCGGACAGCATTACGGCGTCGGTGCCGTCGAGGATGGCGTTAGCGACGTCGCCTGCTTCAGCGCGGGTCGGGCGCGGGTTTTTGATCATGGAATCCAGCATCTGGGTCGCGGTGATAACGACTTTGCGCGCGCGGATACATTTTTCGATGATCATCTTCTGCGCGAAGATAACTTCTTCTACCGGGATTTCAACGCCCATATCACCACGAGCAACCATGATGCCGTCGGATGCTTCGAGGATTTCGTCGAAGTTGTTCAGGCCTTCCTGGTTTTCAATTTTAGAGATGATCTGGATGTTTTCGCCGCCGTGCGCCTTCAGGTGCTCGCGGATTTCAACCACGTCAGAACGCTTACGGATAAAGGAAGCGGCTACGAAATCAACGCCTTGCTCACAACCGAAGATCAGGTCCTGCTTGTCTTTTTCAGCCAGCGCCGGCAGAGCGATAGAAACGCCCGGCAGGTTAACGCCTTTGTTCTCGCCGAGGTCGCCGTTGTTCAGCACTTTACAGATAACTTTGTTACCTTCGATCGCGGTCACTTCCATGCCGATCAGACCATCGTCGACCAGTACGGTGTTGCCGACGCTCAGGTCGGTGGTGAAGCCTTCGTAGGTCACCGCAACGATTTCATTGTTGCCGACCACGGACTTGTCAGTGGTAAAGGTAAAGGTCTGGCCCGCTTTCAGGGAGACGTCGTTACCGCCTTCCAGCTTGATGGTGCGGATTTCCGGCCCTTTGGTGTCCAGCAGGATTGCGGCTTTCTTACCGGTTTTGTTCATCACATTGCGCAGGTTCTGGATGCGCTGACCGTGTTCCGCATAGTCGCCGTGAGAGAAGTTCAGACGCATGACGTTCATGCCCGCGTCCAGCATTTTGGTCAACATCTCTTCGGATTCGGTTTTCGGACCGATGGTGCAAACAATTTTGGTCTTTTTCATGACAGTCTTAGTCTTTAAGTTGTGAAGGATATGGAAATCTCGCTCCGGGGGCGCACTGCCGCGGAGTCAAACCTGTGTTACGAAAGTTGCAATGCCACGCTCTAAGGATAGGTGACAACAAAAGAGCGTGCAGAAGAATGTGTGCTGGCGGTTCAGCCCATGAAAAGTGGCAATGTTTTGTACGTTTTTGTGTGCAGTCCAATGCGCTGAAACCATTCAAGAAAGAATCGAGGCGCATTATACGCTGCCGAAACGAAAAAGGAAAATAAAAACGGCGTTTCATTTTTAGTGTGATTAATGTAACAAAATTCACACGATTCGCTCGCGAAGCTGCAACACACTTTTGCCGCAGCGGATCAGATTAAACGGCGTTTTATGATATTTACAAACCTATTAAAGGCAGTAAAACGCTTCATTGAGTGGAAAAAAATAGCGCAGTTTGCTTTATTATAAAATCGTATCAATAATGAATTGATTGATAATGATAATTTACGAGTCTTAATAATGGGAAATAAAGCGAAAGACGACGAACTCTATCAGGAAATGTGCCGCGTAGTGGGTAAGGTGGTATTGGAAATGCGCGATCTTGGTCAGGAGCCGAAACATATTGTTATTGCCGGTGTCGTACGCACCGCGCTGGCAAATAGCAAAATTGAACGTTCAGCGCTCACCCGCGAGGCGATGGAAAGGGTGATTCACGCGTTGTCGGGGCACTAAACCCCGCGCCCCGACATAAGTAATTCTTAAGAGATAACGAACCGAATCACCGCTTTTACCGCAATCTCGCAGTGGTGTGAAACCATTGCTTCGTCGTCGATTTCAGGCAGCGGATCGTCGAGATACAGGCTGCTAAAAGTATAAAAATTCGATACCTGATAGAAGCTAAAACTACTGATCAGCCGATGCACGTCGCGCGCCTGCAGACCGGCCTGGAAAATCCCCTGTTGCTGGCCGCGTTGCAGAATATCTTCGATAATCGACAGCGCGGTACGGTTCAGCGGTTTCAGCTCCCCGGAACCCTTCAACCACTTGCCGCGCTGCATGTTTTCCATACAGATAACTCGCATGTAGTCGGCGTGAGTGGCGTGATAGCGCACGCTCCATTTCACCAATTGCACCAGCGCCTCGACCGGCGGCAGGTGCTCCAGCCCCAGCTGTTGTTCCGTTTCACGGATCCGCGCATACACATGTTGCAGTACCGCCTGGTACAGCTGCTCTTTGCTCTTGAAGTAGTAGACCACCATGCGCTTGGTGGTTTGCGCTTCGATGGCGATCTGCTCCATACGCGCGCCGGGGAGGCCATATTCGGCAAACACGGTGATGGCGGCGGCAAAGATGCGCTCTTTCAGGGATTGTGCTTCATCATGAGCAACGAGGGACATAACGACTCCTTTTTCTATGGAGACAAAAAATACACATAATGATCACAATTTAGCAACCAAATCTGGCGCCTGTGAACCAAATGATACATAGTCAGTGCTCATGTCGAATGATGACCCGAGGACTCTTATGTTGCGTTCCATCGCTACCGTCTCGATATCCGGAACTTTACCCGAAAAGCTGCACGCTATCGCCGCGGCCGGTTATCAGGGCGTTGAAATCTTTGAAAACGATCTGCTCTATTATACGGGCACGCCGCGCGATATTCGCAACCTTGCCGCTGAATTAGGGCTAAAAATCACCCTTTTTCAACCCTTTCGCGATTTCGAGGGCGCCAGCCGCGCGCAGTTTGCCGCTAACCTGCAGCGGGCGAAGCGGAAATTCGCCCTGATGCATGAACTGGGTTGCGATACCATGCTGCTCTGTAGCAACGTCCAGCCGGACTGTTCGGCCGATATCGAACTGCAGGTCGCCGACCTGCGCGCGCTGGCCGATCTCGCCGAGCAGGAGGGGGTTGTCATTGGCTACGAAGCGCTGGCGTGGGGTACTCACGTTAACCGCTGGCGTCAGGCATGGGAACGGGTGCAGCGGGTTAACAGCCCGGCGATGGGCATCGTTCTTGATAGTTTCCATATTCTGTCGCTCGGTGATGATCTACAAGGCCTTGCCGAGGTGCCGGTTGAGAAAATCACCTTCCTACAGCTGGCCGACGCGCCGTTGATGAAGATGGATGTCCTCGAATGGAGCCGTCATTTCCGCTGCTTCCCTGGCCAGGGACAACTGCCGCTGGTGGATTTCGCCTGTGAACTGACCCGCTGCGGCTATCGCGGACCCTGGTCGCTGGAGATTTTCAATGACGGCTTTCGCGCCTCGCCCACGGGTGCCACGGCGAAAGATGGCTATCGTTCGTTGCTGTGGCTCGAAGAGCAGACCCGTCGGCAGCTTGCGGATAGCGATGCGGCGTTATTTTCGCCACCTGCGCTACCGCACTATGACGGCCTGGAGTTTATTGAATTTGCCGCCAGTCCGGCGGAGTCTGTCGCGCTAGGCCAGCGCCTGACGCAGTTGGGCTTTAAGCTTCAGGGCAAGCATCGTTCCAAGCAGGTTGCGCTCTGGCGTAATGGCGAGGCGCGGGTGATTGTTAACGCGCAGCCGCACAGCTGGGCCGACCATTTTCATCAGCGCCACGGCATCTCGTTGTGCGCAATGGCGCTGCGGGTGAGCCACAGCGCACCGGTTGTGGAGCGCGCCCGCGCCTACGGTTATGCCACCTGGCAGGGGGATGCCGGTCCTAATGAGAGTTCGATCCCGGCGGTTTGCGCCCCGGATGGCAGCCTGATCTACCTGGTTGAAACCGGTGACGACATCTACGCCCGCGATTTTCATTTGCAGGCAGACGCGCCGCGCGACGACTACTGCGGTATTGACCATCTGGCGTTAGGCATGGAGGCCGATAGCCGCGACAACTGGATTATCTTTTTCCGTACGGTTTTCGGCTTCAGTCTCGAACACGAACAGACGTTGCCCGACCCCTACGGCCTGGTGCGCAGCCTGGCGGTTCATAGCCCGCAGGGCGATATCCGTCTGGCGCTGAATATTTCGCAAAGTCGAGCCACGCAGATAGCGCGTTCGGTCGCCTGTTATCAGGGCGCCGGGCTACAGCACGCCGCTTTTGCCTGCCGCGATTTACCCGCAACGCTCGAAAATCTGCCGCAGGCCGCGCTGAACGCGCTACCGATCCCGGCGAATTACTATGAGGATCTGCTGGCGCGCTTCGGTGGAGAGCCGCAGGTAGAGACGCTGCAACGCCTGCAAATTCTCTACGACCGTGATACCCGCGGCGGCGAATTCCTCCACCTTTATACCCGTCCATTCGCGGCGGGGCGTTTCTTCTTCGAATTGACCGAACGGCGCGGCGGTTACGCCCAGTACGGCGCGGTGAATGCCGCCGTCCGCCTTTCGGCGATGCAGTACAGTTAAACGTAGCAAATGGTTCACAACACAACATCGCAAACACAATAACAACATTCATCTGTACTCAAGACAGGAAACGACTATGAACTCTTATAGCCATAACCAGGCGACGGCGGCGGATACCGCGACCACCGCGCCTCGCTCCCGGCGGCGTATCGGGATCCTGGCGCTGCTGGCCGTCGGCACGATGATTAACTATCTCGACCGCACGGTGCTCGGTATCGCCGCGCCGAAACTGACCGCCGAGCTCGGCATTGATGCCGCCATCATGGGAATTGTCTTTTCGGCCTTTGCCTGGACTTACGCGCTGGCGCAAATCCCCGGCGGTATTTTCCTCGATCGTTTCGGCAATAAGGTGACCTATTTCCTCTCATTGGCGCTGTGGTCGCTGTTCACCTTATTTCACGGTATGGCGATTGGCTTGAAAACGCTGTTGCTGTGTCGCTTCGGGCTTGGCGTCAGTGAAGCGCCCTGTTTTCCGGTCAACAGCAGGGTAGTGAGTACCTGGTTTCCACAGCAGGAGCGCGCGAAGGCCACGGCGGTCTACACCGTCGGTGAATATCTCGGGCTGGCCTGTTTCTCGCCGCTGCTGTTCTGGATTATGGGCAGCTTCGGCTGGCGCGCGCTGTTTATCAGCGTCGGGGTTGTTGGCATCCTGTTCGCGCTGGTCTGGTGGCGTTGCTACCGCGAACCCCATCAGGACAGCCGCCTGAGCGACAGTGAACGCGAACATATTCTTCGCGGCGGCGGACTGGCTAGCGCGCAGCAGCAGCAAAACGCTTTTAGCTGGCCGCTGGTGCGCCAGCTGTTGGCAAAACGACAGGTGATTGGCGCCAGCGTCGGTCAATTCGCCGGTAATACCGTGCTGGTCTTCTTTCTGACCTGGTTTCCAACGTACCTGGCGACCGAGCGCCACATGGCGTGGTTGAAAGTAGGCTTCTTCGCCATCTTGCCGTTTCTCGCCGCGGCGGGTGGCGTGCTGTTTGGCGGCTGGCTCTCCGACAAGCTGCTGAAAGCCACCGGTTCGGCCAATCTGGCGCGTAAGCTGCCTATCGTCGTCGGGCTGATGATGGCCAGCAGCATTATTTCCGCCAACTGGCTGCCGAGCGACCTGGCGGTGATCCTGATGATGTCATTTGCCTTCTTTGGCCAGGGAATGGTCGGCCTAGGCTGGACATTAATTTCCGATATCGCGCCGCAGGGGATGGGCGGGATAACCGCCGGCATCTTTAATTTCTGCACCAATCTGGCGGGGATCCTCACGCCGCTGATTATCGGTTTTATCGTTGCCGCTTCCGGTAGTTTTTTCTACGCGCTGGTCTATATCGGCGGCGCGGCGCTGCTTGGCGTAGTGGCCTATCTGTTTATCCTTGGCGATGTCAAACGCATCGAACTTTCGCAGTAACAACAGGAGTAGGGCATGATCATTAGTGGTCATACGCGGCTGATAGCGCATCTTGGTTATCCGACCGCCAGTTTTAAAGCGCCGATGATTTATAACCCATGGCTGGCCCATTGCGAGGCGGACGTCAAAGTGGTGCCGATGGGGGTGAAGCCGGAGGATTACGCGGCGCTGGTGCCAGCGCTGTTTTCCATGACTAACATCGTCGGCGCGCTGGTCACCATGCCGCATAAAATGGCGACCTGCGGGCTGGTAGACCAACTGAGCCCGACGGCGGCAATCGCCGGCGCCTGCAATGCCATCCGCCGCGAAGCCGACGGCAGCCTGCGCGGCGATATGTTCGATGGCGAAGGCTTTGTGCTGGGGATTAAGCGCAAGGGCTTTCAACCACAAGGGGCGCGGGCGCAGGTGTTCGGTTGCGGCGGCGTCGGCTCGGCGATTGCCGCATCGCTGGCGGCCGCAGGGGTTAGTACCTTGACGCTGTTCGATACCTCTTTATCCGCCGCCGAGGCGCTGGCGCAGCGGCTGCATCAGCACTATCCGCGTCTGGAGATCGTTCTGATGCAGCGCGATCCCGCCGCGCAGGATCTGGTGGTCAACGCCACGCCGCTAGGCATGAAAGCGGATGATCCGCTACCGCTGGACGTTTCTCGCCTGTCGCCGCGCACCTGGGTCGGCGAGGTGGTGATGAGCGTTGAATATACTCCGCTACTGCGGGAGGCGCAGGCGCTGGGGTGTCCGATTCAGCGCGGTACCGATATGCTGTTCGAAATGATTCCGGCCTATCTCGAGTTCTTCCAACTGCCGGTGGCGACGCCGGAACAGCTGCGCGAACGGGCGGAAATTCGCTACTGAATCAACAAAAAAGGCGTTATCCTGGCGCTATATTTTCATCTTTATAGCGATTCGTGTGATGACCCCTTCATTGACGCTGCTGGCGGCGGGAAGCCTGAAAAGCGCTTTCCTCCCGCTGCTGGCGCGATTTCAGCAGCTTAGCGGCATTCAGGTCGAGGCGCAGTTCGGCCCGGCCGGCCTGCTGCGCGAACGCATTGAAGGCGGCGAACGCTGCTCGCTGTTCGCCTGTGCGAATACCGAACACCCTCAGGCGCTGCTGCAAGCCGGGCTTGCGATAAAATGCTGTTCGTTTGCCGCTAACCGACTGATGCTGACCGTGCGCCGCACGCCTGATACCGATCGCGCTGACTGGCTGGCGTTACTGCACGATTCTCGGCTGCGGCTGGCGACCTCGACGCCGGCCTGCGATCCTTCCGGCGATTACACCTGGCAGCTTTTTGCCCGTCTTGAGGCCAGCTATCCGGGCCTCGGACGGACGTTGATGGCCCGGGCGCAGCAGCTGGTCGGCGGTCGGGCGTCGCTCACTGTACCGTCGGGCGCTACCGCAGGGGCATGGCTAATTGGCGAAGACTTTGCCGATCTGTTTATCGGCTACGCCCACTATGCGGTTCAGATGACGGAGAGCGCGCAGTTTCGCACGTTACTCATTCCCGAGCCGTGGAATATTCGCTGCGAGTATCAGCTGGCGCAAATTGAGGGGAGCGCTGCCGCGCGGCAGCTACGGCGCTATATAACCGCAGAAGAAGGGCAGATGTTTCTGCGCGCGGCAGGATTTTTGACCGTTAGCGATGGATCGTAAACTGCGGCGCCAGTAACGGCACTGCGCTACCGGGATGGTCGATTTTGTGAACCGGCAGGCCGTAGGCACGCTGCAGGTTCGCTTCGCTGAGTACCGCGAACGACTCTCCCGCCAGCCATTCGCCGCCGGGCAACAGCAGCAGGGTATGGCTGGCGACCTGCAGCGCGTGAGTCGGATCATGGGTGGTGAACATCACGGTGCGCTTCTGCCGATGAGCAAGGTCGCTAATCAGCTGTAACACAATCTGTTGATTGGCCAGATCCAGCGCTGAGCAGGGTTCGTCTAACAGGATATTCTGACTCTCACTGACCAGCGCGCGGGCAATGAGCACCAACTGCTGCTGTCCGCCGGACAGGGCGCGAAAAAGCCGATTGGCCAGCGCGGCGATCCCCAACTGCGCCAGCGCCTGTTGAACCTCCCGTTCATCTTCCGGCCCCGGCTGCGCGAACAGATCGACGTGGCGGGCGCGCCCCATCAGTACTACATCGCGTACCTGCCAGCCGAATGCCGGACGAAACGACTGCGGCACGATGGCGATGCCGCCTTCTACGCTAAACTTTCCGCCGAGCGGCGGCAGAACGCCGGTCAGGGTATCCAGTAGCGTACTTTTGCCGCGACCGTTGGCGCCCAGTATCGCCCAGATTTGCCCGTGACGGCACTGCATTGATAGTGGGGAGAAGAGCGGCTGACGATGGCCATAGCGCAGGGTGTCCAGTGATAATGAAATGTTCATTGGGCCACTCCGCGGCGTTGGGACCGAATGAGTAAAAGGGTAAACAGCGGCGCGCCGAGCAGGGCGGTAATAATGCCAATCGGAATCTCCGCCTGGGTTAAGGTGCGCGCCAGGTCGTCCACCACCACCATAAACGCGCCGCCGAGCCAGAATGCCGTTGGCAGCAGTCGGCGGTGATCGGCGCCAACCAGCAGGCGCGCCAGATGCGGAATCACCAGCCCAACCCAGGCGATGCTGCCGCTGACCGCGACCTGGGCGGCGACCAGCACCGCGCAGCAAACCAACACTCCGCGGCGCAATGTGGTCACCGAAACGCCAAGACCGCGCGCATCTTTATCATCCAGCGCCAGCAGGTTGATACGCCAGCGCAGCTTTAGCAGGATAACGGCGGCGACGGCGACCGGCAGCGCCATGGACAGCACTTTATGCCAGTTAGCAGTGGCAAAGCTGCCGAGCAGCCAGAAAACGATATTCGGCAGGGTTTCTTCCGTGTCGGCAAGGTACTGCATCAGGCTGACCAGCGCGGCAAAGAAACCGCTGAGAATAATGCCTGAAAGGATCAGCGCTAGCGTGTTTTCACGCCCTTGCAGCCTGGCAATCAGATAAACCAACACCAGCGCGGCGAGGCCGAAGAAGAAGGTACACCCCATCATCGATATGATGTCAAAACCCAGCAGGAGCGCCAGCGTGCCGCCGAAGGCGGAGCCGGAGGTCACGCCGATGATATGCGGGTCGACCAGCGGGTTGTGGAATACGCCTTGTAAAGTCGCGCCGCATAGCCCCAGCGAGCCGCCGGCCAACAGCGCCATCGCTACCCTGGGAAGCCTGACTGACCAGACTATCTGCCCGGCGATGCCGCTATCGGGCGCGCCATGCGTAAGCTCATGAAAGACCTCATTCAGGCTGAGGTGGTACTGCCCCAGGCATAGCGAAGCGATAGCGATAAACAACGTCGCCGCCGTCAGCCCTCCGTGCAGCAGGGCCCAGTGAAAGTTACTGCGCATTCGGCGTCCATTTCACGCGGTAGAAGCGTTGATAGTAATCCTGCGCTTTCGCATCGACATCGACGTTCCGGTAGCGGGAAGGATAGAGCTTTTTCGCCATCCACAGTTCGCCTATCGCCAGCGCTTCCGGCATTGGGTAGCCCCAGGCCTTGGCGTATTCCGGCATCAGCCATACCCGGTGGTTTTTCACCGCGTCTATCGCTTGCCATTGCGGGTCGTTTTCAATCTGTTTGACCACCTGCGGATAGCGGTCCTGGACGAAGATCACCTCAGGGTTCCACTGCAGAACCTGTTCCAGCGAGACCTGACGGGCACCCTTAACCGTCGCGGCCGCAACGTTCAGCGCCCCGGCATGCTTCATCATCAGACCGGTATATTTGCCGGAGCCGTAAGTGTTGAGATCTGGATTGGCCATGTACACGCGCCCCCGCTGGCTGTCAGGGATACCGGCGACCGGAGCGTTAGCTTCTGCCCGCGCCGCAAAGGTGTAATCAATCAGCGCTTCGGCCTGGTTTTGGCGTTCGACGACTTCGCCAATCAGGCGGATCCCCTGTTTAAGCCCGTCGTTATAGGCCTGCTCTTCATTGGCCATTGTCGGGTTCATTTTGTTTTTCTCGCCCGCCGCGTCCTGACGCAGGGATATCGCGACGACCGGAACCCCGGCGTTTTGGATCTGCTGGATCATCGCCTGCGGCGCGTAATTGGCGACGAACACCACCTGCGGATGCAGCGCCAGCAGGCTTTCGATATTGACCTGAGTTAAATCGCCCGGCGTCGGCAGATTTTCAATAGCGGGCATAAAGCGGACAAACTGCGGCCCGAGCTGTTTTTTCCAGCTGCTTAACACGCCGACGATATCGTCGCCGGCATTCAACTGGACCAGGAGATTTAGCGTCTGGTGCTGCAGGACGACCGCGCGGGTGATGTGGTCCGGCAGCGTAACCTGGCGGCCCAGTTGGTCGGTGACGGTGCGATCGGCAAAGGCCTGGCTGGTGAACAGGCTGGCGCTGAACAACGTTAGCGCCAAAAGTAAACGGTGTGGTGACATGGATTAACCCGATTGGATAAGAATAAGCGATATATATTAAATTATATAGCGATACCGGGAACAAAGCATCCACATCTTGCGTATCGAGCGGCTTTGACCTACGGTAAATCCACCACCAATCCATTCATGCGCCGTTATGTCTTATCCATCCCGCTTATTAAGTGATATCCCCGGTATTCGTTACGCTTTTCTCGATGTGCACGAAACCGCCGCTTTTCCGTACAGCGAAATGGCGCCGGTTAAGCTGGTGCACGGCAATGTTGTTCATCATTATCAGGGGCCGCAGGCAGAGCGGCCGCATGCCGATGCTGTATTTACGGCTCTGCGTGGGCAAAAGGTCGGCGTCGTCACCGCCGACTGTTTACCGCTGTTAATGGCCTCGCGGGATGGGCGCTATGTTTGCAGCGTGCATGCCGGCTGGCGAGGAGCGGCCAGCGGCATTATCGAAAACAGCCTGGCGCTATTTCGCCAGCATCAGGTGGCGATAGAAGATGTTGTGGTGGTCTGCGGGCCGCATATTCACGCCTGCTGCTATGAGGTTTCGGCCGAGTTTTATCAGTTGCTGTTGACCATGCCGGCGGGCAAGCTGGCAAAACGGTACAATGACGAGCTGTTTCATCAGCGCCTCGCCCCGCCAGAAACCGGGCAAGCGCAGGCGACCGGGAACGATAATCTGTGGTTCGATCTCCGCGCGCTGGCGCAGCGGGTGCTGCAACAGGCCGGGGTGGCGGTGGAAAATACCGAATGGCTGGGAAGCTGTACCTACTGCACGCCGCAGGCGCTCGGCTCCTACCGTCGGCGCACCCATTTTCCGGCGGCGAAAACCTTCCAGTATTCATGGATTATGCGCGAATGAGATAAAATGATGTTTGCTGATGTGTAACATTGGCGCACGCTTGCTATCTCTACGGTCCTTCAAACAAGGAGGATCGTAAAATGAAAGCTAACTCAGTTGTACTGGCCCTGACCCCGCTGCTGGCCGCCAGCGCTTTTTCCGCCCATGCAGGACCGCAAGCCCAGGCGGTATGCGGTTACAGCCACACTCTTGGCGACGACGCGATTATGATGTTCGGTATGCCAAACCAGGCGATGTGGCATGATTTCTTCGGCAATACCCACACCGACGCGGTCTCAACTTATCAAACCCTGCGCGCGCAGCCGGAAACCACCTGTGATAACAAGGCCGATAGTTCCGCCTATTGGGCGCCGTCAATGAAGTTGCCGGATGGACAAATTGTCACTCCGGCTTATCAGAAAACCTATTACCAGGCGACCAAAGTCGAACAGTATCCGCTGCATCCTTTCCCGTCGGGGTTAGAGCTGCTGGCTGGCGACCACCACGGCTCCGCGCCGAGCTCACGGATAACCTTCCTGTGCGCCAACGGTAAAGGCTATAGCAACAAGGCAGGTGAGGTTTGCGGCCTACGTAAAGCGGGCGACGCGGTGCAGTTTAATATCGGTATTCAGTTCCCCAACTGCTGGGATGGCGTCAACCTGAAGCCGAGCCACGGTCACAGCAACGCCGCCTATGATGTCAACGGCGCCTGCCCGGCCGACTATCCGGTAAAAATCCCGACGGTTAATATGAATATCGCCTACGTGCTGCCGCAGATTAAATCACTGGACACGGCAAAAATTGAGCTGTCGATGGACCCGGTTATGAAGGGCGATAAACGTGAAGAGAAGTGGGGCAGCATCTATACTGCCCATGCTGATTTCATGAACGGCTGGACGGTCGAGGGCGCGCACTTCATGACCGAACACTGTATGAATGAAGGCATGGATTGCGGGACCAACGTGCCTTATAGCTTCTCGCTGGCGGAAGAAAACGCGGTGGTCGAGAGCGCGCAGCCGAATGTTAACTTCGGGGCGCCTGGAGCGCTGCAGATTTCCGATAACTGGAAGAACGGTGGCCGTACCAGCAACCCGGAAACCCTGACCCTGGTGAAGTTTAAAATCCCGGCGCAGCCGAAAGATCAGGATGCGTCGCTGTTTAAATATCGCCTGCGTCTGTACGGCGGCAAAGTGGAAACTAACGGCGCGGACCAGATCTTCTTCTACCCGGCCAGTAATGACTGGAGCGCGGCGAGCGTGACCTGGAAGCATCGGCCGGCCTGCAGCTACAACTCTGATGCTCAACTGTATCTCAATTCATCTCGTGAGTATCGGATGGTGGATATCGATAAAGCAGTGCGTAAGGCGCTGGCGGAAGGGAAAACCGAGATCTCCTGGTACATCGGCGGCGACCGTCAGGGCAACCACTATCAGTTTGACGCCGCAGCGGCGCAGAAGCAGCCGATCCTGATGCTGGTTGGCTTTAAAACCACCCCGGAAATTTAATTTCCAATAAAGGTAAGCTATTCCCGGTGGCCGTGTCGCCACCGGGTTTGTGACTTACAACACTTTAAAGCCGTGGGTACCATCGCGCGCTAACTGTTCCACCAGGCCATACTCCCAGTCGAGATAAGCCTGCATTGCCTCAGCGGAGTTATCGGTTCCTTCATAAGGCCGTCGATAGCGATCGCCGCGCGGCGTTGCCAGATGCGTCTCGCCCTGTTCCAGCGCCAGCCCGGCATCAATCCACGCCAGCGTCCCGCCGCTTAACAGTTGTACCTGCTTACCGGTCAATGCCGCGACTTCAGGCACGGCATAGCGGGCCAGCAGGCTGCTGCCGCAGGTGACAACGTAACGTTTTGCGGGAGGGATGAGCTCAAGCGCCTGACGCAGCTGTGAACGCGCCAGCCACCAGGCGCCGGGGATATGCCGTGCGACATAGTTAGCGCTGGTGGTGAAATCCAGTACCACGGTGCCGGGTTCACGCAATTGTTCCGCTAACTGCGCTGGGGTTATCTCCTCAGCCTGCGGCGCCGGCGGTACGCTGGCGGGCGGAACGCCGCGTTCGCTCAATTGCTCCACGCGGACATCGCGTAAAACCGCCACTTCCCAGCCCATCTGCGCTAACCAGGACGCTGCTATCGGCGCGCGTATCTCATCATCGGAGACCAGCACAATCCGTGCTCCGCGTACGCTGGCATAATGATCGGTTTCCTGCACCAGCTGGCCGCCGGGCGCATTCACGCTGTGCGGCAGATGGCCTGCGGCATACTCCTCGGGGCTGCGAACATCAAACAGATAGGTGGTGCGGCTCGGCTGCTGTTGCCAGCGGGCTAAAGTCGGGGCATCAATGAAGGCCACGCCAGCGCGCTCGGCCAACTGCGTCACCGCAGCCACGCGCTGCGCTGAGGCGCGGAAATCGGCGTCGTAGCGACGCTGTTGGCCGTGCTCGAGTTCCAGTCCGGCTAAGGTCCAGCCGATGGTACCGTTGCGCAGTGCGTATACCGGATTGGCTAAGCCGGCATTGCGCAGCGATTGGGTACCGACAATGCTGCGGGTACGGCCGGCGCAGTTAACGATCACTGTCGTTTGCGCCGACGGCAGTAGGCCTTCGATGCGTAACGCCAGCTCCCCGCCGGGCACGCTGATGCTGCCGGGAATATTCATCGTTTGATACTCATCGAAACGCCGCGCGTCGACCACCACGACCGGCTGGGGACCCTCGATCAGCGCCTTCACTTCCTCGGCGCTCAACGAGGGCGTCTGGCGCTCGCTCTCTACCAGCTCGCCGAACGCTTTGCTCGGTGAGTTAACGTCCTGAAAGAGCTCGCCGCCACTGCGCTTCCAGCCCGTCAGTCCGCCAGCCAGTAGCGCGACATCCTGATAGCCCCAGCGTTGCAGCCGTTCAAGGGCCTGCTCCGCGAGACCTTCGCCGTTATCGTAGAGGGTAATCGGCGTCGTCAGGCGCGGCACGCGGCGAAAAATCTCCAGCTCCAGCTTGCTGAGCGGCAAATTAGCGGCAAACAGCGGATGGTTAGTGGCAAATACGGCCTCTTCGCGAACATCGATGAGCGCCACTTCTGCGCCATCGATTAGCGCCTGGCGTACCTCGGCTGGCTGGCGATAATTGTAGTCAGGCATATTCATTATCCTTTGAGAGATCCCAGATATTGGGCAAGTGACGGTTGGAGTAACCGGAGACGAAAGGTTTGGCGATCCCATCCGCGGTATAAACAGCACGCCGGACGCTGCCGATGTTAGCGCCGTAGACGTGAATACTGATTGAGACGTGGTCAGCGAGCGCGTTACTCACCCGATGAATATCGCCATCGCGGGATGAGACTTTTTCCACCTTGCCGGGTGAAAGCCGTTCAGCAGGGCCAGTGGCGATCGGCAAACCGCGTTCGTCGAGTCGGTAGCGCTGGTTCTCCTCCGCGCCGCGCAACATACCGATGGCTCCCCAGACCCGATGGTCGTGGATCGGCGTCGATTGCCCCGGCCCCCAGACGAAGCTGACAATCGAAAAACGTTGGCCGGAATCGGCATGCAGCAAATACTGCTGATAGTGATGGGGATGCGGCAGGGTGTACTCTTCCGGCAACCAGTCGTCTTTTTGCACCAGCGAAGCCAGGCGCTCGGCGACGGCGTCGAGCAGGGTGGCCTCATCGGTAAACTGGCGATGCAGAGCATCAAGGTCTTGAATAAACTGGCGTAATTTTTCCACTCGCGGTGCAGTCATGGTGGTTTCCTGTTGTCGGGACTGGTCATTACGCTAGCAAAGACGTTAATATAATTAAAATGCAATTTCCGCATATATTAATATGCAAAAATCACATTAAGGATTATATGCGTATCGATGACATTGATGCCCTGCTGGCTACCGTGCAGTTTTCCTCTCTTAACCAGGCTGCGGAATATCTCGGCATTACCCAATCGGCCATTACCCGTCGGCTTCAGCGCCTTGAGCAAACCCTCAATGTGACGCTGCTGGAGCGCCAGACCCGGCCCCTGACGCTCACCGCCGCCGGGCATCGGGTGTATGAGCAGTGCCTGAGCATTAAGCGGGAAACCAAAAAGCTGTACGGTCTGCTTGACCCGGAGGCGGAACCGCAGGGCGTTCTGCGACTCGGCGTGCCGCAGAGCGTGGCGGAAATCGCCCTCCAGCCGGCGCTGAGCGCGCTACGCCAGCAGTTTCCGGCCCTGGAGCCGCAGGTGACCTGCGGCTGGAGCGGGCTGCTGCAAAAAAGGCTGGAGAGCGTCGAACTGGATGGCGTGTTGGCGATGGGACCACAACAGCAGCGCTTTGCTGACGGCTACAGCGGAAGGCTGCTGTGTCCGCTGGATATTGTGGTCATCGCGGCGAAAAGCTGGCGACTGCACGCCGGGGCGCTGCGCGACTGTGCGCAGCGAGGCTGGGTACTGAATCCCGACGGCTGCGGCCTGCGGGCCGGGCTAATCCGCGAACTGCAATCGCAGGGGCTGCGGCTTGCGCTGAACGTCGAGACCGCCGGCGCCCAGCTGCAAATCAGCCTGGTGGCGCAGGGACTGGGGCTTGGACTGGTGCCTCGCGCCGCGCTGGCCGCCAGCCCGTGGCGCGATGAAGTGGCCACGCTTGCGCTCGCGGATTTTCAGCCGGAAGTGCATCTGTGGCTGGTAAACGCGCAGAATCTGGCTAATCTGAGCCAGCCGCTGACTTTTTTTGCCGGAAAAATTGTGCAGAAACTTAACGCATCTGATTGAAAGATATCTATAAATTTTTAAATGCTTATTCTGCATATTAAGTTATGATAAAAATGCATTTCGCTCATTAAGGGCCTGTGTATAGGGTAATGAAAACGCGCCGCCGCCGCGGCCCATTCATTACCTTGCTACCAGGAGTTCTGTATGAGCATTCAGTTTCTCGGCATGATCGGCCACCGCCTGTCGTCAGAAACCATCGCCCCGGTAGGGCCGATTTTTGACCGTGATTATATTGTGCGCTTCGCGCAAACACATGAAGCCGCGGGGTTTGACCGTCTGCTGGTGGGGCATTGGTCCGATCAACCCGACGGCTTTTTGGTGACCGCGCTGGCGGGGTTGTCGACACAAAAGATAGCTTTCCTGCTGGCGCACCGCCCCGGTTTTGTCTCGCCAACTCTCGCCGCGCGTAAATTTGCCACTCTTGAACATCTGCTTGGCGGCCGGCTGGCGGTACATATTATCAGCGGCGGCAATGATGCCGAGCAGCGCCGTGACGGCGACTATCTCGACCACGACCAGCGCTATGCGCGCACCGACGCCTTCCTCGATACCATCCGCAAAGTCTGGACCGCCGAACAGCCGGTGGACATCGACAATGATTTTTATCAGGCGCAACAGGCGTGGTCGGCGATTCGCCCGCTGCAGAAACCGCATATTCCCCTCTATTTCGGTGGCTCGTCGGAGGCGGCAATTACGGTTGCCGGTAAACACGCTAACGTCTTCGCGCTATGGGGGGAGTCGCTGGCGCAGACTGCGGAAACTATCCAGCGGGTACGGGCCGAAGCGGCAAAACATCAGCGCGAGATCGGTTTCAGCGTGTCGTTCCGGCCGATTATCGCCGATAGCGAAGCGGAAGCCTGGGAGAAGGCCGAGCATATTCTGCATGTCGCCACCGAGCGGGCGGCGCAGAACGACGGGGGCTTTAAAGCCAAGCCCGATAGCGTTGGCGCGCAGCGTCTGCGGGCTACGGCGGCGCAGGGCAAGGTGGTGGATAAACGCCTGTGGACCGGCATCGCGCAGCTGGTGGGCGGCGGCCACAACTCTACCGCGCTGGTCGGTACGCCGGAGCAGGTTGCCGATGCGCTGCTCGACTACTACGACCTCGGCGTGCGTAACTTCCTGATCCGCGGATTCGATCCGCTGAACGATGCGCAGGAGTATGGCAAAGCGCTACTGCCGATTACCCGCGAAAAAGCCGCGCTGCGCGCCGTGGCGGAGCGTGCATCGTGAGTCATCGCCCAATCGCAGATTGGCCACGGCAGCTTGCCGAGATCCGCCAACTGATGGCGGAGGAGGCTGCCAGCCTTGATGCCAGCGGCGATTTTCCCCATCGCAATATTGACGTTCTGCGTCGACGCGGGTTTTTAAGCCTTGCCGTACCGCAGCAGTACGGCGGACCTGGTGCCAGTTTAGCCGAGCTGCAACAGGCTATCGCCGCCATCGCCTGGGGCGAACCGGCAACCGCGCTGATTGTCTGCATGCAGTATCTGCATCATCTGCGGCTGGCGGAAAATACGCACTGGGCAGAGCCGCTACGCCAGCGCGTATTTGATGATGCGCTCACAAACGGCGGGTTGATCAATAGCCTGCGCGTCGAACCGGATCTGGGCTCTCCGGCGCGCGGCGGCCTGCCGCAAACGATAGCCAGCCGTAACAGTCGGGGCTGGCTGATTAACGGCCACAAAATTTATACCACCGGTATCGAAGGATTGAGCTGGCTGGCGCTGTGGGCGCGCAGCGACGACAACCCGCCGCTGGTCGGTAGCTGGCTGGTTCCTGCCGACAGCGAGGGCATCAGCGTAGTGAAAAGCTGGGATCACCTCGGCATGCGGGCCACCGGCAGTCACCAGGTGGTGCTGAAAAACGTGCAGGTGTCCGCCGGGCACGCGGTAGACGTTTGGCCCACCGACGAGCCGCCCGCGCCGGACGCCGAACAATTTCGTCTGTTTGCCAACCGTCATACGGCGCTACTGGCGGCGATTTACGATAGCGTGGCCCGTGCGGCGCGCGACTGGCTTGTCGCGTGGCTCGGCGCGCGGGTCCCCGGCAATCTTGGGCAAGCGCTTTCCAGCCTGCCGCGGGTACAGGAAAAAGTGGGGCAGATCGAAGGGCTGCTGCTGGTTAACCGCGCGCTGCTGGAGAATGCCGCGAAGCTGGGCTTTTCCGCTATTGAGGCCAATCTGGCGAAAGTCACTGTCACCGACAACGCCATTCAGGCGGTCAACCTGGCGCTTGAACTCACCGGCAATCATGGTTTAAGTCGGCAACATCCTCTGGAACGCCACTATCGCAACGTCCTGTGCGGGCGGGTACATACGCCGCAGAACGACAGCGCGTGGCAGGCGGCGGGTAAACACGCTTTTCAACAACAAGGATAATTCAGATGCGCATATCCCATTTTACCCGCATAGCCGGGGCGCTAATGCTATTGACGCTGAGCAGCTATGTTGCAGCTCAGGAAAGAATCACACTAAGAATTGCCGATCAAAAAGGCGGCATGCGGTCACAACTGGAGGCCGCTAACGCCTTGCAAAACCTCGCTTACGATATTAAATGGGCCGAGTTTCCTGCCGCCGCGCCGCTGGCTGAAGCGCTCAACGCTGGCGCGGTTGACGTGGGGATTATCGGCGATGCGCCGCTGTTGTTCGCGCTGGCGAACGGCGCGCCGGTAAAAGCGATTGCCGTCGATAAGAGCAACCCGGCGGGGACCGCTGTATTGGTACCTCCCGGCAGCGCGTTAAAAAGCGCGGCGGATTTAAAAGGTAAACGCATTGCCACCGGGAAAGGATCGATTGGCCATTTTGTGGCGCTGAAAGCGCTGGAGCAGGCGGGTGTTTCGCCGAAGGAAGTGCAGTGGGTATTCCTTGGCCCTGTGGATGCGAAAGTCGCGCTGCTTAACGGTTCGGTGGATGCCTGGGCGACCTGGGAGCCCTATACCACGCAACTGGTGAAAACCGCTGAAGGGCAGATTCTGGTGAGCGGCAAAGGGCTGCTGCCGGGGAACACCTTCCTGGCCGCCACCGATAATGCGCTGAAGGATCCACAAAAGCGCGCGGCGCTTCAGGATTATCTCACCCGACTGGCCGGCGCCGAGCGTTGGGCTTATGCCAATCTCGATAGCTATGGCAAAACGCTGGGGGAGATTATTCGCTTCCCGGCGGATATCGCCCGCGCGCAGTTTGCCAATCGCCAGTCGCAGTGGCAGCGGCTGGACGCGCCGACGGTCGCCCAGCAGCAGTCGACGGCGGACTTTTATCTTGCCAACGGCCTCATTCGCGCAAAGCTCGATGTAACGCCGACATTTGATCACGGCTTTAACGTGCCGGTCACGCCGGTTCATGCGGAGGCGGCGCCATGATGACCACACGTTTTACCCGTCGTCGTTTCTTACAGTTTACCGGTGGCCTGGCGCTGGCCGGGACGTCTGTGCCGCTATGGGCTCACGATATGGCGGAGATGGCGAGCGGTGATGAACACCCGGCGCTGCGTCTGGCGCAGCCTTATAAAATCAAGTTGGCGATTAACAAAAGCGCAGTGTGCCTGGCGCCGGTCGCCGTCGCTGAGCAGCAGAAGATTTTTAGTAAATATAACCTCGACGTTGAGTTTGTTAACTTTGGTAACTCGACGGATGTTCTGCTGGAAGCGATTGCCACCGGCAAGGCCGACGCCGGGGTAGGCATGGCGCTACGCTGGCTGAAGGCGCTGGAGCAGGGCTTTGACGTCAAACTTACCGCCGGAACGCACGGCGGTTGCCTGAATCTGCTGACGGCCAAAAACTCGCCTTTTGGCGCGCTGGAGAGTCTGAAAGGGCAAACCATTGGCGTCACCGATATGGCCGGGCCGGATAAAAACTTCTTCGCCATCTTGCTGAAACGCCACGGTATCGACCCGATTAGCGATGTGCAGTGGAAAGTCTATCCGGCCGACCTGCTCAGCGTGGCGCTGGATAAACGCGAAATCGCCGCCATTAGCGGCAGCGAGCCCTTTAGCTATCGCCTGCTGGAAACCGGGAAATATCAGCTAATCGCCAGCAATATGACCGGCGATTACGCCAATCTCAGCTGCTGCGTGCTGGGCGTCAGCGGTGCCCTTGCGCGCGATCATAAACCGGCGGCGGCCGCGCTTACCCAGGCGATTCTGGAAGCGCACAGCTATGCCGCCGCGCATCCGGAAAGCGTGGCGCAATCTTTTCTCGCCCATGCGCTAAATACTAACGAAGCGGAGGTTAGCGGCATTCTTCACGGCCAGGGGCACGGTCATCATGCGGTGGGCGAGGCTTTTGTTAAAGAGCTGACGCAGTATGCCGTGGATCTGCAGCGGGTACAGGTCATCAAACCGGGAACCGATCCTCATCAGTTTGCGGAGAGTATTTATGTCAACGTTTTCGCCTGACCGCGCGCTCGCCCGACCGGGGCTCGGCGCTTTGCTCTGGACGGAGGGCGGGCTTGCCGCCGCGCTATGGCTGCTGGGCGGCCTGTTCACGCAGGCCTGGCCCGATGCCGGTCGGCGCTGGCCGTTTAGCGAGGAGTGGGCGCTGGCGCAGTTCACTCTCGGCGGCGGACTGCTGTTACTGACGCTGAGTTACCGTTACTGGCGCCAGCGGGGCGCGCGTTTGCAGCGTGCCGGAAAATGGCTGGCGCTGCTGC
The DNA here is from genome assembly GCF_040064495.1 of Klebsiella sp. CN_Kp097. NCBI lineage: Bacteria > Pseudomonadati > Pseudomonadota > Gammaproteobacteria > Enterobacterales > Enterobacteriaceae > Klebsiella > Klebsiella sp. CN_Kp097. Next base: position 944,387 of record NZ_JBEAIL010000007.1, on the reverse strand, counting down.
CGGTGCTCTTCGCGCTATGGGAAGGGCTGACGGCCAAGACGGCGTTTTTGCCGGTGCCGTTTTTCGCTCCGCCGCAGGCGCTGATTGAAGTGCTGCACGATGACTGGCCGCGGCTGCTTGATAGCCTACTGCATTCGCTGGGGCTGCTCGGGCTCGGAGTGCTGCTTGGCACCAGTTGCGGGTTTATCAGCGGGCTGGCGATTGGCTGGTCTCAGCGTATTGGCTATTGGGTGCATCCAATTTTACGCCTGCTGGGGCCGGTACCTTCCACCGCGCTGCTGCCGCTGTGCCTGTTTATCTTTCCTTCCAGCTTCGGCGCCAGCGTGTTTTTGATTGCGCTCAGCACCTGGTTCCCGGTCACGGTATTGACCTGGTCCGGGGTCATCGGTATCGATAAAGCGTGGTATGACGTGGCGCGAACGCTGGGAGCCAGCCAGCGATTTCTGATCCTGCGCGTGGCGATCCCCGCCGCGCTGCCGAACGTGTTTGTCGGCTTGTTTATGGGGCTTGGCGCGTCGTTTTCGGTGCTGATTGTCGCCGAAATGGTCGGCGTCAAATCCGGGATCGGTTTTTATCTGCAGTGGGCGCAGGGCTGGGCGGCCTATCCGAATATGTACGCGGCGCTATTCGTGATGGCGTTGTTATGTTCCGGCCTGATTAGCGGGCTATTTATGATTCGCGATCGGCTGCTGAGCTGGCAGCGAGGAGGGATGCAATGGTAAGTGCCCAGACAATTTCGACCGGTGCGGCGGTGGCGGTACGTCATCTTCATCATGCTTTTACATTGGGCAAACAGACGGTGCCGGTGCTGGACAATATCAGCCTGCAGCTGCGGCCAGGGGAGAGTGTCGCGCTGCTTGGCCCCTCAGGATGCGGTAAATCGACGCTGCTGCGCCTGCTGGCGGGGCTGGAGCCACAGCAAAGCGGGCATATTGAGATTGACGATGCGGCGATGGGCGGGCCGGGGCCGGAACGGATCCTGGTTTTCCAGGACCCGACGCTTTATCCGTGGCTGACGGTGCGGCAGAACGTGCTGCTGGGGCCGCAGGCGCAGGGGAAAAAGGGGCTGGAGCCGAAGGCCGACGCGCTGATTTCGCGCATCGGGCTGCAGTCGTTCAGCGAGGCGTGGCCGCGGCAGCTTTCCGGCGGGATGGCGCAGCGTGCGGCGCTGGCGCGCGCGTTGCTCAATGAACCGCGTTTACTGCTGCTTGATGAGCCGCTGGGTAAGCTGGATTCGCTCACCCGCATCAGCATGCAGCGCGAACTGATTGCGCTATGGCAGCAGCAGGGTTATACCAGCCTGCTGGTCACTCATGATATCGAAGAAGCGCTGCTGCTATGCGAGAGAGTACTGGTGATGTCGCCGCGGCCGGGGCGCATTATCGCTGAATTTACGCTTCCTCTGGCGTTTCCCCGCCATCGCGACAATCCACTGTTATTGCAGCATCGGCAGGATATTTTGCGTATCCTCGGCCAGGAAGAGGATTGGTAAGCCAGGTGCGGGGCTAATCGGGGCTACAAATGACACGGACCGTCGATACTGTTATTGGTTTGCAACTGTTTGGTCCGAGAAAAACAGTTGTTTTGTGTTCATTCAGAGCACATTGCGCTCCCGAAATGTCTTCTGCGTTATGTCTCCCATGGCGCAGGGAGCGCACAGGGGGCGGCCAATCGCCGCCGCCCCCTGTACCCCCGGGCTATGGCCGCCAAAATCGCCACTTCGTGGTACCTTCGACTTATCCCGGCAGGCTTCGGGTCGGGCCGAGGCAGCGTCCTTGCAAAACACGGCCCTCAGCACGCATCCCTGCGTGCTGCCCCGGCCTGCCGGGAACATCTCAGCGATTTTGAGGCCAACAACGGCGGCAGTTTCAGTCGCTATTGGCACAGAAGTAGCCCGGATAAGGCGCAGCGCGCCGCTATCCGGGGCAGGGCAAGGCTTAAAAATCCATTTTCACCGTAAACTGCACTTCACGCGGGTCGCCAATCTGGTTGCCGAGATTATTGGTGCCGATTGACGAGGTGTAATAGGTCTTATCGAACAGGTTCTTCACATTCATCTGTAGCGTTACCGGATACTGCAGCTTCATTTTATAGGCCGCGAAGACGTCGGCCACCGCATAGCCCTGCAGATAATAATCCGCGCCGTTGGTGCCGGAACGTTTGCTGACCGCGTGGCCGCCGCCGCCAACGGTCAGGGTGTTGCTGTTATAGACGTTATGAATGTCATAGGTCAGGAACAGCGAACCGGTATGTTTTGGCACGTTCGGTAGCGGTTTACCGGCATAATCGGGATCTTCCAGCACTTTGGCATCGGTATAGCCGTAGCTGGCGATGACGCTGAGGTTATCGGTGAGCGAGCCCGCCAGATCCACCTCCACGCCGCGCGAGCGAACCTTACCCGCGGTCTTCGCCACCGTCTCGTCGCCGATACTTTCGGTATACAGCACGTTACGTTTATGAATATCAAATAACGCGATATTGGCGGTAATACCCTCTAAAAGGTCGAATTTCGCGCCGACTTCGTAAGAGGTGGACTCTTCCGGCGGCAGTTCGCCGATATAGCTGGCAATCGACGACTGCGGCATAAACGACTGGGCGACGTTAGCAAACAGCGACACGTTGGGCGTTACCTTGTAAACCAGCCCAGCCTTCGGCGTCCATTTCTCATCGCGGCTATCGGTATTGACGTTAAACGGACGGCCTTTACCGGCGTACTGGGTGTAATACTGGTAGCGTACGCCGGCCACGGCAATCCAGTTGTCGGTCAGATACAGGGCGTCCTGCAGATAGGTCGCATAGCTCTCCTGCTTGATGCGCTGATCGCTATCGGCAGCGGAAACGGTATTACAGGTATCGAGAGTGCCGTAAACCGGATGATAAATATTAAAGCCTTTCACGTTCTTACAACGCAGCATATCGGTACGCAGCAAATCGTAATTCTCATAGGCGACGCCGGTCAGCAGTTCATTATAAAAGCCGCCGATGACCACATTGCCTTGTAGATCGGCGCGGGTGGAATGCATCTTTTGCGTCGAGCCGTGCGTGCCGTCGACCCGGCGGGTCAGGTTGCCGGTCGCAGAATCATAGGCCATTACCCTGGCCTGGTTATCGTTGTAGTGATCCTGGCTGTAACTGTAATCAAAGCGCGCGGTCCAGGCGCTGTTAAGACGGTACTCGGCATTCAGTTGGGCAATATCGGAATAACCATCGGTGATATTAAAGGCTTCATCGAAACGGGTTTTACGATCGACGTTGACCGCGTGGCCGGTATCGAGGTCGAAAATGGTGCCGCGGTCAAAGGGGGCGCTGTAATCGCGATGTGAATACGAAGCGGTAATGGTCGCGCTATCGCCAAACCAGCTCAGGGAAGGGGCGATAAAGCTGCTTTTGTTCTTGCCGAAATTGCGCCAGTAATCTTCATTTTGATATTCGCCGATCAGACGATAGGCCAGACGAGTCCCTTCTATCGGACCGGTCACGTCGAAGCTACCCGTGCCGCCGCCAAAACTGCTGGAGGTGGCGGAAACCGAACCAGAGAACTGGCGCTCGGGGCGTTTGGTGACCACGTTAATCAGCCCGCCGGGGTCGAGAATACCGTACAGCGTCGAGGCCGGGCCCTTCAGGACTTCAACCCGCTCGGTAGCGGCGTTAAAGCTGCGCGGCAAAACGGTACGCAGGCCGTTGGTCATGATAGAACCGTCGCGATTGGCGCCGAAGCCGCGGCGGGTAAAGGCATCCTGGGTACCGCCGAGGGTATTGGTCTGCACCACGTTAGCGACGTTATACAATGCTTCATCCAGCGAGGTAGCATGCTGATCTTCCAGCACCCGGTCGCTGACGGTATTCACCACCTGCGGAATATCCAGCAGCGGCATTGAGGTCAATGTCGCCGTGGACGAACTCAGCGGCTGATAACCGCTGGTGGCGTTCTGCTGGCGGCCGTCAGCCACCACGGTAATAGTGTCCTCAACATCCTTTGTATTCTTTGCCGCGTTATTTTCTGCGGCCATTAATCCCGGTGAGGCTAAAAAAAGAAGCGAAAAAAGCGCGCGCCCTTGCAATGTCCTGCAGGCGACATGGGGTTGAGTCATTATCTGTTTCTCGTGAACGAATCTGCCTTTGCGGTCAGATAAAGCCAATAAAATCATTGCCCTGAAAATAAAACCTATCTGTTAAGCGTCTGAACGCGCCTTCAGATATGTAATTGAGAATCATTCAAACACGAAGGAATGTAGTAGTAAATGTTATGTAAGATAAAAAATCGTCGCAGAAGAAAAGCACGATTTCGCAGCCTGTCGTAGAGAGTGTGATGCTTTTATTTTATTGATTATAAATACTATTCATAAAATTCATTTTGTGTCGCCGCAGGGTAGTGAACGTAACGATAACAACATGAAGCACAGTATTGACTACTACATTCATCCCCTTCATGATCAAAAGAGAATGAGATTTATTTTGATTTGACTGCAGAACGTCGAGGGCTGATGCCGGAACGCTGCGGCGCAGGAGCGAGTTATGCCACAGCGGGTAAACCCTGCAGAAAAGGGGATCGTCCTGGAATCCCTGTCGGCCGGATATGGCCAGACGCTTATCGTCGATGACATTAACCTGACGATCCCCAGCGGTAAAATGACGGTGCTTGCCGGGGCTAACGGCTCAGGCAAATCAACGCTGTTATCGACCATCGCCCGGATGCTAAAACCGCTCGGCGGATGCGTGCGTCTGGACGGAAAGGCCATCCACGACATGCCGACCAAAACGGTTTCCCGCCAGCTGGGGATCCTGCCGCAATCGCCGCTGACGCCGGAAGGGCTCACGGTGTTTGAACTGGTATCGCGCGGGCGCTACCCGTGGCAGGGGCTGATGCGCCAGTGGTCTGCAGCCGATGAACAGGCGGTGGAAGAGGCGCTGCTATTAACCGGCACCGCCGAATTCGCCCATCTGGCGGTGGATAGCCTTTCCGGCGGCCAGCGTCAGCGCTGCTGGATAGCGATGGCGCTGGCCCAGCAGACGACAACCATATTACTGGATGAGCCGACCACCTGGCTCGACCTGCGCTATCAGGTCGAAATTCTTGAACTTCTGCAAAGCCTGACCCGCGAACATGGCCGCACGGTAGTGACGGTGCTTCACGACCTGAACTTTGCGGTGAACTATGCCGACCTGCTGGTATTTCTCAAAAAGGGGCGGATAGCCGGGACCATTTCAGAACAGGAAATCTGCAGCCCCGAACTGATTAAAAACGTCTTTGATGTTGATGTGCAGATGTCAATCAATCCGCAAACCGGCAAACCTTTCTTTATGCCGTTTCGCGCACCCCAGGCCGTTGCCCGATGAGCGCCGCCGTGCTGTACGCCACGCGGCGTCGTACTCGTCCGCGGTTGGCCATGCTGCTATTAACCCTGATGCTAATCGCCGGTTCGCTGATTCATCTTGGTTTAGGCGCCCGCTGGATCGCGCCGCAGACGGTCCTGCAGGCGCTGATCGAGTACGACCCGCGGAACTTCGATCACCGTATTATTGTTGATTTACGTCTGGTTCGGCTGGCAGCGGCGCTGTTGACCGGCGCGGCGCTTGGCGTTGCCGGGGTGCTGCTGCAGACGGTGATCCGCAACCCGCTTGGCGAGCCGCATATCCTTGGGCTCAACGCCGGGGCCTCGTTGGCGGTGGTCGCGACCTCGGCGCTGGGCCTCTCTGTCGGCGATTTTCCGGCAGCTCGCCCGCTAACCGCCGCCTGTGGCGCGGCGCTACTGTTCGGCGGGGTAATGGCGCTGGCCTCTGCCGGGCGCGGCGGGGCGACGCCGCTGCGCATTACGCTATGCGGCGTGGCGATCTCGGCGTTTGCCTCGGCGGTGACGGCGGCGATATTAATACTTGACGAACAAACGCTGCTGGCGATGCGCACCTGGCTTGCCGGCGATCTGGCCGGGTTGAACTGGGCTACCCTACAGGCGGCGCTGGTGCCGGCGCTTTCTGGCATGGGACTGGCGCTGCTCCTCGCGCCACGTCTGAACGTGCTGGCGCTGGGCGATAAAGTGGCGCTGGGGTTGGGGGTGAATCTGGTGCAGACCCGGCTGCTGGGGCTGGCCGCTATTGCGCTGCTGTGCGGCGCGGCGGTGGCGGTCGCCGGACCAATAGGGTTCGTCGGGCTGGTGGTGCCACACGTGGTGCGCCGTCTGATAACGCAAGATATTCGTCTGGCGTTACCGCTGGCGGCGCCGGTAGGGGCGCTGGTGCTGGTGCTGGCGGATATCGCCGCCCGTACGATCCTCGCCCCGCAGGAACTAGCGACCGGCGCGATGACCGCGCTGGTGGGCGCGCCGCTCTTTATCTTTATTGCCGCGAGGTTTTTTAAATGAAACGCGCCGTTCATCGCGCCGGATTTCGGCCTCTGGCGATGGGTTCAACCCGCCTATTGTTACGTCCAGCGGCATTAAAAATTGCCGCCTTCATCCTGTTTATTTTGCTGACGCTGGGGCTCTACAGCCTCAGCCGCGGCAGCTTCCCGCTGCCGTCTTCGGCATGGGCGCGTGCGCTGCTGGCGCCGGAGCAGATTGGCGAGCAGCAACGCTTTATCCTGTTTGACATTCGGCTGCCGCGAATTTTGATGGCGCTGCTGTGCGGCGCCATGCTTGGCCTGGCGGGGGCGGCGATGCAGAGCATTACCCGTAACCGCCTGGCGGACCCCGGCCTTATTGGCGTCAAAGAGGGAGCCTGCATTGTGGTACTGGCGCTAATTCTGTTTTTCCCGGCCATAGGGCTGGCGTGGCGGCCGCTGGCAGGAATGCTCGGCGGCGTGCTGGTGGCGCTGTTGGTGCTGGCGCTGGCGCGCGATTGTTCACGTCCGCGCTTTATTCTGATTGGCATCGGCGTGTCATGGACGCTGGCGGCGGCGGTTGGCATTTTTATGACCACCGCCGACGTACGCGATGTACAGACGGCGATGATCTGGCTCTCCGGCAGCCTGCACGCGGCGACCTGGCCGCTGCTGGCGGTGGCGTTTTGCTGGGCGCTGCCTGGCGCATTGATTCTGTTTTGCACCGCCCGCGCGGCGGATGTGGCGCTGCTGGGCGATCGTACTGCCATCGGTCTTGGCGTACGTTTGCCGCAGCTCACGCTGCTACGCTTCTTTGCCCCCGTGCTGCTGACCTCTGCCAGCGTTTCCTGCGTTGGCAGTCTGGGTTTTGTCGGTCTGATGGCGCCGCATATGGCACGTTTCGTCCTGCGCGGCGGTCAGGTGGCGCTACTCTGCGGCAGCGCGCTGATTGGCGCGTTGCTGGTGCTGGCAACCGATACGCTGGGGCGGCTGGCGTTTGCGCCGCTGCAGATCCCGGCGGGGATTGTTATTGCTCTGGTGGGGTGCCCATTTTTTATTGCTCTGCTTTGGCGTCGCCGTGACGCCCTGTAAATCAAAAAGGATTGTTATGCGTTGGTTCGTTTCTCTGCTGGTGCTGTGCGCGGGCGCTGCCGCGGCTGCCGATTCGCAAACCTTCACCGACGATTTAGGTCGTACGGTGAGCGTACCGCTGCATCCGCAGCGTATCGTTTCGATGCACGATCTCGATATTACCATCCCGCTAATTGAGCTTGGGGTACCGCCGGTGGCCAGCCATGGCCGCACGCGCCCGGACGGCAGCCACTACCTACGTTCCAGCGCCCAGTTGACCGGCGTCGATTTCGACAATAGCGAGATTCGCTTTATTGGCACCGCCGATATCGACCTTGAAGCCGTGGCCGCGGCGAAGCCGGATCTGATTATTACCGAGCCGAGCCGCCATGTCTCGGTGGAGCAACTGGCGAAAATCGCGCCGACGGTCAGTATCGATCACCTGCAGGGCAGCGCGCCGCGGATTTACCGCAAACTGGCGCAGCTCACCGGCAGCCAGGCGCGGCTCGCGGTGCTTGAACGTCGTTATCAGGAACAAATTAAACAGCTAAAGGTCACGGTCGACCCGCAGCAGTACCGCGTGTCGGTGATACAGGCGAATAACGGCAAGGTGACGGTACACTACTCCTATCACGCGCTGGGGCGAGTTCTGCGTGACGCCGGGTTCCGCTTCCCGCCGTTGATCGACAAGATCCCCGATGGCCAGCGGATCGACGTCAGCGCCGAGCAGCTACCGGAACTGGATGCCGATTTTGTCTTCGCGACCTGGCGTTCGGACACCGGCGGTAAGCCGCAGGATGAGCTAAAGGCCATGGAGGCGGTAATGCCCGGCTGGTGTGACTTTATGCGCGCCTGCCGCACCGGCCGCTATATTTTGTTGCCGCGCGAAGAGGTTATTTCTAATTCGTATGCCGCATTGACGCTGATGGTTGCTCAGGTGCAGTCGCACATCGCCGGGCGGCCGATTCCGGCGGGGGCGAAATGAAAGCGGGAGTGAAAAAAGAGAAGGGCAGAGTCGATCTGTTTGGCGAGCGTTTTCGCGCCCGCGCGCATCAACTTTCGCCTCGTTTACGCGAAGTGGCAAACTACATTAATGATAATCGCGAGGTGGTACTGGAACGCACGGCGATGGAGATCGCCACCGCTACTCACACCTCCGATGCCACCGTGGTGAGGGCAATTCAGGCATTGGGTTTTGCCGGGCTACGCGAATTAAAAGAGACCATGGCGCGCTGGTTCGGGCCGTCTGCGACCTCGTCGGAAAAGATGCGCTCGACGGTGGGGGCACTCTCCTGTGATGTCAATTCCAGCATCGATTTTGTGCTCGATGGGCATCAACGCGCCTGTGAGGTGCTATCGCGTGCGGATAATCGCGCGGCGGTAGCCCAGGCGGTGGCGCTGCTGGGCGATGCGCGTCAGGTGGCGATATTTGGCATCGGGGCGTCGGGGATCCTCGCCGAGTACACCGCGCGTCTGTTTAATCGTATTGGCTTACCTGCCTGTACCCTCAACCGTACCGGCTTCAGTCTTGCTGAGCAGTTGATTAGCCTGCAGCGCGGCGACGTGCTGATTATGATGGGGCAAAAATCACCGCATCGGGAGGGCATGACCACGTTGCGTGAGGCGCAGCGGCTGGGGATCCCGACGATATTACTCACCCAGGCGCTGGATTCGCGCTTCAGTCAACTGGCACAGGTGGTGATTGATGTTCCGCGCGGCGGCGATAACGGGCGAGTGCCGCTGCACGGTACGGTGCTGATTTGCCTTGAGATGATCGTGCTGTCCGTTGCCTCGACTACGCCGCAAAAGACGGTCAAATCAATGAAGCGAATCAATGAATTGCATCGAGCCATTGGCAAATCAGGTGGTCAACGCGGTTGAACAAACGATAATTCGCTATCCCGATGCTTTCCGGTTGCATGCTATGCTAAGTGTGTGTATTTTTATGCAAAATAAATGCATAAAAAGGATATCTCATGGTCAAGAATTTGCTCAAAGCGTGTTTCATGATGGCCGCGCTGGTGGCAGCCGGACAGGCGGCTGCGGAAACCTATACCGTCGGCTCCGGCGGCACCTACCGTCCCTTTGAATTCGAAAATAGCCAAAAGCAGCTGGAAGGCTTTGATATCGATATCATCAAAGCGATCGCCAGGGCCGAAGGTTTTGACGTGAAGCTGGTCAATACCCCCTGGGAGGGCATTTTCGCCACTCTGGGTACCGGCGATCGCGACATTATCATCTCGGGTATTACCATCACCGATAAACGCAAACAGATGGTGGATTTCTCCGCGCCGTACTTCCCGGCCGAGCAGTCGATTGTGGTGCCGCAAGGTTCAAAAGTGAACTCGCTGGCGGCGTTAAAAAACGAAAAAGTCGGTGTGGTGAACTCCAGCACTGGCGATATTGTGGTTTCGCAGGAACTGGGTAAAAACAGCACCTCCATTAAGCGCTTCGACAATACGCCACTCATGCTGCAGGAGCTGTTTGAAGACGGCGTCAGCGCCGCGGTAGGCGACGTTGGGGTGGTTAAATACTACATCAAGCAGCACCCGGAAAAGCAGTTCAAGCTGGTGCCTGACGCTAAATTTGAGCGCCAGTATTTCGGCATCGCCGTCGCTAAAGGTAACAGTGAACTGCTGGGCAAAATCAACGCCGGTTTGCAGAAAATTGTTGCCGACGGCACCTACGCCAAAATCTATAAAACCTGGTTCGATGACAACGTACCGACGCTGCCTGCGCAATAACACGAATTTTCAGTGACCGCGGCTGTCGCTCAGGCGATGGCCGTATTTTTTAGGGAAGGACTATGACGGGATTCCGTTGGGAGATCATCGAGGAGTATGGCCCGCTGTTTATGGACGGCGCCTTGATGACGATTAAATGTACCATTATCTGCGTGATCCTCGGGACGTTGTGGGGGTTAACGCTTGGACTGGGGCGGATGGCGAAGGCCGAGCACGGGCCATGGAAATATATTCTGCGTTATCTGGTGCAGTTTCCGGTGCGCTTCTACGTCAGCGCCTTCCGCGGTACGCCGCTGTTTGTGCAGATCATGGTGGTCCACTTTGCGCTGGTGCCGCTGTTTATTAACCCGCGCGACGGCCTGCTGGTCACCAGCGGGATAATGAGCGCCGATTTCGCCCGCGAACTGCGTTCTAACTACGGCGCGTTCCTCTCCTGTATCGTGGCGATTACCCTTAACGCCGGGGCCTACGTGTCGGAGATTTTCCGCGCCGGGATCCAGTCTATCGATAAAGGGCAGATGGAAGCTTCGCGCGCGCTGGGTATGCCGTGGTGGAAAACCATGCGTAAAGTGATCCTGCCGCAGGCATTTCGCCGCATTCTGCCGCCGCTTGGCAACAACGCTATCGCTATTGTTAAAGACTCATCGCTGGCCTCGGCGATCGGGCTTGCCGATCTGGCCTACGCGGCGCGAACCGTCTCCGGCGCGTACGCCACCTACTGGGAGCCCTACCTGACGATCTCGCTGGTCTATTGGGTGATTACCTTCCTGCTGGCGCAGCTGGTTAACCGTCTGGAAAAGAGGTTTGGCAAAAGTGATTCACATTAATAATTTACATAAGCGCTTTGGCGATAGCCACGTGCTGCGCGGCATCAGTTGCGATATTAAACCGCAGGAAGTGGTGTGCATTATCGGGCCCTCCGGCTCGGGCAAAAGCACCTTTTTGCGCTGTATGAATGCGCTGGAAACCGTGAGCGAAGGCGAAGTGGTGGTCAACGGCTTTGCCGCCCATGACCGGACGACCGACCTCAACAAGATGCGTGAAAGTGTTGGCATGGTGTTCCAGCGCTTTAACCTGTTTCCGCATATGACGGTGCTGGAAAACCTGCTGATGGCGCCGATGAATTTGCGCAACATGCCGCGCCAGCAGGCGGTCGACCTGGCGGATGCCTTGCTGGCGAAGGTGGGCCTCAGCGATAAGCGCGATGCCTGGCCTTCCAGCCTCTCCGGCGGTCAGCAGCAGCGGGTAGCGATTGCCCGCGCGCTGGCAATGAAGCCGTCGATCATGCTGTTTGATGAGCCCACGTCAGCGCTGGATCCGGAACTGGTAGGGGATGTGCTGGAAGTGATGAAAAATCTCGCCAGCGAAGGGATGACGATGGTGATCGTGACCCACGAAATGGGCTTTGCCCGCGAAGTGGCCGACCGGGTGATTTTCATCGATCAGGGGGTGATTCAGGAAGAGGGCAAACCGGCGCAGATCTTTAGCGCGCCGACCAATCCGCGCACCGCTGCCTTCCTCAGTAAGGTGCTGTAGCCAAAAGCAAAACGGGCAGGTGGATCCCCGCCTGCCCGTTATCAACAACCTCCGCTATTGCGCGGTCTCGGTAGCCTCTTCCATGTCTTCTTCCTGCTCATTGGCGAGCAGCGTTTTTTCATTCTTGCTAAGGCACTGGATTAGCAGGAACAGCACGCCGCTGGCGAACAGGGTGATGATCAAGCCGTCGTAGCCGGAGACGCCAATCAGCATGCCGCTGACAATCGGCCCGGCCACGCTACCGGCGGACCAGAAAAAGCCAAACAGGGCGTTAATCATGATGAGCTTTTGCCCGCTAAAGGTTTTCCCCGCCCGCACCAGCGACAGGGTGTAAAGCGCGCCCGCCGCGGCACCGAGCAGCAGGCAGATAGCCATCAGCTGTACGCGCGAGGCGAGCATAAACGGCAGCGCCAGTAGCGACAGGCTAAAGACAACCGCGCAGATAAGATGCACGCGACGGATGCCGAAGCGGTCGGCAACCCAGCCCAGCGGCGCCTGGAACATAGCGTCGCCGGTGAGGACGACGGTGACCAGCAGTACCGCCATCGTTTCATTTAAACCTTTATCGATGCCGTACAGCGGCAGTAGCGCGAGAATACTGGCGTCGAAGAAGGCAAAGCAGAATACCCCAGAGGCCAGAACTGGCAAGAATGCCCCCAGGCTGCGCCAGCTGGCGCGCTCGGCAAGGCTTTCGCGACTGCCGCGCGGCAGATGACGCAGCATTAGCAGGCAAACGGCGGTAATGGCGACAATGGCCATCAGCGCTGCGTGTTGCCAGGCGGGGCCGACGGAGATAAGCAGCGGGCCGGCGAGCTGGCAGCCGGTAAAGGCCGAGGCATAGATGCCGGTGAGAGTAGCGCGATTACTGCCCGCCGCGCCGCCGGTTATCCAGCTTTCCCCCAATACGATAATGACGCCGGAGGCGAGTCCGGTTAGCAGACGCGGCACCAGCAACAGCGTCATGTCGGTGGTCATGCAGGAGGCGATGGTCGCCAACGCCAGCAGGATCAGGCTAACGCTGAGCAACGCGCCCATTTCAAAACGACGGCACAGCGCGGGAGAAAGAAAAGAAGAGAGCATCATTCCAGCGGGCGGCAGCGCGGCCAGCAGGCCGACATAAAGCGGAGCAACTTGCTGCTGCGCCAGCTCAAGGCTGATTAATGGCACCGTATAGCCGGTGATAAATCCCACAAGTGAAGCGGCCATGATCATCGCCAGCGTGGGGGCCAGGCGATTCTGGTCTGGGTTAAACATTGTATTCCCGATAACGGAAGGTTGCAGGTGGATAATCCGGCAAGACGCCGACCAGTCTGCATGATAATTAATCAGCTGACGGAAGTCACCGCTGAAATAGCTACTATTTTTGATATCGATAAAACGATCCGCTGGTGAATAGACAAAAATCATCATCGCTGAAGTTGTCAGCCGCGGGGGCGAAAGGATATAACGAAGGGTGCCGCCTGGAAGCAGCAGGACGGGGACCACTCATTCAGTAATGGAAGGAACAGGACATGGCGGTATCGTCTTCACTGATTGCCGAAGCTATCGGCTGGCGTCGCGATTTTCATGCTCATCCGGAGCTCGGGTACCAGGAGCAGGAGACCTCGCGTCGGGTTGCTGGGCTACTGGCTTCGTTCGGCCTGCAGGTACATGTCGGGCTGGCAGGTACCGGGGTCGTCGCGACGCTTGAGAACGGCCCGGGGCCGGTGATTGGCCTGCGCGCCGATATGGATGCGCTACCGATCGCTGAACAGGGGACGGTGGAATATCGTTCGCGTCGTGCTGGCGTGATGCATGCCTGCGGTCATGACGGCCACACCGCCATGCTGTTGGCTGCCGCCGCGCACCTTGCCCAGACCCGCAACTTTGGCGGCACCGTGCATTTTGTCTTTCAGCCCGCGGAGGAGAACCTCGGCGGCGCGCGCAAAATGGTGGAAGAGGGGTTGTTCGAGCGCTTCCCGATGGACGCCATTTACGCGTTGCACAACTGGCCAGGCTTACCGCTGGGGCATGTGGCGGTGAATCCCGGGGCAATGATGGCCTCGCTTGACGCCTTCGAGATAACGCTCACCGGTAAAAGCTGCCATGCGGCGATGCCGGAAAGCGGCGCCGACCCTATCGTCGCCGCCGCACAGCTGATTATGGCGTTGCAGACGATTCCGTCGCGCCGCCTGTCGCCGCAGGATTCCGCGGTGGTCAGCATTACCCAGATCAACGGCGGTGAGGCGATCAACGTGCTGCCGGACCGCGTGGTGCTGCGCGGGACTTTTCGCTGCCTGAGCAATACGGTGCGCGAGCGGGTAAAAAACCTGATTGAGCAGTACGTGCATACGCAGCCGCAGGTTTCCGACGTTGACGGTCAGATTTCGTGGTATCCGGGCTATCCGGTGACCAAAAATGATGCGCAACAGGCGCTGAAGGTGCGCGAGGTGGCGCAGGCCGAGCTCGGCGAAGCCGCGGTGCGCTGGCAGATCAATCCTTCCATGGCGTCGGAGGATTTTGCCTGCATGCTGGAAGTGTGTCCCGGCGCCTATTTCTGGATAGGCACAGACGGCGACACGCCCTCCAGGCCGCTACACAATGCCAGCTACGATTTTAACGACGATCTGCTGGCGCCCGGCGTGGCGCTGTGGACGGCGCTGGTGGAATCACTGCTGCCTGCCGGGCAGGGCTAAGTTTTCGTGTGCCGCGGAAAGCGCGGGTGAACGGTCTCGGGGGGCTAACAAAGAAATGATAAATAAAATATTGGTCAGTGCCTGCCTGATGGGCCTTAAAGTCCGTTATAACGGAAAAGAGAAAGCGCAGATGAGCCATCAACTTGCTCGCTGGCAGCGGGAGCAGCGCCTGGTAATCCACTGTCCTGAGCTGGCTGCCGGGCTACCTGTTCCGCGACCACCTGCCGAGATCGTGTCGGCTGATGGGAGAGACGTAATGAGTGGACAAGCCAGAATAATTGAAAATACGGGAAGGGATGTTACGCCGCATTATCAACTGGCAGCCTGGCTGGCTCTGCGAGCAGCACAAGAAGCAGGTTGTACCGCCGCATTGTTAACTGATGGTAGTCCTACGTGCGGCAGTCAGTTTATCTATAATGGTTCTTTCAGTAATCAGCGTAAATCGGGTATGGGAGTGGCGGCGTCACTGCTCAGTGAGCATGGCATCGCGGTATTTTCAGAAGCTCAGTTTGCGGAGCTTGTGAGCTGGATAGAAGAACGGGAATGAGCGGTTCCCCAGGGTTAACGTCGAACTGTATGAGGTTCACACCTCGACATAGCCGACGTTAAAGCCTTATGAAACTCTTGCAGTTTAAAAGTACTGGGGGGAGTTTCACTCAGCTAAATAACCACCATCGATGGGATAAACGCCGCCGGTACAGAACGCCGCATTTTCTGACAGCAAAAACAGTATGAAGTCTGCTATTTCCCGCATTTTTGCCATCCTCTTCATAGGGTGGCTATTGGCGAAACTACGTACGATATTGTCAGGAAATTCACTCATTCGTGGCGTTTGGACATAGCCCGGAGCGACGGCATTGATTCGAATGCCTTGCGTTGCAAACTCTAATGCTGCGGTTTGGGTCAAACCGATGATACCGTGTTTAGCCACGGTGTAGGGCGCTAATCCTGGAATACCAACCAGACCATTGACTGCAGATAAATTAACGATAGAGCCGCCAAACTTCATCATTGCAGGTATTTCGTATTTTAGGCAGTAAAAAACGCCGCTCAATGAAGTGGCAATAACTTTGTCCCAGTTTTCAACCGTCTGTTCTGTTATATTTTTACCATGCTCACCTGTTATGCCCGCATTATTTACAGCATAATCAAGTCTGCCGAAATGTTTGATCACTTCAGCAATCATTTTCTGTACTTGTTCAGGTTGCGACACATCGCATCCGATCCCCAGCGCCTGTTGCCCCTGTGAAGATAATTGTTTCGCTTTTTTGATGGCCTGCTCTGGCGAGCGGGAGACAATAACGACCTTAGCACCATGTTGGTGTAATTGCTCTGCGACTGCCTCACCTATCCCTGTCGTGCTTCCTGTGATGACAGCAACTTTATTCTGGAAATTCATCCTTCCCCCTATGACGTAGAATTGAGTCTTGCATCTGGGGGAGTATACAAAATAGCTGTGACAGTTTTTGTCAGTACTCTTTCTCCTCGGCGATTCCTTCTTTTATTCTCCATTTTTTCAATAAAGCCATCCGGCTTTCCCTGTATATAGAGTCCAGTTGTGCCATCTCTGCAATTTTGTCAGTTCTAAAATGACGAAAATCATTTCTCATCTCACACCATGCGACCAAAAGCCAACATGACTGCATATATGCCAATCCGATGGGCCATATAACACGAGAAGAGTCAGTGCCTTTCTTGTCACAATATTTTATTTGGACTCTCTTTTGCTTTTTAATAGCATCGCGAATGTCTTTGAAAAAGACCTCATTACTTTCTGAAGGGCCGATTAAATAAGATTGGCTTTCGATAAGGCTTTTTAATTCGTCGGGGATGACGGCGTGTATTTTAGCAAGCGCATTCCTTGCTGTGTTTTTGAAATCATCATCTGTGTTATGAGATACCCAATTTAGCCCAAGGGTAATAGCATTGATTTCTTCATGCGAAAAATTTAAGGGTGGCAAATGAAAGTCAGACTTAACGATATAACCCATTCCGGCCCCACCTTCAATGCGCACCCCTTGATGCTGCAGCGTTTTTATATCTCTATAAAGTGAACGTACGCTTATCCCTAATCTTTCTGAGAGCGTGGATGCCGTGATGGGATATCTTTGCGCTCTTAATATCTGTAGTAACTCGAGAAGCCTCTCTGTTCTGGTCATTTGATAAGTCCATTCTGATACAGCGAAAAAATCTTAAACCTAAAGTTTCCCGTTCATGCGCAGCGCATCAACAACGAGTGAGAAGGCTGGGGAAGGCTGTTTGCGGCTGGGATAATAAAGATAGTAGCCCGGAAAAGGATGACACCAGGACTCAAGCACGCGTACGAGACGACCTTCTCTGATGTGTGAGCCGAATTCCTCTTCAGGTAAAAAGGCGATGCCTAACCCTGCCAGGGCGGCGTCGACAACATGATCCGACGTGTTAAACGTCAACTGTCCATTAACCCGGACCTTCAACTCTCCTCCCTCGTGATCGAATTCCCAGACATAAATCCCGCCGGAGCGGACCATGCGCATATTAATACACTGATGCTGCGTCAGATCATGAGGCGTTTTCGGCACCGGGTATCGTGCGAAATAATCTGGCGAGGCGGCTGCTGCCATGCGCAGTTTCGGGCCGATTGGCATCGCTATCATATCTTTATCAATCGTATCGCCAAGCCGCACGCCCGCATCAAACCGATCCGCCACGATATCCCGGAATCCGTGATTAGCATCGAACTCAATATGAATATCCGGATATTCGCGGAGCAGCGGCGCCAGCTTGGGCAGCAGAGTCGTTTTCAGCACGTTCGGCCCGCAGGTGATGCGGACGATTCCTGCAGGCTTGTCCCGCAGTTCAGTCAGCATGTCCAGCTCAGCCTCTATCTCATCAATACGATGGCCCACCGATTGCAACAGGCGTTCCCCGGCCGCCGTCGGGGACACACTGCGGGTGGTCCGCGTCAGCAGGCGGATTTGCATTCGCTCTTCCAGCCCGGAAATCGCCTGGCTCAGCGCAGGCTGGGTCACGCCAAGCTGCGCGGCGGCACGCGTGAAGCTGCCTTCCCGCGCCACGGTGACGAAAGAGAGTAAATCGTTGAGGTTGCGTCTTGCCATATTGGTTTCCGGGCTATTTATAAATTTTACTTATAAGGCTGTTAAGCATTCATTAGCTAGTTTCACCGCTGCCTATTGGTAACAATAATGCGATGAAAAAGTCAACGCTAAACGAGATGGAAAATGCTCACCGTAAGACGTCCCTGCTGATGCTCCTCTCTGCCGGGCTCAGGCTGCGGATTGAGCCGTCGCGCCTTCCATATCCATCGTTCTCTTTAACTCACGCGCTTATCCCCCACGTCGCCGTTTCAGAAGGGGAAGGGCATTCCATTATCAACGGAAAAGAAAGGCTAAATGCGTAATCAGAAAACTGAAACCAAAAACCAGAACGGAGCAAGTGAAAAACAACAGGCGCACTGGGGCGGCGTGTTTGCTATGACGCTGTGCGTCTTCGCCCTGATCGCCTCCGAGTTTATGCCGGTCAGCCTCCTGACATCGATGGCGCAGTCCCTAAACGTCACCGAAGGCATGGCCGGGCAGGGGATCGCTATTTCCGGCGCGTTTGCGGTGGTGACTAGCCTGTTTATTTCCCGACTGGCAGGCACGCTTAACCGGAAAAACCTGCTGCTTGGCCTGACGTGCATCATGGCACTTTCGGGGGGCGTCATTGCGATGGCACCTAATTACCTGACCTATATGACCGGCCGGGCCCTGATTGGCATCGTGGTCGGCGGGTTCTGGTCGATGTCGGCGGCGACAGCGATGCGTCTGGTGCCGGTGCACCGTGTTCCGCTGGCCCTGGCCATTTTTAACAGCGGCAATGCGCTGGCAACCGTTGTGGCCGCGCCTCTGG
Organism: Klebsiella sp. CN_Kp097; assembly: GCF_040064495.1. Classification (NCBI taxonomy): domain Bacteria; kingdom Pseudomonadati; phylum Pseudomonadota; class Gammaproteobacteria; order Enterobacterales; family Enterobacteriaceae; genus Klebsiella; species Klebsiella sp. CN_Kp097. The sequence goes on along the minus strand of NZ_JBEAIL010000007.1, from coordinate 926,154 downwards.
GCAGCTGGCTGGGGTCCGTCATCGGCTGGCGGGGAGCCTTTTTCTGCCTGTTACCCGTCGCCATCGTCGCGTTTATCTGGCAACTGCTCAGCCTGCCCTCGATGCCGGTTACCCGCCAGCCTGCTGGGGCCGGCAACGTCTTCGCACTGTTACGCCGTCGAGTGGTCACGTTGGGCATGCTCGGTGTGGGGATCTTCTTTATGGGGCAGTTCACGCTCTTTACCTATATCCGGCCTTTCCTTGAGACGGTCACGAAGGTGGACGCCTCAGCGGTGACTCTCATCCTGCTGGTCATCGGGAGCGCGGGTTTCATCGGCACCACGCTGATTGGCCGGGTATTGAAGCGCGGATTCTACCCGACGCTAATGGCCATTCCTGTGCTGATGGCGACCGTCGCGCTGGCCCTGATCGCGTTTGGCAGCCAGGCGGCCATCGTGACGGCCTTGCTCGGGCTGTGGGGGTTTATTTCAACTGCCGCGCCCGTGGGATGGTGGGCATGGGTTCCACGCACGTTCCCGCAGAATGCCGAAGCGGGCGGCGGGCTGATGGTGGCGATGGTGCAGTTGTCCATTGCGCTGGGATCCACCGTGGGGGGCGTGCTGTTCGACCATCATGGCTACCAGAGCACCTTCCTGGCCAGCGCCGCGATGTTGATTATCGCAACCGTACTGCTTTTCCTGACCTCACGTGCAGACGCGTCTGCCGATGGTCTTTCATCACACTCGTCCTGACAAGGAAACTATCATGAATAAATTTGCGTTAGCCCTGGGAATGTTCATCAGCGCATTTGCCGCCTCGGCTGCGGATATGTCCAGAGGCGCTGATAACTTTTATAAAAGCGAAAAAGTGACGCAGCAGAAAGTCACTTTTAAAAATCAATATCAAATGAACGTGGTCGGCAATCTGTTTATGCCGAAAACGTTAAATCAGAACGCCAAAAACCCGGCGATCGTCGTTGGTCATCCAATGGGCGCGGTCAAGGAACAAAGCGCAAACCTGTATGCGCAGAGGCTGGCAGAGCAGGGGTTTGTTACGCTGGCGATCGATCTCTCGTTCTGGGGAGAAAGCGAAGGCAAGCCGGGGCACCTGATTTCACCGGAAATCTACGCGGATGATTTCAGCGCGGCGGTGGATTACCTCAGTACACAATCGTTTATTGATCCAGATAATATCGGCGTGCTGGGCATCTGCGGCAGCGGAAGTTTTGTCATCAGCGCCGCGAAAATTGACCCGCGTATGAAAGCTATCGCCACCGTCAGCATGTATGACATGGGCGCCGCGTTTCGTAACGGCCTAAACCACTCCCAGACGCTGGAACAGCGTAAGGCCTTTATCCAGTCGGCCATTGAGCAGCGGTTTGCCGAGTTCAAAGGAGGAGAGAAAGCATACATTCCGGGCACGGTGAATAAGCTGGATGCTTCCACGCCGGAAATTCAGCGCGAGTTCTTTGATTTCTACCGTACCGAACGCGGCGGTTATACCCCGCAGGGCGAGAAAGAGGAACTGACGACAAAACCGATGCTGAGCAGTATCGGTAAGTTTATGAACTTCTATCCATTTAACGATATTGAAACCATTTCGCCGCGTCCGATGCTCTTTATTACCGGTGACCAGGCCCATTCAAAAGAGTTCAGCGAGGACGCCTTTAAACGCGCCGGTCAGCCTAAAGAGCTGTATGTCGTTCCGGGGGCAGGGCACGTCGATCTGTATGACCGCACTGACGTGATCCCTTTCGACAAGCTGACGGACTTTTTCCGCAACAACCTGAAATAACGCGTGGTAATGGGTTGTATCAACAGCTACCGGCCTTCGGGTCGGTAGTGGGGCGTAATTTGATCAAAAGGACAAAATGCTGCCGCATCACTGAGAGTTGAAATGTCTGTGTAGCGCCACAGGCGGACGCTGCAATATATTCCGCTTTCGGCATGAATCGGACTGAGGTAACGTAGCGGAAATATTTTTCTGGACTCAATCACGATGCCTTCCATCGAAACGTTTATAACTTTCCTTCTCGCGCTGACGCTGCTGGAGATTTCTCCTGGGCCAGACATGATGCTGACTATCGCCAGAGGTGTCGGTCAGGGAAGACGTATTGCGCTGCTTACGGTCCTGGGCAATGTATTTGTAGCAGGTTTTGTGCAAGTTTCTTTTCTTGTCCTCGGGCTGGTAACCGTTGTTCATGCCTGGCCGGTTGCGCTGGATCTGTTACGGTGGGTCGGTGCGGCTTATCTGATGTGGCTGGGCATAAAAATGATTGCGACTTCAGGTACTGATACGCGGCTGCGAAAAACGGCAAAAATTTCTGACTGGAATGCCGTTAAGGAAGGCGCTCTGAACAGCCTGACTAACCCAAAATCCCTGCTGTTCATGTTTGCTTTTCTTCCTCAATTTGTTGATCCCGCAGCGGGTCCAGTTTGGCTGCAATTGCTTGTCCTTGGCAGTATCCAAAAGCTGGCAGGAATCGTGTCTCTGGGGTCTGTCGCGATGGCATCAGGCACATTTGGTAACTGGCTAGGTAAACACCCTGGCGTTATCAAATGGCAGGAACGATTTACAGGTGTTGTCATGATTGGCCTAGGTATCCGCATGTTGTTTAGCGGGTCCGGCATAGTATCAAAATCTATCCGTTAGGTTATACAGAACCGGTAAATCCTGTGTCCGCTTCTCGCTCAGACAGGATTTTAAATTCAGTTGGTTGGTTCGCTTTGTACCAGGAGCGGACAGTTTAGTTCTGGAGCATCATTTATATTGACCGATTGCCGTTAGTGATGCGTACAAATGATTTATTGTGGGAAGAAGACATTGTTGATTTTATGTTAATGCTATAGGCTGGCTGCAATTTATTCTAATAAACCAGACTATGTAACCTGACTATTCAAGGGGATATAATGATTTTTCAGCAGGCACCTCAGCTAGAGACTGAGCGCTTAATTCTAAAACATTTCACGTTAGAGGATTTTTCCGCTCTTCAGGCATGCTGGGCTGATCCAGAAATGGTTAAGATAAATGGCGGAGAAGTTCCCACGGCAGAAGCAGTATGGGCCCGCTTGTTACGTTACATAGGTCACTGGCAAGCTTTAGGTTATGGATACTGGGCTGTTTTTGAAAAAGCAACATAATGGTGAGGTCTGACGCTGTTGTAGTAGTTCAATATGTAACCATTAATTTGCTGTCGGGCTTCGTCCTTGCCTGCGTAACCATTCATTTTCGACCCCGCTAGAAACAGTACTAGCAATAAAAGAGGAAAAGTTCAGGCATTAAAGTGATTGCCTGAATGGACCTTTTAACCCTCACCTCTGTGACATGTACGGATATGAAGTTAATGCTTGCTACAACAGACGTAAAAATGAAATCATACTCCCCTCTGCTGTCTTACAGTCACCATTGCTTATGAGCAACCTCGGGATCAGATATAACTATGGCTCTATCGGAATTATTATTGCCCATGAAATAAGTCATGCTCTCGACGATGAAGGTTGCTATTTTGACGAAAATGGAAATTTAAACATGCTATGGACACAACAGGATGAAGCTAATTTTATTCAAAAAGCAAATGTAATCGCTGATTTTTACAGCAATATAGAAGTCCTTCCCGGAAACTACATTAATGGGCTTCTGACCAAGGGAGAATGCTTGGCTGATTTATCTGGTTGCGATATTGCCTGGAAAACGCTTCAGAGGCTGTCTCAGGAAGAAACTAGTGAATTACGTGAAGCTTCCCAGACCAGTCTGTTAATGCTCTGGCGTGAATATGCCTCTGAAAATATCATGCGTAAGTTGTTAACCAGCGGTCCCCATGCTCCTGCACGCTTTCGTGCAATAGGATGTCTTCATTATCTTGCGAGGCGATATTCCGGAGACGAAAGCGTGAATCAGGGGATTCAGGCGATTGAATTATTTTAATTTATAAGGCTACACAGCCCTCAGGCTGTGTAGCCTTTCTACTATTCCAGCTCGAGGTTGTTTGACCGTGTCTTTGGAGAAAAATATTTTTCGACAAATGAGAAGATTACAATTAGCAAAAAGCCTGAGCCACTGAAGGCATAAAGCGCGTATATTACCCCAAGGTAATCCGAACTATACCCGGCACCTATAGAGACTATTGCAGTGATCATCATCTGCCATCGGTAGCTCTTAGCCATAGCAGCAGCCACATGATTTTCATCAAATTTTTTCAATACTGAATATACCGCGAGCGAGAAAACAACATTTGAAAAAATATGTGCAATAAAGACCAGTGCCAATGCCAGGTAAGATGAGGTTGAAAAAGGGATCAGACCATAGCATGCCACAAAAATAAACAGACATCCCAATAGCAGGCTATTATTATTACTATTTTTCTCAAAACGCTCAGGATTAAGCAGTAACGGGCCGATGAGTTGCCCTAAACTACGAGAGAAAAGAAGAGCCAAAGCTGTTGCTTGAGCTTCATGACCGGTAAGATTCGTTGGAACCAGCCCTGGCAGTAACGCCATCGCCGGGGCTCCTGCGAATGCCAATAGGGGTAATAGCAGGATACCTCGTTTCTGAGTGTTACTGATTTCTTTCCATCTTATAACTGCATCTTTTTGTTCTATATAATGGAAAATATTCCTGAACTTGCCTTTAGCGCTCAATAGCATGATGACTGACAGGGCGTAGCTGGCCAGGTCAATGATCAGCAGGTGTATTACGGTAACATGCCCCAATAGTAACAAACCCAGTCCAACACCAAAAATAACATTACATGCAAAGATAATGGTTTCCAGTGTGGTCGCAACGGGTAATTCCTTTTCACTTAACCCGGTTTTAAATATCTTACTCATAGCAGGGAACGTCATGCCGATGATGAAGGCTGACACGGTTTGTGCGATAAGAAAAAGAGGAATTGAGCCGTTTAACACAGCCATAAAAGGGGCGCTCAAGCCTGCCATGCCTAAAAATTCGCCCACGACAAGAATGGAGAAAGGGTTGCCAGTACGGCAATAATACTCTCCAACCTTACTTCCGATTAAGCCAGGAACAGTTGAAAGCACATACGCTAAAGCAAGGGAGGTTGTCGGGGCAGCGAGCCGAATCAGTTCGCTAAAAACAACAATATAGGTAATGCCATTCCCGACAGAGGAAATAATGAAAGATATACCAAGTAACATCAGCCATGGCTTTCCTGCCAGGGCATTCATGAGTGCTCGAATCATTCTTGATGTCCGTATAAGCTAAACAAGTCTTTGCTTACCTGATGCGTGCTAGCTTTCAGCCAGGCAATACATCCTTTCGGGTAGGCAGTTAAAAATAATGTTATGGGCTTATGTATGGAGCATCACATCACGAACAATCCTCAAATTTAACCTATGATAAATAATGCAAATATAACAAGTATGTGCTTTTGTCAATGCATACAAGGGAGATGTATCGCAGCGGCCTCACAGGCGGTCAACATTATTTGCCACCTCGTAGTCGTTGACTGAATTGGCCTGGTGGAACAGAGGTGTGATGTTACGTTAAGAACACTACGCTGACGTACTGGCAGGCCATAAAAAAGCAGGACAAAGCAGTCTACTCACTGACGTAATCGTGGCAGTCATGCTCAGATTTCATCCTGAACCATCTTGAGTACAGGTCCGCTATAACAAAGTCGGGCACGGAGTTTGGCTGGCCGAGGGATAGGGCGATTCCGTTTTATATGTGCCGTCTCGGTGCTGTCGCCAGCCTGGGTTTTACACTGTACTTTATCTATTCTGCAGTAAACCCTGAGCTTCACTCTCAAAAAGAGCCTGCTGCATGCAGACACTGTGGAATATGTATCGTCAGTACTGATTGCCACTCTTTGAGAAGAGCCAGAAATATTCCTGATTCTCTGTCGCTGTGATTTTGCAATGTCACTGCCATGTTTAAATATCTAGTGTGGGGCTGCAGAGTTAGAGGTTTAAATTTTAAAACGTCCCGGGGTGGTGCCGAATATCCGTCGGAACAGGGCAATGAAGGCACTCACGTTATCATATCCAAGGTCCAGAGCAATTGCCGTCACTGGCTTACCCGCAGCCAGAAGTTCAAGAGACCTGAGTAACCGAATGCGCTGTCGCCATTCATTAAAACTAAAACCGGTTTCTGCACGGAATCGCCGTGTAAGCGTACGTGATGACATTCCGGCCCAGACTGCCCATTCCTCGAGCCTGCGGTCGTCGTCCGGGTTATCTGACAGTGTCTGCGCAATTCTGAGTAGTCGGATATCCTGGGGCATTGAAAGCCCCAGGTTGACCTCAGGAAGAGAGCCAATTTCATCAAGGATGACACCAGCTAAACGTTTTTGGGACGCGTTAAGGTTTACATCTTTCCATGAGGCCGCTCGCGTTATCGCTTCACGCAGCAGATTTGTTATTGAGAGAACACAAGGCTTATCAGGTAGTCCGCTACAGGCTTGGGCAGATACATAAACACTCCATCCTGAATACGGGCCATGCGAGCGCAGGCCGTGCGGAACATCCGGAGGTATCCAGACGGCATGTGTCGCCGGTACCACCCAGCGACAATTTCCGGCATCGACCGTGAGTAGCCCATGCCTCGAACCGAGTAGCTGTCCACAGCTGTGATGGTGATTTGGCGTTTCCCGTATTACATCAGACTCGCGTACCGCGACGACTAAAGTTTGCCCCTCTGAAGCGAAGGCCGGCTCGAATGTAATTAATGGATCATTCATTTTGACTTGTTTACGGTATTTTATGTCTTTTATACCGTACTTAAGCCATTCAGTCGATTGTAAAGTATTCATCACTTTCACAGAGGATCACCCATGAAAATAATGACTATTACTACCGTGCTGGATGAAATTCTCAATCAACAGGAGGTGCCACTGGACCTGATACTCAATCGTCATTTCAGTCCCGTTTACCGCCAGCGTACTAATAACGAGTGGGAAGGTTTGGATGGCTTTGCTCAGCATGCACGTAAACTCCGGGAAATCATCGCATCCGGCAAAATAGAAGTTTGCGATGAGCTTCGTGACGGGAATCTCTATGCCACCAGGCATCGCGTTTTGTGTACCAAGCATAATGGTGAAGAGGTGGATATGGAAGTTTATATGTTCGCTGAAACAGATGATGACGGGCGCTTTATTCGTGTCGAAGAAGCGACGCTAATGCTTCAAGGTGTGGAGAGCGATCGGGGTTTAGGTAACGTAAGGTAAGAGAATTTTAAATGTTAAAATGCCCGCTTCATGCCCTGAGGTATTTAACAAGCTCTCAAAAGTGTGTTGAATTAAAATGGATACGGATTCTTCCTAACCACGCATGTGCAACGGCGGCCAGGCATCAGCAATATCAGGTAATGGAGAGGATGGCACACAGGCAACATGGTATCGGAAACAGTCAGGTGAAGGAGCCGGCTTGTATGGACTACCCTTTACAGTTTAACCTTGATACAGGCGAATAATTTAACTTTTTAACCTAGGTTTTATCGAGCCACTTTTGTGTCAAAAACAGATTTACACACAGATATCAGGCCTCCTGATATCTGTGTGTGAAGTTTTTAAAGCTGATGTTCCGGAATCCGGGCGATAACCTTTATCTCAAAATCAAATCCCGCCAGCCAGTTAACCCCCACGGCTGTCCAGTTGGGATATGGCGGCTTCGGAAAAACGGTTTGTTTCACCTGCATAATGGTTGAAAACTGACTCTCCGGATCGGTATGAAAGGTTGTCACATCGATAAGATCTTCAAACGAACATCCTGCGGCGGTAAGAGTGGCCTTGAGGTTTTCAAAGGCACGTTCTACCTGCGTTGCAAAGTCGGGCTCAGGACTACCATCTTCCCGGCTACCCACCTGACCGGATACAAACAGTAAATCACCAGAGCGGATCGCAGCAGAATAACCATGCTTCTCATAGAGAGCGTGGCGATTCGCCGGGAAAACAGGTTTCGGTTGGTTCATAACGTATCCTTTTTTCGGATGTGTGAAGCCGTGCGTGACATAAATAAATCAATTAATATACGCAGTGTATGTAAACTTAACCACACATACGCGGCGTATGTCAAATTTCATACGCTGCGTATATTGCAAGGAGTCCGCATGGCTGCCAAACGCCGCGCCGAAACGATGGAAGAAACCCGCACGAAGTTGATTACAGCCGCACGAAAAGCCTTTGCCGAAAAAGGGTTTGCAGCAGCATCAATGGATGATTTGACTGCCAGCGTTGGCCTGACGCGTGGGGCTCTGTACCATAATTTTGGGGACAAAAAAGGGTTGCTTGCCGCTGTGGTTGCCCAGATTGACTCAGAAATGGCACAAAGTGCCAAGAGTGCAGCGACACAGTTCAGGGATGACCAGCAAAAGCTTCTGGCTGAAGGGATAGCCTATATCAGAATGGCTCTGGATGAAGAAGTCCGGCGTATCGTTCTGCTTGATGGCCCGGCTTTTCTTGGCGATCCTACGAAATGGCCGAGTCAGAACAACTGCCTTGACGCCACCCGAGAGAGCATTTCAGATCTGATTGAACGCGGCTTAATCAAGCCGGTAGATGTGGATGCTACCGCCTGGCTGCTAAATGGAGCTGCACTGAATGCCGCTCAGTGGGTGGCTGCCAGTGAAGATCCGCAGCATGCTTTACCAAAAGCGATTCAGGTTTTCACCCTGCTGGTAAATGGCCTGCTGGAAGAGGGCAAGCACCCATAACCTCCATTCTCAACCTGAAGGTTCGTTAATAAGTTGAGCTCCGTGCCGCTTGTTCCGGCTTCGATTCTCTCGGGTCAGTAATTCAGTCTGAAAATCACATAAGGCCGGTTCAATACGGCCTTCACGAATCTTGATAGTAAAGAATTTTGTGTAGCAATGTTTTACCAGATTTTTCGGACGTTACAATACAGCGAGCCCGATTGTGTATAAACAGGCCCGAGAAGCTAAACTCCACCTTTCATTCATAGAGATCGTACGGCTATTCAGGCAGTCCGCGTCGCGCCAGAAGCGGATATTGATAATTTGATCAATTAATTATTCGATGCGTTTAACATCTGGATGACGTTCGGTTGCAGCTTCATGGAAAATATCATCTAACCAGCCTGCAATTTCATCTTCTGCCAGATCATCTGGAATAACAACGTCATAGATACGGGAATACTTTCTTTCTGTCAGATCTACTCGAAAAACCAACCAGCACTCATTCTTACGCAGAATGCCAAGGTATCGACCAAAGACATTATAAACCAACATGTTATACCTCCAGTAATGTCAATCAAACCACACGTTATATTACTTCGAATAAGAAAGGCAGAGAATAAATCCTGAATTCGTTAGAGGACAACATCTTCTTTTGTCATTACAGTTCTGGTGATCCTGCATGCTGACCGCTTCGTGCCAGGAGCGGACGTTTATGAAAAGGGTGATAGAAAACATCAGCAATTTTATCTCCGATTACAGCACCTCAACCACTTCGAATTCTTCTGCGATCAACTCCATATCCTCAGAAAAATGACCTTCACGGATGAAAAATCGCTGATGCTCTTTCTTCCAGTATTCAAGACTTAAATCGCCTTCACCCTCTTTGCGAGCGAACTCCTCATTAATATCGCAAAAACGCACCAATTGTAGCGAAACCAGCCGGATCACGCATACCGGGACATTCTGTCCATCAAGAATTATGTTATAGCTGCCAATCCTCGGAGCAGATTCTTCCTGTTGGTAAGAGGCAAAAGATCCACAAGAGGCCGTTTTGATTCCTTTTTTAATAAGGTTAGCAAGCTCGCTTGCCAGTTCTGGACTGTCTCCCATTTGCCAGGCCCCTGCGCCTGGATATTTCATTTCTATTTCCCTAAGCTTAACCATTAATGCATCTGCCTAACCGTTGATGAAAAAAGTAATACGTTACCTCAGATAGTGTGGTTTGCTCTTCGCTCAGACTGGAGCTTAAACTCAGTTGGTTCATCCGCGCAGTGCCAAAAACTGCCCCTGACTGCTTGTTAACCGCGCCTCCTATTGTATAGATATTTTCTGTACATCAAGATACATTGAGATAGCTATTTAATGGCTTAAACAGTAATAGACACTAAGTTCAGGAAGGAAAAGTGCTGATGCCAATACCTATTCTCTATACAGAACGCTTACTGTTAAAACCATTATCCTCAGAAGATGCCTCACAAATTCAGATACTGTATCCTCGCTGGGAGATTGTTCGGTACATGGTCTCATCAGTACCGTGGCCCTATCCGGATAATGGCGCCGAGAATTATGTCAATAACGTTGCCTTGCCTGATATAGCAAATGGAATCGCTTGGATCTGGACTATTAGGCATCGTGAAACACCTGACAACATGGTAGGTTTAATCTGTCTTTATGATGTTGAGGATAACAACCGAGGATTTTGGTTAGCACCGGAGCATCAGGGCAAAGGTTTTATGCGTGAGGCCTGTAACGCAGCTACAGATTATTGGTTCAATTCCTTAAATAAGACTATATTGCGTGCGCCGAAAGCGGCTCTCAATAACCGCTCCAAACGTATCTCACAAAGCAGTGGCATGCGGCTCATTAGGACTGAAAAGAAAGCATATGTCAGCGGTCTGCTGGATTCCGAGCTATGGGAAATCACACGTGATGAATGGAATGCTCGTAAAGGTGGCTGATAAGCTGATGGCATGTCCGCTAAGCGCTCCCAGCGGACCTTCAGCTTCGTTAACACGTCCGCTCCGTGCCAAAAGCGGAAGTTAACTACGGATAAAATTCAGCGCCCCACACTCAGAGCCGCTGCATAACGGCAATAAGCTACACTTGTTCATTATTTCCACAACAGGAAAGCCTTCCGCTGCTTCAACGGTGTGTGTTTGACATCGCGCAGTTGGGACATTTTGATCAACAACGAGCATGGCCAGCTAACGATGAAATTGATACTTGTTCGACACGCAGAAACAGAGTGGAATTGGGAAGGAATTATTCAGGGGCACAGCGATAGCTCCTTGACCTGTCGGGGTTTGCGTGAAACATCCGTCCTACTAGCAGCGTTTAGTGCAAGTGAGTATCAAATAGAGCGTGTTTACGCTTCTCCGCTTGGGCGTGCCTGGCAAATGGGGCAAAGCCTGGCTGAACACTTTCATTGTTCACTGACGGCTGAACCGGCCCTTAAAGAGCAGGCCTTTGGTCAGTTTGAAGGTATGCCGTTAGAACTACTCAGACAAAAACATCCAAACTATGCAAATGCATTATTCAGGCTTGATGCAGAGTATTGTCCACCAGGGGGGGAGTCACTGGCGCATGCTTCTCAGCGAGTTATGCGTTTTTTACAACACCTGGAAGATACTTCATCACATCAACAAACAGTATGTATTGTGTCTCACGGGCATGTCAGTCAGGGCACTCTGGCAATTCTTAAAGAAGGGACTGTCGATAGTTTCCCTCGCTATGCTCATCCCAATGCAAGTTATTCTGTTATCGACCTGATTAATGGAAAATGTATTGGCCTAAAGTGGGGGATTGCTACACATTTACGTCACCTGAATTAGTGGCTACCTTCCAGGCATTGAAAACCCATCCTGCCAGAGTCATCATTATTTAAGCACAATGTTCACTCCTCGCTGTGAGTTCAACGGGTCGATGCAACGCTATCCTTAATCAAGGGGGGACGTTGCTATGAAACGAAGAACTCGGATTAACTTACCCGCGTTGTGCCGGATGCGGGCATCGCAAACTCATGCTCTTCTGATGACGTGGGTGCTAAAGATAATTGTCCATCCATTGAAACCTGATTTTTTCACACTGACATAATCAATGATTCCAGCCTAATTTGGCTAATGGCATAATCAGGCAGGCGAAAGTGAGGGTGAAAATGGATAAAACAGCGAAAAATCAGATAGTAGATAGCGACATTGCACAGTTATTACTAAAGCACAGGAAAGCTCGTAACTGGACGGTAACGGAGCTTGCTCAACGCTCAGGCGTGAGCCAGGCGATGATTAGTAAGATTGAACGAGGCGTCTCCAGCCCCAGCGCGACTATCCTTAGTCGTTTAGCGAACGCCATGAATATTACGCTATCAAAACTTTTCGCCGAGCTTGAGCAACATCAGAATTCGCTGGTTCGTTTCGCTCACCAGCAGCAGCATTGGACAGATGAACAATCAGGCATTATTCGTTGGACATTGTCCCCGGCGGGCGCCAGTCCGGAACTGATAAAAGTTGAAATCCCTGCAATGGGTCAACTGACGATCCCCGCCTCCGCTATTGAGCATCTTTGCGGGCAAACACTTTGGATGCTGAGCGGCAACCTTGATTTTAGGGTCAATCATCAGACTCATCATTTGCAAGCGGGTGATTGTCTTGCTCTTACCTTTGCAGGCGAGTGCCAAATGACTAACCCGGATAGCGAACAGAGCTGTAGATACATCGTTGCGTTTAGCCAAAAAAACAGATGATATTTCCCCTGGCAAAGGGTTAGACGCCATTCCCTTTACGCAGGTGCAGCAGGGGATAAGGTCTTCCCTGACTATCCTGCCCGGAGCGCCCTGAAACCTGAAAGCCCATATGCTGATAAAACCCGACGGCCTGTTGGTTTTGTTCATTGACGTCGACGCTTAAATCAGGATGAAGAGCAAGGGCATGGGATATCAACAGTTTTCCGACGCCAAGCCCGCGAGCAGAGGCATCGACGAACAGCGCCTCCAGATGACCATCATGTAAAAACATAAATCCGAGTGGAAGGTCTTCATCATTTGTCGCTACCCATACAGGGGTTTCTGAAAAAAAACCGACCACCTCTTTTTCGATCTCTTGCCGGTCATGTGTTGTCAGAAAATCGTGCGTAGCATCTACAGAACTTTTCCAAATCTGGATGATGTCTTCCGCTTCAGAAGGTCGTGACATTCTGATTTTTATCATTTTATTTTCCTTAAAGTGGACATGGTTTGGGGTAATTACCTACAAAAACAATCCCATTAATTTACTATGGTGTAATTAAATTCACAATAGTGATTATGTCGCCATGTCTATCGTTGCTAGACTCACTTTCAGGTGCAGAATGCCACGACCGGCTCTGGCCTGATAGCGCTCGAACTGGCGTACAAGCCGTTCGAGCGTATGGAAAGCCGCGATGAGTTCCGATTTATTGTTGTGGAGCTCACCCTATGCATGTCCTCAAGGTCGTAGTCACTGCCCCGGCTATGAAGCAGACTCGCTACAAGATAGTCGAGTAAAGGGCAATGGATAAGGCCTTTCAGGCCGATGCGTTCTACTGACTCAGAAATCTTTTTTACGGAAGCTATCGCGGATGGCGTCCCCCATCAGACAGGTCAGGTTCATCCAGGTAGGCTCGACTGCGAAATTCGCCATGTTTCCAGCCATATTGTCGAATGCTCGCTTGTTGGTGTACAGCATGTGCCCTGGTGACATAAACTTTGCCTCCATGATCGATTTCTCAACGTTCTCATAATTGAGTAGGTTGCCAAAGTTGCCGCGACCAGAAACGAAAGTCTTGCCTGCCTCATTTCCACCCCAGGTAAGATAGGGGTTGAGAAAAATGAAGGACGGCATGCTGTTGATGGCGACCGCACCATATTCCAGGTCAGACACCGCTTGCTCGAGTAATTTCTGATGGGCCTTTCTGGTGTCCTCATCGATAAGTATCGCACTGGCGAGCGTGCCCAGGAGCTGGGTGTTGGCGAACTTGACGGCGCCGGGGAGGAAGTGCGCGGCATTGGCTGGCAGGTCAAGCGGCACCTCAGCGAGCACCAGGCTGAACGCTTCATGTGAAGTGGCGTAGCCACCGGGCTTAACGTCTGTGAGTAATATGACATCGGAATGCGGATACTTGCCGCCCTCGGGGCTCAGTACTTCCGCATCGGGATAGGCCTGTCGAAAACCATCCACGACCTTGTCGGCGCCGGGGTAGTACATACCCATGGCCGGAGTAGTCTCCGAGATAGCGACCCGCAGCGCGTCGAGGAATTCCTTGCGCTGCGGCCAGTGCTTGCTTGTCACCAGAGTTTGGGGACGACCGCAGTTCGCGCCACCATTGAACTTTGCCATGGTGGCTATCTGCACTGCCTGGTGTTCAATTTCCTTCTTTGTCCATGGCCGGTCGCCCGGCACGATGATGCATGGGTTATTACCGCCGCATTCGGAGATCAGCGGCGTCTCTGTCGCTGACATGATAGCCTCGGCCGTTGCGGTTCCACCAGTAAAGTAGATCCTGGAGAGGCGGGGGTCTACTGTCAGATCTTGTCCCCGATCGGCATCGCAGAAGCTCAGAACGCGCCGATCAATCAGCGGCTGCATGATCTTTGCCCAAATCCTGTCGGTTTCTTCGTTCAGGTGATGCGGTTTGTGTACGACCGCACAGTTCTCGAAGAAGATCGCTTTCAACACCTCGAGCGCTGAGCTGTAGTTACCGGCACCCAGCACGGCAATAATACCCGCGGGCTTTTCCATCGGATTGATTTGTTTCGGTGCGCCTTTCACACGAATGCGACTCTTCTGATCCGCGTACATCAACTTGTCTTTCCGCTCCTGCGGAAAGACATAAATGTCGTAGAGATCCTCACTCACTTTTTCCACGCTCAGCGGCTGTGGCATCTTGCCGTCGAGAATGGATTCATAAAGGATGATGGCTGCCGAGACGGTACTCGCCATAGGAACGACGGTAGCAACCTTAGACATTGGGTATGAAAAAAGAGGCGCACCGAGGATGCCATTCTTCATCTTGCTGTCGGCGAAGGCGAGGTCATCACCGTACTTCTTCAGGTTTGCACGGATTTCCTCCAGCAGACGCAAACGTTCTGCGGGAGATGTTGTGGTCCATTTTTGGGGATCCAGTTGGTCGATAGCTTCGGTAGCATTCATTGGGATTTCTCTATTGTTCAGATTGGACCGCCAGGACAGGTGGAACGTGTCCTGGCTGGTGTGATGTTTACATCTCACTATAGGAAGCAAGCCACGACAACGCTCTGGCAATCCGCGCCAATTTTAATGCGAGAGATGCCAGCACAGGGAGTTGAGTTGCGGATGTTACAGATTGGCGTAACGTGCAGTCATTGTGGCGCGGTTTGAAGGGGGGTAAGCGCACGGCTGCTCTATACTCTGAGCGTCAGTTGAATGAGCAATAGTGACGGAGTTCTGAAGGTGCAAAACAAAACTTTTCCCATGGATATTGGCTGGCTGGCAATACTGAAGGACTTAGGTGTTCAGGCTGGCCATGTATTACGTCGGGCCGGCCTTCCAGACGATTTACTCTCCCGTGCAAGACAGGGGCTTTCTGGCGAAGACTATTTTCGTTTCTGGCGCGCTTTAGAGGCTGAGGCAAGTGATGCCATGTTTCCCTTACGCCTCGTCGAGACTCTCTCGGCTGATTCTTTCAACCCACCACTGTTCGCTGCCCTGTGCAGCGCGAATCTGGTACAGGCTTTGCAGCGCCTCGCCAAATACAAGCAACTGGTGGCGCCCATGAGCCTGGAAGTCAATACGGGTGACGCAGGCGAGCTGGTCGTGACGCCTCGCTGGTTGTCGATACAAACCGAGGTACCTTACTCGCTGCAAGTGGCCGAGATTGCGTTTTTCGTGCGACTAGCCAGACTGGCTACCCGTGAGCACATTAAGGCGCATCGCGTTATCCTGCCGCAACTTCCGTCCAGTCGTTATCTCCGGCGTTACGAGAATTTCTTCGGCGTACCTGTGCAAAAGGGAGAGTATCCAGTTATCGCTTTCGCCGCTGTGGATGCTTTGCGTCCATTCCTGACGGTCAACGAAAGCATGTTTCACGCGTTCGAACCCGATCTTCGCCGACGGCTCAGTGAACTTGATTCGACGGCGTCGACGGCAGAACGCGTGCGTGCTGTCTTACTGGAGCTGTTGCCTGGTAACGCGGCTACCATTGAGAAGGCCGCGGAACGACTGGGCTTGAGTAAGCGTACGCTTCAACGTCGGCTTGAGGAGGAGGGGGAAAACTTTCGCGCCCTGGTCAATATGGTGCGGGAGAGCCTTGCCCGACACTACCTGGCAAATACCACGATGTCCGGCGCAGAGATCGCTTTCCTCCTTGGATTCGAAGATCCCAATTCCTTTTATCGCGCATTCCAGGGGTGGACTGGAAAAACACCTGACAGCGTCCGTCATGCCATGCGCTTGAATTGAGGAAAATACACCATGTCTAAACTTACCGAACAGGAGAAAGCCCTGTTTGCCGGCGTCACAGGACGGGGGGGGGGGGCGGCTTCATAATTCATTCCCTGCTGGCAGAACCCTGAACGGGACAACAGATTTTCATAAAGCAGGCCTGCCAAAGAAGACCTATTTTTATGTCAATCCGGTCAACGTCAGATATCAGGGAGAAGCTAAGCCTCTCCCTGAATTCACCCTCAGGCGTTAGCTGCCGCCTTTAACCGCGCCTTCATCAGGCTATAGGTCGTCCAGGCGTACCGTTCCGCCCAGTCCTGGTCGGCAATAGCCTCTACCTTCACCGCGCAGTACTTGGTTTCCGGGGTTTTCGAGATAGGATCCAGATTATCCTGGGTCAGCTCGTTACAGGCGCCAACCCACCACTGGTAGGTCATATACACCGCGCCGGGGTTGATTCGCTCGCTGAGATCGGCGCGAGTCATCACTTTGCCGCGCCGCGAACTCACCCATACCAGCTGACGATCGGCGATACCTGCCCGCTCGGCATCGGCAGGGTGCATCTGGATCCGGCCAGGTTCGTCCGCCAGCGACTGCAGCGCCGCGCAGTTGCCGGTCATTGAACGGCAGGAGTAATGGCCGACTTCGCGCACCGTGCAGAGCACCAGCGGGAAATCATCGTCCGGCGTTTCCGCCGGCGCGCGCCACGGCGCGGCGAACAGTTGCCCTTTGCCCGATGGAGTATCAAAGTGATTATCCTGATACAACCATGGCGTACCGGGGTGATCGAGCGTTGGGCACGGCCACTGCACGTGGCCCATGTCGCCCATTTTCTCCCAGGTTACGCCGTAGAACAGCGGACAGAGTTCGCGCATTTCATCCCAGATTTGCTGGTTACTGGCGTAATGCATCGGATAGCCCATCTCGCTGGCCAGCAGGCTGATAATTTCCCAATCGCGTTTCACGTTACCTGTGGGCGGAATAGCCTGTTCGAAACGCTGGAAGCCGCGGTCGGCGCAGGTAAAGACGCCGCCGTGCTCGCCCCAGGACGTCGCCGGCAGCAGCACGTCAGCCACTTCCGCCGTTTTGGTCATAAAAATATCCTGCACTACCACAAAATCCAGCGCTTCCATCCCTTTGCGTACCAGACCCAGATCGGCCTCGGTTTGCAGCGGATCCTCGCCCATGATGTAGTAGGCTTTGATTTCTCCCGCCAGCGCTTTATGCGGGACTTCGGTGATACGGGTGCCGATTTGCGTATCCATCAGCGCCGGATCGATGCCCCAGGCATTGGCGAATTTGGCGCGCACCGCGGCGTCGGTGACGTCCTGATAGCCCGGGAACTGGTTGGGTAACACCCCCATATCGCAGGCGCCCTGGACGTTATTTTGTCCACGGACCGGGCCGACGCCGACGTTAGCCCGCCCGAGGTTGCCGGTCAGCAGCGCGAGACTGGCGAGACCGCGGACGACATCAACCGCCTGGCCGAACTGGGTTACGCCCATTCCCCACATAATGGTGGCGGAAGGGGCGGCGGCGAAGGTGCGCATCGCCCGGCGAATGGCCAGCGCCGGGACGCCGACCAGTGCTTCCACGGCTTCGGGAGAGTAGTCTTTCACCGCCTCGCGGTAGGCCTCCAGCCCTTCGGTATAACGCTCAACGTAATCGTGATTGTAGAGATCTTCTTCCAGCAGGACATAGGCGAAGGCGTTGACCAGCGCCATATTGCTGCCGTTGTTGAGCTGCAGATGCTGGTCGGCGATGCGGGCGGTTTCAATGCGCCGCGGATCGCAGACGATGATTTTCGCGCCGTTGTCGCGGGCTCTCAATACCCTTCGCGCCACGATAGGGTGAGAATCGGCGCAGTTATAGCCAAAGACCAGCAGACATTTTGAGTTCTCAATATCGCTTATCGAGTTGCTCATCGCGCCATTGCCGAGCGAAGCCTGCAGCCCGGCGACCGACGGCCCGTGGCAAACGCGGGCGCAGCAGTCGACGTTATTGGTATTGAGTACCGCACGGGCGAATTTCTGCATCACGTAATTGGTTTCATTCCCCGTGCCGCGGGACGAACCGGTGGTCATGATGGCGCGCGGGCCATATTTGGCCTTGATCTCGCGGAGCTTAGCGGCGGTGTAGCGAATCGCTTCTTCCCAACTGACCGGAGTGAACGGGCCGCCTTTCTGATAACGAATCATCGGCTGCTTCAGGCGAGGCGTGAGAAGCTGCGTGTCATTGAGGAAATCCCAGCCGTAGTAGCCTTTCAGACATAGCTGGTTTTGATTGGTGACGCCGTCGGCGGCCTCGGCGCGAATGATTTTATCATTTTCGACAACCAATTTGAGTTTACAACCCGCCCCGCAATAGGGGCACACGCTGGTAATTTTATTCATCAGTAACAGACCTGTTAACAGTGAAGATAGGGCGATAGCGCGCCGGGCCCGGCAGGCTACCGTCAGCAAACGCGCGACGTCGATCGTCGTGCGATGCAAATCGATTGCATAATGCGTGCCAAAGTGAAGATAGCGCTGATGACGCGGGATGAAGGTGATGAAGACGCGGGAAAATCATGGATGTCGTCATAAGTGACGATGACGCGGGACGCTGTGGCTGACGATCGCCCCGCGGGGATTGAGGTTAAGCGTTGACTTCCATGTTCTGCTGCAGTTGATTCAACGTCTCCTGCGACATCCCGGCCTGCCGCGCGGCGGCGCAGATCGCCTGCCAGCTACTGGCATCGAGCGGAATACCGTTTGCCAGCCGCTGCTGACGATTGGCCGCTTCCCACTCACCCGGCGCCAGAATAGGTGTATCGGCATCGTGCGGCGACTGTTTACACCAGTCGATAAAGGCCTCGGTTTCGCGCTGCATCTGCGGCGCATCGAAGGCTTCCGGGCTGAGAATAATGGTAGTCATGCAGTTGAAGATGGCGTCGACGCAGCCCTGCAGGCTGTCCTGATGGGTCGTTTGCCCACCCGAGACCGCGCCGCCGAGCACCTCGCAGAGCGTCGCCAGGGCATAGCCTTTATGTTGAGCAAAAGTGAGCAGGGCGCCAAGCGGCGAGGTCTGCATCACCGCCGGATCGGTGGTCGGTTCGCCGCGAGAGTCAATCAATGAGCCGGCAGGCACCGCTTCGCCTTTATGCCATGCGACGCGGGTTTTGCCAAAAGCGATGGCGCTGGTGGCGTAATCGAGCAGCAGCGGCGGATGGCCTTCACGCGGGAAGACCACGCAGAGTGGGTTAGTGCCGAAGCGACTATCTTTGCCGCGAAATGGCGCCACCATCGGGTCGCCGACGACGCTAACGAAATGAATGGATATTAACCCCTGCGCCGCGCATTGTTCCGCCCAGTAACCGATGCGCCCGATATGGTGAGCATTGCGCAGCGCCACGGCGGCGAGGCCGTGCTGTTTGGCTTTTTCAATCCCCAACTGCATGGCTTCATGGGCAACGACCTGGCCAAAACCGGCGTTGCCATCAAGGGTGGCGACGGCGCCGGCGTCTTTCATCACGCTGGCATGGCGGTTAAGCTGCAAAAATCCTTCGCTATGGGATTTTACGTAGCTCGGGATCATGCCGACGCCGTGGGAATCGTGTCCGGCAAGGTTGGCGGCGATCAGGTGGTCTGCGACCAGCGCGGCTTCGGTTGATGTACTGCCCAGCTGCGTGAACAGGGTGGTGACGAAGTGGTGTAGCTCCGTGGGGCGAAAGCGATGTCCTGTAGGCACGGATAGTCTCCTCGATGTATGTTGTTGTTTTGTTGCGTTTGCCGTTCCATGCTGCGCCGCAAGGCGCAGAAGATCAAGGCGATAAATATCTCTCACTGAATAGGGAGATTATTGGCATGGTTCATTTTGACGAAACCGCCCGGCAAAATGGTTTTGAATGTAATATTAGGTGAATATGTAAAAGGTACATTTATTATTGTCAGGAGTAAATTTAATATTACTCTGAATAGCGTTATGTGATGGTTTTTTATTTGAGCAATTTTATTGTGATGGAGCGATAAAAGAGGTATCGTATTGATTCCGTTCAGTTGATGTAATAAATACCAAGCCTGATAGAATAAGGGAATACATGCAAATAATGAGGATGACATACGATAATTTCGATAAAGATGGATACGCAATCCTGCATGTTTATGGCGTTGGTAACTACAGAGTTTTTAGCGGTCAAAATCCATATACTAATCTTGCCAACTGTGCATTTCGACCGAATAGTGCCATACCAGTCGGGAAATATTGGATAGTAGATCGGCCTGTTGGGTCGAGGACTAATCAGTTTAGAGCGTGGGTAGGGGATCTGATAACAGGCAATGACCACAGTGAATGGTTTGGGTTATTTAGCGCTCAAACGATGACTGATAGTATTTTGATTAATGGGGTCTTAAGAGGTAGTTTCCGACTTCATCCTTTAAGGCCAGATGGAGGCGGTCTGTCGCAAGGTTGTATAACATTTGTGGATAGAAATGATTTTTATATTGTTAGGCAAACATTATTGAGAACATCTAAAGTGAAAGTACCGGGTTCTCGATCGGGTTTATTGGCTTATGGTTACGTAGATGTTCAGGGGAGCCGAGACTATGCCAGTTGTGAAGTACATTAAGAATTCATTACTATTTGCGGTATGTTTTCTTTTTGCCTTATGGCTTAGCAGCTATGGTAAACCTCTAAATGGCATCACGCTTTGGGTGATAGATCATACCTGGTGCCTGTTTAACTCCCGTCTCAGTCAACCATATGAATCAGGAGCAGATCCCATTTCTTTTATTACCATCCTGGTAATGGCGCTGCTGTATGCGCTGCTCCTGTTTTTCTTTATTCGAATGGTCCTGAAGAAATGCAAATAAAGGCTTTGCCATTGGCGGTAATCGCTTCGTGACGCTGCGGCATTAATCTGTGACCTCGCTCGCTGTTTTCTCTATTCGCTGAATAAACTCCATAAACACCACTTTTTAAACTACACCACTGTCACAAAAGCCATAAAAACCCTTCCCCCAGCGTTGCAGAGGGGGTTGTAGCACTATATGTTAAATTTGTGTTTAATTATTGATGCTTAAGAGTTGATTTTATGTATAAGAAAATCGGCGGTTTAGTGGTTTCACTGACGACAGTCTTCTCGTACTCCGCGCTGGCGGAGCTGCCGCAGGGCTACCCGGCAGATTATCAAAAAGTCGTTGATGCCGGGGTGAAAGAGGGCAAAGTCGTGGTTTATTCCACAACGGACACCAAAGCGGCAGGGCCGTTAATTAAAGGCTTTGAAGCGCAATATCCTGGGATTAAAGTTGAATATAACGATATGAACAGCACCGAGCTGTACAACCGTTATATTAGTGAACAAGCCGCCGGCGGCGGTAGCGGCGACGTGGTGTGGAGCTCTTCCATGGACACGGCGCTGAAATTAGCCACCGATTATGCGCAAGAGTACGCTTCACCAGAAGTTGGCAAGCTGCCGAAATGGGCGGTCTGGCAGCAAAAAGCCTACGGCACAACCTATGAGCCGGTGGTCTTTATCTATAACAAACGGCTGATCCCACAAAATGAAGTGCCGGATTCACATACCGCATTGGCCAAACTTATCGCCGGGCAGGCTGATAAATTTAAAGGCAAAGTCACCACCTACGATATCGAGAAATCGGGGCTTGGTTTTATGCTGGCGGTGCAGGATAGCAAGGCTGACGGCAATTACTTTGCCGACCTGGCGAATATCGCCAAAGGCGGCCTGACGGTGCAATCCTCTACCGGCACCATGATGGAGCGCGTCTCCTCCGGTGAAAACCTGATCGGCTATAACATCCTCGGCTCCTATGCCGAAGCGCGCGCTAAAACCGACCCGTCATTAGGCATCGCCTATCCGAAAGACTACGTGCTGGTGCTGTCCCGCGTCTCATTTATCACTGCGGAAGCAGGGCATCCTAATGCGGCGAAACTGTGGTTCGACTATGTACTGTCGGAAAAAGGGCAAACGATTCTTGCCTCTCAGGGCGATATCCCGTCAATTCGCAACGACATTGAAGGTAAAAATGATATCGACGGGATGACGAAATTACTGGGCAATGCGCTGAAGCCGATTCCGGTGGATGAAAGCCTGCTGCAATATCTGCAACCCAAACAGCGTCTGGAATTTATTAAGCAATGGCGTGCCGCTGCTGCGAAATAAAGTAATTACCTGTGAAACTTCCCCCGGAATGTATCCGGGGGAATGATCGTATCAGTATTCAGTAAATAAGTACTCATTATCTCTTCTTGATAATTTATCTCTGCACTTTGCCAGGGGAATTAAAGATGAACATTTTACGCAGAAAGTGGCAAGGGCTACCGCGTGGCATGGTGGTATTGATAGCGGCACTGGTAATTTACGTTCCGCTATTATTTATCGTGGCGCAAAGTTTTCTTTCCGCACCATTTTTTGCCCGCTCGAAAGAGTGGAGCCTCGAAGCCTTCGGTTTTATTTTTACCGACCCGGATTTTTACCTGGCCTTACGCTCCGGATTTATCCTCGCTTTTGGTCTGGTCATTATCGCGATTCCGCTGGGCGGCATTCTGGCCTTTTTAATGGTACGTACCGATTTACCCGGCAGGCGCTTTATTGAGCCGCTGATCCTGGTGCCGATTTTCGTCTCGCCGATGGTGCTGGGCTTTGGTTACGTGGTGGCCGCCGGGCCGGTCGGTTTCCTGTCGCAGTGGGCGCAGGCGTGGCTTGGTTTTGTGCCGTGGAATATCTACTCGATGTTTAGCATCGTGGTAATCGCCGGTTTAACGCACGTCCCGCATGCCTATCTTTATATCTCCTCGGCGCTGCGCAGCGTCGGTTCGGACGTGGAAGAGGCGGCGCGTACCGTCGGCGCCACGCCGCTGCAGGTGATGACCTCGGTGAGCCTGCCGATGGTACGGCCGTCCATCCTCTACGCCTGCGTGCTGCTGTTCTTCCTCGGCCTTGAGGTCTTTGGCCTGATGCTGGTGCTCGGCGATCCGGAAGGCAACATGGTACTGGCGACCTATCTCTATAAGTTGACTAATAAACTGGGAACGCCTTCTTACCATCTGATGGCGGCGGTCGCGGTGGTATTAATCTGCATTACCATTCCGCTGGTGATGTTGCAGCGCCGGTTGATGCGTACCGCCAATCGCTTCGTGACCATGAAAGGTAAAGCGTCGCAGTCGCGCGCCTTGCCGCTGGGGAAATGGCGTTGGGTCGCTGGCGCGGTCGTGGTGGCGTGGCTGACGGTAACCATCGGCGTCCCGCTACTGGGTGTGGCGCTACGGGCCTTTATTTCCAATTGGGGCGTTGGCGTTTCGTTATGGGATGAGCTGTCGCTGGCGACTTTCCGCAACATCTGGCAGCAGCCGAATCTGCTGCGGGCGATCGTCAACTCGATGGCGATCGGGATTATCGGCGGCGCGCTGGCGGTGGTGTGCTATCTGTTTGTCGGTATCGCCATGCACCGTAAACCGGATAACGTCACGCGCTTTCTCGACTACAGCGTGCTGGTACCGCGCGCGGTGCCGGGCCTGTTGGCTGGTCTGGCGTTTCTGTGGGTGTTTCTATTTGTGCCGATGTGGCTCGATCAGTCATTGAAAAACGGCTGGCTCTCGGCGCTGCCGGTCGCCGACTGGCTGCGCGAACACCTTATCGTGCAACTGCGCGCGCTGCGCAACACCATTTTCAGCGTCTGGTTGGCCTATACGGTGGTGTGGATGGCCTACGGCCTGCGCCTTATCTCATCAACGCTGCTGCAGGTGGCGCCGGAGCTGGAGGAGGCCGCGCGTAGCACCGGCGCCTCTCGCGGGCAAATCACCCGCCACGTCACCGTTCCGCTGGCGCGCTACGGGCTTATCGGCTCCTGGCTGCTGATGTTCCTGATCTTTGAACGCGAATATTCAACCGGCGTTTATTTGTTGTCGCCAGGCACCGAAACGATCGGGTCGATGCTGGTCTCTCTGTGGGCGGCGGGCGCCATTGATATCGTCGCGGCGCTATCGTTTATCAATATTCTGCTGGTGGTAGTCGGTCTGGGTATCGCCCTGCGCTTTGGAGTGAAATTACATGATTGAGTTATCGGTAGACAATCTGCATCTGACCTATGGCGACAACCCGGTGCTGAAAGGGGTGTCGATGGAGCTCAAACGCGGGGAAGTGGTGTCGCTGCTCGGCCCTTCAGGTAGCGGGAAAACCACGCTGTTGCGCGCGGTCGCCGGGCTGGAGAAACCGACCGCCGGGCGGATCACCATCGGCAATAACGTGGTTTATGACGGCAGTCCGCGTAGCGAGATCCCGGCGGAAGAGCGTAATCTCGGGCTGGTGTTCCAGTCCTACGCCCTGTGGCCGCATAAAACGGTATTCGACAACGTGGCCTATCCGCTGAAACTGCGTAAGGTGGCCAGCGGCGAGATTAAACAGCGGGTGCAGAGCGTTCTCGAGCAGCTAGGTCTGGGACATCTGGGCAACCGGCACCCGCACCAGCTTTCCGGCGGCCAGCAGCAGCGCGTGGCCATAGGGCGGGCGCTGGTCTATAACCCGCCGGTTATTCTGCTGGATGAGCCGCTATCCAACCTCGATGCCAAGCTGCGCGAAGAGGCGCGGGTATTCCTGCGCGAGCTCATTATTAAGCTGGGCCTGTCGGCGCTGATGGTCACCCACGATCAGAATGAAGCGATGGCGATCTCCGATCGCATTTTGTTGCTTAACAACGGCGTGATTGAACAGCAGGGGACGCCGCAGGAGATGTACGGCAATCCGGCCACCCTGTTCGCCGCCGAGTTTATGGGCAGTAATAACCGCCTGCACGGTAAGGTGACGGCGCTGGAGGACGGACGCGCGCGAGTTGAAGGCGCCAGCTGGGCGCTATGGGGACGCGCGGGCGAGGGGGTCAGCGTCGGTCAGCCGGCGACGGCGGTGATCCGCGTCGAACGGCTGCGCCTTGACTGCTCGCCGCAGGATAACAGCCTGGAACTTCCGCTGCTGACCAGCATGTACCTCGGCGATCGGTGGGAATATCTGTTCCGCACCGAGGGCGATGACTTTGCCATCCGAGCCTACGGCACGGCCCTGCGTGATGCCGAACATTGTCATCTGACGCTGCCCGCGGATGATGTGTGGGTTTTTCCGCAGCGATAAACTTTGCTCAGGGCGCCAGATGACACACCGCTTCGATATTGTGTCCATCTGGCGCAATGACAAAGGCGGCGTAGTAATTGGCGTGGTAATTAGGTCGTAATCCCGGCGCGCCGTTATCCTTGCCTCCGGCGGCCAGCGCCGCGTGCCAGAAGGCATCAACCTGCTCGCGGCTCTCGGCGCAAAAGGCGATATGCAGCGGCGCGGGTTTATCTTCGCTTTGATAGAGGCATAAAGAGGCATCGTTTGCCCCAGCTAGCTCCGCGCCGTAAGCCGGCTCGCCTTCGCCCGCCAGCGTCACGCCGAGCGGCGCCAGCGCCTGTAAAAAGAATGCCTTGCTCGCGGCATAATCACTGACGCCAAATTTGACATGATCGAACATAAATTCTCCTTGTGGTTGGGAATATCTGTACGACATCACCGTGTCGTTAAATTGATAAGGGAACCAGTATCGATTTAATTAACAACGGTGATTAACTAATTTAACAGCTCGAATTGTTTAATTATTCATTAAGCGAGTATTTACAGGTGCTTAATCCGCCATGTACCATAAACAAAAAATAACAAATGTGATACATATCACCCTTTATTGGCGCTTTGGTAAAACCAAAGGCGCGAAATTTCCGCATGACTTACCGCACTCAGGTTATTAAATGCCCGATCTTATCGTGACAACCCGGTGAATATTTGCGCCATTTTCCCGCGTTGCGTTGAGAATCGTCTAATATCCAAACGATAACCCTATAAATCTTATCGCTATTGGCGATTTAATGTACGTCTTATTGGCCAAAGCCAGACGGTCTGTTTCGCAACAGTTCAATGGTATCGGTACCAGAGCGGGATTTGCTGGGCTTGTAAGCGACAAAACAGTATTTTTAATTGACAGGAATGTGATTATGTCGAGCGAGAAAACCAACAATTCAAGGCGTGATTTTTTAGTAAAATCAATGGCCTTGATTCCAACGGTAGTCATCGGCGGCGGCAGCGTGGGCGCCATTGGCGTGGCGGCGAGCGCCACGGCACAGGCGGCCTCCGCACCTTCAGCCGGTGGCAACGCGACATCCAGCGACTGGAAGCCGCAATTCTTCAACGATCGCGAGTGGCTGTTTATCAACGCCGCCGTCGCTCGCTTAATCCCGGCCGATGAACTCGGTCCCGGCGCCAAAGAGGCCGGTGTGCCGGAGTTTATCGACCGCCAGCTTAACACCCCTTATGCCACCGGTTCCATCTGGTATATGCAGGGGCCATTTAACCCCGACGTGCCGAAAGAGATGGGCTACCAGCTGCCGCTGGTACCAAAACAGATTTATAACCTCGGTATCGCCGATGCCGAAGAGTGGTGTCAAAACCAGTATCACAAGAGCTTTGCTGAACTGAGCGGCGAACAGCAGGATGAGGCGCTCGGTCTGTGGGAATCCGGCAAGGCGCAGTTCAAACAGCTGCCGGCCTCGCTGTTTTTCTCCTATCTGTTGCAAAACACCCGCGAAGGCTTCTTCAGCGACCCTATCCATGGCGGCAATAAAGGCATGGTCGGCTGGACGCTGATTAATTTTCCCGGCGCGCGCGCCGACTTTATGGACTGGGTTGAACGAGGCGAACGCTATCCCTTCCCGCCGGTATCAATTAATGGGGAGAGGGCGTAATCATGGCGACCGTATTGAAAAAAACCGATGTGGCGATCGTTGGCTTTGGCTGGGTTGGCGCGATCATGGCCAAAGAGCTGACGGAAGCGGGGCTCAACGTCGTCGCGCTGGAGCGCGGCCCGATGCGCGATACCTGGCCGGACGGCGCTTATCCGCAGGTTATCGATGAGCTGACCTATAACATCCGCCGCAAGCTGTTCCAGGATCTCTCTAAAAGCACGGTGACGATTCGTCACAACACCAGCCAGCAGGCGGTACCCTATCGCCAACTGGCCGCCTTCCTGCCGGGAACCGGCGTTGGCGGCGCGGGTCTGCACTGGTCCGGCGTGCATTTCCGCGTCGATCCGATCGAACTGCGTATGCGCAGCCATTATGAAGAGCGTTACGGCAAAAACTTCATTCCCCAGGATATGATCATCCAGGATTTCGGCGTCACCTACGACGAACTGGAACCGTTCTTCGATAAAGCGGAAAAAGTCTTTGGCACCTCCGGTACCGCCTGGTCGGTTAAAGGGAAGGTTGTCGGTAAAGGCCGCGGCGGTAACGCCTTCGCGCCGGATCGCTCGGACGATTTCCCGCTGCCGGCGCAGAAAAATACCTGGTCGGCGCAGCTGTTTGAAAAAGCGGCGCTGGAAGTGGGCTATCATCCCTATAACCTGCCTTCCGCAAACACCTCCGACTCCTATACCAACCCGTATGGCGCACAAATGGGGCCGTGTAACTTCTGCGGTTTCTGCAGCGGCTACGCCTGCTACATGTATTCGAAAGCCTCGCCGAACGTTAACATTCTGCCGGCGCTGCGCCAGGAAAAACGCTTTGAACTGCGTACCAACGCCAACGTGCTGAAGGTCAATTTGACCGACGATAAATCCCGCGCCACCGGTGTGACCTATGTCGACGGTCAGGGCCGTGAAATGGAACAGCCGGCGGATCTGGTGATTATCGGCGCCTTCCAGTTCCATAACGTGCATCTGATGCTGCTTTCCGGGATCGGTAAACCGTACAATCCTGAGACGGGCGAAGGGGTGGTCGGGCGTAACTTCGCCTATCAGAACATGACCACTATCAAGGCCATTTTCGATAAAGATACCTTCACCAACCCGTTCATCGGCGCGGGCGGCAACGGCGTCGGCGTCGATGACTTCAACGCCGATAACTTCGATCACGGCGCGGCGGGCTTCGTCGGCGGTTCGCCGTTCTGGGTCAACCAGGCGGGGACCAAGCCTATCTCCGGCGTGCCGGTGCCTCCGGGTACCCCTGCGTGGGGCAGTAAATGGAAATCGGCGGTGGCCGACACCTACACCCACCACCTGTCGATGGATGCCCACGGCGCGCATCAGTCCTATCGCCAGAACTATCTCGATCTCGATCCGAACTACAAAAACGTCTTTGGTCAGCCGCTGCTGCGCATGACCTTCGACTGGCAGGAAAACGACATCAAGATGGCGCAGTTTATGTTCGATAAGATGGCGCCGATCGCCAAAGCGATGAAGCCGAAATATATGCTCGGCAGCCCGAAAAACGCCAATAGCCACTTTGACACCACCAGCTACCAGACCACCCATATGAACGGCGGCGCGGTGATGGGCGAAGATCCGAAAACCAGCGCGGTGAACCGTTATCTGCAGAGCTGGGACGTGCATAACGTCTTCGTCATCGGCGCTTCCGCTTTCCCACAGGGGCTGGGCTACAACCCGACGGGGACCGTTGCCGCGCTGGCCTACTGGTCGGCGAAGGCTATCCGCGAACAGTACCTGAGAAATCCGGGTCCATTGGTGCAGGCATAAGGGAAAGCAAATCATGAAAATGCAATGGTTATCGGCACTGGTTCTCGGTGCGTTAAGCTGCGCGGCGTTCGCCGAAGAGGCGCCTGCGGACAGCAATCTGATTAAGCAGGGCGAATATCTGGCGCGCGCCGGCGACTGCGTGGCCTGCCACACCAACGGTAAAGAGGGCAAACCTTTTGCCGGCGGTCTGCCGATGGAAACGCCGATCGGCACCATTTATTCCACCAACATCACGCCGGACAAAGCGCACGGTATTGGCGGTTATACCTTCGAAGAGTTTGACGACGCGGTGCGTAAAGGCGTGCGTAAAGACGGCTCAACGCTCTATCCGGCGATGCCGTATCCTTCCTTCGCCCGTATCAACGAAGCGGATATGCGCGCCATGTACGCCTACTTTATGCACGGCGTGGAGCCGGTTAACGTCGCCAACAAAGACACGGACATTCCGTGGCCGCTGTCGATGCGCTGGCCGCTGGCGTTCTGGCGCGGCATCTTCGCTCCGTCCCCGAGCGACTTTGTCGCCAATCCGCAGGTGGACCCGGTACTGGAGCGCGGCCGTTACCTGGTGGAAGGCCTTGGCCACTGCGGCGCCTGCCACACCCCGCGTAGCCTGACGATGCAGGAAAAAGCGCTTAGCGAAAGCGAAGGTGATAACTACCTGGCGGGTAGCAATGCGCCGATTGACGGTTGGGTGGCATCCAGCCTGCGCGGTGAAAATCGCGACGGGCTGGGAAGCTGGAGCGAAGCTGAACTGGCCGAGTTCCTTAAAACCGGGCGCAATGATAAATCCGTGGTCTTCGGCGGCATGAGCGACGTGGTTGAGCACAGCCTGCAGTATCTCTCGAATGACGATATCACCGCTATTGCTCGCTATCTGAAGTCGTTACCGCCGCGCGGCGGTAAACAGACGCCAGCTCCGGTGGAAGATAGCGTGGCGAAAGATCTGTGGAAAGGCGATGACAGCAAAACAGGCGCGGCGCTGTACGTCGATAACTGCGCTGCCTGCCACCGTACTGACGGCGTCGGTTATAAACGCGCGTTCCCGTCGTTGAAAGGCAACCCGGTGGTGCAGACCGAAGATGCGACCTCGCTGATTCACATCATTCTGACCGGCAACACCACGCCGGCGGTGAAGGATGCGGTCTCGAACCTGACCATGCCATCGTTCGGCTGGCGTCTTGACGATCAACAGGTCGCGGATGTGGTCAACTTCATCCGCACCAGCTGGGGCAACAACGCGCCGCCGGTGAGCGCCAGCGATGTGGCGAAAGTACGAAAAGATAAGTCGATGATTCGCGATGAGAAGGCGTTAGGTAACGCCGACGTCTCGAAACTGCCGGCTGCTGCAGAGTAACTGGGCCGGGGCGGGGCACTGGATTCGCCCCGCCTGAGGTAAAAAACGTGATGACACCTGAACAACAGGGGACACAGCCATGATGCCGGAACTGGGCAACTACCTGCTGTGTCTGGCGGCAGGGCTGGCGCTGCTGCTAAGTATCTTTCCGCTATGGGGCGCAGCGCGCCAGGAACGATGGCTGATGGCATTAGCCCGGCCGCTGGCCTGCGCGCTGTTTATCTGCATCATCGGCGCGTTTGCGCTGCTGGTGCATGCCTTTGTAATCAATGACTTCACCGTGCGCTATGTGGCGGAAAACTCCAACAGCGCGCTGCCGGTATGGTACAGGGTGGCGGCCACCTGGGGAGCGCACGAAGGCTCTTTGCTGCTGTGGGTGCTGCTGCTCAGCGTGTGGACGTTCGCCGTCGCGCTCTTCAGTCGCCAGATGCCGCCCGACGCGGTAGCGCGGGTGCTGGCGGTGATGGGAATGATCGCCTTCGGTTTCCTGCTTTTTATCCTGTTCACCTCCAATCCGTTCAGCCGCAGCCTGCCGCTGTATCCCGTAGATGGCCGCGATCTCAATCCTATGCTGCAGGATATCGGGATGATTTTTCATCCACCGATCCTCTACATGGGCTACGTTGGCTTCTCGGTGGCCTTCGCCTTCGCGGTTGCGTCGCTGCTGGCGGGGCGGCTGGATACCGCGTGGGCGCGATGGTCGCGCCCGTGGACGCAGGCGGCGTGGATGTTCCTGACACTTGGGATCGTGCTGGGCTCGGCGTGGGCCTATTACGAACTGGGCTGGGGCGGTTGGTGGTTCTGGGACCCGGTGGAAAACGCCTCGTTTATGCCGTGGCTGGTCGGCACCGCGTTGCTGCATTCGCTGGCGGTGACCGAAAAGCGCGGCAGCTTCCGCGCCTGGACGGTACTGCTGGCGCTGGCGGCTTTCTCGCTGTGCCTGCTGGGGACTTTTCTTGTGCGTTCCGGCGTGCTGGTATCGGTGCACTCCTTTGCCTCCGATCCGGCGCGCGGGATGTTTATACTGGCCTTGTTGACCCTCGCGATTGGCGGCTCGCTGCTGCTGTATGCGGTGAAAGGTGGGCGAGTGCGGGCGCGAGTGGAACATACGCTCTGGTCGCGCGAGTCGTTCCTGCTTGGCAACAATATTCTGCTGATGGCCGCGATGCTGGTGGTGCTGTTAGGCACGCTGCTGCCGTTGGTGCATAAAGCGTTGGGGCTGGGGACGATATCGATCGGCGAACCGTTCTTCAATACCATGTTCACCGCGCTGATGGCGCCGTTTGCGCTGCTGCTGGGGCTGGGGCCGCTGATTCGTTGGCGCCGCGATGAGCCTGGTAAACAGCTTAAACGATTGGCGATATCACTTGTCGTGACGTTGTCACTTTCACTGGCGTTACCATGGCTTCTTCAGGACCGCATCACCGCGATGGCGGTCATCGGCCTGATGATGGCGCTATGGGTGCTTATCTTCGCGCTGATTGAAGTCCACGAACGGGCCACGCATCGCCACGGCTTCTGGCGCGGCCTGCGCACCTTAACGCGTAGCCAGTGGGGTATGGTGCTCGGCCATGTCGGCGTGGCGGTAACCGTCATTGGCATCACCTTCAGCCAGAACTATAGCATCGAGCGCGATGTCCGCATGCGGGCTGGCGACAGCCTCGATATTCATCGTTATCACTTCGTTTTCAAGGGCGTGCGTAATATCGTCGGGCCGAACTGGAGCGGCGGTGAGGGCGTGATTGCCGTCAGCCGCAATGGTCGCCCGGAAGCCATGCTGTATGCCGAAAAACGCTTTTACACCGCCAGCCGGATGATGATGACTGAAGCGGCCATCAGCGGCGGGTTTACCCGCGATCTTTACGCCGCGCTGGGTGAAGAACTGGATGATGGCAGCTGGGCGGTGCGTCTGTACTACAAACCGTTCGTACGCTGGATCTGGTACGGCGGCGTACTGATGGCGCTGGGTGGGCTGTGCTGTATGCTCGATCCGCGTTACCGCCGGTCGCGGCAACAGAAAACAGCAGTGGATCGCAATGACATTAACCGCTCGCTGTACCAGTCCCGACTGCGCGAACTGGAGCAGGAACGTACTGACGGTAATGAGGCGATGATCGTCGAGCTGCAACGTACGTTGCTGGCGGATATCTCGCAGCAGGAACCAACGCGCGTTCGGCCGCTTAGCCGCTGGTTGCTGCTACCGGGGGCGCTGTTATTGGTCTTCGTCAGCGGCGGGCTGTATCTGAAAACCAGCGATGTGGGTCAGGTGCTGCTGTGGCGACAGAGCGAGCGCCATTATCCCGCGCTGCTGGCGCAGGCGAAAGATCCGACCGCGGCGCCGCTGCGGATGGATGAGTTGGCCCAGCTGCGGCTTGGGCTGCGCAGCCATCTGCAGGCTAGCCCTGACGATCTTGCCGGCTGGCAACTGCTTGGGCGGCTTGGCCTGCTGCTAAACGATGGCGAGACGGCGATCGGCGCTTTTGGACGGGCGCATAAGCTGGCGCCGGATGACCCGGCGGCAAGTTTTGATTATGCCAGCGCGCTGGTGCGGGCGGGCGATAACGCGCAGATGCGGATGGGCGAGCTGTTGCTGCGCGATCTGCATCAGCGGCAGCCGAAAAACCTGCCGGTGCTGGAGATGCTGGCGCTCAGCGCGGTACGCAATGAAGACTATCCGCAGGCGGTAGCGGCGCTACAGCAGTTGCTGATGTTGTTGCCGGAGGGCGATGCCCGCCGCGAGGCGATTGCCCGCCAGCTGGCGCAGGCGCAGCAGCAGGCGCGGTAAATATTTGCTTTTTCTGCACTACTCCCCGGTCGCGCTGTCGCTTACTGGGGCTACAAATGGCAGTGACCGCGCGAACGGTAGGCCGGGTAAGGCGTAGCCGCCACCCGGCAAAATAACGGCGTAACAGACGAAAAAAAGCCCCTGCGAACAGGCAGGGGCAAACCATGTCAGAGCTTATTTTTTATTAATTGAATACCATCCCGCCATCGATCAGCAGCGATTGACCGGTCATATAATCGGAATCCGGGCTGGCGAGATAAGAGACGCAGGCGGCGACATCTTCTGGCTCAGACAGGCGGCCGAGGGTGATGCGTTTGGCGAATTCGGCAGTTCCGTAGCCCAGAGGTTTACCCGCCGCTTCG
Organism: Klebsiella sp. CN_Kp097; assembly: GCF_040064495.1. Taxonomy (NCBI): domain Bacteria; kingdom Pseudomonadati; phylum Pseudomonadota; class Gammaproteobacteria; order Enterobacterales; family Enterobacteriaceae; genus Klebsiella; species Klebsiella sp. CN_Kp097. The sequence continues at coordinate 893,050 of NZ_JBEAIL010000007.1, read as the reverse complement.
GATACCTGACGATCGATCTCGGCCCACATCGGGGTTTTCACAATCCCCGGGCAGTAGCCGTTAACGGTAATACCCAGCGGCGCCAGGTCGCGGGCAGCGGTTTGCGTTAAACCGCGTACGGCGAATTTGCTTGAGCTGTAGACCGCCAGTTCCGGGTTGCCGACGTGGCCGGCCTGCGAACAGGCGTTGATGATTTTGCCGCCGTGCCCCTCTTTTTTAAAGGCCTCGACTGCCGCCTGAATCCCCCAGATCACCCCTTTAACGTTGATGTTGTAGACCTTGTCGACAATCTCCGGCGTAATGGATTCGATAGGCGTTGATGGCGCGACCCCGGCGTTATTGACGATGACGTTGAATCCGCCCAGCGTTTTCCGCGCCTGTTCGACGGCGGTAAACACCTGCTCACGGTCGGAAACATCGACTTTGACCGCGATTGCCCGGCCGCCGTGCTGGTTGATTTCATCCGCCACGGCTTTCGCTGTGACGTCATTGTAATCGGCGATCGCCACGGCAAAACCGTCCTTCACGAGGCGTAACGCGATAGCTTTACCAATGCCCTGACCGGCGCCGGTGACAAGTGCGACTTTTTTCATTTCCATTTCCTTTTGTGATGACTTAAAGAATTTGACTCAGGTGTAGCTGGCCCATCAGCAGCGGGTTATCACGGTAATCCACGGGGATGGCGACCACCGCCGGGCCGTCGACGTCCATCGCCGCGCGTAGCGTCGGCTCCAGCGCCTCAGCGCTTTCCACCGCAAACCCTTTCGCGCCGAAGGATTCGGCATAGGCTTTAAAATCCATAGGACCGAACTCGACGCCGGACAGGCGTTGATATTTTTTCTCTTCCTGGATGGCGACCATGTTGTAGCCGTTATCGACCCAGATAAGATGCAGGATGTTGGCTTTCAGGCGGACCGCCGTTTCCAGCTCCATGCTGGATTGCAGAAAACCGCCATCGCCGGAAACCGAGACCACTTTGCGCTGCGGATTGACCAGCCAGGCCCCGATGGCCCACGGCAGGGCGACGCCCATGGTCTGCTGACCGTTGGAGATCATCACCTGACGGGCGCGGAAGCTGTAGAGATAGCGGGCGATCCAGATATGGAAGCTCCCCATATCGACCGTCAGCGTGACGTCGCTGTTGACGATATCCTGCATGGCGCGAACGATGCGCAGCGGGTGCAGGGCAAACTGATTCAACTGCGCTCCGCGGCGATCGAGCAGTTCGCGCTGATGCTGGCGGTCGTGGAGGATTTCAGCAGCCTGCGGCGAGAGCACCAGCCGATGATCGATATTTTGCGCCAGCTTGTTCAGCGTGCCGGCGATGTCGCCCACCAGCTCGACATCCGGCGTGTAGTTACGCTCTTCATAGGCGGGCAGTACGTCGATATGTACCAGCGTCGCGTTGCCGCTGTTCCACATCGCCGGTTCGTATTCCACCGGGCTATAGCCGATGCAGATAACCAGGTCGGCCAGTTGCAATAAGCGGTCACCGGCCTGATTGTTAAACAGCCCGACGCGCCCGGCGAAGCGCGAGAAGTTATCCTGATTGACCGCCCCGGCGGCCTGATAGGTGCTGGTGACCGGAATATGGCTGGTTTCCAGCAAACGATGCAGCGCGGCGCTGTTTTCCGTCTGGCTGGCCATTAATCCAAGCAGGAACACCGGATTCTTCGCCTGGGCAATCAACTTCGCAACCTGATTGATTGCCTCGTCAGGCGCGGCGCCCATCTGCGGCGCGCTGCTGGCGGGCAGGACTTTGCCGGTCACCGGACCATCGACCACATCCTGCGGCAGGCTGACGAAGGCGCTGCCCGGGCGACCCTGCTCGGCGGCGCGAAAAGCGTTAGAAACCACTTCCGCCAGCGCATCCGGCGAGGTCACTTCTACCGCGTATTTGGTGACCGGGCTGAACATCGCCACCGTGTCCATACTCTGGTGTACCTGTTTGGCTTTATCCGCGCGTTTGACCGCGCCGCCCAGCGCCACCACCGGGTCGCCTTCGCTATTGGCGGTGGCCATCCCGGTTATCAGGTTGGAACAACCGGGTCCGGAGGTCACCAGCGCGACGCCCGCTTTGCCGGTAATACGCCCGACCGCGGCGGCCATAAAGGCGGCGTTGGCCTCGTGGCGCACCGGAATAATGCGGATTGAGGAGTCCAGCAACGAGTCGAAAACCTTATCGATTTTAGCGCCGGGGATCCCGAAGACCTGCCGTACGCCTTGCGCTTCCAGTTGGCTGACGACCAGATCGGCGCCGTGCGCCCACTGGCGCTGCGGATACTGTTTGTCCATGTGAACCTCCTAACTTTCTACTGAACGGATGGCGGCATCGAGATTATCGGGATGCAAATTGGCCTGCAGGAACGCGCTGTCGGCGGGAAGGTCGATCATCAGCTTATGAATTTCGCCGAAGGTCAATACCCCATGGTCGAGCTGGTAGTCCAGCAGGTGGCCGCCGCCCTGGCGATCATCGGTAATGAAGTGTTCGTGATAGCCGGCGACGTTAATTCCCTGCATATGCTGCGGGGTACGAAAACCGACCAGTACGCCGTCACGCTGGTTAAAGCGGAAAACCGGCTGATCGTCGAGCACGTCGGTCATCGCCCGGTAGGGCGGCGTCTGACGAGGCACGGTGCGGGTATGGGCGTGGCGGAAATGACCATCGATTCGCAGCGCGCAGAACAGATTGTCGGAAGGAATTTGCTGGTCAATAACCTCATGCAGCTGCTGGCGGCTGACCGGATGGTCAAAGGTTTTACGGTACTGCGGCTGAAACCAGGTCATCACCGCAAACGGCGTTTTCTGTTCCGGACGCGCTTTACGCGCGCTGCCGTCGGCACGCAATTGATAAACCTGGCTGCTAAACGCGATCAGCTCGCCGTCGAGTTCATTAAAAGTGCCGAGCCCGAAATCACCGTGCTTCAGCAGGTCCGCAATGGTGGTGGTACCTTCGTAGACGCCGCTGAGCAGGGCGCTCATCAGCGAAGTTTGATACAGCACGCTATCGGGATGCTGAGCGGAAAACGCGCGTAGCGTTTCACACAGACTCTCTTCACAGGTGCAATCTGAAGCATGATTCATGAGCCACTTCCTCGTTCAACAAATATAAGAAAGGTTAAATAAAGGTTGACCCGATTCAGCTCACAGTTCCAATATAGAAACCATGCTGGTTTGAGACGTTTTCGATATGGAACTTCGTTATCTACGCTATTTTGTCGCCGTCGCCCGCACGCGGCACTTCACCCGGGCAGCGAAAGAACTGGGTATCTCACAGCCACCGTTAAGTCAGCAAATTCAGCGGCTTGAGCGAGAGGTTGGCACTCCGCTGTTGCGTCGGCTAACCCGCGGGGTGGAGCTGACCGAAGCCGGGGAGTCCTTTTATGAAGATGCCTGCCAAATCCTCGCGCTGAGCGATGCGGCGCTGGAAAAGGCCAAGGGCATTGCCCGCGGAATGAACGGCAGCCTGTCGTTAGGCATTACCAGTTCTGATGCTTTCCATCCACAAATCTTCACCTTGCTGCACCGTTTTCAGCTCGATCACCCAGGCGTCATCCTCCATCAACGGGAGGGCAACATGGCAAATTTGATGGCGGCGCTGAGCGAGGCGGAGATCGATATCGCCTTTGTCCGTTTGCCGTGTGAAAGCAGTAAGGCGTTTAACTTGCGTATCATTGATGAAGAGCCAATGGTCATTGCGCTCCCGCGCGATAATCCATTGTCAGCGGAACCGACGCTGGCGCTGGAACAGTTGCGGGACGTCGCGCCGATCCTCTTCCCGCGCGAAGTGGCGCCGGGTTTGTATGAGCTGGTGTTCAATAGCTGCCTGCGCGCCGGGATCGATATGAACCGCGCCAGGCAGTCGTCGCAGATTTCATCGTCGCTGAGTATGGTTAACGCCGGATTTGGTTTCGCGCTGGTGCCGCAGTCGATGACCTGTATCGCGCTGCCCAACGTCAGCTATCAATCGATACAGGGGACGCCGGTCAAGACCGATATTGCCATCGCCTGGCGGCGCTTCGAGCGTTCGCGCACGGTGAAGCGATTTTTGGAGATGTTTTGATTATTGCCCCTGAGAAATAGCAGGCTGCGATCGTTCCGGTTTGCGGTACAGTAATGGCAGTTTTTTATTGCTGAAACCAACAGGGATGTATGATGAAAAAAGCATGGATATTTGTCGCGGCAGTCGTTGCGCTAAGCGGTTGTGCGCCGCTACACCCGTCGGATTGTCATAAAACCTCTGCCCTCGGTAGCTGTGACTCCGGGCGTTTTAGCGATGAGGATGAGTATGGTCAGCAGGCGAGGGGGATCAAAGAAGCCTTCGAGTCGCAACTTGCTGACCGCTACGCGTGGCGGGGAAAAAAGTGCCGCCTGCATTTAGAATTCGCCCAGGATGGCACTCTGGAAAAGATGAATACGGCTGAGGGAAATAAAGCCTATTGTGCCGCGCTGCGTGAGGCGGCAAAAAGTGCGACCTTCCCGCCGTTTACTAACGATAAAGTCTACAAGGCCTTTGCTCAATCGCGGTTTGATATGAAGGGTGAATAGCACGAACCAACCGGGGAGGAACAGACAGGCTCCCCGTTGGGAAGATAATTACTGCGCCACCCAGCCGCCATCCATATTCCACGCCGCGCCGCGAACCTGCGCGGCGGCGTCGCTGCATAAAAATAGCGCCATTTCCCCCAGTTGCTGAGGCGTCACGAATTCGCCGGAGGGTTGTTTTTCGGCAAGCAGCTGCGCTCTGGCCTGCTCAGGGTCGGCCCCCTCAGCGATACGTTTATCGATCTGCTGCTGAACCAGCGGCGTCAGTACCCAGCCGGGGCAAATCGCGTTGCAGGTAATGCCGGTACGCGCGGTCTCCAGCGCCAGCGTTTTGCTAAAGCCAATCACCCCATGCTTGGCGGCAACGTAGGCGGATTTCTCTTTCGAGGCGACTAACCCATGCACGGAGGCAATATTAATAATCCGCCCCCAGTTGCGCTCGCGCATGCCCGGCAGCGCCAGTCGGCTGGTGTGGAAGACGCTGGACAGATTTATCGCCAGAATATCGTTCCATTTTTCCACCGCGAACTGCTCCACTGGCGCCACATGCTGGATACCGGCGTTATTAATCACAATATCGACGCCGCCAAATTCGCTTTCGGTATAACGCATCATCGCTTCAATTTGCCCGACGTCGCGCAGGTCGGCATCGTGATAGCCGGGAATTTTACCCAGCGCGGCAACCTCGGCTCGCGCGCTCGTGCTGTCGCCAAAACCATTTAACACCAGCTGCGCGCCGGCCTGCGCCAGCACTTTGGCAATGCCTAAACCAATACCGCTGGTGGAGCCGGTGACCAGCGCTGTTTTACCGTTTAAATTCATTTCGTTACTCCTTAAATCAGGCATCAGACAATACCGGTTAAATAGAACACGGCAATGACAAACAGAACCGCGAGACTTTTGATAAGCGTAATGGCGAAAATGCCGCCGTAAGCCTGGCGATGACTTAAGCCGGTGATTGCCAGCAGCGTGATGACGGCGCCGTTATGCGGCAGGGTATCCATGCCGCCGCTGGCCATTGAAGCGACGCGGTGGAGTACCTCAAGCGGAATATTAGCGGCGTGGGCGGCGGCCACGAAGGTATCGGACATTGCCGCCAGCGCGATGCTCATCCCGCCGGAGGCGGAGCCGGTGATCCCCGCCAGTACGGTTACGCTAATCGCCTCGTTTAACAGGGGATTGGGAATGGCGGTCAGTGCTTTCGACAACACCAGAAAACCCGGCAGGGCGGCAATCACCGCGCCGAAACCATATTCCGAGGCGGTATTCATCGCCGCGAGGATCGCGCCGCCGACCGCCGTACGGCTGCCTTCCGCCAGACGGCCGCGAATATTACGAAAACCGAACACCAGCACCACGACGATACCGGATAGCAGCGCGGCCTCGACGGCCCAGATAGCGGTGATTTTGCCGACCTCGGTGACGATGGGTTTGGCAAGCCCTGGCAGCGTTAGCTCGTGGCTGGCGCCGTACCATTGCGGGATCCAGCGGGTAAACAGCAGGTTCAGCAGGCCAACCAGCAGCAGCGGGGCAATGGCGATCAGCGGATGCGGCAGATTGATGTTATCCGGCGTCTGCGGCTCGTTTTGCAGATCGGTACCGTATCCCTCGCCATTCGCGAGCGCTTTCCGCCGCTGTCGTTCCAGCCACAGTAAACCGAAGGTGATGATAAACAGTGAACCTATCAATCCAAGCCAGGGGGCTGCCCAGGCGTTGGTGCCAAAAAAGCTGGTGGGGATAATGTTCTGAATCTGCGGGGTGCCCGGCAGGGCATCCATGGTAAATGAGAATGCGCCCAGCGCGACGGTTGCCGGGATCAGTCGCTTCGGGATACCGCTTTGGCGAAACAGTTCGGCGGCAAAGGGATAGACCGCAAATGCCACCACGAATAGCGAAACACCGCCGTAGGTCAGCAGGGCGCAGACCAGCACGATCACCGGGATCGCATGTCGACGCCCGAGAATTTGAATCGCGGCGGCGACGATGGAACGCGAGAAGCCCGATAGCTCAATCAGCTTGCCAAAGACGGCGCCGAGCAGAAATACCGGAAAATAGAGCTTCACGAAACCGACCATTTTTTCCATAAACAGGCCGGTAAAGGTCGGGCCTACCGCGCTCGGGTCGGTAAGCAGGACCGCGCCAAGCGCGGCGATAGGGGCAAACAGGATAACGCTGTATCCACGATACGCAGCCAGCATCAGTAATGCCAACGCGGCCAGGGCAATCAACACACTCATTACGACTCCTCACTATCATTGTTATTGTCGGGGTACAAAACGAGAAGTTACGGTTTCAGGGCGTAGCGCAGCTGATGCTCACGGCGCGACTGTATTCGTTTCTGCCGGGTCTCATCCCAGTGATAAAAACCTTGCCCGCTGCGGGCGCCGGTAGCGCCTTGCGCAACCTTGTCGGCGACCAGCGACATCATGTCGCTGCCTGTGGCCAGTTCCGGCAGCAGGTGTTGGCAGATATCCTGGACGGTCGCCAGACCGGTCATATCGGCGGCTTCCAGCGGCCCGACCATCGCGTAGCGGCGGCCGAGCGAGGCGCGCATCACTTTGTCGACCACCTCCGGCGAAGCGATGCCGCTCTTAACGATATGCAGCGCTTCGCGCAGCAGGGCGAACTGTAGTCGGTTGCCGACGAACCCCGGCGCGGCGCGGTTGAGTACTACCGCTTCCAGCGAGCAGGAGGATAAAAAATCGCTGACCTGGTTGGCGAGATGCGGCAGGGTTGCGCTGCCCGGCACCACTTCCACCAGCGGGATAAAATGCGGCGGATGCCAGAAGTGGGCGATTAACAAGCGTTCCGGATGCCGCATACCCTGCGCCAACCGATCGGGCGGTAGTCCGCTGGTGTTGCTGGCGATAATGGCTTCGTCGGCTATTAAGGTTTCCAGTTCGCGGTATAAGGCGTGCTTGAGCGCCAGACGTTCCGGAATCGCTTCGATCAGCAAGGTCGCGTCAGCAAGATCGCCTAATGCCGTGGTGCCGGAGAGGCGCGAGAGCACCGCCGTACGCTGAGCGGCATCAAACTGCTCGCACTCTTCGAGCTCGCGCAAAATGGCGGCGGCGACGCCTGGAATCTCGCTAACGCGCGCCGGGTCGGTGTCGTAGAGGCGTACGGTGTGGCCGTGGCGGGCAAAATGACAGGCGATGCCGACGCCCATCAGGCCGGCGCCCAGTACCGCCAGTTGTGGTGTAAACATAGTGGCTCCTGTTAACGTTCGATGGTCATCGCGATACCCTGACCGCCGCCGACGCAAAGCGTCGCCAGGCCTTTGCTGACATCGCGGCGCTGCATCTCGTGCAGCAGACTAACCAGAATGCGACATCCTGAGGCGCCAATCGGATGGCCGAGCGCGATAGCGCCGCCGTTGACGTTGACTTTCTGGCTGTCCCACTCCAGCAATTTGCCAACGGCCAGCGCCTGCACGGCAAAGGCCTCGTTGGCTTCGATGAGATCCACCTCGTTCAGCGACCAACCGGCGCGCTGCAGCGCCTTCCGGCAAGCGCTTACCGGGCCGATACCCATCACGGACGGATCGACGCCGGCCACCGCAGAGCTGACAATCCGCGCCAGCACCGGCAAGCCAAACTGCCGCGCTTTATCGACGCTCATCAATAAGACTGCCGCGGCGCCATCGTTGAGCGAAGAGGCATTGCCCGCGGTGACGCTGCCATCCTCCGTGCGAAAGGCAGGGCGCAACTGCGCCAGCTGTTGTTCGCTGGTTTCCGGGCGCGGTTGTTCGTCTGCGTCCACCATGCGCGGCGCTTTTTTACCCTGAGGGACGCTAAGCGGCACTATCTCAGCCTGAAAGCGCCCGGCGGCTATCGCGGCGGCGGCTTTGCGTTGCGAAAGGGCGGCGAAGGCATCCTGCTGGGGGCGGGAGATATCAAAGGCGTCGGCGAGATTCTCGGCGGTGATGCCCATGTGATAGTCGTTAAACGCATCCCATAATCCGTCCTGAATCATGCTGTCCTGCATGCTGGCATGGCCGAAGCGCAGGCCATCGCGCGCGCCCTGAACCAGATATGGGGCATTGCTCATGCTCTCCTGGCCGCCGGCGATCACTATCTCCGCCTCGCCGCTGCGAATGGCCTGTACCGCCTGTTGCACGGCTTTCAGCCCGGAACCGCAAACCAGATTGACGGTAACGGCCGGAGTTTCAACCGGTAGCCCGGCGCGCAGCGCGGTTTGTCGCGCCGGATTCTGTCCGCAGCCGGCGGTTAATACCTGGCCAAAAATCAGTTCGTCAACGGCGCTGGCCGGTAGCTGTGTGCGTTCAAGCAGACCACGCACTACGGCGGCGCCAAGCTCGACGGCGGAAAGGGAAGATAAGGCGCCGCGAAAACTGCCGATTGGCGTACGTAGCGCGCAGACGATAGCGACTTCTTTCATATTGCCTCCTTAGTGAAGCGCATTTCGCGGACGTCATCGGCAATGACCAGCCGTCCGGCCGTTTTACGGGCAATTTCGTCAATGCTGACGCCGGGGGCGTATTCGCGCAGAATAAAGGCGCCGTCGCTAATTTCCAGTAGCGCGAGATCGGTGAGTACCCGGCGAATACAGCCCGCGCCGGTGAGCGGCAGGGTACATTGCGGGAGCAGTTTGGATTCGCCGTTTTTCGAAGCGTGCGTCATCACCACGATGATGTTTTGCGCGCCGGCCACCAGATCCATGGCGCCGCCCATGCCTTTCACCATTTTTCCCGGGATCATCCACGAGGCGATATTACCCGCGACATCGACTTCAAAAGCGCCGAGGACCGTGAGATCGACGTGGCCGCCGCGGATCATGGCGAAGGACTGGGCGGAGTCAAAGATAGCCGCCCCGGTTTGGGCGGTAACGGTCTGCTTGCCGGCGTTAATCATGTCGGCATCAATCGTTGACTCATCGGGAAATTCGCCCATCCCCAACAGGCCGTTTTCCGACTGCAGCATTACTTCAATACCGGCAGGAATATAGTTAGCGACCAGCGTGGGAATGCCGATACCGAGATTGACATAATCGCCGTCGCTCAGTTCCTGGGCGACGCGCATCGCCATTTGTTCGCGAGTTAACATATTCAGTTCCCTCCGGCGCGCAGCGTGCGCTGTTCAATACGTTTTTCGAATTGCCCGACGATCAGCCGGTCGACATAAATACCGGGCGTGTGGATGGCGGAAGGAGGGAGTTCACCCGGCGCGACGATTTCTTCGACTTCCACTACCGTGATCCGCCCGGCGGTAGCCATCAGCGGGTTAAAATTTTGCGCGGTATGGCGGTAGATCACGTTGCCGTACCAGTCGGCTTTCCAGCCCTTCACAAGGGCGAAATCGCCGCGAATGGCTTCTTCGAGAATGTAATTTTTACCGTCGAACTGACGCACTTCTTTGCCTTCCGCCACCGGCGTGCCGTAACCGGTCGCGGTATAGAATCCGGGGATCCCGGCACCGCCGGCGCGAATTTTCTCGGCAAGCGTCCCTTGCGGAGTCAGCTCCACGGCGAGTTCGCCGCTCAGTACCAGCTGTTCGAAGAGGGCATTTTCTCCCACGTAGGAAGCCACGACTTTGCGTACCTGGCGCGTTTCCAGCAGCATGCCGAGACCAAAGCCATCAACGCCGCAGTTATTAGAAACTACCGTCAGGCCCTGTACCTGGCGGCGTTTGACCTCGGCGATTAAGTTTTCCGGGATGCCGCACAGGCCGAAGCCGCCGGCCAGTAACGTCATGCCATCGGTTAATCCGTCCAGCGCCGCTTCATAGCTGGCGACGCGCTTATCCAGTCCTGCCATCATTTTTCTCCTGCCTTGCGATGGCTCTATCATTAAGGGCGCGGACTGATTTGATAATTTTGAATTTGTGACCCACTCATTTGGTTTTTTTATTAATTTATCGTTAACTAAATTCTTTCAATTAGTTAACAGGTAGAAAAATGAGAATGAGTGTCAAACAGTTACGCGCGTTTCTAGCGGTAGCTCACACTCTTAACTTCGCCCACGCCAGCGAGCGCCTGAACCTGTCGCAGCCGGCGCTGAGTTTGACCATTAAGGGGTTGGAAGAGGCGCTTGGCGGGGCATTGCTGCAGCGCAGCACCCGCAAAGTGACCTTAACCCAGGAGGGAGAAACCTTTCTGCCGATGGCCCGCCAGCTGTTGGCGGACTGGGATAACGCCGAAGAGGCGATGCGGCAAAGTTTCACCCTGCAGCGGGGAAAGATCTCCGTCGCCGCGATGCCGTCGTTTGCCGCTAACGTGCTGCCGGAAGTGCTTAAAGCCTTCCGCGACCGCTATGCGGGAGTCAACGTAACGGTGCATGACGTGATTAATGAGCAGGTCATTGAGATGGTGCGCGAAGGCCGGGTGGAGATGGGGATCGCGTTTGAGCCATCGCCCGGCAACAATCTGCTGTTTACGCCGCTGGCGGTGGATCGCTTCGTGGCGATCGTGCCGAAAACGTCGCCTTTGGCGAGTAAAAAGCAGTTGAGCTGGCGTGAACTGCTGACGCTGGATTTTATAACCCTGCAGCGACCGTCGGCGGTGCGTTTGATGTTGGAGGAAGCGTTAGCGCGTAGCGGCAGCCCATTAGACGTGGCGCTGGAAAGTCATCAGTTGGTCACCGTCGGGCGGATGGTCGCCAGCGGTCTGGGCGGCAGCGCGGTGCCCGCGTTATGCCAGTCGCAGATGCAGTCGCTGGGAGCGGTTTGTCTACCGTTAAGCGATCCGCCGATTGAAAAGTGCATTGGCGTTATTCATGCCGGACATATGCAGTTGTCGAAGGCGGCGCAGGCGCTGCTGGAAACGCTAAAGGGCTTTTTGCCCGCTTAGGCAGTTACAGGCGAAAAAAAACCGGCCTGGTTAGCCGGTTTAATCATTAGATTTTGCAGGCATCGCCGCAATCATCATCGGCAACAATCGCCTGCGCTTTTTTATCCGCTTCGTCCAGGCGTTCAGCGTTACGCTCTTCCGCTTCTTCCAGGCCGCTAAAGACCAGGTTGTCGAGATCAATTTCCATGAGTTACCCACATAAGTTCAGTTTTAACCGTCATCAATTATAGGGCAAAGCGTAGGGCGATGCATCTCATCGGCCGATTGCCGCACATTACGTTAATACCGTGCCCAGACTGAGTATTTCGTAGTTTTCAACGATAAGAGCTATCAAATTCATTTTATGAATTAAAAAATTCTAAACATTTTATGCGGTTAAATTTTACATAAAATTTACATGTCCATATACTTTCTTACGTTCTTCGCCCTGGTTTGGGGCGTCCAACCAACAGGTTAACTGCGCTGAGCGGCATCGCTTATCGATCGGCGCTTTAAAAATAAATGCTTTGGTTATATCGACATCTGTCGAATGGGATGAAATATGGACGAACAAAAAGGTCATGGTCGAAGGATTTTCTTCACCATCTACCGATTGCTTTTTGTGTTACTGAGTTTTGGCATTGGGATTTTCTTAACTATCTGGGGCGGCAAGCTGCTCTCGCTCGGCGGCAGCGCCTGGTATCTGTTAGCCGGTCTCGCTTATCTTATCATCGCCGTTGGGTACTTCACTCGTAGTCAATACGCGCTGCCTCTTGCTGTTATTACCTTCCTGTTAACGCTGGTCTGGGCGCTGTATGAAGTGCAGCTCAGCTACTGGGGCCTGATCCCTCGTCTGGTGGTTCCTGCGCTGATGCTAATGCTGGCCCTGTGGCTGGCGGCGGCGATGCCGGTGGCTCGCGTGCGTCTGGCGAACTGGAGCGCCACGGTTATTTTTATCGCGCTGCTGGCGGCGCTGGTTTCGGCGTTCTATCCGCACGGCGGCATCCACAATGGCGTCGTGAAAGCGGCGAGCGACAATAGCGCGACGCAGGCGGCAAAAAGCGATAACTGGGAGTTCTTTGGCCGCGATGCCTCCGGCACCCGTTTTGCGCCGTATACCGATATTACCCCGGAAAATGTTCATAAGCTGAAAGTCGCCTGGACTTACCACACAGGCCGCCGCCTGACCGGCCCGGCCATTGGCGTTGACGAAAATACGCCGCTGCAAATTGGCGATACGCTGTATTCCTGTACGCCGCTCAACGTGGTGACCGCCATTGATGCCGATACCGGCAAGGCGCGCTGGAGCTTTGACCCGCACGCGCAGACGGCGGAACATGTGACCTGCCGCGGTGTGGGTTACTATGACGTGCAGAGCGACGATACGCTCAGCGCGGAAGAAAAAGCGAGCCCGGCGTTGCAACAGTGTCCGCAGCGGATCATGGTATCGACCGTGGATGCGCGCCTGCTGGCGCTGAATGCCAAAACCGGCGAACTGTGCGCTGATTTCGGCGACCACGGTAGCGTGGATCTGAAGCAGGGCATGGGCGACACCGAAAACAGCAAACGCTACCATCCGACTTCAACGCCGGTGATCATGGGGCATATTGCGGTGCTGGGCGGCTGGGTACGCGATATCGTACACGGCGAGCCATCCGGAGTCGTACGCGCTTTTGACGTACGCGATGGTAAAGTCGTCTGGGCCTGGGATGTTGGCAAGCCGGAAAATATCACCGACCCGGAAAAAGGCCGCGTTTATACCCTCGAAACGCCAAACGTGTGGACCATTCCCGGCTTTGATAAAGAGCTGAATCTGGTCTATCTGCCGACCGGCAACGGTCCGCCGGACTACTGGGGCGGCGATCGTAATGAAGCGAAAGAGAAATATGGCTCCGCGGTGGTGGCGGTGGATGCCAGTACCGGTAAAACAAAATGGGTTTTCCAGACCGTTCACCACGATATCTGGGATTATGATCTCCCATCGCAGCCGGTACTGTTCCACATGAAAAACGAGCAGGGCGAGGACGTCCCGGTGCTGATCCAGACCACCAAAACCGGACAGATTTACGTGCTCGATCGCCGCACTGGTAAACCGGTGACCCGTGTTGAAGAGCTGCCCGTCGCTCATCAGGGGGCGGAGGGCGAACATCTGTCTGCCACCCAGCCGTTCTCTACCGGCATGCCGCAGTTAGGCGTCGAGCCGTTGAGCGAAAAATCAATGTGGGGCGTGACGCCGTTCGATCAACTGATGTGCCGTATCGATTTTAAAGAGTCGACCTACCTTGGCATGTATACGCCGCCGTCAGAGAAACCGTATATCGAGTGGCCAAGCCTGCTCGGCGGCATGAACTGGGGCGGCATCACCATCGATGAACGTACCGGTACGCTGTTCGTCAACGATATGCGTATGCCGTTGCGGATGTCGCTGGTGCGCAAGGAAGAGATGGCGAAATACAAAGTCTCCACCGACGAAGTCCCTGGCTTTATGGGTACCGTTCGCCCGCAAGTTGCCGGGCCTTACGGCGGCGTGCGTATCGACATCCTGCAGTCCGCGCTGGGCGTGCCCTGTAATACCCCGCCGTTTGGTACCATGAGCGCTATTGACCTGAATAGCCGTCAGCTACTGTGGCAGGTGCCGATGGGCTCGGTGGAAGATACCGGTCCGCTGGGGATGAAAACCCATCTGCATATCCCGCTGGGAATGCCGACCCTGGGCGGCCCAACCTCTACCGCCTCTGGGCTGATATTCTTCGCCGGTACCCAGGATAACTACCTGCGGGCGCTGGATTCCGCCAGCGGTAAAGAGCTGTGGCGCGCTCGCTTGCCGGTTGGCGCGGTAGCGGCGCCGCTGGTCTACAAATCGCCGAAAACCGGCAAAGAGTATGTGCTGATTTCCGCCGGCGGCGCCAGCCACTCGCCGGACGTCGGGGACGATATCATCGCCTACGCGCTGGAGGAATAACCTCTCTAAACGAAACAGGTCCCGGTAAACGGGACCTGTTCCTGGCTGACAGCCGGGGGAGCTAGCAGGGGGCAATGCTGGACTTTTACTCTCTGAATATCACTCTGCGCAATACGCTGCCCTGCGGCATTGACGTAGGCCAGAGACATCGGCGAACCCGTGGTTTTCCCTACTCTCAAATCATTAAAATCCATTGCACGGCAATATTCTTAGCGCTTTCCGCCAGCCCGTCTGGATCCTCATTATTCCCTGTCGCATAAAGCAAAAAAAAGGCCCATCCTGGTGATGGGCCTTTTTGACGTTCGGCGTGTAACCTGAAAGGTGAAAAAATTAATCAAAAACGCCGTTAATGACGGAAGTGACGATTGCGGTACTTAACGCAACCAGCACTAAATCATCGCCCACTGCACGCCATTCATAACCCGGGTAGTAAGGCAGATCGTTAATCATAGATGCCGGCAACGTTTTTTTGGCAATACCTGGAGGTAATGGTTTGCCGCGAACCACATTTTTTGCAATACCCGGCGGTAGCGCCTGATAACCTACCAGACCATAATTCACCGCCAGAGAACGGGCTCGCGAGAAGCTAATATCAGAGTCGACATGGTCGGGTTTGCCGTAGTTTTTACGGTTACCGTGATCCTCTTTCGACTTATCATTTCCCTGGCCTTTGTTGCTGTGGTCACTGCTGTTGCCATGGTTACCGCTATTGCCGTGGTTTCCACCGCTATTACCGTGGTTGCCACCTCCGCCGCTATTGCCATGACCTCCGCCACCCCCGTTGCCATTACCAGGGTTGGCATAAACTGGCGCGGCAAGGACGGCGAGCGAAATAACCGCCGCAAGTGCAGATTTGAGAGTGCGACGCTTAATCATAAGGGTGTTCCTTAAAGTGAAGTACACGCTTTGAAGATATGACGTGCGCATAACCTTAACAATGTCATGTTTTCTTATTTTTATACTCCGCAGAAAATATGCCTCGCCTCTTGCTGGTCATCGCTATCCTGCCCAATGACAGGCGACCAGGTGTCCAGGCGAAATTTCACGAAGCGTCGGCGCCTGACGGCGGCAGTGGTCACTTGCCTGCGGGCAGCGTGACGAAAACCGGCAGCCCTCAGGCGGGCGCGACGGATCCGGGATTTCTCCCTGGACGACCGCCTGCGGTTCGCTTTCGGGATCGAGGGTGGGTACCGCGGCCAGAAGCGCCTGGGTATAGGGATGAAGAGGGCGGCTAAACAGCGCATCGCGGCTGGCGGTTTCCACCAGTTGACCGAGGTACATCACCGCCACGTCGTCGCACAAATGCTCTACAACTCCAAGGTCATGGGAGATGAATAGAAAGGTGACGCCACGCTCGTCGCGCAGGTCGGCAAACAGATTGATAATCTGCGCCTGAATCGACACATCGAGTGCGGAAATGGGTTCATCGGCGACGATAAAGTCCGGATTGAGGATAAGCGCGCGGGCGATGCCGATGCGCTGCCGCTGACCGCCGGAAAATTCATGCGGAAAACGGTGGTAATGCTGAGGCGCCAGCCCGCATATCTTCATCACCGCAATGACTTTCTCATAGAGTTCAGCGCGCGTGCATAGTTTATGCTGCAGCATCGCCTCGCCAATCGCCTCGCCGACGCGGATGCGTGGATTCAGTGAACTATAGGGATCCTGAAACACCAGTTGAATTTTCGGTCGTAGGGCCTGCATTGCCGCCGCTGACAGTTCGGATAACTCCTGACCGCGGAATTTAATGCTGCCGGCGGTCTTTTCATACAATCCAAGCAAGGTTCGACCAACGGTGGTTTTACCACTACCGGATTCTCCGACGAGACCAAAAATCGTTCCCGGACGGATATTAAAACTGACGTCATCGACCGCGCGCAGTTCCCCGGTCTGCTGGCCGAACAGGCCGTCGCGCAGCGGGAAATACTTTTTCAAGCCATTAACTTCAATTAAATAGGGCTGGTTCATACCACCGACTCCGCGAATTGACTATAAAAACAGGCCGCCTGATGCGAGGACCCAAAAAGTGGCGGGATGTCCTGACGGCAGCGTGCGGTTGCCTGTTCGCAGCGATCGGCAAACGCGCAGCCCGCAGGCAGTTGCGCGAGATCCGGCACCTGACCGGGAATGGAGTAAAGCCGCCGGCGGCGCGCGCCCGGCACCGGACGCGAGGCGATAAGTCCGCGGGTATAGGGGTGCTGGGGCTGGCGCAGCACCTCGACGGTGGTTCCCTGTTCGACAATCCGCCCGGCATACATTACGACGACCCTTTCGGCCATCTGCGCGATCACCCCCAGATCGTGGGTGATCAGCAGCATCGCCATCTGGCTTTCGCGCGCGCGGTCCCGTATCAGACGCAGGATCTGCGCCTGCACGGTGACATCCAGCGCGGTAGTTGGTTCATCCGCTATCAATAATTGCGGCCCGCAGCTCAGCGCCATGGCGATCATCACCCGCTGTAGCATACCGCCGGAAAGTTGATGCGGATAGTACGCCATCAGGCTTTCGCTGCGCGCCAGTCCCACCTCGTTCAACAGGTGTATTGCACGCTGCCAGGCGGCTTGCGGCGAGTCGCCGCGGTGGCGGATGAGCGGCTCGCAGAGCTGTTCGCCTATGGTCAGTACCGGGTTGAGCGCCGACATCGGCTCCTGGAAGATCATCGCCAACTGGTTGCCGCGCAGGTCGGCCATGTGACGCGCTTTCAGCGTGAGCAGATCGCGTCCTTCGAAAAGGATCTCGCCGCCGTCAATGCGCGCGGCCTGGGGAGGCAATAGGCCCATTAGCGACATGGCGGTCACGCTTTTGCCGCAGCCGGACTCACCGACGATACCTACCGTTTGCCCGGCCTGAATCGAAAAAGAGACCTCCTGTACCGCGCGCACCCGGCTTCCTTCAGCAGCGAAAGAGACCGAAAGTTGCTTAAAAGAAATTAATGGTGCGCTCATTTCAGCCTCTGTTTCATTTTCGGGTCCATTGCGTCGCGCAGGCCGTCACCCAGCACGTTGATAGCAATGACGGTAATAAAGATGGCAATCCCAGGAGGCATCCATAGCCAGGGCCGCCGCTGAAAATCAATCAGGCTGTTGGCGGCATCCATCATATTGCCCCACGACGGCGTCGGCGGTACTACGCCAAGGCCAAGGTAGCTCAGCGCCGATTCGCTCAGAATGGCGTTAGCGACCGCCATTGTCGCCATCACCACCAGAATCGGGATGGTATTGGGCAGTAGGTGGCCAAACAGGCGGCGGCGCGCCGACAGTCCCAGAACCTGCGTCGCCAGCATAAAATCGCGCTCGCGTAGCGACAGGCACTGCCCGCGCACCAGCCGCGCCAGCTTTGGCCACTCCAGCAGGCTGAGCATAATCACCACCATCCAGATGCGGGAATCCGGCGAAAAGTCGAGCTCGGAGAGCATCGCGCCGGCGACGATTAATAAAGGCAAACTGGGGATCGTCATCACCAGATCGGCCAGCCGCATAATCAGTTTATCGGTGAGTCCGCCGACATAGCCCGATAGCGCTCCCAGTAGATAGCCAAGCGTCACCGACAGCAGCATGGTCAGCAGGCCGATTATCAGTGAAATGCGCCCGGCCAGCAGTAAACGCGTATAGATATCGCGGCCAAGAAAATCGGTCCCCAGCCAGTGTTCGGCGCCGGGCGGTTTGTTGACCATCAGCGCATCGGTGGCGTCATCTTTCCACGGCGACCATATCGGTCCGAGTACGCACCACGTGGCCATCACCGCAAGCAGGATTAAACACAGCATCGCCATCCGGTTGCGGCGCAGTTGGCGCCATGCCTGACGCCATGGAGAGGGGGTTATTTGCGCAAGCGCGGGGATTGTCGCCTGGCGCAGGCGGCGACGGTAACCAAACAGGGAAGTTATCATCATTACCTCACTCGAATGCGCGGATCGGCCCACGCGTAGAGCACATCGGCCAGTAAGTTACCGACGATCGTCAGCACCGCCAGAAACAGGGTAAACCCCATCAATACCGGATAATCGCGAGCGGCCAGCGAATCGATATGAATGTGCCCGGCGCCCGGCCAGTTAAATACTTTTTCGGTAATGATGGCGCCAGAGAACAATCCCGGCAGTTCGAAGCCAAGCAGGGTGATGACCGGCAGTAGCGCATTGCGCAGCGCGTGTTTCATGATAACCGTGCGTTCTCGCAGCCCTTTAGCACGGGCAGTACGAATGAAATCCATCTTCACCACGTCAAGCATGCTGGCGCGAAAATAGCGCGTCAGGCTGCCGGCCTGCAGCATCACCAGCGCCAGTACCGGCAGTACCAGATGGGCGGCGACCTGCAGCACATACTGCCAGCCGCTATCGTCGCTACCGGTATTGGTCATCCCGCCTACCGGCAGCCAGTGCAGGTCGACGGCAAACCACTTAATCAGCAGCAGGCAGAGGAAAAAGGTGGGAAAGGACATGGCGGCGAACACCGCGATACTCACCAGATGATCGAACCATGAATTAGGTCTGAGCGCGGAGACAACGCCAACCGTCAGGCCGATACCCCAGTAGAAGACCAGCGCCACGCTTGCCAGCAGGAAGGAGTTCCAGATGTACTGGTTCAGTAACTGGCTGACCGGGATCTGGTATTGCAGCGAGAAGCCTAAATCCCCGCGCAGCAGTTGCCCCAGCCAGTGAAGGTAGCGGGTGAAGAGCGGCTGGTCGAGGCCGTATATCGCCTTCAGTTCGGCGGCGCGGGCGGCCGTCAAGGTGATGTTGCCATCGATAAAATCGCCGGGGGTTTTAGCAAAGAGCATAAAAATGATAAAGGAGGCCAGCAGCAGCATCGGCAGCGTTTGCAATATGCGCCTCAGGATGAAATTTTTCATAACATTCTCACATCAGCCGCCGGGGGGCCGGCGGCTGGGGGATTTACTTCACGATTTTCACGTCCGGCAAACTGCCGGTGAGGCCGTTATAGATATCCGGCTTAAAGCCGGTCACCCGGGCGCTGCTGGCGGAAAGAATTTCCCGGTATCCCAGCAGGATAACCGGCGGATCCTCGGCCAGCACCTGATACAGCTGGTGATAGATAGGCTTGCGTTGTTCGACATCCAGCACCGCGTTGCCCGCATTGATAAGCTTATCGACTTCAGCGTTGTGATAGCCCGACTCTTTGGCCTCGCTGCTGTAGAAGTCCCACACGCCATCATGCGGATCGTTGAGAGTACTGGTGCTAAACGACGCCAGATCGTAATTACCCGCTTTGCGCTGCGCCATCAGCGCGTTGAAATCAACCACCTGCGGTTTCAGCAGCACGCCTATCTGCCGCCAGTTCTCTTTGGCAATTGGGATCAGCGCATCGTTAATGACTTTTTTGCTCGCCAGTAGAGTCAATTCCAGCCGCTTACCGTCTTTCACGCGGATGCCATCGGCGCCAGGCAGCCAGCCCGCTTCATCGAGCAGTTTTTTCGCTTGCACCGGATCGTAATGGTAGGGGTTGACGCCCTGCGCATTGAAGGCCCAGGAAATAGGCGCGATCGGTTCAATGGCTACCTTACCGTATCCCTGATACACCACGTCGATTAACTTCTGGCGGTCCAGCCCGTAAATCAGCGCCTGACGCACTTTTTTATCCTGCAGCGCCGGGCGATGGACGTTGAACTCCACCTGGCTGTAGTCGCTGGAGCCGTACAGGTTGATATTGGCAAAACCGAGCATCTTAAGCTGCTCAATATCATCCGGGCGCGAGGTGAAGGCGTCGTAGTCGGTTTCGCCGGTCTGGAATAACTGGAAATTGGTAGACGGATTGGTCACGCGATAGATAAAGCGCGGTGTTGGCGGCGTACCGCGATAAAAATGCGTGTTGGCGTGGAAGCGAATCTCCTGCCCGGGAATATATTTATCGTAGACATAAGGACCGTTACCCAGCGGTTTTCCGTGCAGAGAACGCAGATAATCCAGATTTCCACGTTGATACCCTTTTCCGTACCAGGCTTTCGATAATACCGGACCGCCGATTTTCGCCAGCGTTGTCGCGCCCGGCTGGGTGGTAGTAACCTGTAAGGTCAGCGGATCGATAACTTTCAGGCCGCTCACGCTATCGGCTTTGCCTGCTTTATATTCCGCGCCGCCGGCGATATTGGCCAGAGTGATATCGGTATCGCCGTCATATTTCGGGTCGAGCAGAACGGTCAGCGTAAAAGCGACATCCTCCGCGGTGAGTGGCGATCCGTCACTGAAGGTCAGGTTAGGGCGTAATTTGATGGTATAGACTTTGTTATCCGCGCTCACCGTCCAGCTCTCAGCCAGCCCCGGCACCAGCTTACCCTGACTATCCCAGTCAATCAGGCGTGAAAAAATAACGTTGGTGACGTTTTCATCCCAACCGTTGACGAAGAAGTAAGGGTTAAAGATCCCCTGTGGTTCGGAAATGCCGGCCACCACCGTGTCTTTACGCAGTTTGGCGCTGGCCGGGATCTGGCTGGCATCGGTTGCGGGAGTGATCCCTTCTTTAAGAATATCGTCGGCGTTGGCGACAGAAGAAAATGCCACCATGCTACCGAGTAGCGCCACTTTCAGCGCCAGCGCGAAGCGCGTTTGTCTGGTTTTTAATCCTTGCCGTAATCTGGACAAAAGTGCTACCTCATCAAATGATTGCGTTGTTATTTACAATTCATGACGAAGATAAGAGGCGCGCTGAATACTGTCTAACAACGAAACGCTATGGTTTATAGCCATTTCGCATTAGCAAAAAACCGGCAATATAATGCCGGTTTTCGGGGAAGTCATAGTAGATTGTTCTTTATGCCGCGGCAGCTAATCGCCGGCCTCAACCGGCAGCCACAGGGCCTGCGGGTTGGCGAAATAATATTCGACTTCGGCATAAAAACGGCTGGCGTGCTGGCCATCAACAAAAGCGTGATTAAACCGGCCGGCAACCGGAATGATGCCATTTTTCAGTTTTCCCCACGTCAGGGCGGGTACCGCCGCGCCCACGTAGTATTCCGCATGGGTCATGGCGCTGAAGTGCAGCCACGGCAGGCAACTGGCGCAAAAGAAATTTTCTTCTTCCACAATAAGCGGTGAGGGATTGGTGCTTCTTGCAGCCTCAATGCGCGGCGTCGCGGCGGCGCTAAACGCGGGGAAATCAGCGGCGTTATCGCACCATACCTGGCGAAAACCTTCGCTGGCGGTCATGATCGGCGTCATCACTGAGATGGCGTCATATTCGATGATATCGTCGTTGCGCAGGCGCTGTTTCAGCTGCGGTACGGCGTTGGCCGCGCGCAACAGGCCGAATAATGCCAGTTGAAAGAAGGAAACGCCCCGGTCTTTCGCGCAGGTGTATAACTGTTGCGCTTCTACCGGCACGCACAGATTGAAGCTGGGATTGGCAAAGGTACGGTAGAACGTAAAGTGATCCAGGCGAGGCCAGCTCGCTTTATCAATGACGCGATAATGTGCCACGGTCGACTCCTTCATGTGGATTTGCCTTACTATGCGACGATTTCCACCAGGTTTCCATCAGGGTCTTTGATAACCGCCTCATAATAGCCATCGCCGGTAGTGCGTGGGGCAGAGACTAAAATTCCCGCCATTTCAGCGCGTTTGGCTAACGCATTCACCTGTTCCGTGCCGCCGACGGCGATCGCCAGATGCACCCACCCCGTATGGTTGTTATCGTGGGTCGAGTCATGTAAACCGGGTTTGGTCATTAACTCAATGGCCACGTCAGAGCCAATTTTTACAAAGTAGGATTCAAAACCAGGATTGGTTTTACTACGGTATTTTTCGTTGATTTCGCCGGCAAAAAATTCCACCCAAAAGCGTGCTTGCTGCTCAAGATGGCGGGTCCAGAGGGCGATATGGGCAACTTTCATGATTTACCTCGTAAGGGTTCGGGTTGACAGCATGCGCATAAGTGAACGATTATGCTCTTTTCTGCTCGTTATATTTATTTTAAGGAGTTGTTGTGCTCGATTATGCAGCTTTCCCTCAGCAACGACAAGCGCTGATTTGTCAGATCCTGCAGGAGGACGGTAGGGTCGTTTGCGCCGATCTGGCCCAGCGCTTACAGGTCTCTGAACACACTATTCGCCGCGATCTTCATGAGTTGAGCAAAGACGGATATTGTAAGAAAGTCTACGGCGGCGCGGTGATGACCCTCCCGGAATCCATGGAGTACAACGAACGTAAAGAGAAAAACAGGGCAACAAAGAGCAGAATCGCACAGAAATGCGCACAGCTAGTGAAACCGGGCGGCTGTATTTTTATTGATACCGGCACCACCAACCTGGCAATGGCGGAAGCGCTACCGGGCGAACTGGCCTTAACCGTGGTTACCAATTCCCCGGAAATTGCGGCGGTTCTGCTTAAAAAACCGCTTTACGAGGTTGTGATGCTCGGAGGTCTGGTGCAACGCGCGGCTGGCGGTTGTGTCGGCGCATCGGCGGTGGCCCAGGTGCAGGGGATCCTCTTCGATCAGGGATTTATTGGCGGCTGCGCAATGGCTCCGGAGTCAGGTCTAACCGGCTTTGATCACACCGATTGTGAATTTAAGAAAGCGGTTATCAAACAGTGCAGTGAAATTATCGTTGGCTTAACCTCAGATAAAATCCCCGCCGTCGCGCGTTTTGTGGTAGCTGAAAGCAGCGCCATTGACGTGCTGGTCGTGGAGGAAAACATCAGCCGTAAATACCGGGATGCTTTCCGTGAACACGAGATCCGTATCTATACCGTTTAGCACACGGGCAAATTATTAATTTGAGAAAACCGGGCTATCACTTTGATAAAAATGGCGGCGAAATGTTACTGGCCTGCGGGCCGCGGCCTTAGTAGCGCTATTTTCTCCGTACTTTAGCCGCATTTTGCGCGACGACTCACAAAAACGAATCTTAAACGGCACCTCATTGATTTCTGGCACAAATCTTGGATTTGTTATCGGTGATGTGGCTTTTCCCATGGGTTATGGATAGCGCGACGTTTAGCAAACCCGGGATTGCCCGCAACGGATAATCATTGAGGGGACTGTTATGTGTGCTTCACCTTCAGCGCCGCTACGGCGCGTGGATGGACTGGCGAAAGTCAAAGGAACGGCCGTTTATGGCGACGATATTACCTTACCGGGCATGCTGTATGGCGTTTGCCGCTTTGCGGATATACCCGCCGGGAAAATCGAGGCGATAGATCTTAGCGAGGCGCTGAATGTTGCAGGCGTGGTAAAAATCGCCACCTGGCAAGATATTCCCGGTACTCCGGTCGTGGGGATTATCGTCAAAGATTATCTGCCTATCGTCAAAGACGAGGTGGTCTTCCACGGCGATGTCGTCGCCGTGGTGGCGGCAACCAGTTATGAAGCCGCCTGTGAGGCGGCGGATAAAATACATGTGCGCTATACGCCCTATGAGCCGCTAACGGACGTAGAAGCCGCGCTGGCGCCGGATGCCCGGCGAATTCACCCGGAGCGCAGCGATAATATCGCCGCCCATCACCACACCGTTAAGGGCGACATCGCCATAGGTTTTGCCGAAGCCAGTCACGTGATTGAACGTGAATATGAAGTGGGCTTCCAGGAACACGCGTACATTGAACCGGAAGTTGTACTGACCTGGCTTGACCCCACCGATGGTAGCCTGATTATCTCCGGCTCCATTCAGAACCCGCACCGCGTACGCAGCTTCGTGGCTAAGTTTATGGGCTGCCCGCAGAGCCAGATTAACGTCAAACGCGCGGTGATGGGCGGCTCGTTCGGCGGCAAAGATGACATCATCGATCACCTGGCCTGCCGTTCCGCATTGATGACGCGCCTGACCGGCCGTCCGGTGAAATTTACCTACACCCGCGAGCAGTCCATTATCGAAAGCTGTAAGCGCCACCCTTATAAAATGAAGTATCGCGCCGGGGTGGACGACAACGGACGCATTCTGGCGATCAAAATCGATATTCTCGCCGACAGCGGCGGCTATGCGGCGTCCTCCCCGTTCGTCACATGGCGTTCTTCGGTGCAGGCCGCTGGGCCGTACAATATTGATAACGTCCATATCGACGTTAAAGCCGTCTATACCAACAACAGCTATACCTCGGCGATGCGTGGTTTCGGTTCACCACAGGTGGTTTACGCCAACGAATCCTTTATGGATGAAATTGCCGAAGTGCTCAATCTCTCGCCGGTGGCGGTGCGTGAAGTGAACGCGCTGCGTCAGGGCGATACCTCGGTCACCGGGCAGCGGTTTGATAAACACACCGTCTCGGCGACTGAAGTCCTGAGTAAGGCGGTGAATGCCTCGGAATTTGCGGCAAAACGCCAGCACTATCGTGAATTGAACCAAAAAGGCGGCGTTTATCGCTATGGCATTGGCCTGGCGCTGAGCTACCGTGGTTGTTCCATCGGCGCGGAAGGGGTAGATACCTCGACTGCGCTCATTCAGGTGAATGAGGACGGCAGCGTCAATCTGGCGACATCGGTTTCTGAAAACGGTCAGGGTCTGCAAACCGCGATGTCGCTAATCGCCGCGGAAGCCTTTGGTATTCCTCTATCGGAACTGCATTTTATGGAACCGCCGACCTCGGTTATCGGCGACGGCGGATCGACGGCGGCAACCCGTGGGACTATGGTCGGCGGTGGGGCGATTCTTGACGCCGCGGACAAGATAAAACGCCGCATTCTCAGCGTCGTCGGCGACAGCATCGGTACCCGCGAGTTGGCTGAAACCTTGTGGCAGGATGGCTTTATCATCAACGTCCAGGACAGTGAACGGCGTATTGATTTCAAAACTGCGGTTAATAAAACCAAATGGGCCAGCGTCAGCCTGACCGAGTACGGCTGGTTTGTGCCGCCGCCCATTCATTGGGATGAAGAAAAAGGGTGCGGCAGCCCGTACTTTACCTGGGTCTATGGCTGCCAGGTGGCGGAGGTACGGGTGAATACCAGCACCGGTAAAACCGATTTGCTGCATGTTACCGCCGCCCATGACGTGGGCCGGGTACTCAACCCGGTGGGTTTTGAAGGCCAGGTTTATGGTGGGGTGGCGCAGGGTTTTGGCTACGCGCTGCTGGAAGACTTCAACATTGAAAATGGCCAGGTCAAATCGGAAAACTTCGACAGCTACCTGCTGCCGACGATGAAAGATATTCCGCCGATGACGATTATCGGCGTAGAAAACCCGGATATCGCCGGGCCTCTGGGGGCGAAGGGGATCGGCGAGCCAGCTACTGAACTCGCGGCGGCGGCCATCAATAACGCGGTGAGTTTTGCCCTCGAGACGCGGTTTAATAAATTACCGTTGACCCTCGAACAGGTGATCCTCGGCTACAACCTGAAAAAGCCGGTTCGCCAAAGCGAAATGATGCTGGAGGCGGAAAACAAGAAGCAGGTGCTGCGCCTCACTGACGTGGAAGTGACTCGCGCGAAAAGCCTGCAGGAGGCGTTAACCCTGCTGGCGCAAGAGGGCGTAACGGCTATCGCCGGCGGTACCGATGTGATTGTGCAGGGGCGTCTGCAAACCCGCGCGCTGCGGTTGGTTGATATTTCCCGTCTGCCGGAGTTGACGCAGGTGAGCGAAGATCCGGTCAGCCATGAGGTCATCATTGGCGGGGCGATGACTTTTAACCGTATTACCGATCATCCGCTGCTGCGCGAACGTTACCCGCTGCTGGCGCAGGCCTGTCATACCGTCGGTTCGCACCAGATCCGTAATCGCGCCACCATCGGCGGCAATATCGTCAACGCCGCGCCCTGCGGCGATTCCATTCCACCTGCCATCCTCTATGACGCGCGCATCGAGCTGCGCTCGCTAAATGGCGTACGCACCCTCGGTCTGGGCGAGTTTTTGCTGTCCGGCTACAAGACCCAGCGCCAGCCGGATGAACTTTTGACCAAAGTGATACTGCCGCCGCCGGCGCGCCCGCGGGCTAAAGGTTTCTATCACCAGTTAGGGCGGCGCAACGCGCTCAACATCACCCGTCAGAGCCTGAGCGCGCTGCTCGATTTTGCTGATGATGGCACGGTGAGCTACTGCCGTCTGGTGGACGGCGCGCTGTTCAGTAAGCCGCAGCGGTTACTAGATATTGAACGCTGCCTGCTAGGGAAACCGTTAAATAGCGACACGATTAACAGCGCCTGCGAGGTGCTGGACAAGCTTATCTATGCGGCCATCGGTAAGCGCTGGTCGGCGGCATATAAGCAGCCGGTGTTCGTCAATATGTTCCGCGACATGATGGCCGAGGCGCAACGGGCCTCAGGGATTTAATGATTCATTCAGGGCGCCAGAGCGCCCTGTACAGGATAGAGCTATGAGCACAATTAAAGTGAAGGTAAACGGCAAGCTGGTGGAAGCAAAAGTAGAAGGCAATATGCGCCTATTGGATCTGGTGCGGGATACATTGCATCTTACCGCCACCAAAGAGGGATGTTCGATTGGCGAATGCGGCGCCTGCACGGTGCTGATGGACGGTAACGCCGTTTGTTCTTGTCTGGTACTGGCCGAACAGTGTGATGAAGCGGAGATCGAGACGCTCGAAGGGTTAAACGATAATCCGATTACGCAAAAATTACAGGATGCATTTATTGAGAAGGGCGGCGTGCAGTGCGGGTTCTGTACGCCGGGAGTACTGGTCAGCGCCACCGAATTATTAACCAAAGAGCCGCATCCGGACGAAGCGCAAATAAAGGATGTATTAGAAGGCAATATGTGCCGCTGTACCGGCTATCAGCCGATTATTGACTCCATTCAACACGCGATTAAATCGTGATCTTGTAACGGGGCTGCTGTTTTGTTAGTAGCCCCGGTAAGCGCCACCGGGGGAGGATTCCCGGATAGCGGCGCACAGCGCCTTATCCGGGCTACGGTTCGGTAGTCGGTTGGTAGCCCCGGTAAGCGTAAGCGCCACCGGGGAGGGTTCCCGGATAGCGGCGCACAGCGCCTTATCCGGGCTACGGTTCGGTAGTCGGTTGGTAGCTCCGGTAAGCGTAAGCGCTACCGGGGAGGGTTCCCGGATAGCGGCGCATGGCGCCTTATCCGGGCTACGGTTCGGTATTCGGTTGGTAGCCCCGGTAAGCGTAAGCGCCACCGGGGGAAGGGTCCCGGATATCGGGTAAGGCCGCCGAACCTTAACCCATCGCGCTTTCGCGCAGGCGGGCTTTTAGTTTGTTGTACTCCTCGATCACGTACTGCTCCGCCGCGCGCTGATCGGCAATCCGCTCAACGTTAACCGCGCAGTACTTGTACTCCGGCGTTTTGGTTATCGGACTCAGGTTCTCCGACACCAGCTCGTTACAGGCACCGATCCACCACTGGTAGGTCATGTACACCGCGCCTTTATTCGGTCGATCGCTGACCTGCGCGCGGGTGATGATGCGACCCTTACGCGAATTGACCCACACCAGCGCTTCATCCTCGATACCTAACCGTTCGGCGTCGGCGGTGTTGATTTGCGCATAGCCTGGTTCATCGGCAAGCCTGGTTAAGGCCGCGCAGTTGCCGGTCATCGAACGGCAGGAGTAGTGGCCGACTTCGCGCACCGTCGACAGCACCAACGGATACTGTTCAGAGAGTTTATCTCCCGGCGCGACCCAGTCGCAGGTGAAGAACTGGGCTTTACCGCTCGGTGTAGAGAATGTCTCTTTAAACAGATACGACGTCCCCTGGTCGGCGTCGGACTCATCGCGGCATGGCCACATGACATAGCCGAGTTCGCCCATTTTCTCATAGGTGGCGCCGTAGAAGTCCGGGCACAGATGCCGCAACTCATCCCAGATCTCCTGGGTGTTGTTGTAGTGCATCGGATAGCCCATCCGGGTGGCGATTTCGCTGATGATCTGCCAGTCGGTTTTCAGGTCCCACTTCGGCTCCACCGCTTTAAAGAAGCGCTGGAAGCCGCGGTCCGCTGCGGTATACACGCCTTCGTGCTCGCCCCACGAGGTGGACGGCAGGATGACGTCGGCCGCGGCGGCGGTTTTGGTCATGAAAATATCCTGGACGATAACCAGTTCCAGCTGTTCAAACGCCTTGCGCACCGCGGAAAGCTCGGCATCGGTCTGCAGCGGATCCTCGCCCATAATGTACGCCGCGCGGACTTCGCCGTGTTCGGCGCGGTGCGGCAGCTCGCTGATGCGATAACCGGTATGTTCCGGCAGGCTGTCGACGCCCCAGGCTCTGGCAAACTTCTCGCGGTTTTCCGGGAACTTAACGTACTGGTAGCCCGGATAGGTATCCGGCAGTGCGCCCATGTCGCAGGCGCCCTGGACGTTGTTCTGCCCGCGCACCGGGTTGACGCCGACGCTCGGCTTGCCGAGGTTGCCGGTAAGGATCGCAAGGCTGGTCAGCGAGCGCACGGTCTCCACGCCCTGGTAGAACTGGGTGACGCCCATGCCCCACAGGATGGCGGCGGATTTGGCGCTGGCGTACATCCGGGCGCAGGCGCGGATCTCCTGAGCGCTGACGCCGGTTATCTCTTCCACCGACTCCGGCGTATAGCCTTCGACGATTTTGCGATACTCCTCGAAGCCTTCGGAACGGCTGGCGACGAAGGATTTATCGTACAGATCCTCTGCAATAATGACGTGGCCAATGGCGTTGAGCAGCGCGATATTCGAGCCGTTCTTCAGCGCAATGTGCATGTCGGCGATGCGCGCGGTTTCAATCTTGCGCGGGTCGCAGACGATGATTTTCGCCCCGTTACGTTTGGCGTTAATGACGTGATTCGCCACGATAGGGTGGGAATCCGCCGGGTTGTAACCGAAGATAAACACCAGATCGGTGTTATCAATCTCCGTGATGGCATTACTCATGGCGCCGTTACCGACCGACTGGTGCAGACCTGCAACCGAAGGGCCGTGTCAGACGCGAGCGCAGCAGTCGACGTTATTGGTGCCAATAACGGCGCGCGCGAATTTTTGCATCACGTAGTTGGTTTCATTACCGGTCCCGCGGGAGGAGCCGGTGGTCTGGATCGCGTCCGGGCCATATTTTTCTTTAATGGCGCCAAGGCGGGTGGCGACGTAATCGAGCGCCTCATCCCAGGAGACGGCTTCCAGTTTGCCGCCACGCTGGCGACGGATCATGGGGGTTTTGAGACGCGGGGTCAGGATCTGGGTATCGTTAATGAAGTCCCAGCCATAATAGCCTTTCAGACACAGGGTGCCCTGATTGTTTTTCCCCATGGCCGCTTCGGCGCCGACGACCATGCCGTCGTCCACCACCAGCCGCAGCTTACAGCCAGCGGCGCAGTAGGGACAGACGGTGGTGACTTTTTCCATCGTGTGACTCCTTAAAAATAGTACGGCAACAGATAGATAAAACGGCTGTTAATTCCGAGGGTAATGGCGTCCTGGATGGCGGGAACCGCCATCAGGGCCATCATCAACAGTGCAAAAAGCAGACGTTGCGACATAGACATCAATCACTCCTGGCCGTCAGCGGCGGTTTGACCTTTCTGTACCTTGCGCAGCAGCAGCCACATGCGTACCGTACGCACGGCCATGTTGCGAGCAGCCGCGCTCGGCGGCGCCGGGTCCGGTTCCGGGACATCGTGAGAAATACGGAACGGCACGCTGCCGTTCAGCGTCAGGTTGGCGACAATCGCCGTCAGGGTGCCGATAGTGATGCCGCTGTGCAGAAACAGCTGCATCATCGGCGGGAACTGGGTAAACAGATTCGGCACCAATACCGGCATCATGCCGAGACCAAGGGTGAGTGCGACCACCATCCCGTTGTTATTGTTGCGATAGTTGACCTGACCGAGAGTACGAATACCGGAAACGGCAACCATGCCGAACATAACGATACCGGCGCCGCCGAGGATCGGTTTCGGAATCAGTACCACCAGCGCCGCCATTTTGGCGAAAATGCCCATCAGCATCAGAATGACGCCGGAGACCGACACCACGAAACGGCTGCGTACGCCGGTCAGGCCAATCAGGCCGACGTTTTGCGCAAAGGCCGCGTAGGGAAACAGGTTGAAGAAGCCGCAGATCGTCGTCGCCAGTCCGCAGGTATTCAGGCCGTTACGCAGCATGCTGGCCGTGACCTGTTTACCAACGATATCGCCGGTCGCCATGATGGACGACATGGTTTCGACCATCACCACCACCATGACCATCGACAGCAGGGCGACGGGCACGATGTGAAACTCAGGCCGGGCGAACTGCATCACCTGTGGCAGATGTAGCCACGGCGTAGCGTTGACGAGGTTAAAATCCAGCGGCTTGAAGAAGCTCCATAAAATAGTGCCGATCACCAGCCCAATCAGCACCGAGGTGTTTTTGACCACGCCGGTGGCGAAGGTATACAGGTTAAGAATAATGACCAGCGTGATGGCCGCCATCAGCAGCGAGAAGAGATCGCCGAAACCGGCCATCTCGCTGCTGCCGCCGCCAATCCATCCTCCCGCGACCGGCATAATAGAGAGGCCGATCAGCGTTACAATGCCGCCCATCACCACCTTTGGAAAGAAGCGAATCAGGCGGCTAATCCACGGCGCGCAGCAGAGGATAAAAATGCCGGAGACGATAACCGAGCCGGAGATCGCCCCGATACCGTACTCTTTACCAATAAGCACCATCGGGATCAGCGCGGCGAAAGTACAGCCCTGGATCAGCGGTAGGCGGCAGCCCAACCACTGCTTGATGCCCATCGATTGCACGATGGTCGCGGCGCCGCAAATAAACAAATCGGCGCTGATTAACAAAATAATATGCTCCGCAGGCAAACCGACCGCGTTACCCACCACCAGCGGTACCGCCACCGCCCCGGCGTACATCACCAGCACGTGCTGCAATCCATAGAGAATCATTTGCGTAATTGGCAGGACCTCATCGACCGGCGCGACAGTCGCCGTATTGCGTGAGGCCGGAATGGCAAAATCTTTCATGAAGTAGTTGTCTCCTTTACGACTTCCGCCCGTGCCGAACTGAAAGGGGGGAAGTTACGATTCGAAGGCCATTGCCTCCCTCTGCTGATGATGTTCACCAGCGTATAACGCGCACGGAGTTGCTTATGCGTTAGGAGGGTTATGCGTAAGCTGTGCCAAAAATGAGCGATGCGGCAGTGGAGTAATATATTTGTGAAATCAATCACGGGTTGGCTTGTCTATTTCTTGCTGGCCGGTTTAACGTTGCGAGCGGGCATCAGAAATAAAAATGGCGAATATCAGTTTGAGATATATAGCGTCTCATTTTGGTAGGCAAAATAAGCGCTAAGAAGATAAAAATGATAAAAAGTCAGGGCGGAATTGAGATGCCATCCCGGTGATTTGGTGAGGTTTTATTTATTCGAGAGCCACAGGAGAGTAATAATTTGAGCTGACTCGCAAAAATGAATGGCTACATAAGTTGAGCGCCAAATATCGCCCGAATATTGCAATCCATCCCTAAGACTATTCCAGAAGAATAAAAGGGAAGCAAATGAATCGATTTATTGTGGCCGATGTTGCGAACTGTATTGGATGTCATGCCTGCGAAGTGGCCTGCGTCACGGCGCATCATCAGGATGCCTGGCCGGCACAGCGCAGCGCGTTTGTTCCGCGCATCCATGTTGTCTTCCACCGGAATACCAGTACTGCGACCACTTGCCACCATTGCAACGACGCGCCTTGCGTCACCTCCTGCCCGACTCAGGCGCTGTATGTCGCCAACGACAGCATCCAGTTTACCCAGTCCGAGTGTATCGGTTGCAAAAACTGCGTCGTCGCTTGCCCATTTGGCGCAATCGAGATGGTCGCCAGCGGGGAAGATGGCCCGCAGCTGGCGCAAAAATGCGATCTTTGTCGCGATCGCCCCTCAGCAGAGCAGGCGTGCGTGGCCAGTTGCCCGACTCAGGCGTTGCGCGTAATGGACGAAAGCGCGCTCCAGCGTTTACAGCGGGAAAGACAAATCCGCTCCGCCCAGGGGCAGCCGCTGGCCGAGCGACGTGGCGCAAGGCGCGAAGCGATCCTGGATAAAGCGCCGCGGGTGGGGGCGAAGAAGCTTGCCGCGGAAGAGCGAAAAGCGCATTTTGCCGAGATCTACCAGCGCCTTAGCGAATGTGATGCCGAATATGAAAGCGAGCGTTGCCTGTACTGCGCGCAAAAAGCCTGGTGCAACTGGACCTGCCCGTTACACAACCATATTCCTGATTTCATACGACTGGTGCGTGAGGGCAAGATTATTGAGGCCGCAGAACTCTGTCATCAAAGTAGTTCGCTGCCGGAAATCTGCGGCCGGGTCTGCCCACAGGACCGGCTATGCGAGGGTGCCTGTACGCTGAAAAACGAAGGCGGCGCGGTGGCGGTTGGCAATCTGGAACGCTATATCACCGATACCGCGCTGGCGATGGGCTGGCGGCCAACCACAGGCGAGGTTGCCCCGCGTCAGGAACGCGTGGCTATTATCGGCGCCGGCCCGGCGGGACTGGGCTGCGCGGATATTCTCGCGCGCGCCGGGGTACAGGTTGATGTTTTTGATAAACATCCTGAAATTGGCGGGCTGCTGACTTTCGGCATTCCGTCTTTCAAGCTGGAA
Organism: Klebsiella sp. CN_Kp097; assembly: GCF_040064495.1. NCBI lineage: Bacteria > Pseudomonadati > Pseudomonadota > Gammaproteobacteria > Enterobacterales > Enterobacteriaceae > Klebsiella > Klebsiella sp. CN_Kp097. The sequence continues at coordinate 860,299 of NZ_JBEAIL010000007.1, read as the reverse complement.
AAAACGGTAATGGCGCTGCGGCGCGAGATCTTCAGCGATATGGGGATTCGTTTCCATCTCAATCAGGAAGTGGGGCGCGACGTGGTCTTCAGCGACCTGGTTGCTAACTATGACGCGGTCTTTTTAGGCGTCGGCACCTATGGGCTGATGGGCGCGGGTCTTGATGGCGAAGACGCGCCGGGTGTTATTCAGGCGCTGCCGTTCCTGATTGCCAATACCCGTGAGGTGATGGGTCTTGAAGAGAGCGCCGAATATCCGTTAACCGACATTAAGGGTAAGCGGGTGGTAGTGCTGGGCGGCGGCGATACGGCGATGGACTGTCTGCGCACCGCGGTGCGTCGCGGAGCCGAGAGCGTAACCTGCGCCTATCGTCGCGATGAGTTAAGCATGCCAGGCTCGAAAAAAGAGGTGGTGAACGCGCGGGAGGAGGGCGTGGCGTTTCAGTTTAACGTTCAGCCGCAATATATCCTGCATAACCGTAAAGGCCAGGTCAGCGCCGTCGGGATGATCCGTACCGAAATGGGTGAACCAGGGCCGGATGGCCGCCGGCGCCCGCGGCCAATTGCCGGTTCAGAATTCGAACTCCCGGCCGATGTGCTGGTGCTGGCGTTTGGTTTCCAGGCTCACGACATGCCATGGCTGCGGGGGCATGGCATCAAACTTGACCGCTGGGGGCAGATTGTAACGGGCGGCAAAGGTCGCGGCACCACACAGACCAGCCATGACAAAATCTATGCCGGCGGCGATGCGGTACATGGCGCCGATCTGGTGGTGACGGCTATGGTTGCCGGGCGCCAGGCCGCAAGCGAAATGCTGGCGCGATTTGACCATAAGGAGCGGTGATGACCCATTTTATTCTTGCCAGTTCACAGGCCTGTATCGGCTGTCGTACCTGCGAAGTCGCCTGCGCACTGGAGCATGTGGCGGAAGGGGCGGAGTTTCATCCGCGATTGAAGGTGATGCGACTCGACACGTTGAGCGTGCCGGTGATGTGCCATCAGTGTGAAAACGCGCCATGCGTCGGGGTCTGTCCGACCGGCGCATTGGCGATGGGCGCCGAGCGGGTAGAAGCCGATGCCGGGCGCTGCATTGGCTGCCAGAGCTGCGTCGTCGCCTGTCCATTTGGCGCGATTACTATCGAAACATCGGCGGCGCATCCGCCGGTTATTGTGAAGTGCGATCTCTGCGAGCAGCGAGACGGTGGCCCGGCCTGCGTATCGGTGTGCCCAACGGCGGCAATATCGCTGATGACCGGTGAGGCGCTGGCGGCGCTGCAGAAACAGAGAACGATCGCCAGCGCCAGCTTGTTGAGCTTGTAGGAGAGTCCCGGATGGCGACGCGCTGCGTCTTATCCGGGCTACCCGATCGATGTTTCTGTGCTATTTATAGCCCCGGTAGAAGCCAAAAAATAAACCCGGTACAGCGACCGGGTTTTGTTTTTGCGTGATGGGTTTACGGCAACGCATCCATCCGCTGCCACATCTTCTTCGCCACCTTTCGCGCTTCGGCGAAAATCGTATCGCAATCAATAGCGAACTGCCGATCCTCATAGACCATGACGCCATTTACCATCACGCTATGAACGTGGCTGGCCCCCAGACCGAAGGCGATGTGCCCGGCGAGATTCGCCGCCAGCAGCGGCGTCGGCGGAATATAATCGCTGATGGTTAAATCCGCCTTATAGCCTGCCTCAATACGGCCAAAACGGTCGTTAAAGTTGCGGCTAAGCAGCGTGTTACCGTTGCTTAATGCCCGCGCAAAGCTATCCGGCCACAGTGGCCCGCCGGCATCGCGGTGTTTAAAGAAAGCGAATTTGAGTTCTTCAAACATATCGGAGCCGATGCCGTCGGTGCCCAGCGCCAGGTTGCGAAACGCCGTCAACTGCTGGTTATAACCAACGTGGTTGTTCATGTTAGAGCGGGCGTTATGGACAAGGAAACCATCGTGCGCGTTCAGCAGTTCAATATCAGCTTCCGACAGATACAGCCCGTGCGCTACCAGCGTTTTACTATCGATGAGATCGAACTCCGCCAGGCGTACCAGCAGATCTTTACCGTAGTGATGGTGGCTGTGAGAAACGTCGTAACGGTCTTCCGCCATATGAATATGCAGGCCGCGCCCGGTTGTTTTTAATGCTTCGCGAAGCATTAAAAGCCCCTCATCAGGAACCGTAAACGGCGCATGAGCGCCGATATGCGCTTCTACCAGATACGGTTCGTCGCCGCTTTCCCGCGCCCGATCGATTTCGCGGGCAAAGCGGATATTTTCCTCGACGCTTGCCTGAAGTTCCTGCAACCCGCCGTTACGGTCGGTGGTTTCAAAGCAGGTCATGCCACGCAGGCCGACCTTGATGAAAGCGTTACGTAACTGACTTAATGATCCAGCGATATAGTTCGGCGACGCGCTGTGGTCAATGACGGCGGTGCAGCCGCTGCGAATGGCCTCCAGCGAACAGATAAGCCCGCTGTAGTATAAGGACTCCTCATCCAGAGCGCGGTCCAGGCGCCACCACAGGTTTTTCAGCGTCGAGATAAAATCGGGACTCGGCGCGATATTGGCCTGAATTCCGCGCGACAGTCCGGAATAAAAATGGTTATGCGAGCAGACCATTCCCGGCATCACCAGTCGGCCGTGCATTTCTTTAATACGCGCCTGCGGGTAACGCGGGCTCAGGTTCGCGCCTGTTTCGAGAATCCTGTCATTTTCAATGACGATATCGACACCTTCTTCCACTTTTGCCGGGTGAAGCTGGGCAAGGGTGGCATTTTTAAGCATTAAGATACTCATACTTCGACGGCTCCCAGCAAATAGTGATGATGTTGATGAACGTGGCTGATGATGCGGCACATGGCATCCAGCTGCGGCGGTACTTCAGCGAACTGACCTCGCTGGTCGATATCCAGCAGCCAGGTCATGCCATCCTGACGCACGTGGACGCGCTGTTGCTCCACGAGAAAACCCGGATTACTGCTGTTGTTGAAATCCTGTTCGAGGCTAAAGACGGTGACCTTGTCCTTATAGGGTTTTCCCTGCCATGGGCAGAACTGCGCGCAGTTGCCGCATTCGTTGCAGTACGCGTCGAGGTGCAGCGTCTGAAAGCGGTTGTCGAACCCCGGTACCGCAATAGAGACGTTGGCGCGGTTCGGGCAGACATCAACGCATTTGCTGCAGACGTAATTACATTCGAGGCAGCGCTCCGCCTCCTGCGCGACAAAGGCATCGCGGTCGTCTTTATCAACCTGAGCGATAGCAATGGTCCCTTTGCGGCGGTAGATGTCCGCGGGATCGACGTTATTCCACTGTTTATCGCCGAAGTGGCTGCGGATATTCTCGCGTTTGAGAATTGCATCGCTGGCGCGACGGGCGTTGCCTATCGCCGAGACGATAGAAGAAGGGCCACGCTGTACGTCGCCAATCAGGAATACATTAGCCAGCCGGCTTTCGCCATCAGCGTTGACTTCAGGCCAGCCGCGATCGTTGAGCGGGATCCCCATCGCCGCCAGCGCTTCGCCATCCTGCTGTTCGCCGATGGCGGTAATCAGCGTATCGACCTGCAGCGTCCAGGTTTCATCGGTGGGTATTGGGCGACGTCGACCCTGTTCATCAGGCTCGCCGAGGGCCATGGTGCGGACGGTTAGCGTGCCGTCAGCGGCGAAGTATTCCGGGTTGCTGAGAAAACGGAACGTAACGCCATCCTGGAGGGCTTCTTCGTACTCCTCGCGCCATGCCGGCATCTCCTGCTGCGAGCGGCGATAAATCACCGTCGCTTTCTCAACGCCGGGGATGCGCAGCGCCGCGCGGGCGCAGTCCATTGCGGTGTTACCCGCGCCGACAATGGCCACATGTTTACCCACGTTCAGGCGATCGCCGCGGTTGAACGCGCGCAGGAAGTTGAGCGACTTATGAATATGCGGGTTATCGCCGCCAAGCTTCACGCCGCTGTTTTTGTCGGTGCCGGTGCCGATCAGTACATAGCGATAACCCTCCTGACGGAGTTTTTCGACGGTGAGATGCGGTTCGCAGCCGTAGACAATGTTGACGCCGTGATTAACAACGAACTCAATATCCTGCTGGATAAGTTCAGCGGGAATGCGGAAATGCGGAATGATATTTTTTACCACTCCGCCAGCGTTGGCTTCGCGCTCAAAGAGCGTGACCGGGTGGCCGGCGCGGGCGAGGAAGTAGCCCGCCGCCAGCCCCGCCGGGCCTGCGCCAATCACCGCCACCGGGTTTCGGCTGCCGGAACCCGCCGGTTTATGCCAGCGGCGTTGGTATTCCGGCCAGCCTTTCTCAAGGGCGATTTTTTTCAGCTCGCGGATATTTAACGCACTGTCATAATCAAGACGCGTACAGTTGTACTGGCACTGGTGATCGCAGATGTGACCGGTAATCGCCGGCAGCGCGTTACGTTGATAGATAAGCTCCAGCGCATCGGCATAGCGCTGCTCGCCCATCAGGCGAATGTATTCCGGAATATCCTGTTTGATGGCGCAGGCGCTGACGCAAGGGGCGACGTAGCAGTCGGTTAACGGCAGCGGCTCGCCAACGTCGATGCGATCGTCAGGCTTCCAGTGTTTTTGCGTGTACTCCATGCTGACCGCTTTTTCCGCCAGCGCGTTCAGGCGCTTGACGTCGACCTGATTCATCTCCCAGCCATCGGCCTGCTCCAGCTCGCGCATGCACTGGCTAAGACGCAGATAACCACCGGGTTTTAGCAGATCGGTCGCCATGGTAATGGGGCGGATCCCGGTTTCAAAGATATCGCGAATATTGAGCTGGCTGGCGCCGCCGGAGTAGGAGATCGGGAGTTTGCCGTCGAATTCACGCGAGAGCAGTGCTGCAACGTTGATGGAGAGCGGGAACAGCGCGCGGCCGGACATATACATCTCATCGCCGGGCAGCGCGCCTTTATTGTTGACCGTGCCGAGGGTGTTGGTCAGCTTCACGCCGAAGCCAAGTTGTTTACTTTTCGCCAACGCCATCAGGCGCGTCAACATTTCCAGTGCCTGGCCGATTTTAAGATCGTGTTCAAAAGATTCTTCATTCAGACCGATATAGTCAAAGCCGCAGGTGTCGAGAATTTCGCGTACGCGGGGGTAGCCCAACAGCGTCGGATTGAGCTTCACGAAGGTGTTGAGCTGTTTCTCTTCCAGCATATAGCGGCAGATCGCTTCGATTTCATCTGGCGGGCAACCATGCATGGTAGAGAGGGTAACCCCTTGTACCAGTTTTGCAGGAATGCGTTCCGCGAGCGTCGCCAGCCGTGGGCGAATATCATCCAGCGACAAGCGGGTGAGGAAGGCGTCATCATGCAGCCAGCGGTTCAGCGTGTCGCGGTACTGGGTAAATTTTGGCTGCGCGGCGGCGTTCATCATATTATCGATAAACTGCTGCATCGGCGGTTGTTTAATGCCTTCCAGGTTATAACCGACGCTCATATTGAAAATAAAGGACTTACCGTTCTTCGCCGGCGTGAATGGGAAAAGCTCTTCCAACAGATGCAGAATAAACCATGCTTTAAGATACTCATCCCACGCTTTTTGCAGCGTAAATTCTGTAGACCATTCGGTGTTAAAGCATTCGTCTTCGGCATCGATGCAGGGTTTTTCCAGCTCAAGCCGGTCGAGAATCTGTACGGTTTTCAACTCGATAAACCGCCCACCGGTGAGCCAGGCGGTGATGATATTCTGCGCCAGTTGGGTATGCGGCCCGGCGGCGGGGCCGATTGGGGTGGCGCAGCTTTCGCCGAAGACGCTTACCCGGCGTTGGTTGGCAGGCGAATAGAACTGCTGCTCAGGAATACCAAAAATGGAATGGTGTTGTTGATACTCATCGAAAATGCGCGTCAATAATTCCTCAAACGGGACGGGACGCATGATATCCCCCATAACCCTCTCCTTTATTTGTGCAATCAAATTTGCCGGTTAGTGGTACTTATTCAGACGGATAGTTAAGGAGGAGCAACAATCGAACCAGTTATTAAAGACAGGAGGGAGAAATAATTAAAAATGTGAGAGAGGTCTAAAGAACGCCGGGCTATGTGAATGGGCTCACGCTATGGTAATGAGAATTAAAATCACTCTATATTTTTATCCGTCGGGATTTCTCAAAATAAACGGCGAAATATCACAATGATAATTTCCCGACAAAGACATGATTAATACTGGTTTTGCAGGCGAATAAAATCAGCAGGGGTATCGATATCCCAGACCATTTGCGGAAAATCTAACTCCAGGCAGCGATGGCGGCTCTGTAATAACCGTTTGCGCATTGAGTCAGGTCCATCGTAAGTGATAAGTTGGCGCAGCTGTGTGCCGGTAATAAGGATGGGATGACCCGGTACGCCTTGATATTGCGGAAGAAGGGCGCTGTCGCCGCGTTGTTGCCAAAGCCGCTGGAAAAGCGCTGGCGGCAGGCAGGGTAAATCGCCGAGGGTGATAAAACAGAAGTTGTTTCGCACCTGGCTCGCGCCAGCGCAAACAGAAGTAAACAGACCCTGTTGATAGTTGGGATTATAAACCAGGGTTATTTGCGGATGCGCCGAATAGCGTTGATGTAGCTCCTCTGCGCGAAAACCGCTCACCAGAATAATACGCGAGCAGAATTGCAGGGCGTTTTTTATACTTGCATCAAGTATTGTCGTACCGCGCCAGGGTAACATCATTTTCCACTGTCCCATCCGGGAGGACAATCCGGCGGCGGTAATAATACAATCGACCTGTTTCATACTCCTCCCTGAATAATGGAATCCTGGCCAGCGCATGGAAAATATACCGCATCTGCAATCGCTGTTTTGTGATTTAGGCGTAAATGATGGTCCGCTGCTCATTTCCGCCGTCGGCGCGGGAGGCAAAACCAGTACCTTAATGTGGCTGGCGCAGCGTTTTCTGGAGGCTGGCCGACGGGTTCTGATCACCACGACCACCCATATGTATCTCCCGGCATCACTACCTGTGGTGATTTGCCGCGAACCGCTGGCGCTGCCTGTCGAGGTTTGGCAGCGGCCGCTGCAGGCCTGCTACGCCTCGTGGCTCGCCCCTGCGGGTAAGGTTCGTGGGTTTAGCCCGCAACAGCTTGATGCGCTGGTTGCCGCGGGGCGCGTGGATGTGGTGCTGGTAGAAGCTGACGGGGCTCACGGTTTCGCCTTAAAAGCGCCAGCTGAGCACGAACCTTGCATACCTCAATCCTGTTGCTGCGTTATTGCCGTCATGGGGGCCTGGAGGCTCGGGCAAAACGTTGGGCCAGCGACCGTTCATCGCTGGCCCCTTTTTTCCCGCATCACCGGCGCGGCGCCGGATACGGCGCTGAGTTGGCCAATGCTGCATCGCTTAATTACGCATCCGCAGGGAGCGTTTAAAGGTGTTCCGCCCGCCAGTCGCCGGATCCTGCTGCTGAATCAGCTTTCTCAAAATGAGAATTTACCGGAGCAGGCGCTGTTGCAGCAGTGGGGGGTTAACGCACTGTGGGCGGGAGCAGTACAAGAGCAGCCCGCGATAACGCGACGACGAACAACAGAGTGACGCCCCGGCTTGGGCGCATAGCGGATATCCATTGAGGTTGTTATGAATATTTTCTCTGAAGCGGCAAAACTCGAAGCACAGAATCGCCCGTTTGCGCTGGCGCAGATTGTCGATAGCCGCGGCTCAACACCGCGCCATTCGGCGCAGATGTTAATTCGTGAAGATGGTTCGATAGTCGGCACCATCGGCGGCGGCATGGTTGAGCGCAAAGTGATTGAACAGGCGCTGGAAGCGCTCAGCGAAAAGGCGTCGCGCATGTTTCATGGGCGGATGGCGCGTAGCGGCAGCGATGCGGTCGGCTCCGATTGCGGCGGGGCGATGTCGGTATATATTAGCGTACATGGCCTGCGCCCGCGTCTGGTGCTGATCGGCGCCGGGCACGTGAACCGCGCGGTGGCGCAAAGCGCGGCGCTGCTGGGTTTTGAGGTGGCGGTGGCCGATATCTATCCAGAGAGCCTGAACCCCGACTATTTTCCGCCGACAACGCAGTTGCTGCATGCTGAAACCTTCAGCGAGGCGGTGGAGAATCTGGCGATCCGCGGCGATGACTTTGTGTTAATCGCCACCAATAACCAGGATCGTGAAGCGCTGGATAAACTGATTGAACGGCCGGTCGCCTGGCTTGGGCTGCTGGCCAGCCGCCGTAAAGTCCAGGTGTTTTTACGCCAGATGCGGGAAAACGGCGTTGCCGCAGAACATATTGCCCGCCTGCATGCGCCGGTTGGCTATAACATTGGCGCCGAAACGCCGCATGAGATAGCGATTAGCATTCTGGCGGAAATCCTGCAGGTAAAAAATCGCGCACCAGGTGGCTTGCTGATGGCGGCAGCCACGCCTGCGCAGCAGCAGTTGGTCGCTATCCGCGGCGCCGGCGATATCGCCAGCGGCGTGGCTCTGCGTCTGTGGCATGCGGGGTTCAAAGTGGTGATGTTGGAAGTCGCTAAACCGACGGTGATCCGCCGTAGCGTCGCGTTTGCCCAGGCAGTCTTCGACGGTGAAATGACGGTAGAAGGGGTGGTGGCGAAGCGGGTGTCATCCGCTCAGGAGGCCATCCGGGTAATTGAAAATGGCGCGATCCCGGTATTGGTGGATCCGCTATGCGAATCGCTGAATGAACTGCGCCCTGTCTGCGTCGTGGATGCCATACTGGCGAAAGAGAATTTTGGTACGCAGCGAGAGATGGCGCCAGCGGTAATTGCGCTAGGCCCTGGTTTTTGCGCCGGTGTGGATTGCCATGCGGTGATTGAAACCAATCGCGGCCATTGGCTGGGGCAGGTGATTTACGATGGCAAAGCGCAGGAGAACACCGGGGTTCCTGGTAATATTCTTGGCCATACTTCGCGACGGGTGATCCGCGCTCCGGGAGCCGGGGTGATGCGCGCTAAAGTGGCGCTGGGTGATATTGTTAATGAAGGCGATATCATTGCCACCGTCGGCGAGGCCGAGATTATTGCGCCATTAAGCGGTATGGTGCGCGGTTTGCTCAGCGATGGGTTAGTGGTCGAGAGCGGCTTTAAAATTGGCGATATCGACCCGCGCGGCGCCAGCGCCGATTTTACCAGCGTCTCCGATAAGGCGCGCGCCATTGGCGGTGGGGTGCTTGAGGCGCTGATGACGCTGATGAATAAAAGAATAAAAGAGAAGAGTGAGTTATTGTCGGTGGCGTAGATAGCAGCACGAAGCCGGTGTTGATGGCCTCAAAATCCCCGGTGGCGCTACCGCTTACCGGGGCTACATTCGGTGCCTTTTTACCCTTCAATGACCGTACCGGTTTTTCCTTCAATCCCTTCTTTGGCTTTATTTAATACGGTGATCAGCGCTTTGCGCCCCGGACGTGAACGGGCGAATGAGGTGGCGGCCTCAACCTTCGGCAGCATTGACCCCTTAGCGAAGTGACCTTCACGAATGAACTGTTCGGCATCGCTGAGCGACAGCTTATCCAGCCACTGTTCGTTGGGTTTGCCAAAGTTGATCGCCACTTTCTCGACCGCGGTCAGGATGATCAGCATGTCGGCGTCGATCATCGCCGCCAGTTTAGCGCTGGCCCAGTCTTTATCAATTACCGCGCTGGCGCCGCGCAGATGATTGCCTTTGCGGATTACCGGGATCCCGCCGCCTCCCGCGGTGATCACTACGTGGCAGGCGTCCATGAGAGCTTTGACCGTCTCTTTCTCAATAATATCGACCGGCTGCGGCGAGGCGACAACCCGGCGATAGCCGCGTCCGGCATCTTCTTTCATGGCGTACCCCTGACGCGTCAGCTGTTCTGCTTCCTGCTCAGTGAAAAAAGAGCCGATAGGTTTGGTCGGATTTTTGAACGCCGGGTCGTTGGCGTCGACTTCCACCTGGGTGATGATTGTTGCCACCGGGATATGCATCGATCGCGACAGCAACTCCTCGCGCAGGGCGTTTTGCAGGTCATAGCCGATATAACCCTGGCTTAGCGCCACACAGACCGACATGGGCAGCATCGGGGTATGGGCCTCGGTTTTGGCTGCGGCTTCGAAGGCCAGATTAATCATCCCAACCTGCGGGCCGTTGCCGTGGGTTACGACCACCTGGTGGCCTTGGGCTATCAGATCGACAATAGCCTGCGCGGTTTGTTTAACGGCCTGCATTTGTCCGGCCAGATCCTCGCCAAGCGCGTTACCGCCGAGAGCGAGCACAATTTTCTTACTCATGAATGCCTCACTTAAGATGTGATTCCGCTAACCGGAAGGTGAGCGGTAGAAAAGGGATCGCGGCGTAAAAAGCGGCCCTGGCCAGCGCTACCGGTAAAAGTGCCGTTATCGAAAATGACCCGGCCATGCGATAAGGTCTGACGAATCGCGCCCTGGCAAATAAAGCCCTCCCAGGGCGAATAGTCGGCGTTGTCATGCAACATCTCATGGCGGATCGTAGTGGTGCGTTGCGGATCGATAATGACGACATCGCCGTCTGCGCCGGGTGCCAATCGTCCTTTTTTCGGCCACAGGCCAAATAGCTTCGCGGGAGTGGCGCTGGTTAGCGCGACGAAACGCTGCGCTGAGATCCTCCCGGTCATGACGCCGTGGGAAAACATGAGCAACAGGCGGTTTTCCACCCCCGGTAGGCCATTCGGACAGCGGCTGAAATCGCCGCCGGAGAGCTGCTGGCGTTGTGCCATCGAGAAAGCGCAGTGATCGGTCGCCACCACGTCGATCGAACCATCGGCGATACCGCACCACAGCGCATCATTGTTGCTGGCGTTGCGCAGCGGTGGGCTTAACAAATAACCCAGCGCGTCTTCGCGTTCATAGCAGCGGTCGTCAAGCAACAGATATTGCGGACAGGTTTCAATCCACACCGGCTGGTGCCGCCGCTGCGCGAGACGCAGATAATCCAGCCCCAGGCCGTTGGAGAGATGAACGATATACAGCGGCGCGTTGTCGGCGAGCTGGGCGAGATTGATCATTCGCGCGATAGCCTCCGCTTCACACTCCAGCGGGCGACTAAGGGCGTGGTAGCGCGGCGCGGTTTTGCCGGCCGCCAGAAATTCGGCCCGTTTACGGGCGATAGCGGCGTCGTTTTCCGGATGAACGGTGGTTAGCGCGCCAGCGCGATGGAGATGGCGCATCGCCTGAAGCACTTCATCATCGTTCAACTTATACTGGTAGGTGAGGTAGAGCTTGAAGCTGCTAATCCCGGCTTCAACCATCATCGGGATTTCATCGAGGATGGCATGGTTGATATGCTGGATCACGCCGTGAAAACTGTAGTCGATCACCGCTTTGTAGGCGGCATAGCCGTGATAGGCCTCTAGCTGGTGACGAAGGCGGCAGCCGGCGGGGCCGAAGCCCATATGGTCGACGATAGTGGTGGTACCGCCGCAGGCGGCTGCGCGGGTGCCGGTAAAGAAATCATCGCAGCTGCGGGCGTGCCCAGTATCGATATTAAAATGAGTATGAACATCAATGCCGCCGGGCATGACATAGCAACCTGCGGCATCGATAGTCTGGCAAGGTTCGGTTGGGGTTATCCGTTCGGCGAGCTGGCTGACCAGGCCGTTTTCAATCAGCAGATCCTGTTTTGCCTGGCCGTCGGCGTTGACCACGATGCCGTTTTTAATCAGTACGCGCATAAAAACTCCAGACTCCCGCCGACGCGCGGCGGGAGGAATAACCGTACAAACTTACTCTGTGGCCAGCCAGCTCAGCGGGATTGCGGCGTACATCGCGGCACAGGTCACCAGATGCTGTTTCCAGGTTTTTTCATTTGGCGCATGGGCTTCCGGCTCTTTACCTGGCCCGAAACCGATAACCGGGATGCCGTGACGGCCCATGATGGAAACGCCGTTGGTGGAGAAGGTCCATTTATCGACCACCGGCGCTTTACCGAACAGCCCTTCATAAGCGTTGCTGAGCGCGCGTACGGTGAAATGATCCTCTTCTACTTTCCAGGTCGGGAAGTAGCATTCCGTTGGATAAACCAGCCCGGTCCATGACGGGCGTTCATAGTTGTACATTGAGACCACGGCGCCGGCCTTCTGTACGGCAGGCAGGGCGCGGATCTCATCCAGCGCGCCTTCCCAGGTTTCGCCCCAGGTCAGACGGCGGTCGATAGAGACCGCGCAGCTGTCGGCAACCGCGCAGCGGCTTGGCGAGGTGAAGAAAATTTCTGAGACGGTGAGGGTGCCTTTACCCAGGAACTCATCGTTGCCCAGGTTATGGGAGAGCTCCTGCAGTTCGTTAAGAATTGGACCCATTTTGAAGATGGCATTATCGCCACGCTCCGGCGCCGAACCGTGGCAGCTTACTCCCTGGACATCAACGCGAATCTCCATACGCCCGCGCTGGCCGCGATAGATTTGGCAATCCGTTGGCTCGGTACTGACCACGAATTCCGGGCGAATGCCGGACTGTTCGATGATGTACTGCCAGCACAGACCGTCACAATCTTCCTCCTGAACGGTACCGGTCACCAGCAGGGTATATTCATCTTCCAGACCGAGGTCCTTGATGATTTTTCCAGCGTAGACCATCGACGCCATCCCGCCTTCCTGGTCGGACGCGCCGCGCCCGCCGATCAGCTCATCGGTTTCCATCCCCTGATAGGGGTCGAAGGTCCAGTTCTTGATGTTACCGATGCCAACGGTATCAATATGCGCGTCCATGGCGACCAGTCGCGGGCCGTGGCCGATATAGCCCAGCACGTTGCCCATCGGGTCAATCTCGACTTTATCGAAGCCGACTTTTTCCATCTCTTCTTTAATACGATGCACGACGCGTTTTTCGTCACAGCTTTCGCTGGGGATAGCGATCATATCGCGCAGGAAGCGGGTCATATCCTGCTGGTAGTGGTTTGCTTTTTCGACAATCAGTTTGAAAGGAATGTGCTTAGCCATGAATTAACTCTCCGGTCCTGGTTTCCCGCTTCGCGGGATGAATATGTTGAATAAGTTGAACGTTTATTGTGCTGCCGGCAGCTTGCCTTCCCAGACGACCTCGCGGTAATGCTGCACGTCGGTGTCGCCTTCGGTGCTGATGACCAGCACCACGGAGTGGCTATCGAGCCCCAGTTTGTTCATCAGCGCCTGGCGCTGCGGATGGAAGTGGACGGCGGCCAGCGTCCCGAGCCCGACGGCGCCGGATTCACCGGAGATAACCCGGTGGTCATTGCCGACAGGATTACCGAGTACGCGCATACCGAGGGCGGCAACGGCATCCTGGCAGGAGATAAATTGGGTGGCGCAGTTGCGCAGAATTTCCCAGCCCAGCGGGTTAGGTTCGCCGCAGGCCAGTCCTGCCATGATGGTGGCCATGTCGCCGCCGACGTTGACGATGTCGCCTTTTAACCCGGAGCGATAGATGCAGTCCGCCAGTTCAGGCTCCACGATCACCGAGTGCAAATCGCGGGCGCCGAAAACGTCGACCAGATAACCGAGCACGCCGCCTGCCATCGCGCCGACACCGGCCTGCAGGAAGACGTGGGTAGGGCGAGCAATGCCCATCGCCGCCATTTGTTCTACCGCTTCATCGGCGAGGGTGGCGTAACCTTGCATAATCCAGGTTGGAATTTTTGTGTAGCCTTCCCATGCGGTGTCCTGTACCACTTCCCAGCCGTTTTTCTGTGCGGTTTGCATGGTAAAGCGCACGGTATCGTCGTAGTTCATATCGGTAACGATACATTCCGCGCCGAGGCGTAAAATGGCGTCCACGCGTTCCTGCGCTGAACCTTTCGGCATGTACACCACCGCGTTTTGCCCAAGCTGCTGGGCGGCCCAGGCGACGCCGCGCCCGTGGTTGCCGTCGGTGGTAGTGGCGAAAGTCATCTTCTCTTTGATGGTGGATTTCAGGGTCTCAAACGAGAAGGCGTTAATATCGAGATGGTATTTTTCACACAACAGTTGGGCGATGGCGTAGGCGCCGCCGAGCATTTTGAAGGCGTTGAGGCCAAAGCGCTGGGATTCATCTTTTACCAGGATGTTCTTTACGCCGAACAGCGTCGCCAGTTCCTTCAGGGCATACAGCGGCGTCGGTTGGTAACCGGCGATTTTTTGATGAAAATGGCGCGCCTGTTGTGCCTGCTGACGAGAGAACAGCGGCGAGGTTTCACCGGTAAAGAAACGGTTGTCGGCAATATCCATTTTCAGCGAAAAAGCAGACATATTTTGTCCTTATCCTTCTTTGGAGTCGGGGAAGCCGGCCCGCAGACCGGCTCGCGAGGTTATTTGATGCGTTTTTGCGCGTCCTGCAGCAGTTGCTCCAGCAACTGACCGGGTTTGGCATATTTGCGACAGAGGATCATGGCGGCGATGATGTACGGCTTCCAGCTGGCCTCTTTATAGGTGGCGATACGGTATTTCTCGAACACCGCTTCGGTGACTTCGCCTTCCTCGCAGGAGACGCCGGTAATATCCGCCGGCAGGCAGTGCATATACAGCGCGTCACCGTCTTTGGTGTGCTTCATCATCTCTTCGGTACAGTGCCAGTCTTTGTGATTGGCGTTCTGGGCGAGACAGGCTTTTTCCAGCGCTTTCAGCCCGTCATGGTCGTTGGCGCGCAGTAGCTCGGTGCGTTGTTCCATCACTTTGTATGGCGCCCAGGATTTCGGGTAAACGATATCGGCGTCTTTAAAGGCTTCCGCCATATCGGTGACCTGACGGAAGCTGCCGCCGGAAGCCGCGGCGTTTTTCTTCGCCACTTCGATAACGTCCGGGATCAGATCGTAGCCCTCTGGATGGGCGAGGGTGACATCCATACCGAAGCGGGTCATCAGGCCGATGATTCCCTGCGGGACGGAAAGCGGTTTGCCGTAACTTGGCGAGTAGGCCCAGGTCATGGCAATTTTTTTACCTTTCAGATTTTCCAGCGAGCCGAAGTGCTCACGCAGCCAGGCCAGATCGGCCATCGCCTGCGTCGGATGGTCAATGTCGCACTGCAGGTTAATTAATGCCGGGCGCTGCGGCAGTACGCCCTGTTTGTGGCCGTCATCCAGCGCTTCGCCGACTTCACGCATATAGGCGTTGCCGGCGCCGAGATACATATCGTCGCGAATACCGATAGCGTCTGCGCAGAAGGAGATCATATTGGCGGTTTCGCGCACCGTTTCACCGTGGGCTATCTGCGACTTGCCTTCGTCGAGGTCCTGCTGCGCCAGGCCGAGCAGGTTTAACGCCGAGGCATAAGAGAAGCGGGTGCGGGTGGAGTTATCGCGAAAGACCGAAATACCCAGCCCGCTGTTAAAAACTTTTGTCGCGATGTTTTCCGCCCGTAACGTTTTCAGCGCTGCGGCGACATCCAGCACCTGCTTCAGCTCGTCCGGCGATTGCTCCCACGTCAGCAGGAAATCTTTTTCATGCAGGTTAGAGTTGAGCTTATTGATATCCTTGATCAGTTCGTTAACAGTTTTCATATTTCGATCCTGGTAGTGAATGACGGCTTATTGATTGCTGTGCAGTCGAAATGACATTGATGTAAGTGGCGACGGCCAGCGCTGTATTACCACTAACAATAAGCGTGCCAGTTATAATTCAGTCGCGGTGGACGAGTGGAAAAGTCGGGAATTATGCGAGGCGGGTCACGAAAAATAGCTTGTAACGCTCAACTGATGGAAATGAAATTCATTTGCCAGTTGTCACGGTAAATTTACTTTGAGCCGTCAGACAAGCGTGGATATCGTTCTGCGACAGTGATTTCAACACCAAAATGATAATTTTGCCCTGCGGATTATCATATTGAGAGGAAAATGTGATACCTCTTCCATATTTTCTTTAAGCTGTAAAAAAGCGCAGGGTTGGCACCTTTTTTCAGCCTGGGCGGCGGTAGTATGATAAACGCAGAATAAAAAGAGTCGATCTTCAGCATTTTCTTTCGGCTACTGATATTAAAAGGTCAATTATGATTCCCTCCAATTCGCTATCCGTTTTAATGCAGATTCAGCCAACGATTCAACGTTTTGCCCGCATGCTCTCCAGCGTGTTACAACTCGAAGTCGAGATTGTCGACAATACGCTGTGCCGGGTCGCCGGTACCGGCGCCTACGGTAAATTCCTGGGGCGAAAATTAAATACAGATTCGCGACTTTTACGTTACATAATAGAAACAAAAAAAGAAAAGGTCGTGACTCATTCGCGTTTTGATCCCTTGTGTAAAGACTGTACCAATAAAGAGAACTGTAAAGAAAAGGCATTTCTGGGTACCCCGGTGATTTATCAGGAACAGTGTGTCGGGGTTATTAGCCTGGTCGCCTTAACTCGCGAGCAGCAGGAGCGCATTAATGACAACCTTCACGAGTTCTCAGATTATGTACGCCATGTTTCTTCAATATTTGTCTCCCGCCTGTTAGAGGACCAGGGCGGGGGAGATAATATGCTCAAAATGTTTTCCACCATGATTGAAAACATGGATCAGGGCGTGCTGGTGGTTAGCCAGGATCAAAAAGTAAAATTTGCCAATCAGGCGGCGATGAAAATCCTTGGCGCGAATCACGGCAGTATGATTGGCAAAACTATTCATTTTCGTCCGCTGACTTTTGCGCAAAACTTTATTCGCGGTCACGTACAGCACGTCATTTCTTTTGATGATAAGAAAGAGCTTATTATCGGTCAGCTGCACGCTATTCAGGATCAATGGCTGTTCTTAATGGCCTTCCATCAGTCGCATTCGTCGGCCGATCTGGCGCCACCGCAGGATGGTCCGCAGATTGAACAGATGGTTGGCGAATGTCGGCCAATGCGTCAGCTGAAAAAACTGATTACCCGCGTGGCGCCAAGCCCGTCGAGCGTGATGATCGTCGGCGAAAGTGGAACCGGCAAAGAGGTGGTCGCTCGCGCGGTGCATAAACTCAGCGACCGTCAGGCGAAGCCTTTCATCGCGATCAACTGCGCGGCCATCCCCGAACAGCTACTGGAGAGCGAACTCTTTGGTTACGTCAAAGGCGCATTTACCGGGGCCTCGGCCAATGGCAAGACCGGTCTGATTCAGGCGGCTAATCACGGCACGCTGTTTCTTGATGAAATCGGCGATATGCCATTAACCCTACAGGCCAAGCTGCTGCGGGCGATTGAATCGCGCGAAATTCAGCCGGTGGGCGCCAGCCATCCGGTGCCGGTCGATATCCGCATTATTTCGGCCACTAACCAGAACCTTGAGCAGTTCATTGCCGAAGGGAAATTCCGCGAGGACCTGTTCTATCGGCTTAATGTCATCCCACTACGCCTGCCGCCTTTGCGCGAGCGTCAGGATGATATCGAACTGCTGATTCACTATTTCCTGCATCTGCACACCCGTCGGCTGGAGCTGGTCTATCCCGGCGTGTCCCCGGAAGTCATCGCCTTACTGAAGAACTACCGCTGGCCGGGCA
The DNA here is from genome assembly GCF_040064495.1 of Klebsiella sp. CN_Kp097. Lineage (NCBI taxonomy): Bacteria > Pseudomonadati > Pseudomonadota > Gammaproteobacteria > Enterobacterales > Enterobacteriaceae > Klebsiella > Klebsiella sp. CN_Kp097. Next base: position 842,957 of record NZ_JBEAIL010000007.1, on the reverse strand, counting down.
ATATTCGCGAGCTGAGTAACTTGATGGAGTATCTGGTTAACGTGGTTCCCTCCGGCGAGGTGATCGATCTGTCGCTGCTGCCGCCAAATCTTATCAGCAGCGGCAAAGTCAACGAGCGCGAAAGCAGCCGGGCGGCACCAGCCAGCGTTGCGAAAGAAGAAGAGGGGGGAACGGCGCTGGAGGAGATGGAAAAACAGATGATCCGCGATGCGCTGACGCGCTATAGCAATAAAAAGCAGGCCGCCGATGAGCTCGGGATCGGCATTGCGACGCTATATCGCAAAATTAAAAAGTATGAACTGGTCGGGGTCTGATAAGCCGTATCACTCTGAGAGCAACGTTTATCAAAATCGCCGATCGTTATTGATCTGGCAACGAAAACACCTCGATGTCCGGGAAAGAGAAAATCACTACCGATGATTTTCTCTTTTTTTACAGCTTTCAACTCCCTCTCCTCATGGCTTATGGGTTGTGCTTGCTCGCTTCAGTCGCCATTTTCTGTTCGTTTTTTCAGCAGGTGGCATTGTTCTTGCCTTTACCGTTTGCCGTCGACTACTGCGATAGTCGGCAAACAAACATGATAAGGACAGGAATATGGTGCAGATAAATGAGAATCTCGCGACTCCGCCCGTTTCATCGTTGAGTCGTTTTTTTGCTAAGCCCCGCATTATTGCTAAACCTGGATTTAACCGCTGGTTGGTCCCTCCCGCGGCGCTGGCGGTGCATTTGTGCATTGGCATGGCCTACGGCTTTTCCGTCTACTGGCTGCCAATGTCGCAGCTTATCGGCGGCAGCGCGCCGCTGCAGTGTCCGGTCGATATGTCATTCTGGCAGCAACTGGTGACCCGCCAGTGCGACTGGAAAATTTCCCTGCTCGGCTGGACCTATACGCTGTTCTTCGTTTTTCTCGGCTGCTCCGCGGCGCTTTGGGGGAGCTGGCTGGAGAAGGTTGGCCCGCGTCTGGTGAGTTTTGTCGCCACCCTCTGCTGGTGTGGCGGCCTGGTGCTGGCGAGCGCGGCAATCTATTTTCATCAGCTGTGGCTACTGTGGTTGGGCGCCGGTGTGATTGGCGGCATTGGCCTGGGGCTTGGCTATATCTCGCCGGTCTCAACGCTGTTGCGCTGGTTCCCCGATAAGCGAGGGATGGCCGCGGGAATGGCGATCATGGGCTTCGGCGGCGGGGCGCTGGTGGGAGCGCCGCTGGCCAATTGGCTGATTAATTTTTTCGCCGATGGTCAGGGAAGTGGGGTATGGCAGAGCATTCTGGCGCTGGCGGTGATATATGCGCTGTTCATGCTTTGCGGCACTTTTGGTTACCGTCTGCCGCCTATGGGCTGGCATCCGGTCGGCGCGAAGGCGCAGCAAGCCATCAGCAAGCAGCCAACCGTTCAGGTTCACGTCAGCGTCGCGTGGCGCACCCCGCAATTCTGGCTGCTGTGGCTGGTGCTGTGGCTCAACGTTACCGCCGGGATTGGCATTCTCGGCATGGCCTCGCCGATGCTGCAGGAGATTTTTGCCGGCAAGCTACTATCCCTGGATCTGGGCTGGCAGGAACTTAATACAGAACAGCTGAAGCGCATCGCGACGATGGCGGCGGGATTTACCGGGCTGCTCAGCCTGTTTAATATTCTGGGGCGCTTTTTCTGGGCTTCTGTTTCCGATATGTGCGGCAGGAAAGCCACCTTCGCGCTGATCTTCTTTCTGGGAACCCTACTTTACGGCACGTTGCCGTTGATTAACCACGGCGGCTACGTGGCGTTTTTTGTTTGTGCGCTCTGTGTGATTATTTCTATGTACGGCGGCGGTTTCGCGACCATCCCGGCGTATCTTGCCGACGTATTTGGCTCACAAATGGTTGGCGCGATTCATGGCCGTCTGCTGACTGCCTGGTCGGCGGCCGGGGTCAGCGGCCCGGTGCTGGTCAACTATTTGCGCGAGTACCAGCTGGCGCAGGGGGTGGAACCCGCGAGAATTTATGACATCACGCTGCTGGCGTTGACCGGGTTGCTTATCATCGGCTTTATTTGTAATCAGCTGGTTCGGCCGATTCCGCAGAAATATGCCATGACTGCGGAGCAACAGCAGCAGGCGAGGGGCCTGTATACTATCAATAAAGACGCGCAGCTGAGCTGGGAACCGACGCCCGCGCCGCTGCTGCTGACGCTAAGCTGGCTGGCCGTCGGTATACCCTTGCTGTGGGGAATGGGCACCACCTTGCAACAAGCGGTGAAGTTCTTTATGTAGACCCACAGAGGCAAGCACCCAAAGGACAGGTTGGGTGCTTATTGCACAGCTATTATCAATAACGATTCCCATTCTGCGCTTCGGTGATACACTAGCTAAATGTGATCTTTGTCATATCGTAATTACTACAGAGAAAAGAGACACTGCTATGCAACATATCATTGAGGGCTTCCTCAACTTCCAGAAAGAGATTTTCCCGCAACGCAAAGAGCTCTTCCGCAGCCTGGCGTCGAGCCAGAATCCAAAAGCGTTGTTCATCTCTTGTTCTGATAGCCGCCTGGTCCCGGAGCTGGTTACCCAGCAGGAGCCAGGGCAGCTGTTCGTTATTCGTAATGCCGGTAATATTGTGCCCTCTTTCGGGCCGGAGCCGGGCGGCGTGTCAGCCACCATTGAATATGCGGTTGTCGCCCTCGGTGTGACGGATATTGTCATCTGCGGCCACTCCAACTGCGGCGCGATGAAAGCCATCGCCACCTGCCAGTGTCTGGAACCAATGCCTGCCGTTTCCCACTGGTTGCGTTATTCGGACGCGGCGAAAGCGGTGGTTGAGAAGAAAACCTGGGCCAGCGAGACCGATAAAGTGAACGGTATGGTGCAGGAAAACGTTATTGCCCAGTTGAACAACATTAAAACGCATCCGTCGGTTGCGGTTGGCCTGCGCGACAAAACCCTGCGTCTGCACGGCTGGTTCTATGATATTGAAAGCGGCGATATTCGCGCGCTGGATAAAGACACCAAAACCTTCGTTTCACTGTCGGAAAATCCGGAAGTCTACTTCGAATAATATTCCCCAGGGCAAGGAAGCCCTGTGCATCGTAATAGATAATTCATGAGCCCATCTCATAGGTCTGTTCGTTTTTGCCTGGCTAATCAACCCCCTGCCAAGTTTCTATAATCTTTTTCTCCTGTCGATACTTTCCGTTTGGAGAACAAACGATGCAAAACCCATTGAACGCGCGCCAACAGGCGCTGATCCCGGTTGCCGCCCTGGCCGCCGAAGGCAATATCGCGGCGTTGGCCCCGGCGCTGGATACCGCGCTGGATACCGGCCTGACGATAAATGAATTAAAAGAGACGCTGGTGCAGCTGTACGCCTACTGCGGCTTTCCGCGTAGCCTGAATGCGCTCTCCTGCCTGATGAAGGTGATAACCGAGCGTCAGGCGCGAGGCGTTATTGATAACGAGGGGGCGACAGCGACCCCGTTACCGGAGAATTGGGATAGCCTGCAGGCCGGTAGCCGTAATCAGACACAACTGGTCGGGCAAACGGTCAGTGGACCGCTATTTGAATTTGCGCCAGCTATCGACTGCTATCTGAAGGCGCATCTGTTTGGCGATATTTTCCAGCGTGACGTCCTGGATTGGCCGACGCGCGAGCTGGCGACGATTTCAATGCTGGCCGCATTATCGGGCGTGGAAAGCCAGCTGAAGAGCCATTACGCGATTAGCCTGCACAACGGCCTGACGGCGCAGCAACTGCGTGGATTTATTGACGTGCTAGCGACAAAAGTCAGCGCCGAAATAGCGGCAAAGGCCTCGGCGGTGCTGGAGCAAGTGGCAGGTAGTTGAAGCATCGGTGGAGAGGACAACGACACTGTCTTCGCTGAAAAGCAGCGCGGCGCGCCAGAGATAAAGCCTGGCGCGTCACACTCGCACTATTATTTGCTCAGTTCGGCAGTCATATAGACGCGGTTATTGAACTGGGCGCTGGTAATTTTATAAGACGCGCCTTGCTCCGCAGCCTGGGCGGCAATTTTCGCTTCCGCACGGTCGAGGGTTGAAGCGGTTGCCGTCACGCTCTGGGCGAAAGCACCGAATGACATCAGGGACAGCACGGTAACTGCAGCAAAAGTTTTGATGGATTTCATGGTCATATTCCTTAAAGATTTTGTTTGGCGAGGAGCGCTGTTGCTCCGATGTGATAAGAATAGAACCAATGATGATTGTTTAAAATCGAAACAATTTGCCTATCTTGTTCAAAATCACTGATGTTTTGATTGGTAGCGTAGTGGATACTCCGCAAGTGGATGGGGCAGGTTCATATTGTGGCTGCCCTCAATCTCGGCAACGATGGTTTGATACCCGGCGATCCAGCGTTGCCCCTGAGCTTTGGCCTGCTGGTGTTGCAGATGGTTCATCATCATTTCCATAGACTGTCGGTCGCGCCAGTAGTAGTTGTTGATGATTCGGCCGCTGGCGGCATCATGATAGCTCTCCATACCGATAAATCCCTCCAGCGACTGGGTATAGCGCTCGATCTCGCCGTCCAGTTGATAAAAGTCATCGTCGTACTCTTTCTTCTCAAAGATAAAACTGGTTAAAAATAGTGACATTACCTGCTCCTGTGTCTGACTTTATAGGCTGATTAGCGTGGACTGGTGGCTCAAGCCGGGCATCATCTGCTCCAGCCCCCCGGTAAGCATGCGGCCGGCCTCATGCAGCGCTTCGAGCGGCATCTCTGGCAGGCTTTCCAGAATAAACCACATCTGTCGATCGCGAGCGCTCAGGCGGGTACGAACTCCCTGTCGCCAGTTCCAGCGGCGGCAGGTCACACCGCGATCGTCACGCCAAATGACTTCTCCCGGTTCCGGTGATTCAACGGCGGCTAAGCCTTCCTTCATCGTATCAAAGGGCTCAGAGCCGTCGGCGATGACCAGACGCGGCGCGCCGCAATAGGCGGCGATGTTCTCGCCGCCGACGGGAATGGCATACCGCAGACTGACGGCATTGTAGAGGTCAACGACCGGGTCAATTGCCGGCATGGCGCCATCGCGAAGTACGCGTTTACGCAACGCCTCTGCGGAACAGGGCGTACGTTTCGGTTTAGCGCCAAACGCTTTGAATACCGTAGACCATGCCGCGAGATGGTCCTCCGCCCATGCGGGCTCTCCGGCTAATACTGCCTGACAGGCTGACGCCAGCGCGGCTTCACCGATAGAAGCATCACTTAGCGGCGCAGCGTTGACGGTAATACTCAGCGCCCGAAACCCAGGAGCGATCCCGGCTAACTGTGGGCTAATTGACGGTAATGGGTGAGACATTGCATAATCCTGTAATGACTGATTTAGAGCATAATATCGACCGATGAATGATAAAGTCAATATAACGACCGATAACAGCAACGATCTAAGCCGCATTAATGAGGCGGTATCGCGGCGTATTAAGCAGTTTCGACGCGAAAAGAAGATCTCTCTCGACGAGCTTTCCCGTCGCGCCGGCGTCAGTAAAGGGATGCTGGTGGATATCGAAGGGTGTAGGGCGAATCCCAGTATCGCGCTGTTGTGCAAAATCGCTGCGGCGATGGGGGTGTCGGTGGCGGAGTTTGTCAACGTTGCCAGTGAGCCGATGGTTCATCTTATCGACCGTGATGCGATTCCGGTATTATGGCGCGGCGAGCAGGGCGGCAGTGCCAGGCTGCTGGCCGGCACCAGCGGACCGGATATGCTTGAACTCTGGCAGTGGCGGATGTTGCCTGGCGAATCGTTCCGTTCGCCGGGGCATCCGGCCGACACCTGGGAACTGCTATACGTGACCGAGGGAGAACTCACCCTGACGGTGAATAATGACCCATATCAGGTGGCTGAAGGGTGTTCTGCGGTAGCACGTACCGATGTGCCACATGAATATTGTAATTTCAGTCAGTTGCCCGTCGTCTTTACCATGACCGTGTATGAGAAAGGGCGCTGACGCGGACTCTGGCGTAATTCTGGCTTCACCACTACGCTGAATAATTCACGCCCTGGATAGATATAGCCTCCAGGGGAATACGGTGAGCCAGAGGAAACCTTATGAGTGAAGTCAAAATTGTTGCCACGCTGACCCCCCATCCTGAATATATCGATACCATCAGAGAGGCGGCATTAGCCATGGTGCCGCCGACGCACAGAGAAGCAGGGTGCCTGCAATATGACCTGCACGAAAGCCGGGAGATCCCTGATGTCAGGCAGCTTTCCCGGCAAGGAAAGATCTCATTTGTGTTTATTGAGCGTTGGCGCTCGGAAGACGATCTAAAACAGCACGTTGCGATGCCGTATCATGACGATTTTCTGGCGATTCTGGAGGGGAAACTGGAGAGTATTCAGGTACAGCGACTGATGTCGTTATAGATAAAAGCAAGAGGAAAGAAGAGAAGTGCGCACCAAATCAATAATGATTGAAATGGTGCGTCCGAGTGGACTCGAACCACCGACCCCCACCATGTCAAGGTGGTGCTCTAACCAACTGAGCTACGGACGCATATGGTGCGTTTAATTGGACTCGAACCAACGACCCCCACCATGTCAAGGTGGTGCTCTAACCAACTGAGCTATAAACGCGAATGGTGCGTTCAATTGGACTCGAACCAACGACCCCCACCATGTCAAGGTGGTGCTCTAACCAACTGAGCTATGAACGCAATGTTGTGGTGACAACGGGGACGCATATTAACGGCAGGGAGGCCGTGTGGCAAGAGGCAAACGTCACTTTTCTTGCAGAATAGACGCGTTTGCAGAACTTTTATCCATATCGCCCATATTTTACTGATGATAAAGGATATTTCTTCAACAATGTCCTGCTCCGTTGCGTTTTTCTGCCCGGATTGGCAGGGGAGACGCTCACCGACTTTATGCTAGAGTGTGCGGCAAATAAACGACGGAGCGCAGTAATGAAAGCAATTGGCATTTTTTGTGGTTCTTCTACCGGGGAAAACCCGATTTATCAGGTTTACGCGCAACAGGTTGGCAAGGCGCTGGCGCAAGCCGGGGTGGAGCTTGTGTATGGCGGCGGTAAAGTAGGACTCATGGGCGCCGTGGCAGATGCTGCAATAAAACACGGCGGGCGGGTCATTGGCGTGATGCCGCGCGGGCTGGTGGAGCGTGAGATTGCGCATAGCGGATTAAGCGAGCTGCATGTCGTTGAGAATATGCATGAGCGCAAAAACAAGATGTCGCTGCTGGCGGACGGCTTCATTGCCATGCCGGGTGGAGCCGGAACGCTGGAGGAGATTTTTGAACAGTGGACCTGGGCGCAGCTCGGTATTCATGAAAAGCCCTGTGCTTTCCTGAACGTGAACGGCTATTACAACCCGCTGCAGGCGATGGCGGAAAAAATGGCCGCCGAAGGGTTTATGCATCGCCGCTATGCTGAGATGCTGACTTTTAGCGATGATATACAGGAGATTTTAACCGCATTCCATCGCTATACGCCACCGCAGCGCAAATGGCTTGCGAAGTAGCGCTATTAAAGGGCAAACCGTTTTATCGGCTTGCCCTTTTCTTTAGCGTTTCTGGTTAGCGCGCGGCGCGCTGCAGGATCACGCTTGACGGCTGACGTTGCAGGAAGCGCATGCGCAGCATCATCATGATGGCAGCGGAGGTCAGGCCGATGATAAAGCCGCACCAGAAGCCCGCAGGCCCCATCCGCGGCACCACAATATCCGTCAGCGCCAGCAGATAACCGCTTGGCAGGCCAAGTACCCAGTAAGCGGTGAAGGTAATAAAGAAGATCGACCGCGTATCTTTATAACCGCGCAGAATACCGCTGCCGATCACCTGAATGGAGTCGGAAATCTGATAAATCGCCGCCAGCAGCATCAGCTGTGAGGCCAGTAGCACCACCTCAGGGTTATCGTTGTACAGCAGGGCAATCTGCTTACGCATCAGGATCGTGAAAATCGCGGTGATCATTGCCATGCAGACGCCCACGCCGACCCCGGTACGCGCGGAGGTCTGTGCATCCAGCGTCGAGCCCTGGCCGAGACGAAAACCAACGCGTATTGTTACCGCCGCCGCCAGCGAGAGCGGAAGAACGAACATCAGCGAACTGAAGTTAAGGGCGATTTGATGCCCTGCGACATCGATAATCCCCAATGGCGAAACCAGCAGCGCCACAACCGCGAACAGCGTGACTTCAAAAAACAGCGCCAGCGCGATTGGCAACCCCAGCTGTACCAGCCGTTTTAATACCGAAAAATCAGGTTTACTGAAACGCTCAGCGCAGCGGATATCGCGCATTGAGCGCGCGCGGCGCACCCAGGTCAGCATGCTGGCAAACATGACCCAGTAGACCGAGGCGGTCGCGACCCCGCAGCCGATGCCGCCAAGTTCCGGCATACCGAAATGACCATAGATAAAAATGTAGTTCACTGGAATGTTGACCAGCAGGCCGATAAAACCCATCACCATACCGGGCTTAGTTTTTGCCAGCCCTTCGCACTGGTTACGCGCGACCTGGAAGAACAGATAGCCTGGCGCGCCCCATAGCAGCGCACGCAGATACCCCACCGCTTTGTCGGCAAGCTGTGGGTCGATGTTGTGCATCGAGCTGATGATATAGCCTGCGTTCCACAGCACCACCATCACCAGTACGGAGACAAAGCCCGCCAGCCAAAAGCCCTGGCGTACCTGCTGGGCGATACGATCGCGGCGACCGGAGCCATTAAGTTGGGCGATAACCGGCGTTAGCGCCAGCAGCAGACCGTGGCCAAACAGGATGGCAGGTAGCCAGATCGAGGTGCCGATAGCCACGGCGGCCATATCGGTTGCGCTGTAGCCGCCGGCCATCACCGTATCGACAAAGCCCATCGCCGTCTGGGCGACCTGCGCCAGAATGACCGGGATAGCCAATGCTAATAACTGACGCGCTTCTATAAAGTACTTCTGCACGTGAACACCTTTATATTGTTGTTATTTTGAGACTAAAAAAGCCGCCTTAAATGGCAGCAAGAAGAAAAAACAGGAGGAATTTCCAGTCTATTGTAGCGAGGATTAGCCATTAAGCCAGTGAAAAAATGGTGGGGGCACGATGCGCGCTGGCAACCTGTTTGGCCAACTGTTATTGTTCCGCGTATATATAACGGTAATGATACCGTCACGATTCTCAACAGGAGCAAAGTATGTTTACTGGTATTGTACAGGGGACTGCGAAAGTGGTGTCCATCGATGAGAAACCGAATTTCCGCACCCACGTGGTGGAGCTGCCGGCGCATATGCTCGATGGCCTGGAGACCGGTGCTTCGGTGGCGCACAATGGCTGTTGCCTGACCGTTACCGAAATTGACGGCCCGCGAATCAGCTTTGACTTGATGAAAGAGACGCTGCGTATCACTAATCTTGGCGCTATCCATGAAGGCGATATGGTCAACGTCGAGCGAGCAGCGAAATTCAGTGATGAAATCGGCGGCCATTTGATGTCCGGCCATATTATGACCACCGCCGAAGTCGTTAAAATCCTCACCTCGGAAAACAATCGCCAGATTTGGTTTAAGGTACAGGACCCGGCGCTGATGAAATATATCCTGTATAAAGGGTTCATTGGCGTGGACGGTATTAGCCTGACGGTTGGTGAAGTGACCCCGACTCGTTTCTGCGTGCATCTTATTCCGGAAACGCTGCAGCGCACCACGCTTGGGGTGAAAAAACTCGGCGATAAAGTAAATATCGAAATCGATCCGCAAACTCAGGCGGTGGTGGATACCGTGGAACGCGTGCTGGCGGCAAAAGAAGCGGCGCAAAAAAGCGCGGAAGAATAATAAAAAAGCCCCCGCAGAAATACATTTCTACGGGGGCTTTTTTTAGCGAGTCTAGCGGGCTACGCGCAGGCCATGTTCAACACCGCGCGAGAAGACGACTTGCCAGAGCTGAATGTCGCGGGCGCGGAAAGCACCCGCGCAGGCATTCAGATAATAGGTAAACATGCGTTTGAAACGGTCTGAATAGTTATCGGCAATATCCGGCCAACTGGCAAGAAAACGCTCGTACCAGGCCATCAAGGTGGTGTCATAATCGGCACCAAAGTTATGCCAATCTTCCATCACAAAATGCTTCTCGCTGGCATCGGCGATATGGCGTACCGACGGCAGGCAACCGTTAGGGAATATATATTTATTAATCCACGGGTCGACGTTGTGATCGGTAATCTTTGAACCAATGGTGTGTAGCAGAAAACGACCGTTTGGTTTTAAATTACGATCGACAACTTCAAAATAAGTGGCGTAATTTTTAGGCCCAACGTGCTCGAACATCCCGACGGAGACGATACGGTCAAAACTTTCGTGAAGATCGCGATAGTCCTGCAGCAGAATATTGACATCTAATCCTGCACAGCGCTCCTGTGCCATTTTTTGTTGTTCGGCCGAAATGGTCACGCCTGTCACACTGACGTTATAGTTTTTGGCCATGTAATAGGCCAGCCCACCCCAACCGCAACCGATATCCAGCACTTTCATTCCCGGCTCAAGCTGCAGTTTGCGACAGATAAGATCTAATTTATCCTGCTGCGCCTGTTCCAGATTTTCGGCCTCTTTCCAGTATCCGCAGGAATATTGCATATAGGGATCGAGCATGCGGTGGAAAAGGTCGTTGCCTAAATCGTAGTGTTCTTTACCAACAATCCAGGCGCGTTTTTTGCTTTGCAGATTAAACAGGCGAGCGCCAGCGATACGTAGCGTATCTTTGAAGTGGTGGGGGAGTTGCTTATCCAGCCCGGCGCGCAATACCTTGTGAAAGAATATATCCAGGCGTTCGCATTCCCACCAGCCGTCCATATAGCTTTCGCCTAATCCGAGAGACCCTTCCTGTAACACGCGTTTAAAAAAGAGCGGGTTTTTTACCCGGATATCGGAGGGTGCGGAACCATTGATCTCAATTCCGGCACGGCCCAATAATTCAGCTGCAATCCGGTACCAATCATCGTTTGGTACACTTACTTCTTCTATACACGATGAACTCATAGCTTCTCCATCACGCCCAAGTGATCAGAACCTTAAAACAGCGTAGACGCTTTTTTGGCTTTGTGAGAAATCTCACGAAAAAATCGTGAGGGTGCTATCCGACGTAGAACAGAGGAAGGGAGATAACCCTTGCCGAAAGGCCTTCCATGGTGAAACGGGCTGCTTCCTGCCCCCGTTAATATCTAAAAAACTTTCTATTTATGTGATGCCGGATCCAGTATAGGCCGCTAAAAACCGCCTTTCAATAAAAATATATTAGCAGGCTAATTACTGGTCCGGGAGATCCTTTAAAAAATCATCAAGCGTGAGACGATTCGTTCACTAACTGCACGCGTCGTTGCTGCATCCAGAAACCGATGCCTGCCAGAACGATGGAAATCAGCATCACGCTGGTGGTGGTCAGAAGCGGAGTGGCGATAAGGCTTGAGACCAGCAGGCTTGCCAGGAAACAGAGGCCAAGCTGCAGCGTATTCTGCAGGGCGGCGGCGCGCCCGGTTGCCTGTGGAAAAGGTTTCAGCGCCTGGGCGACGACGATAGGGTAAATCCCGCCATTCACGATCGCCATGATGCAAAACGGAACCATTAGCGTAACCAGTGACGGATGATCCTGTATCCCGGCAAGCCAGGTCGCCGCCACGCTCAGCGCAAAAACAACCAGCAGCCAGGGCAGCATCTGATGACCCTGCCATTTTTGCAGCGCCGCGCGGCAGCCGTAACCGCCGATCAGGAAGGCGATAGTTTGCGGCACGTAGCTAAGACCAATCACCGTCGGGCCATAGCCCATTTCATAGAGGATAAACGGCGAACCGGTGAGCCAGGCGAAGAAGCTGGCGGAACACGCCGCATAAATGAGTACGTTACCGCTATATTCACGTGAACGCAGCAGGGCCATAAAGGTAAGTTTCTGCTGGGTTTCGCCAGCAGGTTTGACGACCGCCTTCAGACGAAAAGCCGGCAGCATCAACAGTAAGGTGATAGCGAACAGGGTGGCGAAGATAGCCTGCCATTCCAGATGGACTAACAGCCAGCTGCCGAGTAACGGCGCCAGCGCCGGAGAGAGCCCGACCAGCGGCATGATCGTTGCGAAAATGCGGTTGGTGCGCTGGGCCGGATAGTAGTCGGTCACCATCGCCTGCCAGGTCACCGCGGCGGCGCATACGCCAATCGCCTGGACAAAACGCAGTACCAGCATCAGCGTCGCATCGCGTACCCACAGCATCCCAAGACAGCCAAGAGCGAAGATAGCCAGCCCGGCGAGCAGAATCGGTTTCCGACCATAGCGGTCCGACAGCGGCCCCCAGAACAGCTGGCCGATCGCGAAGCCCGCGAGGAATAAGCTCAAGCTGGCGCTAACCGATGCGGCAGAGGTGTTGAGGTCTTGCTGAATGGCGGCAAAGGCCGGTAGATACATGTCGGTGGCCAGAAAGCCAAGCACGCTCAGGCCGCCCAGCCACACTAAAAATCCTTTCCCAGGTTGTTGCATAACGTTCTCTTTCTACTGATGCAGGTACGATGCCGCAGAGTGTAGGGAGTGTAATCCGCCTTGTGAAACGCTATTATTTGTCACATGCATTCAAAAATTTTGCAGGCAGAATATGTGGTCTGAATATTCCTTAGAAGTGGTTGATGCTGTGGCGCGTAACGGGAGTTTCAGCGCCGCGGCGCAGGAGCTACACCGCGTACCTTCGGCGGTGAGCTATACGGTGCGACAGCTGGAGGAGTGGCTGGCGGTTCCGCTTTTTGAACGTCGCCATCGTGATGTTGAATTGACCCCCGCCGGGCACTGGTTTTTGCAGGAAGGGCGTTCTGTTATCAAAAAAATGCAGATCACCCGCCAGCAGTGCCAGCAAATTGCTAACGGCTGGCGCGGCCAGCTGTCCATTGCGGTGGACGATATCGTTAAACCGGCGCGGATGCGCCAGATGATCGTTGATTTTTATCGCCATTTTAGCGATGTCGAACTGATCGTTTTTCAGGAAGTTTTCAACGGCGTCTGGGATGCGTTAGCCGATGGGCGGGTAGAACTCGCTATCGGCGCGACGCGTTCGATACCGGTGGGAGGGCGTTACGCTTTTCGCGATATGGGGATGCTGAACTGGCACTGTGTCGTCGCCAGCAGTCATCCGCTGGCGCAGATGGAAGGGCCGCTCAGTGATGACGTGTTGCGCAACTGGCCGTCCCTGGTGCGCGAAGATACCTCGCGCTCGCTGCCGAAGCGCACAACCTGGCTGCTTGATAACCAGAAGCGGGTGGTGGTGCCGGATTGGGAATCTTCAGCCACCTGTCTATCGGCAGGATTGTGCGTCGGGATGGTGCCAGGCCATTTCGCCCGCCCGCATATCGATAGCGGGGAGTGGACGGCCTTGACGCTGGAAAACCCATTCCCGGATGCCGCCTGCTGCCTGACCTGGCAACAAAGCGATGCTTCACCCGCTTTAAGCTGGCTGCTTGACTATCTTGGCGACAGCGAAACGTTGAATCGGGAGTGGTTGCGGGCGCCGGAATAACCGGCGCCGGAGGAGGGTGTTAACGACGATAATCGACGAACGGGCCGTCGGCAACCGAGCGGCGCTCAATAAGACGTGGATGCACCTCGATGGACTGCGACTCTTCGCGTTTATTAACAATGCGATCGAGCAGCATATTGAATGCCGCTTCTCCGAGTGAGTCCTTGGGTTGATGTATTGTGGTCAGCGCCGGGCTGAAGTAGCGGGCGTTGCGCACATTATCATAGCCGATCAGCGAAATGTCCTGCGGCACGCGCAGGCCCATTTCGTCGGCGGCGCAGATAGCGCCCATCGCCATGATGTCGCCGCCGCAGAACACGGCGGTTGGGCGATGCTGCTGATTAAGGATCTGCTGCATGGCGCGGTAGCCGGATTCCGGTTCAAAGTCGCCCTGAACAATCCAGTTTTCCGGCACATTGATATGCGCTTCTTTCATCGCCTGCATGAAGCCGGCAAGGCGCCCGGCGCCGGTGTTGCGCTCAAGCGGGCCCGGAATAACGCCAATTTCACGATGGCCGCGTTCAATCAGGTAACGGCCGGCGATATAGCCGCCTTCAAAGGCATTATCAATAACCGAGTCGGTAAAGTCCGCTTTGGCTTCGCCCCAGTCCATCACCACCATCGGAATATGACGATACTCTTCGAGCATACTGAGCACCGACTCAGGGTACTCGGAACACATCACCAGCAGGCCGTCAACGCGCTTTTGCGCCATCATCGACAAGTAGGCGCGCTGTTTTTCCGGATCGTTCCAGGCGTTGCCCAGAATCAGGGTATAGCCTTTCTGGAAGCAGCTCTTTTCTACGGATTCGATAATTTCAGCGAAATAGGCCGCTTCGCTGCTGGTGGCCAGCAGACCGATCGATTTAGTGTGATTGACTTTCAGGCTGCGAGCCACGGCGCTTGGCGAATAGTGGAGTTCTTTAATTGCCGCCCACACCGCATTGCGCGTCTCTTCCGCCACGAAACGGGTTTTGTTAATCACATGTGATACAGTTGTAGTGGAAACGTTTGCGCGTTTCGCTACATCTTTAATAGTTGCCATTACTTCTCACTCCAGACCTTGACCTGATCGTCTGATTATCGATACGTAAACGTTTGCCTATACACACCCTGTATACAATGCTCAACATTGCAACACCTGGGAAAACGACACAGAACGACAGGAAGGGGTCAATGGCCGATACGCTTTCAAATTAGCGTGGGATTTTGTCCTATCTCGCGGCAAAGGGGAAGAGCAAAAATGTGCATCACTCTAAATCCGGGAAGATTTTTGCATATTTTTGTGCAAAAATGAGCAAGCTCACTTTCTATGTGGGGATAATCAGGGGAGAAAATTGATGGACACAAATTTAAAGTTTTCGCTGACAACGACGGTTATTGTTTTGGGTCTGATCGTCGCCGCCGCGTTGACCGCGGTACTGCACTGATTCCAGCAGGGAGGGGGCTTCCCCTCCCATCCCGCCATTATTAGCAAATCTGCAAAAATCTTTTGTCATTTCGTTTACTTCTGTTTTTCTGTGATTGATGTCATGCTTTTGGCTTCTGATGTAATGCCGTGTCCTGAATCGGCCTGATGGAGTCTCTGAATGAAAATCAACTTTCCCTTACTCGCGTTGGCGATCGGTGCCTTTGGTATCGGTACCACCGAGTTTTCCCCGATGGGATTACTGCCGGTTATCGCCAAAGGCGTCGATGTTTCTATTCCGGCCGCGGGGATGCTGATTAGCGCCTATGCCATTGGCGTGATGGTCGGCGCGCCGTTAATGACGTTGCTGCTATCGCATCGCGCTCGCCGCAATGCATTGATCTTCCTGATGGGGATCTTCACCCTCGGCAACGTGCTCTCTTCTATTGCGCCGGATTACACGACGCTACTGCTGTCGCGTATTATCACCAGCCTCAATCATGGCGCGTTCTTCGGCCTTGGCTCGGTCGTTGCCGCAAGCGTGGTGCCAAAACACAAACAGGCCAGTGCGGTCGCGACCATGTTTATGGGGCTGACCATTGCCAATATCGGCGGCGTACCGGCTGCCACCTGGCTTGGCGAAACCATCGGTTGGCGAATGTCTTTCCTCGCCACGGCGGGTCTGGGATTAATTGCGATGGTCAGCCTGTGGTTCTCCCTGCCGAAGGGTAGCGCCGGCGAACGTCCGAACGTGAAGCGCGAGCTTTCAGTGTTGATGCGTCCTCAGGTACTCTCTGCGCTGTTAACCACCGTGCTGGGCGCCGGGGCGATGTTCACGCTGTATACCTACATTTCTCCGGTACTGCATACCATTACCAACGCTTCACCGCTGTTTGTTACCGCCATGCTGGTATTAATCGGCGTCGGTTTCTCGCTTGGCAACTATCTGGGCGGTAAGTTTGCCGACCGTTCAGTCTCCGGAACGTTGAAAGGGTTCCTGTTGTTACTGATTGCCATCATGTTGGCCATTCCGCTGCTGGCACAATCGCAGTTGGGTGCTGCCGTCAGCATGGTCGTGTGGGGCGCGGCAACCTTTGCGGTGGTTCCGCCGCTGCAGATGCGCGTAATGCGCGTGGCGCACGAAGCGCCGGGCCTGTCATCGTCGGTTAACATTGGCGCTTTCAATCTCGGTAATGCGTTGGGCGCGGCGGCGGGCGGCGCGGTGATATCCGGCGGCCTCGGTTATGCTTTTGTGCCGGTGATGGGGGCGATTATTGCCGGGCTGGCATTAGCGGTGGTGCTGTTTGGCGGGCGTTCACAACCAGAAGAAGCGTTAGCGAATAACTAAGTCGCACTAAGAAAAAACCGCAGCGGGGTAACCCTGCTGCGGTTTTATTTTTATGCTGCCAGGTTGGCGGCAACAAATTTCCAGTTTACCAGCGCCCAGAAGTGTTCCAGATAATTAGGACGGGCATTGCGGTAGTCGATGTAGTAGGCGTGTTCCCAGACATCAACGGTCAACAGCGGCGTCGCATCGGTAGTCAGCGGAGTGCCGGCGTTGCTGGTGGAGACGATAGCCAGGCTGCCGTCAGCGTTTTTAACAAGCCAGGTCCAGCCTGCGCCGAAGTTTTTCGCCGCTGCATCGGTGAATTTCGCTTTAAAATCAGCGAAGCTACCGAAAGATTTGTTAATCGCTGCGGCCAGTTCGCCTTCCGGCTCACCGCCGGCGTTAGGCGCCAGGCAGTTCCAGTAGAAAGTGTGGTTCCAGACCTGCGCTGCGTTATTGAAAACGCCGCCTTCAGAAGAGCGAACGATCTCTTCCAGAGATTTGCCTTCAAAAGCGGTGCCTTTGATCAGGTTGTTGAGGTTGGTCACGTAGGCCTGGTGATGTTTACCGTAATGGTATTCCAGGGTTTCTGCGGAAATGTGCGGCGCCAGGGCGTCTTTTGCATATGGTAATGCAGGTAATTCGAACGACATTGCTACTCTCCTTATAACTTTTTGTTTTTTCTCACATTAATTAGGTGAATGTTCACCTGAATATCGTATTTACTGTGTAACGCTGTCGCGAGTGTTACATGTTATTGTGTTGAGAATGTTAACATTTGCTGAAGTCAGTTAAAAGACTTACAACAACAAAGGTTATTTATTGCTAACGCGACTGATTAAGCCTTCGCCAGTCTGGCGCATGGCGAGCGATATGATTCGCAAATTCCCCATCGACGCTCCTGCCTACGACTAAAACGCTGCGTATCTTCATCACCTGTTATCTTTTTAGATCGATATAAAACATTAGCTTGCGAGCATTATGCGTAATGGGAATGACTTTCATGCCCAATAATCATTAGGATTAATTTTAATTGTATGACAAATATAATTGTCTCTGCAGGCAACGGACCTCGGAGTAAGAAATCCTTATTGAACAAGCATAAAGCTCATAATTGATGGATGAGAAGAGATGGCGCATAAACATGAAATGGTCAGCGGACATATTATTCCGATCGTCATAGATATCATCGAGTGGATCGAAGACAACATTTTTACCGCGCTACCCGTCACCGCAATCTCAAGGAAATCGGGTTATTCGCACTGGTACTTTCAGCGCCAGTTCGCGCTGATTACCGGTTATACGCTGGGAACATATGTTAGCCGACGCAAAATGACCATTGCCGCCGGTATTCTCAAACAGACGCAGGATTCGGCGTTGAGTATCTCATTGCTGCTCGGGTTTGAAGGCCAGGCGACATTTTGCCGTACTTTCCGTCGTCATTTTGGTATGTCGCCGACCAGTTATCGCCGTCATCCCGCGCAACTGGAGGAGCGAATGCAGTATCCGCTGAATCTGGAAGAGGAGGGGAATGTACAGAAGAGCGGTTTGCCGGCGCAGCGGCAAACCGGGGTCTGCGCCTCTTAACGAATGGTTTTTGGCGTCATTACGCGGCGCGCGCCGACGTAGTGGCGAACCCAATAATCTTCGCTCAGGGAGGTTATCTGAATATCACGGCCGGTACGCGGCGACTGGATAAACTTACCGTTTCCAACGTAAACGCCTACGTGGTCGGCGGTGCCGCGTCCGCGGGTGCGGAAGAAGACCAGATCGCCGCTTTGCAGTTCATCGCGGTCAACCGGGCGGGCATCGCGCAGGTGGTACATTTCGTTAGCGGTGCGCGGAATATGAATTTTTACCAGATCTTTATAGGCGTAATAAACCAGCCCGCTGCAGTCGAAACCGGTACGCGGTGAGGAGCCTCCCCAGCGATAAGGTTTGCCTAGCTGATCCATGAGTTTATTCATGGCAGTGCTTTGCGCTTTTTGCACTCGGGCTTTGTGCGCATCGGCAATCGTCAGATTCGGTTCATCAGCGACAGGTTTACAACGTTTTTTGTAGCCTTTACGCACCACGCATTTGCTTTTCACGCTGTTCAACGCCAGCGTCGATGCTTCGCTGGATTTTACCGTTTTCGCACACTGCTTTTTATAGCCTTTACGCAACACGCATTTTTTAGTGGCGCCGGCGACTTGACGATTAAGCGCGGTTTGGCTTGCTGCGGTAGTACGAGTAGGGGACTTCGCGCTTGAGGTTTTTTTACGGGTAGTTTTAGCGGTGGATTTGGATTTATTTTGCGTTGCTTTCTTCTTACGCTCGGCGGTGGAGCCTTTCGCCGGGTGCGCCTTCGGCGTAGCCGAAGCGTGCGTATGCCCTGAAGCATGCGCCAATGGCGTAAGCGAGATAGATGTAAACAGTAATGCACAGAGCGATATCGCGATTTTATTGAGCCGCGCCACTGAGCAATCCCCTGATTAAATTACAGACATATACTAATGCCTGACGGTGAATGACAAACCGGAATGATTCTAAAGCATAAAAAGCCAGAAAGTTAATACTCTTTTGTATCTAAAATGTCGTTTGGTTAACGATTGCAAAAAAATGAGTCAGACAATCGCCGCCTCGTACAGAAAGTGCGCAATTCGTCCCGCACTGACGTCATAAAGTGATATTTTTAAGGCAACTTCAGACGACAGAAGATAAAATGTGGCGAGTGAAAAAAATGTTATTATCGGTCCTGCGTCCAGGACGCTACAATGACAAATTACTGCCGTAAAGATGTTTAAGGAAGCACGACAATGAGCACCACTCTAGAAACGATCCAACGTCAAATCGCTGAAAACCCGATCCTGCTGTACATGAAAGGCTCTCCGAAGCTGCCGAGCTGCGGTTTCTCCGCTCAGGCAGTGCAGGCGCTTTCTGCTTGCGGCGAACGTTTTGCCTACGTTGATATCCTGCAGAACCCGGATATCCGCGCTGAACTGCCGAAATACGCTAACTGGCCGACCTTCCCGCAGCTGTGGGTTGACGGTGAACTGGTTGGCGGTTGCGACATCATCATCGAAATGTATCAGCGCGGCGAACTGCAGCAGCTGATCAAAGAAACGGCTGCAAAGCACAACGCTGACGAGCCGAAAGCAGAGTAATTCTTTGCTGCAAAAGAAAAAGCGACTTCTCCGGAAGTCGCTTTTTTTATCGCTTACGCTTCAGGTACAGGTAACGGCCAGCCGCCAAGGCGCTTCCAGCGGTTGACGATTTCGCAGAATAGCTGGGCGGTTTGCTCGGTATCGTACAACGCAGAATGGGCCTTGCTGCCATCAAACTCCATGCCGGCGGCGATGCAGGCTTTAGACAATACCGTTTGCCCTAAGGCCAACCCGCTCAACGCGGCGGTATCGAAGGTCACGAAAGGATGGAACGGGTTGCGTTTCAACCCGGCGCGCTCGGCGGCGGCCATCGTAAAGCTGTGATCGAAAGTCGCGTTATGCGCCACCATAATCGCGCGGCTACAATCGCTCTCTTTCATTCCTTTGCGAACCATTTTAAAAATGGCGTGCAGCGCATCGTATTCACTTATCGCGCCGCGCTCCGGATCGTTTGGGTTAATTCCATTGAAAGCCAGCGCTTCCGGCTGCAGGTTGGCCCCTTCGAAGGGAGCCACGTGAAAATGCAGCGTTTCGTCCGGCATCAGCCAGCCCTGCTCATCCATCTTCAACGTAATAGCGGCGATCTCCAGCAGGGCGTCGGTTTTGGCATTAAACCCGGCGGTTTCAACATCAATTACCACAGGATAAAAACCGCGAAAACGGCCGCACAGACCATTAAGTTGAGCGTTCTCGGACATCAGATTCTCTTAGCTGGAAAAAAGTAGCGCGCATTATGGCAAATTTTGCCGCGGCTTGCAGCAGGAAGGGAGAAAACATCGGGCGCGAACGCGCCCGAATTAACTTAGTTGCCGAGACCTTTTCCGGCATCTTTCTCTTCGATCAGCTCAATTTTGTAGCCGTCCGGATCTTCAACAAAGGCGATAACCGTGCTGCCGCCTTTAACCGGGCCAGCTTCGCGAGTGACGTTGCCGCCATTCTGGCGAATACGCTCGCACGCTTGCGCCGCGTTGTCGACGCTCAGCGCAATATGGCCATAGGCGGTACCGAGTTCGTAGCTATCCACGCCCCAGTTATAGGTCAGTTCGATAACCGCGGTATCGCTCTCTTCGCCGTAGCCGACGAAAGCCAGCGAGTATTTATATTCAGGGTTTTCGCTGGTACGCAGCAGCTTCATGCCCAGCACGTTGGTGTAAAACTCAATAGAACGTTGCAGGTCGCCAACGCGCAGCATGGTGTGAAGTAAGCGCATAATTTCCCCTATGCAGTTTGTTTTGATACCTCAGAGTCTTGAGTATAGCGGCGTTGGTACGCCGCTATCAATGGAGGGATTACAGGGTTGGATAATCGGTATAACCTTCCGCGCCGCCGCCGTAGAAGCTTTCCGGGCGCTGCGGGTTAAGCGCCGCCTTTTTCTGCAGACGCGCCACCAGATCCGGGTTAGCGATGTAATCGCGGCCAAAGGCCACGGCATCGATCAGTCCTTTATTGATAAGGTCGTTGGCTTTCTCCACCGTATAGGCGCCAGCGCCGATAATCGCGCCCGGGAAGCGATCGCGAACTTTCTGACGGAATTCGTCGCTGTACGGCTGGCCGCCGGCCCAGTCTGGTTCGGACATGTGCAGATAAGCGATACCGCGTTTTGCCAGCTGCTCAATAAGATAGAGCGCATCGGCTTCTTCGTTCGGGCCGTTATCGACGTTCTGGAAACTACCGATTGGCGACACGCGAATGCCGATACGATCGGCGCTCCACTCTTTACTGACGGCATCGACCACTTCCAGCACCAGGCGGGCGCGATTCTCGACGCTGCCGCCGTACTGGTCGGTACGCTGGTTAGAAGAAGGCGACAGGAACTGGTGCAGCAGATAGCCATGCGCGGAGTGCAGCTCTACCAGATCGAAGCCGACATCGCGGGCATTGCCTACCGCCTGACGGAAATCATCCACGATCCCTGGGATTTCGTCTGTTTCCAGCGCGCGCGGCATCGACGTATCGACGCGAATGGCATGACCGTTTTCATCACGTAGCGAAGTACGCGTACCTGCGCTCAGCGCCGATGGCGCAACCGGCGCCGCGCCTCCCGGCTGCAGGCTGTTATGGGAAATGCGGCCGGTGTGCCACAGTTGCACGGCGATATGACCGTTTTCAGCATGAACGCCAGCAGTGATTTTTTGCCATGCGGCCATTTGCTCTGCGCTATGTAGGCCCGGCGCGCCGGCATAGCCTTTCGCCTGGGCGGAAATTTGCGTCGCTTCGGTGATAATCAGGCCGGAGCTGGCGCGCTGACGATAATACTCAGCCATCAGCGGAGTAGGGATGTCGCCTGGTTCGATGCTGCGCAGACGGGTCAGCGGAGCCATAAATACGCGGTTAGGTACGGTCACCGCACCGACTTTTAACGGGCTGAACAATTTAGATTCTGACATAATGACTCCTGAGTAGACCGGTCGTCTTGTAACTGGTTAAATAAAACGCCTGTTAAACCGCAGGCGCTGCAATGATTTGTTTGGCGTGAGCAAGGGCGCTTTCCAGCGGCGTTGCGCTACGCGTAATTTTGGCCTGTAAATTGGCTCCCAACCACAACGAGTACAGCACCTGTGAAAGGGTGATAGCTTCCCCCTCAAACAACAGGCTACCCTCCAAACGGCCCTTTTCCAGCGCTTCGCCCAATAGGGCGATAATCTGGCTGGCGCCTTTATCCATGGCAGTACGCATATCTTCCGACAGGTCGCACACCTCCGCCGACAGCTTCACGGTTAAGCAACCGCTGATAATGCCCTGTTGGCAAAACTGATTCAGCGTGTGCTGATAGTAGGCCAGCAGTCGGTCGCGGTAGTTGCCTTCGCCATGGTCAAAGTGATCAACCAGGCGCTGCAGATAGCCGGTGTAGTGATGTTCAAGCAGCGCGACGCCGAAGGCTTCTTTTGAGCGAAAGTAGTGATAGAAAGAGCCTTTCGGCACTTCCGCCGTTTTCAGAAGTTCACTTAAGCCCATGCCGGTAAAACCACGATGCATGCATAGTTGCTCGCCGGTGATGAGGATGTGTTCTCGGGTATCGCATTCGCTGTGTCTGTTCATGGAGCACACTGTAGTAGACCGATTGGTCTAATGCAAGCAAAATGATCGTTAGCGCGAATACGAAGACAACAAAAGTTGCGCACTGGCGGTGGAACGTCTTCAATGAGAGACAGAGAGAAAATACAGGAGAGCGGTGGTGGCAGAGCAGCTGGAGTTTTTCCCGGTACAAAGTCCGTGCCGGGGAATATGTCAGTCCGATGAACGCGGATATTGCCGCGGCTGTTTTCGTAGCCGGGATGAGCGCTTTAACTGGCAAAAGCTGAGCGACGCGCAAAAACAGGAGGTTCTGCGTCTGTGCCGCCAGCGTCTGCTGCGTAAAATTCGCGCGACTAAGCAGGAACCGGCGGAAGAACCGCAGCAACCCTCACTGTTTTGACGACAAATATGCGTATACTCAGAACACTTTTTTGTCGAGGAAGCGTTTATGGTTCAGCGTATTGCTATGGCTCCGCAGGGGCCGGAATTTTCACGTTTTGTAATGGGCTACTGGCGTCTCATGGACTGGAAGATGTCCACCGACGCTTTGGTTGGCTTTATTGAGCAGCACCTGGATCTGGGGGTTACGACCGTCGACCACGCCGATATCTACGGCGATTATCAGTGTGAAGCCGCGTTTGGCGAAGCGCTTAAACGAGCCCCGCACCTGCGTAACCGTATGGAAATCGTCAGCAAATGCGGTATTGCGACCAAGGCGCGCGCGGAAAATACTATTGGCCACTATATTACTGACCGCGACCATATCATTCTCAGCGCCGAGCAATCCCTGCGTAATCTGGCGACCGATCATCTCGATTTACTGCTGATTCACCGCCCGGATCCGCTGATGGATGCCGATGAGGTCGCTGAGGCTTTCCTCGCGTTACATCATAGTGGGAAAGTGCGCCACTTTGGTGTATCTAACTTTACGCCGGCGCAGTTTACGCTTTTACAATCGCGCCTGCCTTTTACCCTGGCCACTAACCAGGTCGAGCTCTCGCCGGTACATCAGCCGCTGCTGCTTGACGGCACCCTCGATCAACTCCAGCAGTTGCGCATTCGCCCGATGGCCTGGTCCTGCCTCGGCGGCGGACGCCTGTTCAACGACGAAAGCTTCCAGCCGCTGCGCGACGAGCTGGCGCAAATTGCCCAGGAGCTCAACGCAGAAAGCATTGAGCAGGTGGTTTACGCCTGGGTATTGCGCTTGCCGTCGAAACCGCTGCCGATTATTGGCTCGGGGAAAATCGAGCGCGTGCGCTCAGCTATTGTGGCGGAAAAACTGCATATGACGCGCCAGCAGTGGTTCCGCATTCGTAAAGCGGCGCTGGGTTACGACGTCCCGTAAGCCAGATTACGCCTCCGGATGTCGCTACCTGGTTTACACTTATCAGGGATACGGCTAATCCGGAGGTGTTATGCAACGATGTTTACTCGCTATTTTCACTCTCGCATTTTGCGCTGGCGCTCAGGCCGCCAGTGAAGATGTCTCCCTTAATCTTGTCACCAGCCAGAGCGTTGGCCAGGCCGTCGGCAGCGTTAAAATCACTGAAACCGACAGGGGTCTTGAGTTTACGCCTGATTTACGCGCGCTTCCGCCGGGCAAACACGGCTTTCATATCCACGCAGAAGGGAGCTGCCAACCGGCGATAAAAGACGGTAAGGCGGTCGCCGCTGGCGCGGCGGGCGGTCATTTCGACCCACAACATACCGGCAAACATGAAGGGCCATTAGGGGCAGGGCATCTCGGCGATCTTCCTTTGCTGGTGGTGAACGACGATGGCGTGGCTAACCAACCGGTTATTGCCCCGCGCCTGAAAACGCTCGCGGAAGTGAAGGGCAAAGCGCTGATGGTGCATGTCGGAGGCGATAATATGGCCGATAGCCCGCAGCCGCTGGGCGGCGGCGGCGAGCGTTTTGCCTGCGGGGTGATTAAGTAGTCCGTTCGGTAATGGTGCCGGCAATCGGCGCTTGTTCTAATTGCGATAGAGAGCAGTATAACCGCCAGATAATCGCCGCCAGCTCTTTAGCCGCCGGCTGATGATGGTGATTAAGGGTGTCGCAAATCCGCTGCAGTTCCAGCAACGTCGAGGCAAGTGGGCGTTGCTGGACGCCGCGTTCACTCATGACGTCGCGTAGCAGGCTAATACACAAGTCGCGCACTTGTGAAAGCGGATCGGAGCGTGTCTCCCAATCACGTAGTTGCCACACGACATGCGAGCAGTTGAGCAGCACCACGCCCCAGCGCAGCAGCCAACGTCGCGCCAGTGCGTCCTGGCTGCTGCTTAACTGGCTAATGTGGTGGTACACCAGTGACTCAAATTCATGCTCGCTGTGCTGCGGGCGTCGGCTCAACTGATCGACAAAGTGACGCCGTAACGCACGAATATGGCGGCGGCTTTTCCGCGCATCCGAGCCGGGGCTGATAATCGCAAAGGCAAGCCACGCAAGACCGACACCAATGATTTTGCCGAGGTTATCATTAAGGAACGAGGCAAAGTCGTAAACCGGAGGGTTGGTGACCGAAATAAACGATCCCATAAAGACGATTAACTGCCCCCACAGCCCTGCGAACTTCGGCATCTGGAGTTTCAATAACTGCATGGTGGTGAGCAGCGGGAAGAGAAACAGTAAAAACTGCCACAGGTCGGTTATCTGCACCATTAGGCCAAACTTCACCACAAAGCTGAACAGCGACAGCAGCACCAGCGTACGCATCAATAAGGTGAGCGATTTAAAGGGCGAAGGCGATATCGAGTAGAGTACGCAGCTAATGGCGGCGAGGGTGAGCGCGGCGGCGCAGGCCTGCCATTGGGTGCTGATACCCCAGGCGCCCACGGCCACCAGCGCGCAGAAGGTCCGTAAGCCGTTCCATAACGCTTCCGCCTGATCGGTATGGCGCGACAGCGCGGGCGCCGAAGGGACATTGAACACCGTGATAGCGCTGGCGTTCTCGATGCGGCGGATCCAGCGGCTGCTTTCGAGATAGATACGACAGAAATAACGCAGCCGTTTCCAGAACGCCAGATGGCGATAGTCGGCGTTAGGGCCGGGGGCTAGCGGCACCAGAATTCGCGCCACGCTATAAACATTTGCGTGCGGATTGGCGAGCTCGCTAAGTAACGTTTCCAGCACCGCCCGCGTATTACCAGGCGCATCCGGCCAGTTCAATAACATTCGCCGTAGGCTGGAGATGACGCTGGTCATTCGCAACTGCTGATGCAGCAGATAATTCAGCAAGGGGTTCTGCCGTCTGAAACGATAATGGCTCCAGAAGGCCTGGATACGCAGTAGATTCATAGTCAGGATCTGACCGATGACGCTTTCATGAGCGCTACGAATCGCATCGGTGGTTTCCGGCACCCACAGCAGGCTGGCATGCTCTAATAACCGGGAGTGCATATTCTTCAGTGCCGTCAGCAGCGTGACGCCATCCGAGGTACTGGGCAGGATCATCATCATGAATCCGCCGGACAATATCCCCACAATCACTTCACAGACCCGCGACTGAGCGATAGTCCACAGTTCATTTGCGTCGGTAACATTTATAACCGGGAAGGCGATGATTGCGCAGGTATAGCCCGCCAGTTGAAAAGCGTAGGCGACGTTATTGGTAAACATCGCGCAGGCCCAGGTACAGAGCGCAATCCAGGCTGAGATACTGAATAAGAATAGCCACGGGTCGTTAAGGGTATGGCCCGCCAGTAACAGGGCGGCGCAGGCGCCGAGCAGGCTGCCGGCGATACGGCCAAAACTCTTACTGATAACGCCGCCGACGGTCGGGAAGCTCACGACTGCGGCTGATGTCATTGCCCAGTAGGGTTCATCAAGATCCAGCGCATAGGCGATGCTAAGCGCCAGACACATGGCTATCCCATTGCGCAATGCGTAGCGCCATTGCGGGCGGCTGGCTTTAAACCACGGCAGTGATTGCCAGCGCAGAGCCTGCAGCTTCATTATTGTCCGCCAATTGACACGGTACAGGTGGTACCTGAAACCAATGTGACATCCGCAGGGAGTTTATCGAACTCGATACGTACCGGTACGCGTTGCGCGAGGCGCACCCACGGAATATTGGGTTTAATATTAGCGACTAACGCCGAACCGCCTTCGACGCTCTGGTCGACAATAGCGCGGCCAATGCTGGAAACGTGACCCTGTAACGTTTGTTTGCTGCTGTAAAGAACGACCTGGGCGCTATCACCTTCGCGGATGTGACGTAGTTTGGTCTCTTCAAAATAACCCAGGACATAGAAAGAGTGGCTGTCGACAAGGGCAAATACGGGATGGCCGACGGAGGCATAGTCCCCGACCCGCGTTGACAAATTAGTTATCCAGCCATCAACCGGGGCTTTAACCACGGTTTGCGACAGCTGCCACTGCGCATGCTCCAGCGCGGCTTGCGCCACGCCAACGACCGCTTTAGCCGCCTCATAAGTCGTATTGGCGGTATTCAGCGCGGTATTGACGGTTTCCATATCTTCAGCGGAGATGAAGTTTTGCGACAGACTGCGGCGGCGAGTAACGTCGCTGGCGGCCTTGGTTTGCTCGGCTTTGGCTTTTGCCAGTTCCGCTTTGGCTTTTGCCAACTGCGCCTGAGCGTTTAATACCGCAATGCGATAAGGCGTATCGTCAATACGGAACAGCACGTCGCCGGCGTTGACCAATTGGTTATCTTTAACATTCAACTGCAAAATACTGCCGGAGACCTGCGGGGTGATGCCGACTTGTTCGGCGCGGATTTTACCGTCGCGGGTCCATGGCGACTGAGTGTAGTAGTTCCAGACCAGCCAGGCGGCGATGATTGCGCAGACGGCGATAATTAAGGTTGAGAGATATTTTAGTTTCTTCATGAAATGAGCATCACAAGAGAGTCAGGAGAACCAGCGCCAGGCAAACGGCCAGCGCAAACAGGGAAAGGTCCATCAGCAGGGGATGCCAGATTTCGCCGGCGTACATCCAGTCGCGCAACTGACGATGAACTATTAGCCAAATAAAGAAACCAAGCACGACGGCTTTAAATAACGGGGGAAAATAGATAGAAGCGCCGAACACCAGGTCCTGTAGCGACAATCCGGGAGTGTTAAGACTCAGTTTCACAAGCAAAAATCCTTTGCCGTTGCAGGGATAATGTTCTTGGTGATGAATTAGTTCACATTGTAAATCATTGTTTTGAATTTAGTGAATCAAGTAATTCATTTGTTTTGGTAATTTAAATGCTGCACACTATTCTAAAAGCAGTATAATAACTTAGCAAGCTAATTATAAGGAGATGAAATTGGAATCGCCACTTGGTTCTGATCTGGCACGTTTGGTACGCGTTTGGCGCGCGCTGATCGACCATCGCCTGAAACCTCTGGAGTTAACGCAGACGCACTGGGTCACGCTGCATAACATTCATCAGCTACCTCCTGAGCAGTCGCAAATCCAGTTGGCCAAGGCAATTGGTATTGAACAGCCCTCTTTGGTGCGCACGCTGGATCAACTGGAGGAGAAAGGGCTTATTTCTCGCCAGACTTGTGCAAACGATCGCCGGGCGAAACGTATCAAGCTAACGGAAAAGGCTGAACCGCTGATCAACCAAATGGAAGACGTGATCGGCAAAACGCGTGATGAAATCCTTGCAGGTGTATCAAAGCAGGAAGTCGAAACGCTGCTCAACTTAATCCGTAAACTTGAAAACAATATCCTCGATCTTCAGGCTAAAGACTAGCCAGGAACAGGGCTCTGCGCTTGCAGAGCCCTTTCAATTATTTATTCTGCCAGACCACCACGCGATTGCGGCCACCGTTTTTCGCCGCGTACATAGCCGTATCCGCGCGCTTAACGCACTCTTCAGCCTCAATGAGCGAGCTTGTCGCCGTGTAGACACCCATACTAATGGTCATTTGTTCCGGCAGTGAATCCTGCCCGGCGCTGACCATCTGGCGAATTCGCTCGGCTATCGCCAGCGCATCATCAGCATCAGTATTTACCAACAACAGGGCAAACTCTTCGCCGCCGATGCGCGCGGCAATATCCTCACGACGGACATAGGTTTGTAATACGCTGGAGGCAAACTGAATCACCTTGTCACCCTGGACATGACCGTAGTTGTCGTTGATACGCTTAAAGTGATCGAGATCGCTGACGATGACGGAAAGCGGTTGTGCTGCTGAAGTATGCGGCAATAGTCCATTCAGCGTGTCGTAAAAGTAGCTGCGGTTGTACAGCCCGGTTAACGGGTCACGGATAGAGTTCTGATATGAATTGATGTATTTGTTGTTAGAGTCGCGATAGAGAAGAAAAACGTCGCTTAACAGGACGAACAGCATAAATAAGGTACTTAAGGTTTCGAACAGGCGCGCCTGATTCCAGGCGATAATATGCTGACTACCTGTCGCTGTGAGTAATACGTTTAGCGTAAATATATAGGCGGCACAGAAAAATGCGCCGCTGTAC
Organism: Klebsiella sp. CN_Kp097; assembly: GCF_040064495.1. Lineage (NCBI taxonomy): Bacteria > Pseudomonadati > Pseudomonadota > Gammaproteobacteria > Enterobacterales > Enterobacteriaceae > Klebsiella > Klebsiella sp. CN_Kp097. The sequence goes on along the minus strand of NZ_JBEAIL010000007.1, from coordinate 814,162 downwards.
CAGAAGATATTACGTAGCCGGGTTAGCATAATCAATAATATCAACGTACATACCCAGGCTAAAAATAGCAGCCAGCCCATCCAGTAATGCCATAACGGAGTAAAAGTGCTGGTGATATCGTCGATAAAATCGATGCTTAATAACGGACTATTACTGGAGTGTAGCCAGGATAAAATAAGAATGGCGGCACTGAATAGAAAGCATACCGTCAGTATTATAGCATGTGCGCCAGCAGCCTGGTTAAGATGTTGGCGAAAACGATATATTATAATGGCAGTGATAAATAACACGGCCATCAGAATATTGCGGAACGAATAAAAGATCAGCGCGTCATTTTGTTTAACAATATATTCGCTGTTGCACAGTAGCCAGCCGGGATAGCTGCTCAGGGTGCCCAGCATCAACAGGGCAGAGCTGGCAAAAGCGAAGGCGATGGGCATCAGATACAGGCGGTTTTTATCACACCAATACTTCATGCTCATAAAACAGGAAATAGTAATGTGAAAAATCATTAATATTATTGTCAGTAAAGGGAAAAGTGGTGATGAAGTCGTAGGGATACGATTAACAACTGAATTAGATAATAAATCGATCGTAATAATTGCCAGGCTGCAGGCAATAATATAAGCAAATAAGCGGTGTGATAACCGGTTTAGTTTCAGAGGCACAGGCAAACTCCCGCGATAAAAGGGCGGATAAAAACGACGTGCAGGTCGCTAAATGAGAAAGACCACTTCAGGCTAACGAATTAATCAACGGGAAATATTGCGCAAACGCAAGTTGTCGCGGAGAAATATCAATAAAATTGATATATGTATGATAAATTATTTGGAGCTAAATAATAATTATGAGGGATTAATGCGGCCAATAAAGGCCGCATTAGAGAGGCTTAACGCGGGGAAACCGTCACTTGACTGCCGCTGCCGGCAATGGCTACGCGCTGGCCGACGGAGAATGGGGTGTTACCCTGTTTCTGAACCACCATGATGGTGTTACCGTCATCTTTACGGATTTCCAGCTCAACGCCCTGCGTTTTGTTCATCGCGCCCTGTACGCCCTGACCGGCTACGCCACCGGCAACCGCGCCTGCAGCGGTTGCAAGAGAACGACCAGTACCGCCACCGATGGTATTACCAAGGAAGCCACCGAGTACCGCGCCGCCAATCGCGCCGATGGCATTGCTGTCATCGCCGCTTTGGATCTGGACCGCACGGGTATGTACGATGGTACCGTAGGTCACGCTTTGCACCTGCTTGGCTTCTGAGGCTGTGTAAACATCGCCGGATAGGCCACTGCTGCTGACGCAACCCGCCAGGGTTAAGCCAATCATCGAGACAGCCAAAACACGTAAAATCATCTATGAATCTCCTGTGTACCAAAATGTTCCAGTGAACTTCCATGTGGTCAATTATATGGCATTTAAGCGTTCGCTGGCATAGCTTCCTTATGGACCGTTTAAAAATAATAAGGTTCGCTTTAACGACGGATAAACGTAAGTACTTTACCTAACAAATTCTTGCGGCAGAACTATTGTTAAAAAGTATTAGTGCGCCATAGCATTGCACGCTGCTTTATGATGCACTGATGGTACTGCAAAAGTCATGGAATGAGGGTAGGCGTATGAAATCAGGTCGTTTTATTGGCGTAATGTCTGGCACCAGCCTTGATGGCGTTGATGTTGTTCTGGCGGCAATAAATGAAAACATAGTGGCGCAGCAGGCGAGCCTCTCGTACCCCATCCCGGTCAATCTGAAAGAAGATATTTTAGCGATTTGCCAGGGGCAGCAGCTGACCTTGTCGCAACTGGGGCGACTCGATACCCGTTTGGGCCGGCTATTTTCTGACGCAGTATTAGCGCTGATGCGCCAGCAGAACCTTCAACCTGAGGATATCGTCGCTATCGGTTGCCATGGCCAGACGGTGTGGCATGAGCCGACCGGCGATGCGCCGCACACGATGCAAATAGGCGATAACAATCAGATCGCAGCGCATACCGGCGTGACCGTGGTGGGGGATTTCCGCCGCCGCGATATGGCGCTTGGCGGCCAGGGCGCGCCGCTAGTCCCTGCCTTCCATCAGGCTCTGTTGGCGCACCCGGTTGAAAGGCGCATGGTGCTTAACATCGGCGGCATAGCCAACCTTTCCTTGCTGGTTCCGGGGCAGCCGGTACGCGGTTACGACACCGGGCCGGGGAATATGCTGATGGACGCCTGGATCTGGCGCCAATGTGGTAAACCCTACGATAAAGACGCGCAATGGGCCAGTGAAGGCAAAGTCTTGCTACCGCTGCTGCAGGATATGCTTAGCGACCCGTGGTTCGCGTTACCCGCGCCGAAGAGCACCGGTCGCGAGTATTTCAATTATGGTTGGCTGGAAAAACATCTGGCGCGCTACGCCAATCTGCGAGGGCAGGATGTTCAGGCTACGCTGACAGAACTGACCGCAGTGACCATCAGTGAGCAGGTTTTGTTAAGCGGCGGCTGCGAGCGTTTGTTAGTTTGCGGCGGCGGGGCGCGAAATCCGCTGTTGATGGCTCGTCTGGCGGCGCTGCTGCCAGGTACTGAAGTCACGACCACCGATGACGCCGGCATCAGCGGCGACGATATGGAAGCGTTGGCCTTTGCGTGGCTGGCATGGCGTACGCTTGCTGGCCTGCCGGGTAATCTTCCTTCCGTTACCGGCGCCAGCGAAGCGACGATTCTTGGCGCCATCTATCCCGCGAATCGAGCGCAGAATCAGAGTTAACTGAAGTCGCTATTTTTTATTTACCGGTAAACTGGACGAAATTCCGGGAGGGCGGTTTGCTCTCCTGACCGGGAAAGTCGAAGGCATACTCATGAAAAAAATTCTTATTGCGGTAGTTCCTTTCATGCTGGCGGGGTGTAGCTATTACAACCAATTCGTTGAACGGATGCAGACCGACACCCTTGAATATCAGTGCGATCAAAAACCGTTGACCGTCCATCTGAACAACGCGCGTCAGCAGGTAAGCTTTATCTATGATAATCAACAATTAAACCTGACCCAGGGGCTCTCGGCTTCCGGGGCTCGTTATACTGATGGCGTTTATGTCTTCTGGTCGAAGGGCGACAGCGCCACCGTTTATAAGCGCGACCGCGTCGTACTGGACAACTGCCAGTTGCAGACCGCGAAACGTTGAGATTTCCGTAGCGGGGGCGCACAATAACGCCACCCTATGACAACGATCTCAATGGTTATGTCTGACAACGACGAATTGCAGCAAATCGCGCATCTGCGCCGTGAATACACCCGTGGCGGCCTTCGTCGCCACGATCTTCCCGCTGAACCCCTGACGTTATTTGAACGTTGGTTGCGTCAGGCCTGCGACGCTAAGCTTGCCGACCCGACGGCAATGGTGGTCGCGACCGTTGATGAAAACGGCCAGCCCTATCAACGCATCGTATTGTTAAAGCACTATGACGAAAAAGGGCTGGTGTTTTATACCAACCTGGGTAGTCGCAAAGCACATCAAATCGAAAAAAATCCCCATATCAGCCTGCTGTTTCCCTGGCATATGCTGGAGCGGCAGGTGATGGTAATCGGTCAGGCAGAGCGTCTGTCGACGCTGGAAGTGGTTAAGTATTTCCACAGCCGGCCGCGCGATAGCCAGATCGGCGCCTGGGTCTCCCAACAGTCCAGCCGTATCTCCGCGCGTGGGATCCTGGAAAGTAAATTCCTTGAGCTGAAACAGAAATTCCAGCAAGGCGAAGTGCCGTTGCCGAGTTTCTGGGGTGGCTTCCGCGTCAGCATCGAACAGATGGAGTTCTGGCAGGGCGGCGAACATCGTCTACACGACCGCTTTTTATACCAGCGGCAAAATGATGGCTGGCAAATCGACCGTCTGGCGCCATAAAGGACGCAAAATGTTGTTTTAAGCGCTGGTGCTACGTGCTCCGGCGCTTTATTCTATGTACCTTTCGCGTCTGGCGAAAAGTCGTGTACCGGCAAAGGTGCAGTCGTTTATACATGGAGAATTTGATGGCAAGCAGTAACTTGATTAAACAATTGCAAGAGCGGGGGCTGGTAGCCCAGGTGACGGACGAAGAAGCGTTAGCAGAGCGACTGGCGCAAGGCCCGATCGCGCTCTATTGCGGCTTCGATCCTACCGCTGACAGCTTGCACTTGGGGCATCTTGTTCCATTGTTATGCCTGAAACGCTTCCAGCAGGCAGGCCACAAGCCTGTGGCGCTGGTGGGCGGCGCGACCGGTCTAATTGGCGACCCGAGCTTCAAAGCCGCTGAGCGTAAACTCAATACCGAAGATACCGTGCAGCAGTGGGTGGACAAAATCCGTAAACAGGTTGCGCCATTCCTCGATTTCAACTGCGGCGACAACTCGGCGATTGCCGCGAATAACTACGACTGGTTCGGCGGCATGAACGTGCTGACCTTCCTGCGTGACATCGGTAAGCACTTCTCTGTGAACCAGATGATCAACAAAGAAGCGGTGAAGCAGCGTCTGAACCGTGACGATCAGGGTATCTCTTTCACCGAGTTTTCCTATAACCTGCTGCAGGGTTATGACTTTGCCTGCCTGAATAAACTGCACGGCGTGGCGCTACAAATCGGCGGCTCCGACCAGTGGGGCAACATCACATCTGGTATCGACCTGACCCGTCGTTTGCACCAGAATCAGGTCTTCGGTTTGACCGTTCCGCTGATCACCAAGGCCGATGGCACCAAGTTCGGTAAAACCGAAGGCGGCGCGGTATGGCTGGATCCGAAGAAAACCAGCCCGTACAAATTCTACCAGTTCTGGATCAACACCGCGGATGCGGACGTTTATCGCTTCCTGAAGTTCTTCACCTTCATGGACATTGCAGAGATCAATGCGCTGGAAGAAGAAGATAAGAACAGCGGTAAAGCGCCGCGCGCGCAGTACGTGCTGGCAGAGCAGGTGACGCGTCTGGTCCACGGCGAAGAAGGCCTGGAAGCAGCGAAACGTATTACTGAAAGCCTGTTCAACGGCAATCTGAGCGATCTGAGCGAAGCGGATTTTGAACAGCTGGCGCAAGACGGCGTGCCGATGATCGAAATGGAAAAGGGCGCCGATCTTCTGCAAGCGCTGGTAGATTCCGAGCTGCAGCCGTCCCGCGGCCAGGCGCGTAAAACCGTAGCCTCCAACGCGGTGACCATTAACGGTGAAAAGCAGTCCGATCCGGAATATGTATTCAGCGATAGCGACCGCCTGTTCGGCCGCTATACCTTACTGCGTCGCGGTAAGAAGAATTACTGCCTGATCTGCTGGAAATAAAAAATAAAACCAGGGCGTGGGAAACCACGCCCTTTTTCTTTTTAGGGTTGTGGTAAGAAAATGAAGAACATCCTCGCCATTCAGTCTCACGTTGTGTTTGGCCATGCGGGCAACAGCGCCGCTGAATTTCCGATGCGCCGTCTCGGCGCCAACGTCTGGCCCCTCAATACCGTTCAGTTCTCCAACCATACGCAGTACGGCAAATGGACCGGCTGCGTCATGCCGCCTTCGCATTTGACCGAAATCGTGCAGGGGATTGCCGACATCGATAAGCTGCAGAGCTGTGATGCGGTACTGAGCGGCTATCTGGGTTCCGCCGAGCAGGGCGAACATATTCTCGGCATCGTGCGTCAGGTTAAAGCGGCGAATCCGGCAGCGAAATATTTTTGCGATCCGGTGATGGGCCACCCGGAAAAAGGCTGTATCGTCGCCCCTGGGGTGGCTGAATTCCACGTACGCTATGCGCTGCCGGCCAGCGATATTATCGCGCCGAATCTTGTCGAGCTGGAGATCCTGTGCGGCCATCCGGTTGCTAACGTTGATGAAGCCGTTAGCGCAGCGCGTGAGCTGATAGCGCAAGGGCCGCAGGTCGTGCTGGTGAAGCATCTGGCGCGGGCGGGGATGAGTATGGATCGCTTTGAGATGTTGCTGGTGACAGCGGATGAAGCCTGGCATATCAGTCGCCCGCTGGTCGATTTTGGCAGCCGTCAGCCGGTCGGCGTGGGCGATGTGACCAGCGGCCTGCTGCTGGTTAAGCTACTGCAGGGCGCCAGCCTGCGCGATGCCCTTGAGCACGTCACTGCGGCAGTGTATGAAATCATGTTGGCAACCAAAAATATGCAGGAGTATGAACTGCAGGTGGTGGCGGCACAGGACCGCATCGCCAAACCGGAGCATTACTTCAGCGCTACGCAACTGTAAGCGCGATGGCATGCCCGCTTGCGGGCATGCCAATGGTTTACTTCAGACCTTCCGCCGACAGCGCCGCCGCAACGGACGGACGCGCCGCGACATGCGCCATCCAGGCGCCAATATTTGCGTACGCTTCCATATTCAGTTTCACCGCATAGCCCCAGCGCAGTACCGTGAACAGATAGCCATCAGCTATGGTAAAGCGATGCCCATTCAGCCACTGTTTATCTTTCAGCGCCTCATCGACATACTGCAGCTTTTTCTCCAGCAGGGCACGCACCGTTGGCTTGTAGTCATCCGGCGTATCCGGGCGGAACAGCGGGGTGAAGCCTTTATGTAATTCGGTGGCGACGTAATTCAGCCATTCCAGCGTCTGGTAGCGGGCAATGGTACCCACTGGCGCCAGCAGCTGACGGTCAGGTACGCGGTCGGCAATGTACTGCATGATGGCCACGCCCTCGGTCAGCAGCACTTCGTCGTCAAGCAGCAGCGCGGGAACCTGACCCTTAGGGTTAATCAGCAGGTAGTCATCGCCATTTTCGAGGCGTTTCTTCGCCAGGTCGACGCTATCGATGGTAAAGTCGAGGCCGCTTTCGCGCAGGGCGATATGAGAGGCAAGGGAACAGGCGCCGGGCTTGTAGAACAGTTTCATCAGTAACTCCTCGTGGCTGCAGTTTTCTGTATGTTAGTCCGCCCAGGGACAAAAAAAAAGCCGCTAACAAACGTTAGCGGCCTAAATTTATTGGTTTTCCCGGAGCATTTAAGCGGTTGCGGTTTCGCGCGCTTTGGCGACAGCGTCGTCGTCAAGAGTCATGCGGTTCAGCTTTGGCGCGGTCAGCAGCATCAGGAAGGCGATGACTGCGGTCGCGATACCAATCTGCAGGAACACGTGGCCGTAAACATCCAGAGAAACCAGCGGGTCGGTCACGTTTTCCGGTACTGCCATCAGGTTAGCGATTTTACCTGCAATGATGGCGGCGCCTGCGGTGGTCAGGAACCAGCTACCCATGATGAAGCCCATCAGACGTTGCGGTACCAGTTGAGCCACCATCGCCAGGCCGAGGCCGGAAATCATCAGTTCGCCGATACTCTGCAGCGCGTAGCTGAGGATCAACCAGTTGACGGAGACGATACCAGCATCGCTGGCGAATTTGGTACCCAGCGGCAGCACCAGGAAAGCGCCGGAGCACAGTACCATACCGATGGCGAATTTATGCGGCATCGGCAGGCGGTCACCCATCTTGTTATAAATCGCCGCCAGAATCGGGCTACCAATCATAATCCAGAACGGGTTCAACGCCTGATACTGCTCCGGTTCGAACGCGATACCCAGAATCGAGTGCTCAACGTTACGGATCGCGAAGAAGTTCAGCGAGGTTGGCATCTGGCTGTACAGTACGAAGAAGACAATCGCTTCAACCATCAGCAGGAAAGCAACGATCATTTTACGACGCGCCGCGCCCTGCAGCGCCATGGCTTCTTTAGCGAAGATGATAACAATACCCAGTGCGATGACGCCCAGCGCCATACGTGCGATGCCCTGGTTGTGCAGCAGCCAGGTGGCAATCGCGACCAGCACGACTACGCCGACGATAGTCGCCAGCAGTTTGCCGACATGCACCGGTGCGAAGTCAGGTTTGGAACCGTACTGTTTGACCCACTTCTGGCAGAAGGCAAAGTTAACCACGGTAATCAGCATGCCCACGACGCTCAGCGCGAACGCCACGCTCCAGCCGAACTTCGCTGCCAGCCACGGTGTAGCCAGCATAGAGAAGAAGGAACCGATATTGACGGACATGTAGTACATGGTGAATGCACCGTCCAGACGCGGGTCGTTCTTGTCGTAGCAGGTAGAGAGCAGGGAGGACGGGTTAGCTTTGAACAGGCCGTTACCGACGGCGATAGTCGCCATACCCATATAGACGATGGCGGCATCGTGACCGGACCAGGCAACCAGCGCATAGCCGATAGCCAGGACAATCGCGCCAAGCATGATGACGCGTTTGGTGCCAAGTACCTTGTCGCCGAGCCATCCGCCGATAGCGACCAGGCCATAAACCAGTGCACTAAAGGAAGAGAACAGGGTGATAGAATCCGCTTCCGACATACCCAGCTGTTTTACCAGGTAAACGGCCATGATCCCTTGCAGGCCGTAATAACCAAAACGCTCCCATAACTCAATGGAGAAGATGAGATAAAACGCTCTTGGTTGTTTGAAAGCGTTCAGACTCACGCTTTCTGCTGGTTTATTGTTTGCAGTTGACACATATACCTCTTTTTTTACATCCCATATTAACGGGGGCTGTTTGGGGCGCAATCGCGAAGGACCGCCGCCTTTATAGTTATTCTTGGAGGGAAAACGGCAAGTAATGTTCACTATCCTGCCCCATCAGGCAATAGCTTTGTAATACTCTGTTACACATAACTAAGCCACTATAATTAGCCAGTCATGCAAATGTTATACAGAGTTAAATTTCACCTATTCGTTAAACATGATATTTTAATCTGTGGCGGGCGGCTACTGAGGGGATAAAGGCGATATATTCTGCTTTTTGACCTTGAAGGTAGTGGGATGGCCTATATTCCGAAAAATAAGCAGGCTATTGTCCTGTTGTCTAAGGCTCTGATATTGAAATTGCTGGCTTTTTGCATCATTTTCGCAACAGTTATTTAACGATGAGTTGCATGGATGATCTTGATCACAAATACATAGAAAATTTTCGACGGTAAAAAACGAATGCGCTGATCGTTCGTTATATAACCGCATAATTATCCATCTAAATGGCAAAACTATGGAGTGATTATCGGTGTGGCTGGTAAAACATAGAGCCATAACCACAGGTTAGGTTATGGCTCCAGGCTGGCGACGATGAAAAAGGCGACTACGGGGGGGGGAGCGGTCATATTCACAAGATATGCAGAAATCAGGACTCTACCTTCTCTTTATACTCGCACAAATCTTCAATCAGGCAGGAACCACAGCGCGGTTTTCGCGCGATGCAAGTGTAACGGCCGTGAAGAATAAGCCAGTGGTGGCAGTCAACTTTAAACTCCGCCGGCACCACCTTTAACAACTTTTCTTCGACTTGTTCAACGTTCTTGCCGGGAGCAAATTGTGTCCGATTGCAAACGCGGAAGATATGGGTGTCGACGGCGATAGTCGGCCAGCCAAAGGCGGTATTCAGCACGACATTAGCGGTTTTACGTCCGACTCCTGGTAGCGCTTCCAGCGCCGCCCGGTCCTCTGGCACCTCACCGTTATGTTTCTCCAGTAAGATGCGGCAGGTTTTGATGACGTTTTCGGCTTTACTGTTAAACAGACCAATGGTCTTGATATAGGACTTCACGCCGTCAACGCCAAGCTCCAGCATCGCCGCCGGCGTATTGGCGACCGGATAGAGCTTCGCCGTCGCTTTGTTGACGCTCACATCGGTGGCCTGCGCCGACAGCAGCACCGCTATAAGTAGCTCGAACGGTGAGGTGAAATTGAGTTCGGTCGTTGGGTGCGGGTCGTTGTCCCGCAGCCTGGTCAGGATCTCCAGGCGTTTGGCTTTATTCATCTTACGCTTTCCCTGTCACATCAGTTGGGGCGACGGAGACGGCCTGCGCCGCTTTCGCCTTACGCTGCTTAGTACGCTCATCAATGAGGTATTTTACCGCCAGCATCATACCGAGGCCAATGAAAGCGCCCGGCGGTAGCATCGCCAGCAGGAACGGCGTATCGGTATGGAAAACTTCGATGCGCAGGACTTTCGCCCAACTGCCTAATAAGCTATCGGCGCCATCAAACAGTGTGCCATTGCCGATTATTTCGCGCAGCGACCCCAGCACAAACATGGCACAGGTCGCGCCCATACCAATGGAAAAACCATCGAGCGCCGACAGCGCCGGCCCTTTTTTGGCGGCGAACGCTTCGGCGCGCCCCACCACGATACAGTTGGTGACGATAAGCGGAATGAAGATACCCAGCGATTGATACAGGCCGAAAGCGTAGGCGTTGATAAGCATTTGTACCACGCTGACTACCGAGGCGATGATCATCACGTAGATCGGAATACGGATCTCCGCCGGCGTCCAGCGGCGCAGGCTGGAGATGGTGAGGTTGGTTAGCGTCAGTACCAGCGTGGTCGCCAGGCCGAGGCCCAGGGCATTGGTAGCCGTTGAGGTAACCGCAAGCAGGGGACACATACCCAACAGCTGAACCAGCGCCGAGTTATTCTTCCACAACCCTTGAACAATGACGTCTTTTACTTCGCTCATGGCTTAGTCTCCGCAGGCGGTGAATTCAGGGATCTGCGCGGGCAGCGTTTGCGCATACAGACCCGCGCGTTTAACGGCATTTACCACCGCGCGCGGGGTAATGGTCGCGCCGGTGAATTGGTCGAAATCGCCACCGTCTTTTTTCACCGCCCAGTGGCTATCATTTTGACCATGGATAACCTTGCCGCTGAAGTGGGTGATCCAGTCAGAAATACGCAGTTCGATCTTATCACCGAGCCCGGGTGTTTCATGATGCTCGGTGACACGTGAACCGAGAACGGTGCCTTTAAAGTCGGCTGCTACCAGCAGTTGAATCGCCCCGGAATAACCATCTGGCGCCGTGGCTTCCATCACCGCGCCGACCGGCGCATCGTTCAGCTTTGCAATCCATACTTTATGCTGACCTTTGCCTAACTGCGGCGCGGTCACCAGATAACAGCTTTGCAGCAGGTCGTTATTATAACTCTCCGCTGGCAGGACCTGATCGAACAGGGCCTTTTGCTGCAGCGCGGCCTGCTGCTCAATGGTGTTTTTGGTTAACTCATTGATGGCGGCCGTTAGTCCGGTAGAGCCAGCGGCAAAGAGCGCCAGCGTGATGCCGTGTTTACGCATGCTTTTTAACATGACGACTCCTTAACGGTGGCCATACACGCGCGGACGCGTGTAGTAGTCAATCAATGGGACGGTTATATTCGCCAGCAGCACGGCAAAGGCGACGCCGTCCGGATAACCGCCGAAGCTGCGGATCAGCCACACCAGTAAACCTGCCAGCGCGCCGAAAATCAGGCGTCCGCGGTTGGTGGTGGATGCCGTCACCGGATCGGTAAGGATAAAGAACGCCCCGAGCATGGTGGCGCCGGAAAGCAGATGCATTTGCGGCGATGCCAGGCTTTCCGGCGAGAAAATCCAGCCGAGAGTGGCGCAGACGGCAAGGCTTAGCAGGAAGCTCACCGGGATATGCCAGCGAATGGTTTTTTGCCAAAGCAGGAACAGACCGCCAGCCAGCCAGGCGAGGTTAACCCATTGCCAGCCAAGGCCAGCCAGTTGGCCGCCGTAAATTGGATATTGCAGGATCTCTTTTGCGCTGTGCCCGGCATGAAGCGAAGTCTTAAATGTATCCAGCGGCGTGGCCTGGCTGATACCGTCGATTCCCATGCGCAGGCTGTTCATATCGCCGCCGCTAGCGGTATGGCCGCTGAAAATGACCTGCAGCGCATCCATAAAGCCAGGAACCTGAGCGGCAATTTCGTGCGGCGGTAACCAGGAGGTCATCTGCACCGGGAAAGAGATTAGCAGAACGACATAGCCGATCATTGCCGGGTTAAAGGGGTTATGTCCTAATCCGCCGTACAGTTGCTTGGCAATCACCACCGCAAAGGCGGTGCCCAACACCACCATCCACCACGGCGCCAGCGGCGGAATACTCACGGCCAACAACAGCCCGGTCAGCAGGGCAGAGTTATCCGCAAGGGTTGCCGCGATATTCTGTTTGCGCAACTTGAGAATAGCCGCTTCGGTTCCCCATGCGGTGAAGGCCGCGAGGATAATCTGCAACAGGGTACCCCAGCCGAAAAACCAGCTCTGGACGGCAATGCCAGGGATCGCCGCCAGCAGCACCAGGAGCATAATTCGCGAGGTCTGGCGCTGGTTGTGGGTATAAGGGGAGCTTGCGATTCTGAAAACCATTTATTCCTCGTTAACTGCCTGCTGTGTTGCTTTACGTGCCTGAACGCGAGCGATAGCTGCCGCGACGGCCGCTTTACGCGGATCGTCATTGGCGGCGTCCGGCGCGGTTTGTTGTTCTGCTTGTTGGGCGGCTTTACGCGCCTTGGCGCGGGCGATAGCGGCCTCAACGGCGGCTTTACGCGGATCGACCGCTGGCGCAGCTTCAGCCGTGGTTTCACTTTCGGCAGAGGGAGCGGCGTTTTCACCCTGGTGCGCGGCTTTGCGCGCTTTGGCGCGAGCGATAGCGGCTTCAACGGCGGCTTTGCGCGGATCGACCGTGGGCGCAGCTTCAGCGTTAGTTTCACTTTCGGCAGAGGGAGCGGCGTTTTCAACCTGCTGCGCGGCTTTGCGCGCTTTGGCACGGGCGATAGCGGCCTCAACGGCGGCTTTACGCGGATCGGTCGCCTCGGTTGTCGATTCAACAGCGGCTTGCTGTTCAGCTTTGCGCGCCCGGGCCTCGGCTTTACGCGCTTCGCGGGCGGCAATCGCTTCGCTGTTATCTGGTTTGCTGCCGGATTGAATAACAATCGGCTGCGCCGCATCACGCTGCTTTTCACGCACGCGGGCCAATGCGGCGTTAATGGCATCCTGATCTTTCGCCGCCGGTTGTACGGCTGCTTTTTTGTGCCGCTCCTGGCGCGCGGCTTTTTCACGTTCAAGACGCGCCTGTCGCGCTTCAAACCGAGCTTTCGCCTCGGCGGCGCGCTGTTCTTCCTGACGGATGGCGGCAATTTCCGCTTTTTCCTGGCGGAAATATTGCACCAGCGGAATATTACTCGGACAGACCCAGGCGCAGGCGCCGCATTCGATGCAGTCGGCTAAGTTATGGGTAGTGGCTTTGTCGTGCTGCTGGCCTTTACTGAACCAATACAGCTGCTGGGGGAGGAGATCTGCCGGGCAGGCATCAGCGCAGGCGCTACAGCGGATACAGCCTTGCTCTTCCTGTGTTTCGCCCATCTCAGTTACCGACGGAGCCAGCAGACAGTTAGTGATTTTCACGACCGGAACGTCGAGCCAGGGCAGAGTGAAGCCCATCAACGGGCCGCCCATGATGACCATCGGCTCGGCGCTGGCGCAGAAACCGGCATCGCTCAGAAGATGGCGCACCGGCGTCCCCAGGCGCGCCCAAACGTTGCCCGGCCGGCTAATCGCTTCGCCAGTCAACGTGACGACGCGCTCGGTTAACGGCTCGCCGTCGATCACCGCGCGTTTAACAGCATAAGCGGTGCCAACGTTCTGCATCAGGACGCCAATATCGGAGGAGCGGCCGCCATGCGGCACCTGCTTACCGGTGAGAATTTGCGTAAGTTGCTTCGCGCCGCCGGAGGGATATTTGGTTGGAATCACCCGCAGCGCTATGCCGTGGGCGTCGGATAACACCGCGCGCAGCATGGAAATGGCCTGCGGTTTGTTATCTTCGATACCAATCAGCACCTGTTTGGGTTGCAGAATATGCGCAAGGATGCGGATCCCTTCAACAACCTGCGCCGCGCAATCCTGCATCAGGCGATCGTCTGCGGTGATATAGGGTTCGCATTCTGCAGCATTGATAATCAGGGTATCGATTTTATCGCCGCCGCCGCGCAGTTTTGTTCCCGTGGGGAAGCCGGCGCCGCCGAGTCCGGCGACGCCAAACTGGTGAATACGCTCGATCAGCTCTTCACGCGACTTGTTGTGGTAGTCGCTCCAGCCGTCGCGCTCGATCCAGCAGTCTTCGCCATCGGCGTCGATAATAACGCTGAGTTCCGCCAGCGCGGAAGGGTGGGCGGTGGAATGGGGGGCAATAGCCGTCACCGTTCCGGAAGTCGGGGCATGAACCGGCAGCATCCTGCCAAAGCCGCGGGTTAACGGCTGACCGCGCAAAACTTTGTCACCCGGTTTTACGCACAGTTCGCCTTCAGCACCGATATGCTGCTTCAGCGGAATGACAAAACGCTGCGGCAGAGGAACCTGACGCAGCGGCGTGCTGTTGGACTGAGTTTTCATTTCCGGCGGATGAATACCGCCGTTGAAGTCCCAGATCTTGTCTTTTCGGAAAGCGGAAAATAACTTAAACATGTTGTTCCACAGGAATATTGCGTACCGGGATGGCCTGCAGGTCCCATTTCCAGGTTTCGGTGGTCTGAGCGACTGGACGCAGGTCAATACACTGAGTCGGGCAGGGGGCAACGCAGAGATTACAGCCGGTGCACAGGTCGCTCATCACCGTATGCATGGCGCGGGTCGCGCCAACGATGGCATCAACCGGACAGGCCTGAATACATTTGGTGCAGCCAATGCAGTTGGCTTCATCAATCACCGCCAACATGCGAACCGGCTCTTGCTGCTGCTCATCGCCGTCAATAGGCTGCGGGTCGACGTTCAATAATGCGGCGATTTTTAACATGACCGCTTCACCGCCGGGGGCGCAGCGGTTGATTTTTTCACCCTGAGTGCCCACGGCTTCCGCGTAGGGACGGCAGCCAGGAAAGCCGCACTGGCCGCATTGACTTTGCGGCAGCAACTCATCAATTTTTTCTACCACCGGGTCGTCTTCCACCGCAAAACGGCGCGACGCGTACCCCAGTATTAAGCCGAAAATCAGCCCGAGCAGGCTGATGGCGATCACGGCTATCCAGACAGCGCTCATTACAACTTCACCAAACCACTAAAGCCCATAAATGCCAGCGACATTAATCCAGCGGTCACCAACGCAATCGCGTTACCGCGAAACGGCGCGGGAACATCGGCAACCACCAGACGTTCGCGAATCGCGGCGAATAACACCATTACCAGCGAGAAACCAACGGCGGCGGCGAAACCGTACAGCGCGGACTGCAGGAAATTATGCCCGAGGTTAATATTCAGCAATGCCACGCCCAGCACCGCGCAGTTGGTGGTGATTAACGGCAGGAAGATCCCCAGCAGGCGATACAGCGCCGGACTGGTTTTACGTACCACCATCTCGGTAAATTGCACCACCACCGCGATGACCAGGATAAAGGCCAGGGTGCGCAGATAAACAAGGTTCAGCGGGATAAGGATCCAGGTATCAATCAACCAGGCGCAAATTGAGGCCAGCGTCATCACAAAGGTAGTGGCCAGTCCCATCCCCATAGCGGTTTCCAGCTTTTTGGAAACCCCCATAAACGGGCACAATCCAAGAAACTTCACCAGCACGAAGTTATTAACAAGGACAGTACCGACAAAGAGCAGTAAATAATCAGCCATTATTGGACCTGAAACGAAAAAAAGCCGCCTATTATCGAATAAATCGATACCGGCGACAACAGGTGAACTGTGTGGTTATTACGGATTGACGAAGGTCCGCTTAACCCGCGCAGAGCGTCGAAAATAGGGCGCAAACAGTGCCGCAGCGAGCAACGGAAACAGCAGCTGGCGCATGGCCAGAAGATCCGAAATCGGCGAAAAAGCGAACGCCTTAATCGCCAGCAGCAGAGAAATAAGCAGCCAGATAATGTAGTGTTTGGGTACCACCGCGCGGCGTTTGAAAAACGCTATCGTCAGCCACAGGGTATAATACCACATCGCGACGGCGAACAGCAGCGAAGCCAGCCAGAGCGCCAGATGGCCAAAGCTCATGGCTTTCAGCAATGCCCAGGTCTGCGGCGCCATCAGCGCATTCGCGTACAGTATTAATGATAAGGAGGTGCTGAGCAACGCGAGCAGTAACCACGCCAGCGGCGCCAGTAGCCATCCGCCGATACGTTCTGCAGATTGAGAGGACATCCTAACCCCCGGATTCAACGCCAGTTAGTTAATTTCAGGGCGGGAAGTATAAGCAACTGGCGTGAATGATAACAGTCTTTATTGCACGTAACGCCACACCGACTTCGGCACCTGGCCTACATCGAACAGTTTTCCACCAGAGACTAACTCGGCGCGGCGGTGATCGGCGGCGCGATACATGTTGACGATTTCATTGGTGTCAGAGAGAGAATAGTTAAGATGATCAAAAAGTTTTTCCAGGCTTTCCAGCGAACTAATTTTGCGGAATTTTAATAAATAATCCTGTACGGTCATTTGTGTATCCATTTAATAATCGGAATTAAGTCGAATATTACCAATTTTCTGTAAACCGTGTTTCAACTAACAGCGCCTTCTTGATGGGCCGGCGGAATTATTTCGGTTGCCAATACTAAAAACAAGAACTGATTAGGATCCTGGCATCGTAAAAAGAAATTTAAGAATATTCTACAACCAGATCAGGCGCCGGACGGCGCCTGGGAGGGAAGATTAACGCTGTTCGCCTCGGCTGGCAATAACGTTTTGATACCAGAAATAACTCTTTTTTCGTTTGCGAGCGCGGTTCTGCTGGTGATCGACGTAGACAAAGCCATACTGCTTCTGATAGCCGTTGAGCCAGCTTAGCAGGTCAATAAAGGACCATGGGTAAAAACCGCGGACATCCGCACCTAATGCTATTGCCTTTTCCAGCGCATTAATGTGGCTACTCAAATAGTCAATTCGCGGATCGTCGACTATTTCACCGTCAATAATCGGATCTTTCGCCCCCAAACCATTTTCGGTGATATAGATTGGGATATCGCCGTAACGCTCTTTTATCATCATGATGCCGTCGGTTAATCCCTGCGGCCAAATTTCCCAACCCCATTCGGTATAAGTACTTTGCGGATTGCGGACAAAATAAAATAATCCATCCACGCCGGACTCGCCAACGCCTGGACCATCCTGCGGCGTGGCGGAGACCGTCTCCCGACGATAATAATTCAGGCCGATAAAATCGCAGCGGTTTTCCTTGAGCAGCGCGTCGTCGCCCGGTGCGAAGCGCGGTACGTTCCACAGCGCCTGAGCCTGTTGAAGTAAAGCGTCTGGATAGGCGCCTTTGAGTACCGGATCGTATAGCCAGTGGGTATGGATAGCATCGGCCAACGCGGTGGCCTCAATGTCCTCGGCGCTTTGCGTCAACGGCGTATGGGGCTGCAGTACGTTAACGAAACCAATCTGGCCGTTAATGTTCATGTCACGGAAGGTCTTAACGGCCAGCGCGTGGGCGATAAAGACATGGTGACAAGCCTGGATGGCGCGAGCCGGGTCGCGTACCGCCGGTGGATGGCAGCCATTAATATAACCGTGGCCAATAAATACAATGGTTTCGTTAAAGGTTGCCCACAGCTTGACCCTGGAACCGAAGCGCTGATAGCACAGTCGCGCGTATTCGGCGAAGGCTTCCGCTGTGCTGCGAGCCTCCCAACCCCCTTCGTCCTGCAATGCCTGGGGCAAATCCCAGTGATAAAGGGTGATCATCGGTTCAATATTGTGCGCCAGCAGTTCGTCGATCAGATCGCTGTAAAACTGCACGCCTGGTTCATTGACTTCGCCACGGCCACGAGGCAATAACCGAGGCCAGGAGATAGAAAAGCGGTAGCTTTGGAGCCCCATTTCAGCCATCAGGGCGACATCTTCACGAAAGCGGTGATAGTGATCGACGGCGATATCGCCATTGGTGCCCTGAAAGGTGGTTCCCGGCTGGTGCGAGTAGATATCCCAAATAGAAGGGCCTTTGCCATCGGCATCGTGCCCGCCTTCAACCTGGTAGGCGGCCGTTGCTGCCCCCCAGAGAAAATCTTGCGGAAATGCGGCCATCAAAAAAACTCCTTATCAAGTGATAAAGAGAGTGTATTGAATGGCGCGACAAATCTGCAACCGGTTTCTGAAACCGGTTGCAGATTTGCGGCGAGCATCACTCTTTGCCGTTATTTCGCCTGTACAGTGCTGGCCGGAGGCGGGGACTGGTAATCATCAATTTGATGCGCAACCACCAACAGCACAGCCGAAACGCCAAAAACAACCCAGCCAATAAGTTCTACAATGCGGGTAAAAACAGTCGTCATAATTCTAAAGCGGAAAGTTAAAATGGATTGAAATGTTACTAAACCGCGGAAACAACGCAAGTATTACCGCCCGTAGATTGCGCAACTGGCGCAAAGATAAACAGCGTGCACGGATAAGCGGAAGATTGCGGTTTATAGTTGAAGTCATGGTTGCGTACGAGGATGAGGTCATGAGTGATGCTATACGGGTAGGGCTGATAGGTTATGGTTATGCAAGCAAGACATTTCACGCGCCATTGATTTCCGGTACGCCGGGCATGGCCCTGACGACCGTGGTCAGTAGCGATGCGCAGAAAGTGCTGGCGGACTGGCCGGCGACCCAGGTGGTGACTTCCGCGAATTCGCTATACGCTGACCCTGATATCGATCTGATTGTTATTCCAACTCCCAACGATACTCATTTCCCGCTGGCGCGAGCGGCGCTGGAGGCGGGCAAACATGTCATTGTTGACAAACCTTTTACCGTGACACTGTCACAGGCGCGTGAGTTGGATGCTATCGCCAGAAGCCGCGGGCGGCTGTTATCGGTGTTCCATAATCGCCGTTGGGATAGCGATTTTCTCACGCTGAAGGCCTTGATTGCTGCAGGGGATTTGGGGGAGGTCAGTTATTTTGAATCACATTTCGATCGTTTTCGCCCGCAGGTTCGTGACCGCTGGCGTGAGCAGGGTGGCCCTGGCAGCGGTATCTGGTATGACTTAGGCCCCCATCTGCTGGATCAGGCGGTCAACCTGTTTGGCCTACCGGTAAGTATTGCCGTCGATCTGGCGCAGCAGCGCCCCGGTGCGCAGGCGACGGATTATTTCCACGCGGTGTTAGTTTATCCGCAACGGAGAGTGATTTTGCACAGTACGCTGCTGGCGGCGGCGGAAACGGCGCGTTATATCGTCCATGGTTCACGAGGAAGCTATGTAAAATACGGTCTCGATCCGCAGGAAGAGCGATTGAAAAGCGGCGAGCGACTGCCGCAGGAGGATTGGGGCTACGATATGCGCGAC
Organism: Klebsiella sp. CN_Kp097; assembly: GCF_040064495.1. Lineage (NCBI taxonomy): Bacteria > Pseudomonadati > Pseudomonadota > Gammaproteobacteria > Enterobacterales > Enterobacteriaceae > Klebsiella > Klebsiella sp. CN_Kp097. Next base: position 795,138 of record NZ_JBEAIL010000007.1, on the reverse strand, counting down.
GGCATATTGACCCGCGTTGAAGGCGAGGAGCGCGTCGAGGAATCCTGGCTAACGCTGCCCGGGAACTATCCCGCTTATTATGCGGCGATCCGCGATGCGCTCAACGGCAGCGGGGAAAATCCGGTACCTGCAAGCCAGGCGATTCAGATTATGGAGCTGATTGAATTAGGGATTGAATCGGCACGGCACCGGGCGGCGCTGTGCCTGTTTTAACAGCATGCTCCGCCTGCGCGGCGGAGCTTTGGCTTAATTAGCCTGCAGCACGCGTTGGATCAGCGCCTCTTTTTCCTGACGGCTGAGGAATGCCAGTTCCAGACCGTTAATTTGCGCCTGACGGATCTGCTCACGGCTGAGGCCCGCCGCCGGTGCGGCGACATTGTACTCGTGAATAATATCCACCCCCTGTACCGCCGGATCATCGGTGTTAATGCAGGCCAGCACGCCGTGATCGAGGAAGGTCTTCAGCGGGTGCTGCGCCAGTGAGGAGACGGTACTGGTCTGGATGTTCGACGTCAGGCAGGATTCAATGCCAATACGTTCAGCGGCGAGGAAGTCCATTAACTTCGGATCCTGCACGGCTTTCACCCCGTGACCGATGCGTTCGGCGCCCAGTTCACGAATGGCCTGCCAGATACTTTCCGGCCCGGCGGCTTCACCAGCGTGGACGGTGATACGCCAACCCGCGTCACGCGCGCGACGGAAATGATCCATAAACAGCGCGCCGGGGAATCCCAGCTCGTCGCCCGCCAGATCCAGCGCGGTGATCCCATCGCGATGGGCCAGCAGGGCGTCGAGTTCCTCTTCACAGGCCGCTTCGCCGAAGGTGCGGCTCATGATGCCAATCAGACGCGCTTCGACGCCGAAATCACGGCAGCCCTCGCGTACCCCGGCAATCACCGCTTCGACGACGCCAGCGACCGGTAATTGATGGGTCATCGCCATATAACGCGGAGAAAAACGCAGTTCAACGTAGTGCAGGCCGTTGCGCGCGGCGTCTTCAACGTTTTCCCAGGCAACACGGCGGCAGGCTTCCAGAGAAGCCAGCACCTTCACGCCCCAATCAAGTTTCGCCAGGAAGCTAACCAGGTCTGGTTCATTGCTGGTGACCTGCACATGCGGACGCAGCGTTTCAAGGGTATCTGCCGGGAGAGTAATATTGAACTGGCGGCCAAGATCGAGAATGGTTTGGGCACGGATGTTGCCGTCAAGATGGCGGTGAATGTCTGTTAAAGGCAAAGCTGAATCAATCATGGTCGCACTCATTTTTTAGTTGAAGTGCACGATATTATACATCAGTAGCGTAACCGTTTAAAAGTACGGAAAAAATCCTATGGATACAGGGAGATGGCTGGTGCAAAGTCTGTTTTTGCGCAAATAGAAAGCCATTTCCCTTTTTTGTTGCGCAAATTGAGGTGTTGAGCGGCCCCAAGCGTAAACTAACTTCCGGGCCGTCTGAATATCTGGATGAGCGTTTAATAATTTCTGCGATTAAAAGGGGAGAATCATATTTTCCATATGCAATAACGTATTGTCTTTTGACCAGTAGTGTCGCGTTTTTTCATTGAGATCAACCACCCACTTGAATACCCCGGCATTTGCCAGTTCGGCGCAATAGTTATCAAAAGTGGTAATACCGCTAAAGTGGCGCCGGGCGGCATCTCGGGTGAGCGCTCTGCAGGACTGGGAATTAACCCGCAACAACTTTCTGTTGCTTTTCAGGGAAACGAAAGTATCTGATGACATAACAAAATTCACATTCCCTGTAGCGACAAAATAGATGTAATAAGAGACATTGTTCTCCAGAAGTACTTCAGTAAATGAAATAAAATCCGCATCAGTGCGTACTCGCTCAAAAATGGTCCTGAGCAAATCCAGAAGCTCCATGATTTTCCTTGTGGGTCGTGTGTGCGTGCGAAACGGCTTCCTATACAGCTGATGTATACGAAACGTTCACTTATCTATTTATTATAATGCTAATAATATAATCTTAATTTTAATGTGTGTAATGGTATTGGAACAGTGTTTCAAGTGTTACAAAGTATTGCTTTAGCGCAAGAAATCAGCAGTTCCACTGGCGGGTGAGTATAAGCAGCGTGGCGACTTATCAATAGCGTTTCGCTATTAGTCATAGTGAATCAGTATTTAATCTTAGAAAGATGCTTTTATATAGTGTCCCGGACTGACATTCCTGCCATCGTTAGCAGGCTATATTAAAAGGACGCCGGGAAAATGGCTTTTTCACTTAAAGGTTTAACTCATTCATTGGCCCTCGTTAGCGCGTTGCTGCTAGCGGGCTGTGGGCCAAAAGATCAGGATCCTAATCATATTAAGGTGGGGATTAGCGCGGGTATCGATCAGCAAGTCTGGGCGGTGGTGCAAAAAGTCGCTAAACAGAAATATAACCTTGATGTTGAAGTGGTGACTTTTAATGATTTCGTTCTGCCCAATGAGGCGCTGAATAATGGCGATCTCGATATCAATGCTTTCCAGCATAAACCCTATCTTGATAAACAGATCCAGGAGCGCGGCTATAAGCTGGTAGATGTTGGTACTACTTTTGTCTATCCGATTGCCGCTTATTCAAAGAAAATCACCGCCATTTCACAGCTTCCGGACGGCGCCCAGGTAGCGGTGCCTAATGACCCAACCAACCTTGGGCGTTCTCTGTTATTGCTGGAGCAGCAGGGGCTGATCACTCTGAAAGAGGGGGTTGGCCTGCTGCCAACCGCGCTGGATATCGTGAATAACCCGAAGAAGCTGAAAATCGTCGAGATTGAAGCACCGCAGCTGACCCGTGCGCTGGATGATAAACAGGTGACCATGGCTATCATAAATACCACGTTCTCCAGCCAGATTGGCCTGTCGCCGACGCGCAATGGTCTGTTCATCGAGGATAAAAATTCGCCGTACGTCAATATTTTCGCCAGCCGCGAAGATAATAAAGACAGCGAAAAAGTGAAGAATCTGGTGAAAGCCTACCAGACCGACGAAGTCGCCAACGCCGCCGACGAATTGTATAAAGGCGATGCGGTGAAAGGCTGGTAGTTATTCTTCCTTCCCCGTCTGGTGCTGTACATCCAGCACCTCAGTTAATACGCGCCGCGCATTCGCGGCGCAGTCAATGTCATCCGGCTTCTGTTGTATCTCATGGATAACGTTGACCAGTTGCGCTTTACTGTGCGCGAGTTTCTGTTCCAGCTTTTCGATATCCGCGACTTTTTGTTGCAGGGTGGTGAGTAGCGTTTGTCGATCCCAGTGATTGAGGTCTGACGGCAACAGGGATGATATCTCTTCGAGGCTGAAACCCGCTGCCTGAGCGGTGGTAATTAGCCCCAGCACCACCAGCGTTTCTTCCGGATAGCTGCGATAGCCATTGGCTTTACGCTGCACGGTTTTGAGGATCCCCGCGCGCTCGTAATAACGGATCCGCGAAGGCGCCAGGCCGCTGCGTTTTGCCAGAGTTCCGATGTTCATTTTTATTCCTCATAAGCTGCTTGACCTTAAACTTAACTTTAAGGTTATGGTTTGTCCAGTTCACTGACTGGAGCCCTGACATGACCCTCTTTACTCCTCTGCGACTGGCCTCTGGCGTGGTCATTAACAACCGCATCGCTAAAGCGGCGATGGAAGAAAATATGGCCGATGCCGATCATGCGCCGTCAACGGAATTACTCACCCTTTATCAGGCCTGGGCGCAGGGCGGCGCCGGGGTGATTATTACCGGTAATGTGATGGTGGACGCCCGGGCGATGACCGGCCCGGCAGGCGTGGTGCTGGAAGATGAACGGCATCTGGATAAGTTCCGCGCCTGGTCGCAGGCGGCGCGATCGAAGGGTGCACAGGTGTGGATGCAGATAAACCATCCTGGGCGGCAGATGCCCGGTGGCCTTGGGCAGGAGACGCTGGCCCCTTCGGCGCTGGCGCTGGATCTTGGCTCGCAGTCTTCACGCTTTCGCCTGCCGCGGGCGATGAATGATAAGGATATCGCCGACGTGACACGACGGTTCATCACCACTTCCCGGTTAGCGGAGCGCGCCGGATTTCACGGCGTCGAAATCCATGCCGCCCACGGCTATTTGCTGAGCCAGTTCCTCTCGCCGCTCAGTAACCAGCGCACCGATCGGTATGGCGGGAGCATTGAAAATCGCGCCCGTTTACTGCTGGATATTGTGCGCGGCGTTCGCGAGACGGTGGCGGCGGGTTTTACCGTGGTGGTTAAACTCAATTCAGCAGATTTCCAGCGCGGCGGCTTTTCGATTAACGATGCGAAGACGGTGGTGCAACTGCTGGCGGAAAGCGGCGTCGATCTGGTCGAACTTTCCGGCGGCAGCTACGAAGCGCCGGCGATGATGGGCGCCATGCGCGATGAACGGACGCTGGCGCGGGAAGCCTATTTCCTGCAGTTTGCCGAGCAAATTGCCGACGTCGCGACGATTCCTTTAATGGTTACCGGCGGCGTGCGGCGGCGTGAAGTGGCGGAGAGGGTAGTGAATAGCGGGATTGCGTTGGTGGGCATCGCTACGGCAATGGCGATAGTCCCCGGCTTGCCGCAGTACTGGCGTGAGGGGGAGTATGATGCGCCACTGCTGCGTCAGGGTAACTGGAAGAACAAGGCTATTGCCGCCACCGCGCATATGGCGGCGGTGAAATATCAGCTGCAGCGGCTAAGCCGCCACCGCGCGGTGCGGCCACAGGTCTCACCGCTGTGGGCGCTGCTGACGGCGCAACTGACAGCAAAACGGCAGGCTAAACGTTATCGGCGCTGGATGGCGGGCAAGTAATGACAGCCGGTAGCGCGCTACCGGCCCTTCGCGTCATTTTTGAATCAGATAGCGGATCGTCGGCCCATCCTGCTGAATATCCAGCACGGTATAGCCGTGATTTTTAGCATCGTGCGGGATGTTGTTGATTGACTGCGGACAGTCGCTCACCACTTCAAGTATTTCCCCTTTTTTGAGTGCCGGCATCGCTTCAAGCGTGGCCACGGCCGGGTAGGGGCAAGGTTCACCAACCATATCGAGGCGGTAATCAGGAACGATCTCTTTCATGCGGTTTCCTTAATACGGGTCGCCGAAGTGTTTTTCTGGCGAAAGAAGTGTTTTTCCCAGGCGATGACCAACATCAGCGCGATAAATAGCAGCAGGTAGGTGATAAGCAGGCCGCCGAACGGACCAAAGGTCGTCAGCAGGTTAATCTTATCCCAGTGGGTGGCAAGCGCCGGCGATAAATCATCCCAGAAGTAAGCCAGCAGGGTGGAGCCGATAACGTTGCCTAACCCGACCCACCAATAATGAACCTGACCTTCAACGGCGCGATACATCCAGCCGGTTTCACAGCCACCGGCCAGCACGATGCCGAAACCGAACAGCAGGCCGCCAATCACCGCGTTCGGCCCGGCCCACATGATTTTGGGCTCCATGCCGAGCTGTACATAGCTAAAGATACCGATGGCGCTGGCCGCCATCCCGAAGATGATCGCTTTCGCCATATAGGTGCGCCCGGTCACCCACATATCGCGAAAGGCGGAGGTGAAACAGATTTGCGCCCGTTCGATGAGCAGGCCAAAAGCAACGCCGAACAGCAGGGCCAGACCCAATTTAGGCTGATTGGCGGCTGTCAGTAGCCCCCAACCGATCATAGCGAAAAATACCAGCATTCCCAGACGAAAGCGGCGGCGGGCCTGCGCGGGTTTTTGAGTTAACGGTGAGGCCGCGGAGACTTTCTCAATTTTGACCGGGATACGGAAAACAGGCAGCAGCGTAAAGCGCGCGCCGAACCAGGTCCCGATGGCGGTGGCGATGGCGAAGAACCATGCGTGCAGGGAAAACTGTGGGATCCCGGTAAAGAAGGCCGCCAGATTACAGCCCATTGCCAGCCGGGCGCCGAAGCCGGCAATAATCCCGCCGGCCAGGGCCTGGAAAATGCGGATGCGGCTACGCGGCATCCGCAACTTGACGTTATTCGCCCACAGCGCGGCGGCCAGGCAGCCGCCAAACATGCCAAGGATCATCATACCGTCGATACGCGTTAACGGCGTGCCTTCGAGATGGATTAATTGATAGTAACCCCAGTTTTCGGCCGGGATGCCCATCAACTGCAGTAGTTGGCCGCCCCAGCGGGTAAATTCGCCGGTGACTGCCCAGAAAGTACCGGTAATGCCAAAATAGTAAGTAGAAAGAATACCGGCGGCGATCACCGCGGGCGCAGGCGCCCAAAATTTGATTAACCAGGCTTGTTTGAATTGTTGCCATGTCATAGAAATGCCTCTGAACTCAGAAGGTAATTCGCCCCGAAAGGGCGTGAAGAGCCGCGATAATACGCCGCTTAGCTTTGAGAATCACTCGACGAGATCAAAAGCGGGAAGAATGCCTCATGAAAAAGGCCGCCAGTCAGGGCGGCCTTAAATCAACAACGCCGGAATTAATTAAAGCCCAGGCGAATAAGATTCAATGGGCAATACAATTCATGACTACCGTCTAATTCTACGCAGTTACTGCGGCGCAGCTGTTCGCTGTTTTTATTAGCGCCATGAATGGCCTTAATCACTCCCGTCGCGCCGCTGTCGGCCACCATGACCCGGCTGCCGGCATCAATAGCATTACGGTTACGATCGTAGGTTTTCATCATTTCCTCCTCTGCATTGTCATTCGGACGTGATAGTTCAGCGCTGTTTTAATACTCCTCCGTGGTTAAAAAAGTTTTGAGATATATCAAAATTATTTTAAGTCAGGGCGTAATGACCGCAGAGCGGCAATCAATCCTTGCACCCCTTTCTCAAGCTTCTCCCGCGGGCAGCCGGCATTTAGCCTGATGAAACCATTACCCTCTTCGCCATAGGTATAACCCGGCATAATCGCGACTTTTTGCTCTTCAATTAGCGCGCGTTGCAGCGCACGGTCGTCGACGCCGAGCGGGCGCAGATCGATCCATGCCAGATAGGTGGCCTGCGGCGGCTGCCAGCGTAGCTGCGGGAAGGCCTGATTCAGCTGCCCGGCGATATAGCGCATGTTTTCCTGCAGATAATCGCGTAACGCATCCAGCCAGGGCGCGCCCTGACGATAGGCGGCGATATGCGCGACCAGCGCCGGAACCGAAGGTGATGAGAGACCATCGCGACCTTTCAGCGCTTGCAGATAGCCATCGCGCGAAGCAGTATCGGCGATGAGCCCATAGGCGCCGGTAAATGCCGGGATATTGAAGCTTTTTGAACCCGAGGTGAACAGCGCCCAGGGGCCCTGCGCAACGGCGCACCAGGGGGTATGACGGTGTTCGCCCCAGGTCATATCCATATGAATTTCATCGCTAATAACCCGGACGTTATGCTTCGCGCACAGCTGCGCCATGGTGGTCAGTTCGTCGCGGCTCCAGACTTTGCCCGTCGGGTTATGCGGGCTGCATAGCAGCAAAATGCGGTTGTCGGGACGGGCGAGCGCGGCTTCCAGTTCGTTCATGTCGCAGCGCCACTCACCCTCATCAAGCTTGAGCGCCACCGGGGCAATGCGGCGCTGGTTGCCGTCGATAGTTTTGTAAAACGCGTCGTAAGCCGGGGTATGGACCACGATGCCGTCGCCCGAATTGGACCATTGCCTAATCATTTCGGCCACCATATAGATAACCGACGGGCCGTAAACGATGGCCTCGTGGTCAATGGGGCTATGAAAACGGCTGGCGAACCAGTGGCTGATGGCGCCGAGAAACTCGTCATTTTTCCAGCGGCTATAGCCAAAAACGCCGTGCGCCAGTCGCTGGCTGACGGCGTCGATAATGCAAGGGGCGGTAGCGAAATCCATATCGGAGATAGTGAACGGCAGCAGGTCGGCGGCGCCGAAACGGTCGGCAACATAGTCCCATTGGGTGCACCAGGTCCCGTGGCGGTCAACTGGTGTGGCAAAATCAAACATCTGAACGTCCTTCGCGAGAGCCCCCTCCGGGTGAGAGGGGGCGTATGTTTAGGCCTGAACGGTATTCATCAGGGTGGCCATTTCATCTTTTACCGACTGAACCTGTGGGCCGATGACCACCTGCAGGTTGTGATCGTTAAGCTGGACCACGCCGATTGCGCGGTTGGCTTTTAACGCGGCGGTATCGACTTTGCTCATGTCGTTCACCGACAGGCGCAGGCGGGTAATACAGTTATCGAGCGTGACAATATTATCAGCACCGCCGAGCGCGGCCAGAATCGCCGGCACGTTATAACCTGATTTGCCAATCGTTCCGGCAACCGCTTTTTCGATGTTGGCCGCAGTTTCTATATCGCGGCCCGGCGTTTTCAGATTGAAGCGGGTGATGGCGAAACGGAAGATACCGTAGTACACCGCGAACCAGATGGCAGCGACAACCGGCACCATATACCATTTGGTCGCCAGACCGTGCAGGATGCCAAACACCACGAAGTCGATAATGTTGCCGTCGGTGTTGCCGATGGTGACGCCAAGTACCGCCATGATAGTGAAACCAAGGCCGGTCAGCAGGGCGTGGATGACGTACAGTACCGGCGCGACGAACAAGAACAGGAATTCCAATGGCTCAGTGGTACCGCCGACCACGCAGGCAATGACGCCGGAAATGAGCAGCCCTTTAATTTTATGACGGTTTTCCGGACGAGCGCAGTGGTACATCGCCAGCGCCGCGCCGGGCAGGCCGCCGAGGAAGGCGGGCATTTTACCCTGCGACAGGAAGCGGGTCGCACTTTCAGAGAAGCCGTGCGTCGTCGGGCAACTCAGCTGCGCCTGGAAGATGGTCAGCGCGCCGCTAACGCTGTGGCCGCAAACGTCCATGGTGCCGCCCGCTTCGGTAAAGCGGATCAGCGCCACCAGAATATGATGCAGGCCGAACGGCAGCAGCAGGCGTTCTCCGGTACCGAAGATCATCGGGCCAAAATCGCCGGCGCTATTGATAACGTGGCCCAGTCCGTTGATACCCATCGCGAACACCGGCCACACCAGCGGAATGACCAGCCCGACCAGGCCTAACACCACGGTGGTAACGATCGGCACAAAGCGCGTGCCGCCAAAGAAGGCCAGCGCATCCGGCAGACGGATGTTGTGGAAGCGTTCGTGCAGCATCCAGACGATAATCCCGGCGATCACCGCCCCGAGGATCCCGGTGTCGATCGACTGAATACCGATAATATTCTGGATGTTGTTGGCCTTGAGGATCGCCGCGTCGGTGGTCGGCAGGATGCCTTTCGCCGTCAACCAGAAGTTGACCGCGAGGTTCATTACCGCGTAGCCGACAAAGCCCGCGAAAGCGGCGACGCCTTTGTTTTCACGCGCCAGGCCGAGCGGAATGGCGATACAGAACATGACCGGCAGGAAGCTAAAAGCGAAGGAGCCGACTTTACTCATCCAGACAAAAATCGCCTGCAGCAGCGGCACGTTCAGCCACGGCAGCAGCGTAATCACATCGTGGCTGCTTAACGAGCTGCCGATCCCCAGCATGATCCCGCAAAACGAGAGCAACGCCACGGGCAACATAAAGGTTTTTCCTAACTGCTGGAAAAACTCCCATAAGGTAATTTTAGGTGCTGTTTTCGCCGTCATACACGAATCCTGGTTCTGAAAAGGGTCGATAGGATGTAACGTAGCGGCAAGATAAAACGTTTTACCATTTTTTAGTGCGATAAAAATCACATAATCAAGCGATAATAAGGTTTATAAAGATAACATACTGATAAAACGTTTTATCGAAAGGCAAAGGGAGTCAGCCAGTCGTTATGGCTATCGCAAAAAAGACAACCATCAATGATGTGGCGCTGGCGGCTGGCGTCTCGGTCAGTACGGTATCGCTGGTGCTCAGCGGTAAAGGGCGCATCTCTTCGGCCACCGGCGAGCGCGTCAATCAGGCCATTGAGCAGCTCGGGTTTGTGCGTAATCGCCAGGCGGCGTCGCTCCGCGGCGGGCAAAGCGGGGTAATTGGCCTTATCGTTAGCGATCTGTCGAAGCCGTTTTATGCCGAGCTAACCGCCGGGTTGACCGATGCGCTGGAATCACAGGGTAAAATGGTATTTCTCACCCAGGGCGGGCATCGCGGTGAGAAAATGCTTCAGCGCTTCGAAACCCTGGTCTCACAGGGCGTGGACGGGGTGATTATCGCTGGCGCTATCGACAAGGGCGGCGAACTGCGCGATCGTGCCGCCGAAGTGGGGATGCCGCTGGTTTTTGCCTCCCGCGCCAGCTATCTGGACGATATTGACCTGATCCGCCCGGATAACATGCAGGCGGCGCAAATGGTAACGGAACATCTGATTCGCCGCGGTCATCAGCGCATCGCCTGGCTTGGCGGACAAAGCGCGTCCTTGACCCGCGCCGAACGGGTGGGCGGCTATTGCGCCACCTTATTGAAGTACGGCCTGCCGTTTCATAGTGAATGGGTTGTCGAGTGTGGCTCCAGTCAGCAGCAGGCGGCGGAAGCCATGATCGCGCTGCTGCGGCAAAACCCGACCATCAGCGCGGTACTTTGCTATAACAGCGTCATCGCCACCGGGGCGTGGTTTGGTCTGCTGCGCGCCGGGCGGCAGAGCGGCGAGGGTAGCGTGGAAAGTTATTTTGAGCAACGCATCGCGCTGGCGGCCTTTGCCGAAGTGCCGGAAGCGGCGCTCGATGATGTCCCCTTGACCTGGGTGACTACCCCCGCGCGTGAGATGGGGAACAGCCTGGCGGAGTGTATTTTACGCCGCCTCGAGGAGGGGCAAGGCAGCGCGCGTAATCAGATTATGCCGCCGCGGCTGGTTATCAGAAAGTAGGGGCCGCCATCGATTAAGGTGATTCCCGGGCTACCTGACCGCAGCCCGGGACGTTTTTTACTGCTGCGGTTCGGCGGTGGGGAGCGTCAGGCCGAACATGGCGGCGAAATCAGCCAGCGGCATTTTCTGCCCGTTTAGCGTTACCTGGCCGTCGGCGTACTGCAGGCTGGAGGTAATCGCGTTATCTTCCATCGTGGTCAGACGGAACATCTGTCCCATCGCCGCCAGCCCTTTAACCTGCTGATCGGCAAGTTTCGCCGCATCCTCCGGCTGATAGCCTTCCAGCCCGGCAATCTGCGTCATCAGAGCGGTGGCCATATCCACTGGGATCACCAGCTTACCGTCCAGCGATTTAACGCTGCGGTCCAGTTCATCGGCGACGGTCTGCGGCGCGGCGGTCGTTTGCGCCGGGTCCTGCATCAGCACCGACAGATTCAGGGTGCTTTCGCCTTTAGCGTTTTGCCAGCTCAGCGGGGAAATCGTCAGCGACGGATTACCTTTCAACAGAATCGGCAGCGAGCTAAAGAAGATCTCGGTTAACGCCTGCTGATAGAGCTCCGGATTCTGCGCCAGCTCGGGCTTCGCCATCAGCGCCTGCGCCTGGGCGTTATACTGCTGACTGAATTGATGCCACGCCTGACCGTCGAGATTATCCAGCTTAACGGTGAGTTTGCCGCGGCCCATATCCTGGTTTTGCAGTTTCAGGCTGTTAAGGTTGTAATCAAGCTGGCTATTGATACGTTTGCCGTCATCGGAGAGCGTCGAGCGGCCGTCGATATTCATGCCTTCCAGCAGCGCCAGCTCTTTACCTTCAACGCCGATAGCCAGTTTATCAAGGGAAATCTTCTGCTTGCCGATACGTTCTTCGAAGGCGGTCATTTCGGTGGCGCCGTCAGCCTTCAGGTTGCTAAAACTGAGCTGGACTTTCTGGTTGTATTCGTTGACCGCGTTGATCTGCCCGCTGGCCGCTTCGCCGCTCAGGCTGATCGTTTTGCCATCGCGATCGGCATTGAGCTGGAACTGACCGCCGCTAAAGATAACTTTTTCATTGTCTTTAGCGTAATCCAGCGGGTTAAGGAAGATGGCCGACTGGGTATCGCCGCTGTAGGCAATACGGGTGTCGATGTTAAACGGCGACTGCCCTTTGGCGATATCAAACAGCGCTTTGCTGGCATCGTTATTCACCAGAGTGGTGTTGACCGAGGCCATTGCCGGTACCAGGTTAAAAGATTTTAACGAGGCAAGCGGGAAGGGACCATGATCGACCTTTTCGTCAAAAATCAGGCTCTGACCGGCGGCCAACAGGCTGTGGTCTTTACCGGCCTGCGGCTTCACCACCAATTGCAGGTGGCTGCTGAATAACCCGCGCTGGTAGTCCTGATAGCTCAGCTCTACGCCAGCTTCCGGCGCGTTGCTCTGTAGTTGGGCATTCGCCTGCTGCACCATTTCGGCAATACGGTTTTCCAGTTGCTTACCGGTAAACCAGGCCCCGCCTGTCCAGACGACGCCGAGCGCGACGATAACTCCCGCAGCGACCAATGTTTTTTTCATAGCATTTGTCCATAAATGAAACCAGGCGGAACATGCCGCCTGGTGGTGTTGTCATGATGGGGGAAGTCTAGCAACTGCGGATTAAAAGTTCAGTAACTTACTTAAGCTTATTGAACACGCGCGCCAGACGACCCTGGCCGCTGACCTGTACCGGTGATTCGTTGCAGGCGATAAACGCCGATTCACCCGGCTGCAGGGTCAGACGCTGTTCGCCTTTACGCAGCGTTGCTTCGCCTTCCACGCAGAACAGAATCGCGGCGCTCTCTTGCGCCAGAGAGGCTTCATTGCTGGTCAGATCGTGCAACGAGAATGCGAAATCGTCGACCGGGATTGGGAAATCCAGCTCGCTGCCGTGTTGTACCGGCTTGGTCAGCAGCTCAGCGGCCGGTTTGGCGACAAACTTCACGTTTGCCACCAGTTCCGGGATATCGATGTACTTCGGCGTCAGACCGGCGCGCAGTACGTTATCTGAGTTGGCCATCACTTCCAGCGCGACGCCCTGCAGGTAGGCGTGCGGGGTTTCGGCAAACAGGAACATCGCTTCGCCAGGATTCAGTTTCACCACGTTGAGCAGCAGCGGAGAGAAGAGGCCGCTGTCATCCGGGTAGAATTCAGCGATCAGACGAATGGTCTGCCACGGCTCGCCCTGTTCGCGGTCGAGGGCGCTTTGCAGCACGCTGAGCGCATGCGCTTTTTCTTCGCCTTTCATATTCAGCAGGCTGGCGAACAGCTGGCTTAAACGCCCGGCGTCCGGCTGTTGAATGAATTCGCCGATGGCAGGATGCGCCCCGGCAACCGGCTGCAGGAGCGCGACAATTTCATTAAATTCGCGGAACGCGTTCATGGCGAGGAACGGCGTCAGGGCGAAGACCAGCTCCGGCTTGTGGTTGGGATCTTTATAGTTGCGCTCGGCGGCATCCAGCGGAATACCCGCGGCGTTCTCTTTGGCAAAGCCAATTTCCGACGCGCGTTTATTCGGGTGAACCTGGATGGAGAGCGGCTGGGCGGCGCACAGTACTTTGAACAAGAACGGCAGTTCGCCAAAACGCTCGGCGACGTTAGCGCCGAGGAGGGCATTTTTATCGGCTTCAATGACCTCGCGCAGCGACTGCGGCTGGCCGTCGGCGTTAAGGATCCGCGAGCTGCTTTTCGGGTGTGCGCCCATCCACAGTTCCGCCATCGGCAGGTTGTCCGGATTGGCGATACCGTAAAGGTCGGTTAACGCGGTGTGACTTCCCCATGCATAGTTTTGCACTGAGTTAATGAGCTTTTGCATTCTCAATCCCTGTTTCCACATAAAAATGTTGGCTCTATTAAACCAACAAATCGTCGAGAAGCAACTGCTGAAAGAAAAAGTCGTCCTTGTCTCAGTTTTTGTTAAAAAATTGTGTAAGATTGATCGACTCGCTTTTCTACAGGCAAATGGAGTGTCTGCCTGAAACATAATCAGCCAAGCAGTAAGTGAGAGTACAATGTCGAACAAACCGTTTGTTTATCAGGATCCTTTTCCGCTTAAAAAGGATGACACCGAGTATTATCTCCTCAGCAGTGATTACGTCTCCGTCGCCGAATTCGCCGGCCAGGAAGTTCTGAAGGTTGAACCTCAGGCGCTAACCTTACTGGCTCAACACGCGTTTCACGACGCCTCCTTTATGCTCCGCCCGGCACACCAGCAGCAGGTCGCGGATATCCTCAACGACCCGGAAGCCAGCGAAAACGACAAATACGTCGCGCTGCAATTCCTGCGTAACTCCGATATCGCCGCCAAAGGCATTCTGCCGACCTGTCAGGACACCGGTACCGCGATCATCATGGGGAAAAAGGGACAGCGCGTTTGGACCGGCGGCGGCGATGAAGCCGCGCTGGCGCAGGGCGTGTACAACACCTATATCCAGGACAACCTGCGTTACTCGCAGAACGCGCCGCTGGACATGTATAAAGAGGTCAACACCGGTACCAACCTGCCGGCGCAGATCGATCTTTATGCAACCGATGGCGATGAGTATAAGTTCCTCTGTATCGCCAAGGGCGGCGGCTCCGCGAACAAAACCTATCTGTACCAGGAAACGAAAGCGTTAATCACCCCGGCGAAGCTGAAAAACTACCTCGTCGAGAAGATGCGCACCCTCGGTACCGCAGCCTGTCCGCCTTACCATATCGCCTTTGTTATCGGCGGCACCTCAGCGGAAGCCACGCTGAAGACGGTGAAACTGGCCTCGACCAAATACTACGATGGTCTGCCGACCGAAGGTAACGAACATGGCCAGGCGTTCCGCGATGTGCAGCTGGAGCAAGAGCTGCTGCTGGAAGCGCAGAACCTCGGCCTCGGCGCGCAGTTCGGCGGCAAGTACTTCGCCCACGATATCCGCGTAGTCCGCCTGCCGCGTCACGGCGCTTCCTGTCCGGTGGGGATGGGGGTCTCCTGTTCCGCCGACCGTAACATTAAAGCCAAAATTAACCGTCAGGGGATCTGGCTGGAAAAACTGGAGAGCAACCCAGGCAAATATATCCCTGAGCACCTGCGTCAGGCCGGTGAAGGCGAAGCGGTAAAGGTGAACCTCAATCAGCCGATGAGCGAGATTCTGGCGCTGCTGTCGCAGTATCCGGTGTCGACTCGTCTGTCGCTGAGCGGCACGATCATCGTGGCCCGCGATATTGCCCATGCCAAGCTGAAAGAGCTTATCGATAACGGCGAAGCGCTGCCGCAGTATGTCAAAGATCATCCGATTTACTACGCCGGCCCGGCGAAGACGCCGGATGGTTACGCCTCCGGTTCTCTGGGGCCGACGACCGCTGGCCGCATGGACTCGTATGTCGATCTGCTGCAATCGCACGGGGCGAGTAAAATCATGCTGGCTAAGGGTAACCGTAGCCAGCAGGTGACCGATGCCTGCCATAAACACGGCGGTTTCTATCTCGGTAGTATCGGCGGCCCGGCGGCGGTTCTCGCGCAACAGAGTATCCGCAGCCTTGAGTGCGTGGCTTATCCGGAGCTGGGAATGGAAGCTATCTGGAAAATCGAAGTGGAAGATTTCCCGGCCTTTATCCTCGTTGATGATAAAGGTAACGACTTCTTCCAGCAGATCCAGACGTCGCAGTGCTCGCGCTGCGTGAAGTAAACGAGACCGCCCTTCGGGGCGGTTTTTGTTTGGGCCGCTTAGCGGCACGAACGACCAAAACAACTAATAAATCTGGTTAATACTTAATCCTTTAAGCAGGTGAGCTTTGTCGCTATGACGCACTTTGAATCCAAGGAGAAAGTAATGACAACGCATCGCAGTGAAAAAGACTCGATGGGCGCAATCGACGTCCCGGCCGATAAACTTTGGGGCGCGCAGACCCAGCGCTCGCTTGAGCATTTCCGTATCTCAACGGAGAAAATGCCTGATGAATTGATCTATGCGCTGGCGCTGACCAAGCGCGCGGCGGCGAAGGTTAACCAGGACCTGGGCTTGCTGGCGGCGGACAAAGCGGGCGCTATCGTCGCCGCCGCCGATGAAGTTCTCGCCGGCAAGCATGCGCAGGAGTTTCCGTTAGCTATCTGGCAAACCGGCTCCGGTACCCAAAGCAACATGAATATGAACGAAGTGCTGGCTAACCGTGCGAGTGAGTTGCTTGGCGGCGAGCGCGGCATGGCGCGCAAAATTCACCCCAATGATGACGTCAATAAAAGCCAGAGCTCGAATGATGTTTTTCCAACAGCCATGCACGTCGCGGCGCTAATCGCGTTGCGCGAAAAGCTACTCCCGCAGTTACAGGCGCTGCGGGCCACGCTACAGGAAAAGTCGCTGGCCTTCGGTGACATTGTTAAAATTGGCCGCACTCACTTGCAGGACGCTACGCCGCTGACGTTAGGGCAGGAGATCTCCGGTTGGGTCGCGATGCTGGAACATAATCTCCGCCATATTGAACACAGCCTGCCGCATCTTGCAGAGCTGGCGCTGGGCGGTACGGCGGTTGGTACCGGCTTGAATACGCACCCGGAATATGCGGTGCGGGTGGCGACGGAACTGGCGTCGCTTAGCGGACTGCCGTTCGTCACCGCGCCCAACAAATTTGAAGCGCTGGCCACCGTGGATGCGCTGGTTCATGCCCACGGCGCGTTGAAGGGGCTGGCAGCTTCGCTGATGAAAATCGCCAACGATGTGCGCTGGCTGGCCTCCGGGCCGCGCTGCGGCATCGGTGAGATCGCCATTCCGGAGAACGAACCAGGATCCTCCATTATGCCCGGCAAGGTCAACCCGACGCAGTGCGAAGCGTTGACCATGCTATGCTGCCAGGTGATGGGTAACGACGTGGCGGTGAATATCGGCGGTGCGTCAGGGAACTTTGAGCTTAACGTCTATCGGCCAATGGTCATCCACAATTTCCTGCAGTCGGTACGCCTGCTGGCGGACGGCATGGAGAGCTTTAATGAGCACTGCGCGGTGGGTATTGAGCCGAACCGCGAGCGGATAGACCAGTTGCTTAATGAGTCGCTGATGCTGGTGACCGCGCTCAATACCCATATCGGCTACGATAAAGCGGCGGAGATCGCCAAAAAAGCGCACCATGAAGGGCTGACGCTGAAAGCCGCGGCACTATCGCTTGGTTACCTGACGGAAGCGGAATTCGATAGCTGGGTGCGCCCGCAGGATATGGTTGGCAGCCTCGCTACTCGCTAGCCAGCCATAAATGCAGACGCGGGATCAGTAATCGTAACGACTGCGCCTGCGGTTTGTGGCGATACTGCACGTTATCAGCATCGTAATTCAAGAGTTCGCCAAGATCCGGCACGCTTACCCCACGCGTGCCGGAGATAAGCGCAATCAGCGGGCCGGGACAGGCGTACTGCACCTGCTTCTGCTCGCCGGCATACCACACTCTGGCAATCGGCTGTACCTTGACCGGGCGTTTGATTTTCAATTTTGCCCGCTGCGGCAGGGCGGCGATATCCTGAAATTCCCGTTCCAGCTTGCTTTGCCACTGTTCGCGGGTCCAGGGCGGCACCGCGCGCGGCGATTGCAGGCTCTTCTCTAGCTGCATTAATACTTCATCGCGGGTCAGATTTTTAATCACATGCTTATTGGCCCAGCCGAAGCGGATGGTGCTGGGGTCGCACAGCGGCGTCAGCGTACGATAGGCGCTGAGGGTAATCAGGCCGGGCAGGTGGCGGTGAACCCATTCGAAACGCGCGGCGGCCGGCAATCCGGAATCGACGGTGACGATTCTCTCAAACGCCGCTTTCAGCGCGTTAATGGCGCTGATTTTCTCCAGCAGCTCTGCCTGCTGTTGCGTATCAACCGCCAGGCAAATCGCCCCGGGGAGGCGTACCGCCGCCTTGCTGCTGCGGTTTTCCGATTGCTGCTGAATAAACAGATGGCTGTAGTGCCTGAGCGCCATCTCCAGCGCGCTTTGGCCGACGTGCTGCGTGACCTGAATGGTATCCAGCGGCGCGTGCTCCGCCTCTTTGCTCACCGCCGGCAATTCGAAAACCCGCGCCGCCAGCAGGCGGCAGCGGCTCAGCGATGCTTTGAAGGTTTGTAGCTCGCGCTCAAGCTCACGAAAGGTGTCATTTAAGCGCGCAACGAGGTCGTAGCTTGCCATGTTTACCGCCTTAGTTACAACATACTATTTGAGTATAAACTATACGCAGGCCGTAACGCCTGCGCAAGTTCGGCTAAGCAGAAGTAAAAGCGGGAAGCTGGTGGTAAATAGGCCAGCTGAAAATGAACGCCGCGCCGCCGAGCGAGCTTTCGTCGCAGCGGACTTCACCGGCCATCGCCTGAGCAATACTGTGTACGATGGCCAGCCCCAGGCCGCAGCCGCCGGTGGCGCGATCGCGGCTGGGATCGAGACGGACAAACGGCTCGAATACCCGTTCGCGTTCCTCAAGGGCGATACCCGGGCCATCATCTTCCACGCGCAGCGTCGCCCGTGAACCGGCCAGCGACAGGCTGATATGAATATGTTGATGGCTGTAGCGCAGAGCATTATTGACCAGATTATCCAGCACGCGCTCCATTAAACGCATATCCAGCGCACCGTAGTCGCCCGCCGTAAGCTGGCGCAACGCGACTTCACGCTGCGGATTGACCAGCTGAATATCTTCGACGTGCGCGCGGATCCAGGCCGGGAAATCCGGGGTGGTCAGGTTGAGTTCGTTCTGCGGGCGATCGAGGCGCGCGTAGGTGAGCAGTTCTTCAATCAGCGCTTCCAGTTGCCCGATATCGCGATTGAGAGCCTGCGACTCCGCCTCGGTCAGATTTTCGCTCATCTCCAGGCGATAGCGCAGGCGCACCAGCGGCGTGCGCAATTCATGGGCGATACCGTCAATAAGCTGTTTTTTACTGGCTATCAGGGCGTTGATATTATCGGCCATCTGGTTAAAGGCTACGCCGAGTCGCTCGAAGCTCGACATGCTATCGAAATGAATGCGCTCGCTAAAATGGCCTTCGCCGAAGCGCTGTGCGGCGGTTTCGATTCGCAACATATCCTGCCAGTGCGGACGCATCCAGATAAACACCGGGAACGCCAGTGAAATAGCGATAAACGCCATCAGTGCGACGTCCAGCAGGCGCATCTCATGCAAAAAATAGAGATAGGGCACCGGGCCGACTGACAATACGTAATGGCTGCGCGGGATGCGTTGAATAAAGGTGTACTGATCGTCCAGCGCCACGATATCGCCCGCGCGCAGGTGCTGCATCGAGCTTTCCGAGAGCTTGAATTTGCTTAACGGTTCAATGTGCAGATCGAAAGAGAGGTTGAGGTCCAGCTCTTTCAGCGTGTTGCTCCAGTCGCGCGGGGGGATCTCGCGCAGTTCGCTGCGCATCAGATACAGCGAGCTTTTCATCAGATCGTCCAGCGACTGGCGTCCGGCGCGCTCGGCGGTGAATTTATACACCAGGCCGACCAGCATGGTCATGACCAGGAAGCAGACGAACAGCAAAAGGTAAAACTGCACAAACAGTTTTTTCATTAATCATCACCGGTCATTAACTGGGTTATCTCGCAACAAAAGATTCTACAGGAGAAGGATCCCGCTCGGCAAAGTTCTCTCAGAGTCGCCAGGCCGAATGACCGAGAGCCATTTTAAGTCGACTGCCCGTCCTGTCACGTGCCAGCCTCTCTGTTAATTTAAGCGCCCCAAAAATGATGGAGAGCGCCAGATGACTAAGCCCGTGTATTTGCATACTGATAATGATGTTGAGATTTTAAAAACCTTCGATATGGTCCTTAGCCATATGCAGGCGATCGCCGACCCTTATCAGTGGAAGTGGGTGATTACCGGCTGGCACAGCATCCTGCAGAACGCGATGGTGTTGGCGTTGTGTCAGGGCGATGACTTTCAGGTCTACCTGGCCGACGGTAAAGCGTCGACTCGAGATATTTACCAGCAAATTTGCAACGACGATTTCACCAACATCAATAAACTGCAGCTGCCGTCCTTCATGACGCTATACCGTGCGACGAGGAAGAGCAGCGGATTCACACCCAGCGAAGACTGTACGGTGGCGATGGACAAGCTTCACCAGTTGCGCAATGATTTCATTCACTATCATCCAGGGGGCTGGAGCCTACAGGTCGATGGTTTACCGCAATGGATTCTGGCAAGCGGTGAATTACTGGATCATTTCCTTGCCAGCCGTGAGGTCGTACGCTGGTATGACGAAAACGATGAAAAGGCATTCAGAGAGAAATACGCTGAATTTCAAGACCGACTACACGGCGTGATGTCGGTCTATTCCTGACGCGGATTAATTATCCCAGGCATGCGGGGCGAACAAATAGCCTTTGTTGCGCACCGTCTTGATGCGGTAGGGCTCGGTGGCGTTGTCGAGCAGCTTTTTACGCAGGCGTGAAATGGCGACATCGACGCTGCGATCCATGCCGTCGTAGCTGACGCCGCGGAGATTTTTCAACAGCGCATCGCGATCCATAATCTGCCCGGCATGGGTCGCCAGCTCCCACAGCAGGTCAAAATCGGCGGTGGACAAAGCGACGTTGTCGCCGCTGAGCAATACCTGACGGTTAACCGGGTCGATCGACAGCGAACCAAAGACAATGGCTTTATGCGGCGTCAGGGTTGCGGGAGCGGGCATCGACGGCGAAGCCACATGCTGGCGCAGATGCAAACGTAAGCGGGCCAGCAGCACCGCAGGGGGAGTGGTTTTGAGGATATAATCACTGGCGCCCATCTCCAGCGACAGAATATGGTTCATATCGCTATCGAGCGAGGTCAGCAACACGATCGGACCCTGCCACTGGCTGCGCAGGTCCCGGCACAGCGTCATCCCGTCTTTGCCAGGCAGCATGATATCCAGCAGTACCAGATCGGGTTGTTCACGAGCAATAACCTCTTCGGCCCGGTCGCCGCGCGGCTCAACAACCACGTCCATATCATGTTTTCCCAGATAGGCGGCGATAAGCGCGCCAACTTCGGGCTCATCCTCAACAAAAACGATCTTATTCATATCTTACGCGTATAAATTAAAAAGCTAACATACACCGCCCGCAAATTGCCTGCCATTAATCTTTCATAAACAAATGTTCTTCCGTTATGCTGGTGGAAATTGTTGTTCAAATGTTAAGGCATAAAATGGGGCTGTTGATTAAAGCGCTGCTGGGAGCGCTGGTGGTGGTACTGATAGGCGTACTGTCAAAAACCAAAAATTACTATATTGCCGGTTTAATTCCGTTATTTCCGACCTTCGCGCTGATTGCCCATTATATCGTCGCCAGCGAGCGCGGCATTGAAGCGCTGCGCACGACTATTGTCTTCGGCATGTGGTCAATCATCCCGTATTTTATCTACTTACTTTCATTATGGTACTTCACTGGCGTAATGCGCCTGCCTTACGCGCTGGCAGGCGCGGTGATCTGCTGGAGTCTGGCGGCCTGGCTGCTCATTCTCGGCTGGAGCCGTTTCCACTAGCGCAGCGGTCGGCCGCCGTCGACAGCGAAAGAGCGGCCGGTCACATAGCAACTGGTGAACAGATAATCGATGAGGTCGATAATCTCTTTCTCACCCGGCGCGATTTTCATCAGCGATTTATCCAGCGCCTGTTTACGATATTCAGCGTCATCATGCTCGTTAAACATAATCAGCGATGGCGCGATGGCGTTGACCTTCACTTCCGGGGCCAGCTTACGGGCGAAAGAGCGGGTCATATTATCAAGTGCCGCTTTACTGGCGGCATAGGCGATATGCTTATCGCTGCCGCGTTCCACCACGTAGTCGGTAATGTGAATAATATCGCTGGCGGCGTGACCAAAACCACGCAGCAGGCTCTCCAGCGCATGGTTAAGCAGATAGGGCGCGTGGACGTGAATCTGCATCATCCGCGATATCACCGTGGATAACGGCACACCGGGTTTTTCCGCCATCCAATCACTGGCGTTATGAATAATCGCACGCAGCCCGCTGGTCTGCGCCTTCACCGCTTCCGCGAAGGTAAGAATACCGTCGTCGCTGCTGAAATCGGCCTGCAGACACACCGCGCCGGCTTCGCGCAGGGTGTCAATCGAAGGATAATGCTGGCGATAGCTGACGATCACCGGTTGCTGCTGGTTTAAAAAATGGTGTGCCAGAGCGAGGCCGATACGGCGGCCTGCTCCTGTGATCAGGACCGGACGAGGCTGTGGTTCAGCCATGGGTATCTCCTTTCAAGTTCAGCGGTAGGGCAACCGCTTACCCCACCAGCATCCACGTTGCCGGAACGGCGGCAACCAGCAAAAAACCAATTAATGCCATTTCACGGCGTTTGAGCATGCGATCGTGCTGGTGCGTACGGCGGGCGTACAGGAAAACCAGAAGACCCGGAGCGTAAAGTACCACCGACAATAACAAATGCACAGGACCGGACGCATACAATAACCATAAGCCATAAACGCACGCGCCGACACCCACGGCTTTATGTAACGGACGTACAGCAATCTTAAGCAGGAAAGCGCCAACGAGGAAATAGGGCACCAGAATCATTTCTGAGGCGATGGTTAGCAGGGTACCGTAGTCGGATCCGGTAAGCCAAATCAGCACCAGACAAATCTGCACGCTGATGTTGGTCAACCACAGCGAGGAAGAAGGCGCATTATTCTTATTGGTTTTGGCGAACAGGCGCGGGAACGCTTTATGCGTCGCCGCCAGATACGGCACTTCAGCGGCCATAATGGTCCAGCTTAAATAGGCGCCGCAGACGGAGATAATTAATCCCGCGGCGATTACTACTTCGCCCCATGACCCCATCATTTTGACCATCAGGCCTGCCATCGACGGGTTGCGCATTTCAGCCAGTTCCGGGCGGGCGACAACGCCCAGCGACAGCAGGGTGACCAGCAGATAAACCGCCAGCGCCGAGACCACCGCCAGCAGCGTTGCGCGGCCAACGTCGCGCTTGTGGCGCGCGCGAGCAGAGACTACTACCGCGCCCTCCACGCCGATAAATACCCACAGGGTGATCAGCATGGTGTTTTTCACCTGTTCCCATACCGGTACGCCGAGCGCGATACCGCTGAAGTCGAGGCGGAAAGTATCGAGCCGGAACGCAATAGCGGCCAGCGCCACAAATGCGCCGAGTGGCAACAGTTTAGCCAGCGTCGCCACCAGGTTAATGCCTGCCGCGGTCTGGACCCCACGCAGCACCAGAAAATGCACCACCCAGAGCAGCACGGACGCGCCGACGATCGCCTGCCAGGTGTTACCGTCACCAAAAATACGCATCTCCGGCGTATCGGTGAAGAAACTGAGGGCGGAGAAGACGATAACCAGGTAGGAGACGTTGGCAATCACCGCGCACAGCCAGTAACCCCAGGCGGAACAGAAACCGATCAGTTCGCCGAAACCTTCGCGGGCATAGGTAAAGATTCCGCCGTCCAGTTCCGGGCGGATTCGGGTCAGCAATAGCATGGCGAAAGCGAGGAATAAAATCCCGACGCCGGTGATGGCCCAGCCGATAAGCAGAGCGGATGGGCTGGCAACGGCAGCCATGTTTTGCGGCAAACTGAAAACGCCCGCGCCCAGCATGGAGCTGAGTACCAGTGCGGTCAGGGCGCTAAGGCCCAGTTTCTTTTCCATTGTATTCCCGAGGTGGCAACAGTGAATCAAGAATATTTATTTGGCGAAATCGCATAAAAATGGAGGATTACGCTAAGGCGCGGGATTTTACGGAGTGTCTTGAACGCATGCAATGGCGGCGGGCGAAAAAATGTAAAAAGGCGACCCGATGTCGCCTTTTTGAGCAGCTGAAACCGATTACTTATACAGGTCGGCGCTAATGGTGATGTTACCGCCACGTTCCTGCCACTGGCGGGTGATGTGGTAGTATTTTGCCCCTTTCTTCGCCGCGCGTTTCGCGGTCTGATAGGAGATTTCCGTCATGTTGCCGTAGTTACCGGTGAATTTGATGCTATCAAACGGCACCATCTGCGCGGCGGTGATCTTGTTCACTTCTTCGACTTTAGTACCATTCGGCAGGGTGACAGTGTAACGTCCGCCTTTCGACGATTGGGTTTCGTAGAACAGGCCTACGCCGGTGCCGGCGCCGACGGCCGCAGAGGAGGCCACGCCTGGGATCTCGACATTTTTAGCCGCTTCGCCGCCTTTCGCCAGAGCGGCGCGACCGGCTTCGGAATCCGCTGGAATCGCATCAGGGCTCTGCAGTACGCGCTTCTGCGCATCCTTTTTATAGATATAAGCGGTGATGCGCTGGTTGCCGCCCTGGTTGGCGTCAACCTGACGGACGATGAAGAAGGCATACGCGCCTTTGGCTTTCGCCGCTTTGGCGATGGCGTCGTTGACTTCCGGCTGGCTGCGGTAGAAGCCCTGTACGGTCACGGTGTCATACGGCATCAGCGTGACGGCCTGGTCTTTCGGCAGTTCCATCACGCCGTTAATGATACGGTTTTTCGGGGTATCCGCCTGCGGGGCGTTTTCTTTATAGAAATCCGCCGTTACGCGCCAGTTGCCGCCGTTGCCGAAATCTGAGGTGTCGACAACATAAAAGGAAGCTGCGCCATCTTTATCCGCCTTGCGGGAAACCGCCTGTACGGCATCGCCAATCGCGTTAAAACGGCCAGTGACGACGACGCGGTCATAGGGCTTCAGCGCTGCCGCTTGCTCCGGAGTCAGCTCGGTCGCTGCATGGGCAGACAACGCGGTGGTAGCCAGAAGAGCAGACGCCAGGAGTGTGTTCTTAAGCTTCATAAAAATAATCCTTTGCCTTGCGCAAACCATGTACTGGTATTGTTGTTGACTGAAAACAGGTGATTATTGCATTTAAACAACGTAACTGTCTGCGTCATTTTTCACTTCCCGCCCGAATCGTTCGTTACAAAAATATAACAAATACTGATATGTTGAAAAAACAGCCCCTTGAACAGCAAAATCGATAATCAATATCACTTTTATAAGTTAACGTAATGTTAATGCAATGATGCTGACGGTAATAAATGGCGAATTAATCCCTCAGGTAAGCGAATTATCAGGTTCTGGCATAAAATTAAGGCAAATATTGCTGCCTGACGCAGTCAGGACTAATTTTTCTCAATAAAATCAAAAATTCTGTTTTAACGATGTAGATCACAATCGGTATTTTCAGTAGGTTATAAAAAGTTTGTTACTGTTTCATTTTCCAGATGAATACCTGAGCGGCGTTTTTGCGCCGCCGCTGGCGCATTTGTGAAAAAAATAAACCATCATCAAAAACCGATGGAAGGGAAAACTATGCGAATTGGGATACCAAAAGAGAGCTTAGCTCAGGAAACCCGGGCCGCTGCGACGCCGAAGACGGTCGAGCAGCTGCTTAAGCTCGGGTTTAGCGTGGCGGTCGAGAGCGGGGCCGGGAAACTGGCGAGCTTCGACGATGAAGCCTTCGAACAGGCGGGCGCGGAAATCGTCAGCGCGGATAACGTCTGGCACTCCGACGTTATCCTCAAGGTTAACGCGCCGAACGATGCGGAGATTGCGAAGCTCAATCCGGGCACCACGCTGGTGAGTTTCATCTGGCCGGCGCAGAATCCGGATCTCATGGAAAAGCTGGCCGCTCGCGGTATCAACGTGATGGCGATGGACTCGGTACCGCGTATTTCCCGCGCCCAGTCGTTAGATGCCCTGAGTTCGATGGCCAACATCGCCGGTTATCGCGCGATTGTCGAAGCGGCGCATGAATTCGGCCGTTTCTTCACCGGCCAGATCACCGCGGCGGGTAAAGTGCCGCCAGCAAAGGTGATGGTAATCGGCGCAGGCGTCGCCGGCCTTGCGGCGATCGGCGCGGCGAACAGCCTCGGCGCCATCGTCCGCGCCTTCGATACCCGTCCGGAGGTGAAAGAGCAGGTGCAGAGTATGGGCGCCGAGTTCCTTGAACTGGATTTTAAAGAAGAAGCGGGCAGCGGCGACGGTTACGCCAAAGTCATGTCTGAAGCCTTTATCAAAGCCGAGATGGCGCTGTTCGCCGCGCAGGCGAAAGATGTCGATATCATTGTCACCACGGCTTTAATCCCGGGTAAACCGGCGCCGAAGCTGATTACCCGCGAAATGGTTGACACCATGAAGCCAGGCAGCGTGGTGGTCGATCTGGCGTCGCAAAACGGCGGCAACTGTGAATACACCGTGCCGGGCGAAGTCGTGACCACCGCCAACGGCGTGAAAATTATCGGCTATACCGACCTGCCGGGTCGTCTGCCGACGCAATCTTCTCAGCTCTACGGCACCAACCTGGTAAACCTGCTGAAGCTGCTGTGCAAGGAAAAAGACGGCAATATCACCATCGATTTCGACGATGTAGTGGTACGCGGCGTCACGGTGGTCCGCGAGGGCGAAATTACCTGGCCGGCGCCGCCGATTCAGGTCTCCGCGCAGCCGCAGGCGGCGGCGAAAACCGTCGAAGCGCCAAAAGAAGAGGCTAAACCAGCTTCGCCGTGGCGTAAATACGCGCTGATGGCGCTGGCGATTATCCTCTTTGGCTGGCTGGCGAACGTCGCGCCGAAAGAGTTTCTGGGTCACTTTACCGTCTTCGCGCTCTCCTGCGTAGTCGGTTACTACGTGGTGTGGAACGTGTCGCACGCGCTGCACACGCCGCTCATGTCGGTAACCAACGCCATTTCAGGGATTATTGTCGTTGGGGCATTGCTGCAGATAGGGCACGGCGGCTGGGTCAGCTTCCTCAGCTTTATCGCGGTGTTGATCGCCAGCATTAATATTTTTGGTGGTTTCACCGTCACTCAGCGCATGCTGAAAATGTTCCGCAAAAACTAAGGGGTAGCACATGTCTGGAGGATTAGTTACAGCTGCATACATTGTTGCCGCTATTCTGTTTATCTTTAGCCTTGCGGGGCTGTCAAAGCACGAAACGTCGAAGCAGGGGAACCTGTACGGCATCGCCGGGATGGCGATTGCGCTGATTGCCACCATCTTTGGGCCGGACAGCGATAACGTCGGCTGGATCATCGTGGCGATGGTTATCGGCGGCGCGATCGGTATTCGTCTGGCGAAGAAAGTCGAAATGACCGAGATGCCGGAGCTGGTGGCGGTGCTGCATAGCTTCGTTGGTCTGGCGGCGGTGCTGGTCGGCTTCAACAGTTATCTCGACCACGGACCGGGGCTCGATCAGGTGCTGGCGAATATTCACCTGACTGAAGTGTTTCTTGGCATCTTTATCGGCGCCGTGACCTTCACCGGCTCGATCGTTGCTTTTGGTAAGCTGCGCGGCAAAATTTCGTCAAAACCGCTGATGTTGCCGAATCGCCACAAGCTGAACCTGGCGGCGTTAGTCATCTCCTTCCTGCTGCTGGTGGCCTTCGTGCGTACTGACAGCACCGGAACGCAGGTACTATGCCTGCTGGTGATGACCATTATCGCCCTGGCGTTCGGCTGGCACCTGGTGGCGTCTATCGGCGGCGCGGATATGCCGGTGGTGGTATCGATGCTGAACTCGTACTCCGGTTGGGCGGCGGCGGCGGCGGGCTTCATGCTCAGCAATGACCTTCTGATCGTGACCGGCGCGCTGGTCGGTTCTTCCGGTGCCATCCTCTCCTACATTATGTGTAAGGCGATGAACCGTTCGTTTATCAGCGTTATCGCCGGCGGTTTCGGCACCGATGGCGGCAGTTCCAGCGGCGATGAAGAAGTTGGCGAGCATCGTGAAATCAGCGCCGAAGAGACGGCGGAAATGCTGAAAAACTCGCATTCCGTGATCATCACGCCGGGCTACGGGATGGCGGTGGCGCAGGCGCAGTATCCGGTGGCGGAAATCACTGAGAAGCTGCGTGCGCGCGGTATCAAGGTGCGCTTCGGTATCCACCCGGTCGCCGGACGACTGCCGGGGCACATGAACGTGCTGCTGGCGGAAGCGAAGGTTCCGTACGATGTGGTGCTGGAAATGGATGAAATTAACGATGATTTCGCCGATACCGATACCGTACTGGTGATTGGCGCGAACGACACGGTGAACCCGGCGGCGCAGGACGATCCGAAGAGCCCGATCGCCGGTATGCCGGTG
Source organism: Klebsiella sp. CN_Kp097 (assembly GCF_040064495.1). Classification (NCBI taxonomy): domain Bacteria; kingdom Pseudomonadati; phylum Pseudomonadota; class Gammaproteobacteria; order Enterobacterales; family Enterobacteriaceae; genus Klebsiella; species Klebsiella sp. CN_Kp097. Next base: position 767,367 of record NZ_JBEAIL010000007.1, on the reverse strand, counting down.
CTGGAAGTGTGGAAGGCGCAAAACGTGGTGGTCTTTAAACGGTCGATGAACACCGGCTATGCAGGCGTGCAGAACCCGCTGTTCTTCAAAGAGAACACCCACATGCTGTTTGGCGACGCTAAAGCCAGCGTGGATGCCATTCTGAAAGCGCTGTAATAGCGCAACGCTCTAAGCCGTCTCTGTTGAGACGGCTTTTTTATATAGACAGCGAAACCATGATTTGCTCATAAAGTGAACGGCGATGGGTGTTATACTATGCCTGTTTTTTCACCACACTGAGGATATTATGGATACCGAGTTAACCCCCACGCAGATGGCCATCGAGTACCTGCGCCGCGATACCGCTGTTATGACCCCCGCGCAGTACCTGAAGAAGCTCAAACTCCTCGAGCTCGAGTTTGCCGATCTGATGTCGCTTTCGTCGATGGAACTAAAAGAAGAGATCGACCTGGCCTGGCGTTTAGGTATCCACTAACGCATTCTCTAAGCTTGTTAAATTAGCGTTGATATCCGGGGCCGTATGGCCCTTTTTCTTTTTTAGCGGGCCGACAAAAAAATCCCCCGACGGGCGGGGGATGTTAGATATAATTTCAAACCTCATGAGACGCCGTTAGTCGTCGTCTTCATCGTCCAGTTCAACCGGGGTTTGATAAGCTTCCGGTTTCAGTACCAGCAGGTCGCAGCGCAGGTGGTCGATAACCTGTTCCGCGGTATTGCCGAGAAACGCGGCAGAAATACCGGTGCGGCCAACGGTGCCCAGCACCACAATCCCGGCCTGCAGATGTTCAGCTAAATCAGGGATAACCTCTTCCGGCAGCCCTTTCTCTACGTGGGTGCGGTTTTCATCGATGCTGAATTTCTGGCGCAGCGCTTTCATAGCCAGCAGATGCTGGCCGCGAATCGCATCGTTATAGATGCTCGGGTCAAAATCAGGTAATTCAATGGCGATGTTGATAGGCGTCACCGGATAGGCGCCAACCAGATGTACTTCGGTATGGTTAACCTGATCGGCGAGGGCGATGGTCTCCCGCACCAGTTTTTCATTGAGGGCGTTGTGATAGTTCTCTTCACTGGCCAGATTAACCGCCACCAGCGCTTTACCGCCTTCCGGCCACGGTTGATCTTTAACCATCCATACCGGGCATGGACATTTGCGCAGCAGGTGCCAGTCGGTCGGGGTGAAGATGACGGCTTCGAGTTTGTCGTGCTGATGGGCCATTTTCAGCAGCAGGTCGTGTTTATCGCTGATGATTTCCTGAATGATGGCTTCAAAGGGGCGGTTGTGCCACACCACTTTGATATCGATTGGCACCCCGGATTCAATGTAAAACTTGGCCTGTTCACGGATCCAGGCGCTGCGTTGGCTAATCACGCCCTGGCGCATCGCCGTCCGCTCGTCGGGCGACAGCAGGGTGGTCATTTCATAGGAAAAATCATAGATCGGCAAAAAGGCTTTGATGCGTCCACCAATCCGTTGGTGCAGATACACCGCGCGCCGTAATGCAGGCTGGTCGTCCTGGTTAGGGTCGATTACTACCAGCATGTTCTGATACTTCGCCATACAGGGTCTCCTTACAGCTGTAGCTACAGTCAGTCATTAAAAAGATAACCTATATGGATGAATTGAAACAGGGGATGACCCTGGCCAGATCAACAAATTAGAAAAAAATGTCGATCCGGCACAAGGTAGAAGAAAGTATAGCGGAGATAAATCAGGCGACGTTGCGCGCCTGGCCTGCCAGTTGCGCCAGCAGATCGCTGTTTTCGATGGTGATATATTTCCCTTTCACCGCCAGCATACCGCTTTTCTGGAAACGACCGAGCAGGCGGCTAATGGTTTCTACCGTCAGGCCCAGATAGTTGCCGATGTCGCCACGCGTCATGGTCAGGCGGAACTCACGCGGTGAGAAGCCGCGCTGCGCGAAACGGCGGGATAGGTTGTAGATAAAGGCCGCCAGCCGTTCTTCTGCGTTCTTTTTGGAAAGCAGCAGGATCATGTCCTGATCGCCTTTGATCTCGCCGCTCATCAGGCGCATCATCTGCTGACGCAGGTTCGGCATTTTACCGGAAAGATCATCCAGCGTTTCGAACGGAATTTCACAAACCATTGAGGTTTCCAGCGCCTGCGCAAAGCTTGGGTGCAGGGCGGTGCCAATGGCGTCAAAACCGACCAAATCACCCGCCAGGTGGAAGCCGGTAATCTGCTCATCGCCTTGTTCGGTGATGGTGTAGCTTTTGATGGTCCCTGAACGGATAGCGTACAGCGACTTCAGCTCATCACCCGCTTTGAACAGGGTTTGCCCTTTCTGAATAGGCTTCTTACGCTCGATGATATTATCAAGCTGATCCAGCTCATGTTCGTTCAAAGTAAAGGGGATGCAGAGCTGGCTAATGCTGCAATCCTGACAATGGATTGCACAACCACCAGACTGAATGCGTCGTATAATTCGCTTTTCCGGGATCATATGTCTGCTCAAGCTTTAATTGATATTGGTCAATTTTAACATCTTTTTGAGGAGCAAGTAAGTCTCGAAACCCGGAAAGACGCAATATTAGAAGGGGAAATATACCTTTCACCCTATCTCTTTGATAACAAGAAATTTATTAAGCGATCAATTATTGTAAAGTTACCTGTAATTTCCAAAAAAGGCATTATCTGTTAAAGCAGCAAATAGCCTTCATGGCGCAATAACCACTCTTTGCGCTGTACGCCCCCGGCGTAGCCGGTCATGGTGCCGTTACGGCCAATCACCCGATGGCAGGGAACCACAATGCTGACCGGATTGGAACCGTTTGCCGCGCCGACCGCACGGGCCGCGCCTGGGCGGCCGAGAGCCTCGGCTAACTGACCGTAGTGCATGACTTGCCCGCAGGGAATCGTGCGCAGCGCTTGCCATACCTGACGTTGAAACGGCGTCCCGCCGGTGGCGGTCGGCAGGGTATCGATAATCGCGAGATCGCCGTCGAAGTATTGCCGCAGCTTCGCGCTCAGCCCGCCCGGATCGCGCGCATCAAGACGTTCATAACCCTCATGGCGGTAGTGGATGTCGAGCAGTTGCTCCATACGGTCACGGTGCTGATCCCACTCCACGGCGCGCAGGTTAAATTGTTCATCGCAAATGACCCACAACGGCCCCAGCGGGGTATCGATTTTATCTTGCAGTAGCGTCAGCATCGGTCTTCCTTCTACGAGGTTATTTCGGCAAGGGCACACCATATCATGACGTGCGCTCTGCCAACTATACCCCCGAAAGGTCAGCAAATAATGAAAGGCTGTACTATTAATTTATAAATACGAATCGCAGTCATTTAAATTCCGTCATTCGATTGCCCAATCGCAAATTGCCGGAATAAAGGGACGGGGAGCAATGTTTATTTTTGCATTAACTAGCAGGCGCGGCAGAAAGAGCATTTTGCTACCTTTGTCTGGCGGCGAATTCCCCTGTGCGGAGGAGCGTTCAGTTCAAATCTCTATGCAGTTTGTCATACGCACGCGAATTAGCGTGAACTGGCTAATTCACCGGGAGGCACCCGGCGTCGCAGATAAATATACATGCATTCCTTGAGTCAATTATTTTTCCAGCGCTTTGGCGCTGGTTTTTTTTAACCAACAGAAAGGTGGCGATATGCAATACATATTAACGGGAGTTGTTGTGTTGATTATCAGTGGGTTAGCTATCAATTTGCTGTCGTTGGCCATCGAAAGTCTGTGTAAAACGCTCCTGAACCGCACCACAATTCGTTAACTCACGCAGGCCCTCCCTGGCCTGTCGCTGCGTTAGGGCAAACGCGGATAGATGCCGGGACCTATCGGCAGCCCGACAAGATACCAACCCACCAGCAGCAGTAGCCAGACGGCTAAGAAAATGAGTGGGTAGGGTAATACCAGCGAATAGTAGGTGCCCAGTTTGGCATCGGGCCGGTAGCGCTGTAAAAAGCCGAGAAACAGCGGCACAAACGGCGATACCGGCGCGAGCGGCAGCACGGAAGAGTCAGCGATGCGGAACAGGATCTGCGCAAACGCCGGGTGAAAGCCCAGCAGCATAAACATTGGTACAAAAATGGGCGCCAGAATCGACCAGATAGCCGAACCGCTGGCGATAAACATACACAAAAACGCCGACAGTAGCGCCAGGCCGACAAACGCCGGCACCCCATTCATCCCGGCGCTCTCCAGCACATCGGTCAGACCAACGGCCATGAATTTCCCCATGTTGCTCCAGTTAAACATGGCGACAAACTGGGCCAGCGGGAAGACCATCACGATAAATCCGGCCATCTCCTTCATCGGCTCGATCATTAACTGCGGCAGGTCAGCCTGACGGCGAATTTTGCCGGTGGCGATGCCGTAAGCTAAAGACACGACAAAGAAAAAAAAGATAATCAGCGGCACAATGCCTTTAATAAAGGGCGAGGGCATCACGGTATGCTTGATGGGATCGCGCAGAATGCCGTTGTCCGGCACCACCATCAGCGCGATAACCGCCACAAACAACAGCGCCGCAATACCGGCAATGCGCAGCCCGAAGCGCTGTTCCGCCGTCAGCGTCTGCAGCGTTTCATCACTCTTACCCTGCCACTTTCCTAACCGCGGCTCGACCAGTTTATCGGTAATCAATCCGCCGACCAGAGTAAGTACGATGACTGAAGTAGCCATGAAGTACCAGTTGTCGATGACGCTAACATGCAGCGAGGCATCGAGCGTTTTCGCCGCTTCGGTACTGATACCGGAGAGCAACACGTCGGTGGTGACAATGAGTAAATTTGCCGTGAATCCGCAGCCAACGCCGGCGATTGCCGCCAGTAACCCCGCCACTGGATGACGACCGACGGCGAGAAACATCAACGCCCCTAGCGGCGGCATAATGACCAGCGCCGCGTCGGAAGAGATATGGCTGAAAAAGGCGATAAATAGCACCATATAACTGGCGTAACGCGCGCTAACGTGCGATGACATCTTGACCATCAGCGATGGCAGCAGGCCGACGCGTTCGGCAAAACCGGCGCCGAGCACCAGCGCCAGAATCGCCCCCAGCGGCGCGAAGCCGCTAAAGTTTTTAATCACGTTCGGCAGAAACCAGTGCAGCCCTTCAACGCTGAGCAGATTCTTTACCACCACTCGCGAACCGTCGGTGGGGTTCTGTACGCCGACGTTTAGCGCCGACAAGATGGCGGTAGCGGCCATCAGCGCCACTATCAGATAGATAAACAGCAAAAATGGATGCGGAACCTTATTACCTATTTTTTCAACCCAGCCATACAGCTTACCGGTGGGGGAATGCGACGGTATGGATGACATACTCATGGGCGTTCCTCAGTTGTCGTTGTTGTGTTGGTTGCGGCATACCTCATGGGTTCTCAGCTGTTATTTTTATTGGCGATTGCCATCACGCTGTACGTTATCCCAGAGGCTAATTTTTCTTATTGTAAAATTGATGGTACGACGTCACGCGGGATCGGGCACTGGTATGGGCTTACCGCCAGTACCTGAGCCAGTTCCTGCTGGCTTGCTTCGAGTAATGGCCTGTCGCTGAACAAACGAATCGCCGTTGCTCCCAGTATCTTACCCGCCAGCAGCATCCCTTTATGGGCGATGGAGGTTCTTCCCTGGCTTACCAGTTGCCAGCTGTGCAGCGGCGTACCGATGGCGAAGCAGGGGCTAAAACACTGGGCCACCGGCGCTTTCCAGCTCACGTCGCCGACGTCGGTAGATCCGGCCAGCACGTTTTCCGTCGCCGCCCACGGCGCGACTTCATCGATCAGCACCGTGTCGTGATGGCGGCGGGCAAACGCTTTTCCTTCTTCACCGCTGGTGCCGGCAATATTCTTCAGGCTGTTCTGTATATCGTTCACGCCGAGCGTGGCGCGAATATCCGCTGCGAAAGCGCGCTCTTCGTTACTCCATTGCGGCGTACCGTAATGACACACGGCCTGATACATTGCCGCTTCCAGCGTGCGATTGGGGAGATAGCTGGAACAGGCTTTTTCAAAACGACAGCTGACGCTGGTTTCGGTCATCAGCGCGGCACCCTGAGCAATTTTCTCAATACGGGCAAAGATTTGCTGCACGTCGGCCATTTCCGGAGCGCGAATCAAATACAGCACTTCAGCCTGCGCCTGCACCACGTTGGGCGACACGCCGCCGGTATCGGTAATGGCGTAGTGCACACGCGCTTTCTCGATAATATGCTCATTGAGGAAGTTACTGCCGGTGGTCATCAGCGTGACGGCGTCCAACGCGCTACGCCCAAGATGCGGTGAGTTTGCCGCGTGGGCGGCGGTTCCGGTAAAGCGCCACGCCGCCTGAATATTGGCCAGCGTGCTGGTGCTGAACATCCCGGCCCAGGCTTCCGGATGCCAGGTGAGGGCGGCGTCGATATCATCGAATAGTCCCTCGCGCACCATGAAGGTTTTACCCGAGCCTCCTTCTTCACCCGGGCAACCATAAAAGCGCAGGGTGCCCGAGCCGCCATGCTGCTGCAGCCACTGTTTCGCGGCGACCGCAGCGGCGAACGCTGCGGTGCCAAGTAGATTATGCCCACAGCCGTGGCCATTTTCCCCCGGCGTCGCGGATGTTGGTTCAGCACTGTGCGCCTGTTGGCTGAGTCCTGCCAGCGCATCAAACTCGCCGAGCAGGGCGATGACTGGTTTACCCTCGCCAAAGCTGGCGATAAACGCATTGGGGATTCCACCAGCGTGACGGCTTAGTTGAAAACCTTCCGCTTCCAGCGCGTCGGCCAACCGCGCGGCGGACCAGAATTCCTGGAATCGGGTTTCCGGATGATCCCAGATATCATCGGCAATAGCGCAAAAATCGTCGCGTCGCGATTCAATGATGTCATCAACAAATTGATAGATCTTTTCCATCACACACCTCGCTGCCAGGGAAAGTTGAGCGCGATGCGCGCCAGCGTCTCGACCGCGATGGTCATGACCCCTTCGTCGAAATCAAATTTCTCATTGTGATGTCCGGCGCTCAGTTCAGTACCGAAAATCATGTATGAAGCCAGTCCGCCGCGCTCCTGTACCCGCGCCATCATCAAAGTGGCATCTTCGGATCCCGCCGGCGCAGCAATGTGATCCACCGCCTCTATCACACCTGGCACCTGTGCTGCCTGCTCACGCAGGTATTGCACCCACGCCGGAGAGGGGGCGCTGGAGGTCGCCGCGCCCATGAGCCGTAGTTCATAGCGGGCTTCATACATCGCTGCGGCGCCGGCAATCACGTTTTGCGCCCGCTCAAACACATACTGGTTGATAGCTTCCGTCTCGCCGCGAGTTTCGACTTTTATCAGCGCGGAAGAAGGGACCACGTTGCGCCCGGTACCGGCCTGCATAACACCGACGTTAACCCGCGAGGCGCCGGCGTTGTGCGGCGCGATGGCGTGCAGGGCGAGGGCGGCCTGCGCGGCGGCCAGTAGCGCGTTGCGCCCATCTTCCGGTTTACCGCCGGCGTGAGCGGCGACGCCCTCGAATTGCACATCGAATTTGGTGGTCGCCATAAAGTTGTCACCGCCGCAGACCACGGTGCCGCTGGGGACGCCGGTGCCGATATGAATGGCGGTGAAATAATCCACGTCATCGAGAACTCCCGCCGCCACCATCGCGCGCGCGCCGCGGGTGCCTTCTTCGGCAGGCTGGAAAATAAGCTTGATGATCCCGTTGAGCCGATCGGCATACTGCTGTAGCACATGTGCCAAACCCAGCCCAATGGCGGTATGGCCGTCATGACCGCAGGCGTGCATCATTCCGGCGTTGCAGGAGGCGAAACCCGCGCGATGCGGGCGATGGCAATCGTCGTGTTGTTCGTTAAGATCGAGCGCGTCCATATCGACGCGAAACGCCAGCGTCGGGCCGGAGCGGCCGGTGTCCAGGGTGGCGACGACGCCGGCGAATCCACCTTCAAAAGCCGGTAGCCAACGTTCCGGCGCTCCCTGTTCGCGGGCGCGCTGGAATGCCTGTGCCAGGGTGGCGTCGTCGGGCAGCCCCATCCGGCTGTCGGCATCGATAACGTCGCGACCCAGCGCCAGTTGATAACCGAGTCCGTCTAAGATCCCGGCAACCTTGCTGGCGGTACGAAATTCCAGCCATCCGGACTCCGCGTGCAGGTGAAAATCACGACGCCATTGCGTCATTTCCGGCGCCAGTTGGCTTACCAATTCATGAAGTTGCGGCATAACCCTTCCTGTCATATTAAAAAAGTGTGACGGTGTTCACGAAGTGATAGCTTTTGCTTATCACATACGCCTTTCATGCAATCTCACCCTTAACCTGCCACAGCATGTTCGATTACAGTAGATGTCATTTTCTTCTGTCTGATAAACAATGGTTATCACCTAAAGCATGTCATTTCAGATTAAATTTCATCAAATTCGCGCTTTCGTTGAGGTTGCCCGCGAGGGGAGTATTCGCGGCGCCAGCCGGGCGCTGGCGATCTCGCAGCCTGCGTTGACCAAGGCGATTAAAGAGCTGGAAGAGGGGCTTTCCGCCCAACTGTTTGTCCGCCGCAGCCAGGGGGTGGCGCTGACGGAAAACGGCGAAAGTTTTTACCAACATGCGAGCCTGATCCTTGAAGAGCTGCGGGCGGCTCAGGATGAACTGCTGCAGCGTCAGGGCGAGCAGGCCGGGCAGATTAATATTGGTCTCGGCGCCAGCGTCGCCCGTTCGCTGATGCCATCGGTGATCTGCCGCTTTCATCAGCAGCATCCGTTGGTGAAGGTGCGGATCATGGAAGGGCAACTTCTGGCGATGATTAATGAACTGCGTCAGGGTGAGCTTGATTTCACTATCAACACCTACTATCCCGGCCCGTACGACCATGAATTCAGCTTTGAAAAACTGTTTGAGAAACCGTTCGCGGTATTCGCCCGCGCCGGACATCCGGCGGCGCGCGCCACTTCTCTCACTGAATTGCTCGATCACCACTGGACGATGCCAACGCCGCGCGGTAGCTACTTTAAACAACTGCAGGAGATGTTTAACCAGGCCGGGCTGGCGCCCAAGGTCGATATCGTGTGTGAAACCTTCTCTTCGTGCATCAGTCTGGTGGTGAAGAGCGATTTCCTCAGCATTCTGCCGGTAGAGCTCGGAAACGATCCGATGATGGCGGATAAACTGGTGATGATTCCCATACGTGAAACGTTGCCCAGGGCAACCTACTACCTGATTCAGCGGCGCGATACGCGACCAACGCCGTTAACGGCTTCGTTAATCACCTTGTTTCGTCGTCAAAGCCGTCAATTGTTTCCTTAAAAATCCTGCGTGGGGCAATTTGCCGGCAGTGGCGGCTAAACGCGTTGAGGGGGAGGCGCGAGGCGGCTATAGTAGCAGGCGATAGCCGCTGGAGGAGAGACCATGAACCTTGACGACAAATCCCTGTTTCTTGACGCCATGGAGGATGTCCAGCCTCTGAAACGCAATAATGACGTACACTGGCACCGTGAGCGCAACGTGCGCGCCCCGCAGCGTATCGATACCCTGCAGCTCGATAATTATCTGACCACCGGCTACCTCGATATTGTGCCGCTCGCCGTGCCGCTGGAGTTCAAACGGGAAGGGCTGCAAAGCGGAGTGCTGGAAAAACTGCGGCGCGGAAAATACAGCCAGCAGGCAAGCCTGTCGCTACTGCGCCAGCCGGTCGAACAGTGTCGGCAAATGCTGTTCGCCTTTGTGATACAGGCGCAAAAAGAGGGGCTGCGTAATTTACTTATCATCCACGGCAAAGGCCGTGATGACCAGGCCCACGCCAATATTATTCGCAGCTACCTGGCGCGCTGGCTGCCAGAGTTGCCCGAGGTACAGGCGTTTTGCGCCGCGCTACCGCACCACGGCGGCAGCGGCGCTTGTTACGTGGCGCTGCGTAAATCCGAACAGGCTAAGCAGGAGAACTGGGAGCTACACGCCAAACGCAGCCGCTAGCGCAGCAGCAGCGTTAGCTCGCGGGCGGCTTTTTGTAATTCCGGCAGCACCCGATCCAGCATTTCGCGGGTCGACATCTGGCCCGCGTGAACCCCGACGTTCAGCGCCGCTTCCACCTGTCCTTGCGGGTTATATAGCGGCACTGCCAGCGAACGCAGCCCCATTTCCAGTTCCTGATCGTTTAACGCATATCCCTGCTGATACACGCGTTTTAGCTCCGCGCGCAGCTTATTTACCGAATCTACCGTCTGCGGGGTGTAGCGAATCATCGTCACCCGGCTCAGCATGTCGTTTAGCCGTTCCTCCGGCTGATGGCTTAACAGCACGCGGCCCATGGAGGTCGCCCACGCCGGCAGGCGGCTGCCGATATCAAGATCGATCGTCATAATTCGCGAACTGGAGGCGCGGGCGATATACAGGATATCGTCGCCATCGAGGGTGGCAATTGAGCAGGATTCATTGAGCATTTCGCTCAGATGCTTGAGCACTGGCTGCGCCGAGCGCGCCAGCGGCGTTGAGGCCAGCCAGGCGTGACCGAGGGCAAGGATCCGTGGACGCAGCTGGAAATTCTTACCGTCTTCGGCGTAGACGAATCCCAGTTTGCTTAAGGTATACAGGCAGCGCCGTACCGCCGCGCGAGGAATGCCGGTTTTCTGGCTGATCTGCGAAATCGACAGCACCGGACGCTGCGGGGTAAAAGCCTGAATCACTTCCAGCCCCCGCGCCAGCGACGCCATAAAGTTCGGGTCGCCCTTAAACGGATCGCCGTCGCCCGCCACTACATCATCTGGATGCTTGTCCATTTTGTTCTCCGTATTTGCCATCGATCACATTCTTTCGCTAAAGATATACGATGTTCGATTATCGCACCATATTTCGATTATCGCCCTTGACCAGCATCGTTAAGCGGGTCACATTTTGTGCGAACAACGCATATAAGTGCGATTACCGCACGTAAAGGAGCGACCTGATGATTGATAAAAGCGTGTCGACGCTGAGTGAGGCCATTGCCGGGATCCACGACGGCGCGACCATCATGATTGGCGGTTTTGGCCCCGCCGGGCAGCCGACGTATCTGATTGATGCCCTGATTGAACAGGGCGCCCGCGACCTAACCATTATTAATAACAACGCGGGTAATGGCGAAGTGGGGCTGGCGGCGCTGCTCAAAGCCGGGCGGGTGCGCAAAATGATCTGCTCATTCCCGCGCCAGGTGGATTCACAAGTTTTTGATGACCTCTATCGCCGCGGTAAGGTTGAGCTGGAACTGGTGCCGCAGGGCAATCTGGCGGCGCGGATCCAGGCCGCTGGCGCGGGGCTCGGCGCGGTCTTTACCCCGACCGGCTACGGCACGCCGCTGGCGGAAGGCAAAGAAACCCGGGAAATAGATGGCCGCCATTATGTGCTTGAGTATCCGATTAAAGCCGATTTTGCTCTTATTAAAGCCCATCAGGGCGACCGCTGGGGCAACCTGGTCTACCGCAAAGCGGCGCGCAACTTCGGCCCGATTATGGCGACCGCCGCCAAAACCACCATTGTTGAAGTCTCGCAGCTGGTCGCCCTTGGCGAACTCGACCCGGAAAACATCATCACCCCGGGGATTTTCGTCCAGCGCGTATTCTCGCTGGAAAATCTGTCCGTCGCGCAAAGCGCCTGAGGAGCCGAACATGCAAAAACTGACTCGTGACGAAATGGCCCAGCGCGTCGCCCGCGATATTCCGGAAGGCGCTTACGTCAACCTTGGTATTGGCCTGCCGACCCGCATCGCCAACTATCTACCTGCCGATAAAGAGGTGTTCCTGCACAGTGAAAACGGGCTACTGGGAATGGGGCCGAAGCCGCAGCCCGGCGAAGAGGATCCAGAACTGATCAACGCGGGTAAAGAGTATGTCACCCTGCTGCAGGGCGGCTGTTTTTTCCACCATGGCGACTCCTTCGCCATGATGCGCGGCGGACATCTGGATATCTGCGTGCTGGGCGCCTACCAGGTTTCCGCCAGCGGCGATCTCGCTAACTGGAGCACCGGCGCGCCGGATTCGATCCCGGCGGTTGGAGGGGCGATGGATTTGGCTATCGGCGCCCGCCAGGTGTTTGTGATGATGGACCATCTGACCCGCGATGGCGAATGCAAACTGGTCGAACAGTGCAGCTACCCGCTGACCGGCGTCGGCTGCGTCAGCCGTATCTATACCGATCTGGCGGTCATTGATATTACCGACCGCGGCCCGGTGGTGCGTGAAATCTTTAACGGTCTCTCATTTGAAGAGCTACAGCGCATCACTCCGGTGGCGCTGACTTTTGAACAACTGGCGGAAAGCGCGTAAGGAACCTATGATGAATCAGGCATTTATCTGTGATGCGGTGCGTACGCCGTTTGGCCGTTTTGGCGGCGCATTATCCAGTATGCGCGCCGACGATTTGGCGGCGCTGCCGCTGAAAGCGCTGCTGGAGCGTAACCCGGGACTCGATCCGGCGCTGATCGACGATGTGATCTACGGCTGCGCCAACCAGGCCGGAGAAGATAACCGTAACGTGGCGCGCATGGCGCTGTTGCTGGCCGGGCTGCCGCAGAGCGTTCCCGGCAGCACGATTAACCGCCTCTGTGGTTCCAGTCTCGATGCGATCGGCGTCGCGGCGCGGGCGATTAAAAGCGGCGAAACTCAACTGATGATCGCCGGTGGGGTGGAGAGTATGTCGCGCGCGCCGTTTGTGATGGGCAAAGCCGAGAGCGCCTTTAGCCGCTCGATGCAGATGGAAGATACCACCATCGGCTGGCGCTTTATTAACCCGCAGATGAAAGCGCTGTACGGCGTGCACTCGATGCCGGAAACTGCGGAAAACGTCGCCGATGAGTTTGCCATTTCTCGCGCCGACCAGGACGCTTTTGCGCTACGCAGTCAGTTACGTACCGCGGCGGCGCAGGAAGCGGGGCGTTTCGCCGATGAACTGATCGCCGTATCGGTGCCGCAGCGCAAAGGTGAGCCGCTGCGTTTCAGCCGAGATGAACATCCGCGCAGCACCTCGCTGGAGGCGCTGGCTAAACTGCGCGGCGTGGTCCGCACCGATGGCAGCGTTACCGCCGGTAACGCCTCCGGCGTCAACGATGGCGCCTGTGCGCTGTTATTGGCAAGTGAACAGGCGATGTCGGCGAATGATTTACAGCCGCTGGCGCGGGTTGTCGGCGTGGCGACGGCGGGGGTGGCGCCGCGGATTATGGGCTTCGGCCCGGCGCCGGCGGTGCGCAAAGTGTTAGCGCAAACCGGGCTGACACTGGCGCAGATGGATGTCATCGAACTGAATGAGGCTTTTGCCGCGCAGGCGCTGGCGGTTACCCGTGATTTAGGTCTGCCGGATGATGCCGCCCACGTTAACCCCAACGGCGGGGCCATTGCGCTGGGTCATCCGCTGGGGGCTTCCGGCGGACGTCTGACGATGACCGCCGCTTATCAGCTGAAGCGTACCGGCGGCCGCTATGCGCTATGCACCATGTGTATCGGCGTGGGTCAGGGGATTGCGCTGATTATTGAACGCGTTTAAGGAGTCGCGATGAGTTTGTTGACCCCCATGTTGCGCAGCAGTCCGTTAACCGACTGGTTCAGCGATGCGCAGCGGGTACAGGGTATGCTGGATTTCGAAGCCGCGCTGGCGCAGGCGCAGGCCGACTGCGGGCTGGTGCCGCAGGCGGCTGTCTCGCCGATAGTCAACGCCTGCCGGCATGCGCTTATCGATTTCGACGCGCTGGGACAATCGGCGGCCAGCGCCGGCAATCTGGCTATTCCGCTGGTTAAACAGCTGACTGCGCGGGTGAAAGCACAGGATCCGGACGCCGCGCGCTATGTCCATTGGGGCGCCACCAGCCAGGACGCTATCGATACCGGCTTTGTTCTGCAACTGCGGGGCGCGCTGGCGGCGACGGATAGCCTGCTACAAAGCCTGATTGACGCGTTCGCCGAACAGGCGCAGCGCTATCAACATACGGTGATGCCGGGGCGCACCTGGATGCAGCATGCGCTACCGGTCACCTTTGGCCTTAAACTGGCGGGGACGCTGGATGCGCTGCTGCGCTGGCAACAGCGGTTGATTGAGATGCGCCCACGGGTGCTGGCGCTGCAGTTTGGCGGCGCGGCGGGCACGCTTGATTCATTGAAACAGCAGGCGCCGCAGGTGGCGCAGGCGTTGGCGCAAACCCTCGACCTGCAGTTGCCGGATACGCCATGGCATAGCCAGCGCGACCGTTTCCTCGAGGTCGGCGCCTGGTTCGCTGGCGTTTGCGGTACTCTGGGAAAATTCGCCAATGATTTTTCGCTGCTGATGCAAACCGAGGTTGCGGAAGTCGGCGAGCCGCTGGCGGAAGGGCGCGGGGGCTCCTCGACCATGCCGCACAAACGTAATCCGGTCTCCTGCGCGGCGATTCTCACCGCGGCGCAGCGCACGCCGGGGCTGGTCGCCACCCTTTACGCCGGTCAAATCCAACAGCATGAGCGCGCGCTCGGCGGCTGGCAGGCCGAATGGGAAACGCTACCGGAACTGATCATGCTGGTGGGCGGGGCGCTGGCGCAAACTGACATGCTGGTGCGCGAGATGCAGGTTTTCGTGCATAAGATGCGTGCCGACCTTGATATCACTCACGGGCTGATTATGGCGGAAGCGGTGACCCTGGCGCTGGCGGAGTTTATTGGCAAAGCCGAGGCGCACCATCGTGTAGAAGCGCTGTGTCGTCAGGCGTTGGATCGCAATGGCTTGCTTGTCGATCTGCTGGCGGCTGACCCGCAGGTCAGTCAGTATCTCTCCCGCGAACGTTTAAACGCGCTACTGGATCCGGCAACGGCCACCGGTAGCGCCGAACGCTTTGTGCGCCAGGTACTGGCGCGTTATCAGGAGCAACATCATGAATCTTGATTATCAACTCGACGGGCCGGAAGGCGCGCCGGTTATCGTGCTGTCGAACTCGCTTGGCACCACGCGCGCCATGTGGCAGCCGCAAATGGAGGCTCTGACGGCGAATTTTCGCGTACTGCGTTATGACACCCATGGCCATGGTAAAACGACGAAAAACGGCAAGGTGACCCTGGCGCAACTGGGCGAAGACGTACTTGCGCTGCTCGATCACCTTAATATCGGTAAGGCGCTGTTTTGCGGTATTTCGATGGGCGGGCTGACGGGATTATGGCTGGCGCGCTTTGCGCCGGAACGTTTTTATGCGGTGGCGGTGGCTAATACCGCGGCGCGGATCGGCGATCAGTCGGGCTGGCTTTCCCGCGCTCGTGCGGTGCGTCAGGAAGGGATGGATGTGGTTGCCGCGGGAGCGGCGGACCGCTGGTTTAGTGATAATTTCCGCCAGCGCGCGCCGGAGGTGGTCGAGGTGTTATGTCACCAGTTGACCCATAGCGACGCTGAAGGCTACGCCGCCTGCTGCGAAGCGCTGGCGGCGGCAGACCTGCGGGGGGAGGTCGGGCAAATTGCGATTCCGGTGCTGATTTTTGCCGGAGAAAGTGACCCTGTCACCACTGTCGACGACGCTAACTTCCTGCATCAGCAGATTGCCGATTCCCAGGTGGTGGTGCTGAGCGCGTCGCATCTGTCGAATATCGAAGCGCCAGCCGCCTTTAACGCCGCGCTGAACGGCTTTTTGCTGGGGGAGCAAAATGGAAGATAAACAACGTTATCAGCAGGGAATGGAGGTTCGCCGCAAGGTATTAGGCGATGCTCACGTTGACCGTACGCTGCAGAACCTCACGCCGCTGAATGAGGAGTTTCAGGATTTCATCACCCGTTACGCCTGGGGAGAAACCTGGACGCGTCCGGGGCTCGATCACCATACCCGCAGCATGATCACTATTGCGATGCTGATTGCGCTCAACCGCGAGGCGGAACTTAAGATGCATCTGCGCGCCACCTTTAATAACGGCGTGACCCGTGATGAGCTGAAAGAGTTGATTATGCATTCGGCGCTGTACTGCGGCTTACCGGCGGCAAACGCCACGCTGCACCTTGCGCAGCAGGTGTTTGCCGAGATCGACGCCGCGCAGTAGCCCCGGTAAGCGATAGCGCCACCGGGGATTTTGAGTTGTAGGCCGGATAAGCGCAGCGCCATCCGGCATTACCTGGTGACGCTGCGTTGGCGTAGGATGTCGTTATCTGTCGCCTTCCTGCGGCGCGACGGCCGGGGCGGTATACCAATCCTCTTTGGCGACCACCACCGCGCTTTTCGGTTGCATGACAAAATTGGGCGACATAATCTGCACGCCAAATTCGTTAAATACATCGATAATGCTGCTGTGCAGCGCGTTGCGCCCCTCCGGCAGCGTCGTTTCCGGTAACAGCCGCACCTGCAGTTCATACGACGTATACCAGTCAAGCAATCCCAGTTTGCGAACCACCGGCGCCACCTGATGATCCACTCCCTGGGCGCGGTGGGCCGCCAGTTCCAGCATCGCCTGTACCTGCCGCCACGGCGTGTCGTAACCAATGGTCACACCGGTGGTGAGGTTGATTCCCTGTTGCGGGTCACTGGCGCTGAGATTGGTGATTTTACCGCTGACCACCACCGCGTTCGGCAGGGTGACAATATAGTTTTCGCGGGTCAGGATTTTGGTCGCCAGCATGCCGATCTCGCTGACCTGGCCTTCGTTATCGGCGATGCGGATCCAGTCGCCTTTATGCAGCGCGCGGGTATAAATCAGCACCAGTCCGCTCATGGCGTGATTCATCACCCCCGCTGAGCCCAGCGTCAACATCAGGCCGAAGAACACGCTAATTCCCTTGAAGGCCAGAGAGTTTGCCCCAGGCAAGAAAGGATAGGCGGCGGAGAGCGCAAAGAGCCAGATAACCACGGCGATAAGCTTTCGCGTGGCGCCGACGGTTTCCGGATGCAGACCGGGGATCTGCAGACGTCCGGCGGCGACCTGATCCAACACCACCTTCAGCAGGCGGATGATAAACCACGTAATCAGAAAGATAAGCAGTACGATCATCAATCCCGGCAGCGCCGACACGATGGACAGCGAAATATCGCGAATTACCCCTACCGACCACTCACCGAGCGATTCTCCCCATACCCGGGTCCACGGAAACAGGCTGAATACCCAACTCAGCCAGACATAACCCGCCAGTACCCCTAGCAGTATGACCAGTAGCGCGTATAACCGGCTTTCAATGTTGCCGAGAAACCGCCGCCAGCTATGTGGGATCATGCTGCGTTTTTCGAGGATCCGTAGATGGAAAAAACGGCGCACTCGCCGCCATGAGCGAAAAGCGAAATAGCAGGCCAGGGCGAGGAGCAACGCGCCGGCGGCGGATTTCAGCGCCGCCAGCAACAAATAGCGGGTATTGTACTGTTCGAGCAGTGACGTCCTTTGCGCTTCCATACGGGCAAGAACGCGCTGCGCCGCCTGATCCAACGTCAGATCGTCGCCTTCATCGAGGTCAGCCTGGCTTAGCAACATAATAGGTTTGCCATTCATCAGAAACAGCCGCCCCGGCTGGTTGTAGCGGGTGACTGGCACCACCTGTAGCGGCTGGCTGATGTCGGCTTCGGTGAAGGCGCGTAGCGTATTGCGGATGCGCAGAACCCGTTCTTCCGGCGTGGTCTGGCCGAATGTCGCCTGTAGCATGACGATCGGTTGATGGAAAATAGCGACGGTTCGCGCCTGCTCGCGAGCGGTGGGCTGCTGACGAGGTTCTGCCGCGGATAGCGGGAAGGCCAGCCATAGCAGAAAACACGCCGTTAATAACGCCTGGATCCTGTTCATATGCGACACCAGAAAAGAGGAATTATTGTTATTTTTCAGCCGGTCAAACTCTGAGCGGCTGCTGGATTGAGCATAGTTCAGCGTCGGGTGAATTCAAGAATTAAGGGGGGAGAATACGCCCGACGATGAGCCGCCGGGCGCGGAGGGGATTAGCCGTGTTGTTTACAACCGGCGCACTGCTGATTTTGGATCTGCTGGAAGAAGTCGTTACCTTTATCATCAACGAGGATAAAGGCCGGGAAATCTTCCACTTCGATTTTCCAGATAGCTTCCATTCCCAGCTCCGGATAAGCCACGCACTCGAGACTCTTAATACTCTGCTGGGCGAGTACTGCCGCCGGGCCGCCAATGCTGCCGAGGTAGAAACCGCCGTGTTTATGGCAGGCGTCAGTCACCTGCTGGCTGCGGTTACCTTTGGCCAGCATCACCATGCTGGCGCCGTGCGATTGCAGCAGATCGACGTAGGAATCCATGCGTCCTGCGGTAGTCGGGCCGAGAGAGCCGGAGGCGTAACCGGCAGGCGTTTTTGCCGGGCCGGCATAGTAGATAGGGTGATCTTTCACGTACTCCGGCAGCGCTTCGCCGTTATCGATAAGCTCTTTCAGCTTAGCGTGGGCAATGTCGCGGGCCACGATAATGGTGCCGTTAAGGCTCAGACGCGTGGAGACCGGGTGTGCCGACAGCTGCGTCAGGATCTCGCTCATCGGTTGATTCAGGTTGATGCTAACCACCTTGCCTTCGCCCTGTTGGCGCAGGTGTTCAGGGATATATTTCCCCGGGTTGCTCTCCAGTTTTTCAATCCAGATGCCGTCGCGGTTGATTTTTGCTTTGATATTGCGGTCGGCGGAGCAGGAGACGCCCATGCCGATCGGGCACGAAGCGCCATGGCGGGGCAGACGGATAACGCGGATATCGTGGGCAAAATATTTCCCGCCAAACTGCGCGCCGAGACCGAGATTTTGCGCTTCCTGCAGCAGCTCTTGCTCCAGCTGCACATCGCGGAAGGCCTGACCGTGCTCGTTGCCTGCGGTCGGCAGGTCGTCATAATAGCGGGCGGAAGCCAGCTTAACGGTCTTCAGCGTCGCTTCCGCAGAGGTGCCGCCAATCACAAAGGCGATGTGGTAAGGCGGGCAGGCCGCGGTACCGAGGGTACGCATCTTCTCGACGAGGTAGTTTTTCAGCTTCGCCGGGGTGATTAACGCTTTGGTTTCCTGGTACAGATAGGTTTTGTTGGCGGAACCGCCGCCTTTCGCCATGCACAGGAATTTATATTCGTCGCCGTCGGCGCTGTAGAGATCGATCTGCGCCGGCAGGTTGGTGCCGGTGTTGACCTCTTTATACATATCCAGCGGCGCATTCTGCGAGTAACGCAGGTTGTCTTCGGTATAGGTGTTATAGACGCCCTGCGCCAGCGCGGCTTCATCGCCGCCGCCGGTCCAAACGCGCTGGCCTTTTTTACCCATGATGATGGCGGTGCCGGTATCCTGGCAGGTGGGCAGCACACCTTTGGCGGCGATTTCGGAATTACGCAGGAACTGCAGCGCGACGTATTTGTCGTTTTCGCTGGCCTGCGGGTCGAGCAGAATGGCCGCGACCTGCTGCTGATGAGAGACGCGCAGCATAAAAGCGGCATCGTGGAAGGCCTGCTGCGCCAGCAGAGTTAACGCCTGCGGTTCAACCTTCAATACTTCCTGGCCCGCGAATTCGGCGACGGAGACGTGCTCTTTGCTGAGCAGATAGTATTCGGTATCGTCATGCGCCATCGGGAACGGGTCTTGATAAACAAAGGGTTTCGTCGACATATTCACATACTCCATAAAGATAAAAACCGCCGGGGGAAGACCCGGCGGTTATGAATCAGAACATCATGGACATCCACGGATAGCCAATCAGCAGCAGGGCGGCCAGGAAGATGGCGCCGAAGATGGTGCCGAGGCGCCAGTAGTCTTTGGTTGGCAGGTAGCCGCTGCCGTAGTAAATCGGGCTCGGACCGGTACCGTACGGGGTGATGATGCCCATCACGCCCAGCGAGGTCACCATCAGCAGGACGAAGACTTGCATATTCATTCCCGGGATAGTCGAAGCGATGGTCAGCATGGCCGGCAGCAGCGCGGTAGTGTGCGCGGTGGTACTGGCGAACAGGTAGTGCAGCAGATAGAACGCCAGCAGCAGGACGATGGTCGCAACGCCCGGAGATATACCGCTCATCAGCGCGCCGCCTTCTTTACCCAGCCAGGCGATGAAGCCAGTGGAGGAGAGACCGTCAGCCAGCGCGACCAGCGTGGCGAACCAGACAAAGGTATTCCATGCCGCTTTGTTGTTGGTGATATCGCTCCAGGACAGCACGCCGGTCCACAGCATCAGCACGATAACCAGCAGGGCAGCCAGCGCCGGTTCAATCCAGTCGGCGGCGAAGATCCACATCATCAGTGCGAAGCAAACAAACACCAGCAGCAGGATTTCATTGCGCGACAGTTTGCCCAGTTTTTCCAGTTCACGAGCGGCCCACAGCGGCACTTCGTTATTGATTTTTACTTCTGGCGGGTAGAACCAGTACGCCAGCAGCGGCATGGCCAGGATCAGCAGGATACCCAGCGGCAGGAAGGCGATAAACCAGGTACCCCAGGAGATGTTGATACCGACGATGCTTTTTACCAGCGCCAGCGCCAGCAGGTTCGGCGCCAGCGCCGACAGGAACATGGAACTGGTGATACAGGCGGCGGTAATAGCTACCCACATCAGATAAGAACCAATACGGCGTGCGCTCGGATCGTTAGGTTTAGAACCGTACAGCGGCGGCAGGTTAGCAATAATCGGGTAGATGGTCCCGCCGCTACGTGCGGTATTGGACGGGGTAAACGGCGCCAGCAGCAGGTCAGCGAAGGTAATGGCGTAGCCCAGCGTCAGGCTGCGGCGGCCAAGATATTTTACCAGAATCAGCGCCAGACGGCGGCCGAACTGGGTTTTGTCATAGCCCGCGGCGAACATGAACGCGCCGAAGATGAGCCACACGGTAGAGTTACCAAAGCCGCTGACCGCCCATTTAAATGACGCGCCGGCCAGCTTAAAGCTCGGCGCCGCCATCTGTTCCGGACTGAACAGCAGCCACTGGCTACATAAAGCAATCACCACCACCCCGGTGATACCGATAACGGCGCCCGGCAGCGGTTCGAAGATAAGGCCGACGATAACGCCGACGAAGATAGCAAAATAGTGCCAGGCGAATGGCGGTAAGCCGTCAGGCACCGGGACGAACAGCAGCAGTACGGCGACGATAATGGGCAACGCCATCATGATCAGACGTTTATACGCCGCGTTAGACGCGGCACCGGCAGGCGGTATGGTTGTCTTTTTCTCTTTCATAATGAGTATCTGCTAGTAGTTGAAAATACGGTTCCGTCTTCGCTTACAATGCTCGATTTTTTTAGTTGCGAAAGTTTCTTTAATTATTAATGGTCGAGATTGCTTATTGCTTAAACGGTTATTTAACGCGTTTTTCGCGGCGTTAAATTAAATTCATTGGGTATTTATATATTGCGCTTTCACGTTGCATTGCAATTGATCGAGATCAAAAAAAACAGGTGATCTGGATCTTTTTTTCGTTTGGCAATAACCACATATGATGATGTGGTTATTATCCGTAAGAAACGTTAATTGTTAATGGAACGCTTAAATAATAATAAATGGCTAAACCGGTTTATTATTTAATTTATTGAAATGGCATGTTTTATTTTTGTTTTGTGCGTTTTTTCAGCGTTAACAAAAGTGACTGAAATGTTATCATTCATTTGTATTATGTAAATGCGATATATAAATTTAATAATACAATAGAGGTATTGCTGTTATTGCAGGTATTAAATAGTTTTTTAACTAACGTAATTAATTTAGTAACTAAAAAACGCGCTATATTATTGGCATGACAACAGGAATGAAAATAAACAATCAATAAAATTTCCGTCACCCAATTCTGAATTTCAATATTTAAAATCTGGAGTATTAATATGACCAGTAACGAACGAATTCTGCAGCCATTTACTTTACCGAATGGGACTGAACTGAAAAACCGTTTGCTAATGGCGCCAATGACCACCTGCACCGGTTATTTCGATGGTACCGTCACCAGCGAGCTCGTTGAGTACTATCGCGCCCGCGCCGGCAGCATCGGGACTATCATCGTTGAATGCTGCTTTATTGATGATTATGGTCTGGCCTTCCCGGGCGCTATTGGCATTGATAACGATGAAAAAATCGCCGGACTGGCGAAAATCGCCGAAGCGATAAAAGCGGAAGGCTCGAAAGCGATTCTGCAGATTTACCATGGCGGCCGCATGGTTGACCCACAGTTGATTGGCGGTCGCCAGCCGGTGGCGCCGAGCGCCATTGCCGCGCCGCGCGACGGCGCCGCCATGCCGCGCGCCCTCAGTGGTGAAGAAGTCGAAGGCATGATTGCCAAATTTGGCGACGGCGTACGCCGCGCGATTCTTGCCGGTTTCGACGGCGTCGAAATCCACGGCGCCAACACCTATCTTATCCAGCAGTTCTATTCGCCGAACTCTAACCAGCGTGACGATGAGTGGGGCGGCAGCCGCGACAACCGCGCCAGATTCCCGCTGGCGGTACTGGACATCACGCATAAAATGGCCCGCCAGTACGCTGACGATGCCTTTATCATCGGCTATCGCTTCTCGCCGGAAGAGATGGAAGTCCCGGGGATCCGCTTCGACGACACCATGTATCTGCTGGAGAAACTGGCCGCCCGCGGCGTCGATTATCTGCATTTCTCGGTTGGCGCGACGCTGCGCCCGTCTATCGTTGATACCAGCGATCCGACGCCGCTGATTGAAAAATACTGCGCCATGCGTTCTGAAACGCTGGCGCAAGTGCCGGTGATGGGCGTCGGCGGGGTAGTTAACGCCGCTGATGCCGAACAGGGCCTCGATCACGGTTATGACCTGATGGCCGTCGGCCGCGCCTGCATCGCCTATCCGGACTGGGCTTCACGTATCTCCGCCGGCGAAGAGCTGGAACTCTTTATCGACAGCACCCAGCGCGAGGCGCTGAATATTCCGGAACCGCTGTGGCGTTTCTCGCTGGTCGAAGCGATGATCCGCGACATGAGCATGGGCGACGCGAAATTTAAACCGGGGATGTTTGTCGAAACCGTTCAGGACGATGCCAACGAACTGGTCATTAACGTCAGCCTCGAAAACGATCGCATTGCGGATATTGAGCTGGCCGCAAGCCCGGTGCAGAGCGTTGAATTTACCACCAGCTTCGAAGAGATCCGCGAACGTATTCTGACCGCCAACACGCCGCACGTCGACGCTATCTCCGGCGCGACCAGCCAGAGCGAAGCGGTGAAAAAAGCGGTGTCCAAAGCGATGCTGAAATCCAGCAAAGCGCTGGCCGCGGAAGAGGGCGGCAACGATGCCGCGCCGAAAAGCTATGACGTGGTGGTGGTGGGGAGCGGCGGCGCCGGTTTGGCCGCGGCGATTCAGGCCCACGACGAAGGTGCCAGCGTGCTGATCGTTGAAAAAATGCCGACTATTGGCGGCAACACCATCAAAGCTTCCGCCGGGATGAACGCCGCGGAAACCCGCTTCCAGCGCGTCAAAGGTATTCAGGACAGTAAAGAGTTGTTCTATCAGGAAACCCTGAAGGGCGGCCACAACAAAAACAACCCGCAGTTGCTGCGTCGTTTCGTTGAAAACGCGCCGCAAGCCATTGAATGGCTGGCGGACCGTGGGATTATGCTTAACGATATCACCACCACCGGCGGGATGAGTATCGACCGTACCCACCGTCCGCGCGATGGATCGGCGGTTGGCGGCTACCTGATTAGCGGTCTGGTGCGTAATATCACCAAACGCGGTATCGATGTGCTGCTGGATACCTCGGTAGAAGAGATCCTGATGCGCAACGACGAAGTGAGCGGCGTGCGTCTTATCAACGATGAACAAGAGATCATCGACGTGCAGACCAAAAGTATCATCGTGGCGACCGGGGGCTTCAGCGCCAACAGCGCGATGGTGGTGAAATATCGTCCTGACCTCGAAGGCTTCGTGACCACCAACCATAAAGGGGCGACCGGTAGCGGTATTGCGCTGCTGGAGCGCATTGGCGCCGGCACCGTGGACATGGGCGAAATTCAAATTCACCCGACCGTCGAGCAGCAGACCTCGTACCTGATTTCCGAATCGATTCGCGGCGGCGGCGCTATTCTCGTTAACCAGCAGGGGAACCGCTTCTTCAACGAGATGGAGACCCGCGATAAAGTGTCTGCGGCGATTATCGCGCTGCCGGAACACTATGCTTACATCGTCTTCGACGAGCATGTGCGGGCGAAAAACAAAGCCGCCGACGAGTATATCGCCAAAGGCTTCGTCACCAGCGCCAGCTCGCCGCGTGAACTGGCGGAGAAGCTGGGGATGGATTACCATGCGTTCCTCGCTACCCTGGAATGCTACAACGGCGCGGTGGAAAAACAGCACGATGAAGCGTTTGGCCGCACAACCGCGCTGCGCGCGCCGATTAACGAAGGCCCGTTCCACGCCATTCGTATTGCCCCAGGGGTGCACCACACTATGGGCGGCGTGACCATTAATACCGATGGCGAAGTGCTGAATGTGGCGCAGCAGCCGATTCGCGGCGCCTACGCCGCGGGTGAAGTGGTTGGCGGTATCCATGGCGGTAACCGCATCGGCGGTAACGCGGTCGCGGATATCATCATCTTCGGTACCCTCGCGGGCCATCAGGCGGCGAAACGTGCCAGAGGATAATAGGTAATTGCTGATGCCGGGCTGGCTTAGCCGCCCGGCTTATCCCTTCTAAGGAGAGCCCAATGTCCGATAACCGCGTCTATAGCTACTCCGCCGTGTTGATGGGATCGCCCATCCTGCTCAAACTCTATTCCCACGATGAGGCGCTGGCCTCCCGCGTATTTCAGTTAATTAAACGCTACGAAGATCTGCTCACCGTGAACCGGGCGCAGTCGCAGGTGATGGATATCAACCATGCCGCCGGGCGTCATCCTGTCACCGTTAGCCGTCCGGTGTACCAACTGATTAAGTGCGCTAAAGCCGCCAGTATGGTGCGCGACAGCGCCTTTAATCTGGCTATCGGTCCGCTGGTTAAACTGTGGCGCATTGGCTTTCAGGGGCATCGCGTGCCGTCGGCGGCGGATATAGCGGCCCGGCTGCCATTAACCCGCCCGCAGGATGTCATTCTCGATGACGAAAAGCAGAGCGTGTGGCTGGCGCAGGCCGGAATGGAAATCGACCTTGGCGCAATCGCTAAAGGATATATCGCTGACCAGGTACGCGATTACCTGGGCCAGCAGGGGATCGAACAGGCGCTGATTAATCTCGGCGGCAATGTACATACGTTAGGGGAATGGGCGATTGGGCTGAAAAAACCCTTTGCCGCGGCGCAGGAACTTATTGGCTCTATTGCCGTTAGCGGGCAGTCGGTTGTCACTTCAGGCACCTATGAACGCTATTTCGAGCAGGATGGCAAACGCTGGCACCATATCCTCGATCCGCGCAGCGGCTATCCGCTGGATAACGAACTCGATAGCGTAACGGTCATTTCCGCGGATTCACTGGACGGCGATATCTGGACCACGCTGCTGTATGGCCTTGGCGTGGAGAAGGGCTGCGCGGCGTTGCGCCAGCGGGACGACATTGAAGCGATTTTTGTCACCAAAAACCGCGACGTGATTCTGTCGTCACCGCAGCGCATCCGCTTTCAACTGCTCGACAGCGGCTACCAGATTACTGACTGTACTGCTTGAGCAGGCCGTACTGCTCGGCGACCAGCCGATAGCGATACACCGGTCGGCCGGTCGCGCCGTAATGGATGGTGGTATAGAGAATATTGATCTGCGCGAGCCAGATCAGATACTTGCGACATGAGACGCGCGAGATATTCACCGCCGCCGCCAGCTCATCGGTAGAGAATTCCACATCAGGGTGGCTATCAATCCACTGGCACAGCGTGCGTAGAGTTTGCGCCGTTAAGCCTTTCGGTAGCTTACGCGCGTCAGCCGCTTCCGGCGTGCCGCCGTGCAACAGACGATCGACATCCGCCTGCTCGTAATAGGGCTGGCCGGTCATCAGTTTGCGTTTTTCACGCCATGCGGTCAGCGCTTCTTCAAAGCGCGGGAACTGGAAGGGCTTAATCAGATAATCCACCACGCCATAGTGCATAGCGGTTTGGACGGTGGCGGCATCGGCGGCGGAAGTTATCATAATCACGTCGATGGCGCGGCCGCTGGCGCGAATGGTCGGCAGCAGATCGAGGCCGCTATCCTGCTGCATGTAAACGTCCAGCAGCACCAAATCGATCGCCATCTGCGGGTCATTAATCATCTCCTGGGCTTTGCCGAGCGTCGACGCGGTGCCGCAGCAGCTGAAACCGGGGATGCGCGCCACGTACAGGCGGTTCAGCTCGGCAACCATCGCATCGTCGTCAACAATTAATACATTTATCACGCTTTTTTCCTTTTACTATCCCAGGGCAGGTGAACAAAAAATTGGGTAAATACGCCAGGCTCGGACTCGACGGACAACATGCCGCCGAGTTCGTGGAGCTGCTGGTTGGCGAGAAACAGGCCGACGCCGCGATTTTCGCCTTTAGTGGAGAAGCCCTTATTAAAGATGGCGTCAATATTGGCCGCCGGGATCCCCGGGCCATCGTCGCTCACTTCACCGCTTAGCCAGCCATCCTGATAGTGCAATAGCAGGCTCACTTCGCCTTCCTCCTGGCTGCTCATCGCGTCCAGCGCATTTTCAATCAGATTGCCTAACACCGTCACCAGTACGGTGACCTGTTTTTCATTCGGGCAATCCGGCACCAGGCTCTCTTCGGCGAGGTTCAACGTGAAACCTCGCTCTTTGGCGCGCTGGATTTTACCAATCAGGAAACCGGCGACCACCGGCGATTTTATCCGGTGCTGAATTTCGCCGATATCGGCCTGATAGGCATGGGCGGTTTGCAGCACATATTCTTCCAGCTTGTCATAGCTTTTCATATTCAGCAGGCCGAGGATCACGTGCAGCTTGTTCATAAACTCGTGCGAAGTGGTGCGCAGGGCATCGACGTAGCTCATCATGCCGTCCAGTCGCTGCACCAGTTGACTCATCTCGGTCTTATCGCGGAAGGTGCTGATCGCGCCGACGATGGCGTTCTGGCTGCGCACCGGGACGGTATTGCTGATCAGCAATAAGCCATTACAGCCGAGCGCTCGGTCATAGATAGGCTCGCCGCTGCGCAGAACTTCCTGCAGGTCGGCCAGCAGTGGGGTGCGATCGATGCTTTTATCCGGCCCGCTAAGTAACATGCCGCGGGCGGCCGGGTTAATCAGCGTGACCTGGCCGCTGCTATCCACGGCGATCACGCCTTCTTTCAGCGAGTGCAGCATCGCTTGTCGCTGCTGGAATTGGGTGGAGATATCCTGCGGCTCCAGCCCCAGCAGAATACGTTTTAAGCCGCGCACCAGGCTCCAGGTGCCGATAGCGCAGACCAGCGCGCTGAACAGAATGGTCAGCAGAACGTCCCAGCGGCTATTGGCGATCTGTTCGTCGACTTTACTCAGCGAAATACCTACCACTACCACGCCTATCTGCTGATGCTGTTCATTGAATACCGGGGTAAACACGCGCAGCGCCGGCGCCAGTACGCCGTGGTTAATCGCCACGTTTTCCCGCCCGGCGAGGGTCGGGCGGATATCCTCGCCGATAAAGGGTTTACCGATGATGGCGCTATCCGGATGCGAATAGCGAATGCCGCGCATGTCGGTCACAATCGCGTAAAGCAGGTCGTTACGCCGGGTAATGGACTGCGCCAGCGGCTGAATAATATTGCTCTGCGGCGGCTCGCCGAGACCGCGCTTCACCTGCGGCATATCGGCCATGGTGCGCGCCACCGCCAGCGCCGTCTCTTTTAAGCCGTCGCGAGTGGCGTTACTGATTTGCATAAACCATAGCGCGTAGACCAGCAGCAGCACCGCGCCGATAACGCTGCCAATCATCAGCGTGACGGCGGTACTTAATTTCAGGCTGCGGGCGCGCTTGCGGGCGGGCGGCTGTAGCTCGGCTTCCTTCATGACAACCCCGATCGATTCGTTGAACGATCATTATCGCCGATAGGGCGGCTTTCATAAAGCCGTGTAATAACAGTAAAACCGGCGTACCGGGTATCCGTTGCCTGACATGCGTAGCCCTCATGCTCGGATAACGCGCAATCGCGCTGCGATTAGGTGTCGGGTGAACAAACTGTGACCCCCGTGGCGGTAAAGCCGTGAATGAAGGCTTTACACTGGCTGCATCAATCAAATAGCCGTGATGAATGAATGGATATGTCACCGCTATTGATTTCGCCGCAGTGAGTTCGGTTTTAAATGGAGGTTTTATGAGCAGTAAGCCAACCGCATCAATGCTGGAACGACGCCACCCGCAAACGCGCCATATCGATACGCTCGCCACCCTCGATATGCTGACCCTGCTGCAGCAGGATAACAAACAGATAGCCGTTGCCATCGATGCCTGCCTGCCGCAGATTACCCGGCTGGTGGATAACGCCGCGGCGACCCTGAGCCGGGGAGGACGGCTGGTGATCGTTGGCGCCGGGGCATCCGGGCAGGCGGCGTTGCAAACGGTTAATGACTATTCCCCTGAAGCCAATCACTCACTGGTGGCGATGATCGCCGGTGGCGAAGGGAGCGCGCTGCAGGCCGCCGAGCGGGCGGCTAACGATTATGACGCGGGCTTACGGGATATGCAGCTATTGTCCCTGAGCGCTAACGATATGCTGCTGGCGCTCACCGTCAGCGGCAAAACGCCGTGGGTGTGGGGAGCCATGCGTCACGCCTGGTCGCTGGGGACGCCGATTGCGATCCTGACGCAGCAACCTGATAGCGAAGCCGCGCAGCTGGCGGATATTATGATTGCGCCGCAGACCGGGCCGGAAGCGGTGGCGGGTTATGGCAATCCGAAAGCGCAACTGGCGCAGCGGCAGATCCTCACCCTGTTAACCACCGGCCTTGCGGTACGCAGCGGCAAAGTGTTCGGCAACCTGCGCGTTGATCTACAGGCAACCAGCCCGCGCTGGGAGGAGCGGCAAATCGCCATGGTGATGGCCGCCGCAGAGTGTACGCGCGCGCAAGCTAAAGCCGCGTTGGCCAGTTGCAATCAGCATTGTCGGACGGCGATTCTGATGCTGATGTCGGGGCTCGATGCCTGGCAGGCGCGGGATCTGCTCAGCGAAAACAACAACCATTTGCGTGTCGCCCTGGCTGAAGCGCAAGAGAAAACGCTCAGTAACGTTAATTAATCTCCTCGCCGCGCCGGTTTGTTAAATAACTAAATAAACCGGCGCTATATTTCTTATCGCCCGAATGATCCTGATTTTCCGTCGCTATTTTTCACAATAACTGCCAGCGAAATAAATAAGCTGCTTTTTTAAGTTAAAAAACTGTTTGATTAAAATGTCGAAGTGTAAATGATATTTTAAAATAAAGTAAAAGTGCGTTAATATGACGGCTCTTATTACACTTTTGCTACGCGATATTTCTATTATGCCTGCAATTAAAAAAACGATTATATCTATGACCGCATTAGCGATGTTCGTCAGTACGGCGACCTACGCAAATGGCGATACCTCGAAAAAAACTGACTTTCTGCTGATCGGCGGCGGCATCATGAGCGCCTCGCTGGGCACCTGGCTGCAGGAGTTGCAGCCGGAGTGGAAACAGGTGATGGTGGAGAAACTCGACGGCGTCGCGCTGGAGTCCTCCAACGGCTGGAATAACGCCGGTACCGGTCACTCGGCGAATATGGAACTGAACTACACGCCGCAGCGTGCAGACGGTTCTATTGATGTCAGCAAAGCGCTGGATATCAACGAACAGTTTATGATTTCGCGCCAGTTCTGGTCGGCGCAGGTCAAACGCGGTATTTTGCACGATCCGCACTCGTTTATTAATTCCACGCCGCATATGAGTTTCGTGTGGGGCGATAATGTGGATTATCTGCAAAAGCGTTATAACGCGCTGCAGCAGACCACCTTATTCCAGGGAATGAAATTCTCCACCGATCACGCGCAAATTAAACAGTGGGCGCCGTTGGTCATGGAAGGACGCGATCCGCAGCAAAAAGTGGCCGCGACCTGGACGCCGGTCGGTACCGATGTGAACTACGGTGAAATTACCCGTCAGCTGATCGGCAGCCTGAAAAAGAGCAGCAACTTCTCGCTGCAGACCTCTTCTGAAGTCACCGATTTTAAACGCAATGCCGACAACTCCTGGCACGTGACGATTAAGAACGTGCAGAGCGGTGAAGAGCAGGCTATCGACGCCAAATATGTCTTCATCGGCGCCGGCGGCGGCGCGCTTAAGCTGCTGCAGAAAACCGGTATTCCGGAAGCGGACAACTATGCTGGCTTCCCGGTAGGCGGCTCATTCCTGATGACCGAGAACCCGGAGTTGACAAAACTGCATCAGCAGAAAGTTTATGGTCAGGCTTCAGTTGGCGCGCCGCCGATGTCGGTACCGCACCTGGATGCTCGTTACCTCGATGGTAAGCGCGTGGTGCTGTTCGGGCCATTCGCCACCTTCTCCACCAAGTTCCTGAAAAACGGTTCGTTCTTCGATCTGCTGAGTACTACCACCACCAGCAACGTGCTGCCGATGACCCACGTTGGCCTCGACAACTTCGATCTGGTGAAGTACCTGGTTAGCCAGGTTATGCTCAGCGATGATGACCGCTTTGCGGCGCTGAAAGAGTACTACCCGAACGCGCGTAAAGAAGACTGGAAACTGATTCAGGCCGGTCAGCGCGTGCAGATCATCAAAAAAGACGCGGAAAAGGGCGGCGTGCTGAAGCTCGGTACCGAAGTGGTGGTCGATCAGCAGAAAACGATTTCTGCGCTGCTCGGCGCATCGCCAGGTGCTTCCACCGCCGCGCCGATCACCCTGAACGTTCTCAAGCAGATGTTCCCGCAGCAGTTTAACTCGCCGGAATGGCAGAGCCGCATTCGCGCTATCGTGCCGAGCTACGGCGAGAAGTTAAACGGCAACGTGGCGCTGACCCAGCAGGTTTGGGATGACACCGCCGCGGCGCTGCAACTGACCAAGCCTCCGGTCATTCAGATGCCAGAGACGGCGCCGACCGCGACCGCCAAACCGGCAGAGACGCCGCGCGAGGCCTCGCCGCAGCACGATATGGCGCTGTAACGACGCATCCAGGCAGTGAACAAAAGGGAAGACCATGGTCTTCCTTTTTTGCGTTTTTTACCGGCTGAGGCCGCGCGCTGCCTGCAACTTTGGCCTCATAAAAGATATACTGGTTTGAATTGAAATAAGAAAATTAAACCAGGGGTGTGGAAGGGTTATGAAAGACGATATCAACCAGGAGATCACCTTCCGCAAGCTATCGGTCTTTATGATGTTTATGGCGAAGGGCAATATCGCCAGAACCGCCGAAGCCATGAAGCTCAGCAGCGTTAGCGTTCACCGCGCGCTGCATACGCTCGAAGAGGGAGTCGGCTGCCCGCTGTTTGTTCACAAAGGGCGCAACCTGCTGCCGCTGCAGGCGGCATGGACGCTGCTCGAATACTGCCAGGATGTGATGAGTCTGATGAGCCGCGGGCTTGAGGCGACGCGTAAAGTCGCCGGCGTCGGTCAGGGACGGTTGCGCATCGGTACCCTCTATTCTCTGACACTGGAAACCGTTCCGCGCATCATCATGGGGATGAAGCTGCGTCGCCCGGAGCTTGAACTGGATCTGACGATGGGCTCCAATCAGATGCTGCTGGATATGCTGGAAGACGATGCCCTTGACGCTATTTTAATCGCCACCAATGAAGGCGAGTACAATAATTCGGCCTTCGACGTGGTGCCGCTGTTTGAAGATGATATCTTCCTCGCCGCGCCGGCGACGGAACAGCTCGATACCACTCAGCTCGCCGACCTGCGCGATTACGCCGATCGTAAATTTGTCTCGCTGGCGGAAGGGTTTGCGACGTATGCCGGATTTCAGGAGGCCTTTCATGTAGCCGGTTTTGAGCCGGAAATCGTGACCAGGGTGAATGATATCTTTTCGATGATAAGCCTGGTGCAGGCGGGCGTCGGGTTTGCGCTGCTGCCGGGGCGCATGAAGAAGGTTTACGAAAACGATGTGCAGCTGTTAAAGCTGGCGGAACCCTATCAGATGCGCCAGCTGATCTCTATCGTCTATTCACACCATCGCGAGCGCGATGCCGACCTGCTGGCGCTGGCGGCGGAAGGGCGCATGTACGCCCGCAGTATTAATCGCTAAGCCGCTGCGCCAGATGGCGGGCGACGTCTACGCCGCTGCGCTCCAGCGAAATTGTCTCGCCGCGCCAGCCCGCCTGGCGGGTCAGGCAGGTGAGCACGCCGCCGGGCGGCATCTCGATTGCCAGCCTCGCGTCGCGTTCATCAGCGGCGATCATCGCCTCCTGCCAATGCACGGTGCGCGCCATGTTCATCGCCAGATCGTCGGCGATCCGCTGCGGATCCCACAGCACGCGCGCCGTCGAGCCGCTTAAATAGGCGCGCTGAGGGCGCGTTAAGGTGACGTCGGCAAAGGCTTTTGTCAGGGCTGTGGCAGGTTTATCCAACAGCGCGCAGTGCGACGGCACGCTGACCGCCAGCCGTTGGGCTTTACTGGCGCCAGCCTGCAGCGCCAGCTGCGCCACCTCGGCCATGGCTTCATCGCGCCCGGCGATCACGATTTGCGTTTCGGCGTTCAGGTTGGCGAGATAAACCTCGTGGCCCTGCATCAGCGCCTCAACCCGCGGGCGGGTCAGCCCCGTAATCGCCGTCAGCCCGTAACCTTCGGGATAAGCCTGCTCCATTAAATCGCCGCGTAGCGCCACCAGCCGCAGCGCGCTGGCGAAATCGAGCGCGCCGGCAATCACCGCTGCCGGAAACGCGCCGATAGAGAGCCCGCTGACCATCTGCGGATCCACGCCCTGGCGCTGTAGTTCGCGCGCCCAGGCTACCCCGGCGATCAGCAGACAGAGTTGTACTGCACGGGTATGCTTTAGCGCGTCGGCGCTATCGAGGGTATCGACTTCATCCCCCAGCACGGCGCGCGCCTGGGTGAGGATAGCCTCGCGATCGGGGATTGCCGCCAGCATTGCGGGGCGCTGGCCGCCCTGACCGGGAAAAGTAAATATAATCTTCATCAGTCCTCCCTGTGCCACGGCGTCGCGGTTAAACGCGCGCCGCGGGATGTTTTCAGCAGCGCGCGGCCATCGCGCAGCCACTCATTAAGGGCGAAGGCGCCGTACGGTGTTTCTATCTGGGTATCGGCGCGGCACGGTAGTAGGGCCACCCGGGCCTGCCATTCCAGCAATGCCTCGCGGTCCAGCGGCTGCGGCGCGCGGATCAGCAGATCCAGATCGCTTGCCGCATGCAGCACCGGGATTTCGGTTGCCAGCGCGTAGCCGGTACTGCCGGTGACGCCCCAGCCCCAGGGCCAGCGGTGTAAGGTGAGGGCAATAGCCGCCTGGACCGGCGGCTGCGAAACAAAAGGCGAATGGAGCAAGACCTCACGGTCAACAAGCATCTCCGGGGTGACGCTGCGCACGATATTGTGCGGCTGAACCCAGCCGGCGGCGCGCTGTTCGCGCTTCATGCCCCGCACCCCAACCGGGATGCGGGCCTGGCCGTCAACGTCGCGCCTCACCACCACCGGCAGCGCGGCTCGCCACTGTTGAGCCACCCATGGCTCGGCAATGTCTTCCAGGGCGCTGGCGTGGTTTAACCAAACTAAATCGTGGGGACGCGGCGTTGATGACATGGTTTACAGTCCTGAAGTTAAAGAGATAAACAGCGGTAGCGACAGGATACACAGAACCGAGCTTAACAGCAGCACGGCTTCAGCATCCGGAGACTGCACGCCGAAGCGGTTGCCGAAGACCACGCCGAAGAAGCCGGCGGCCAGCGCAATCATCAGGATCGCGGTAATGGCGATAGAACCGTGCAGACCAAGTAACATCACCAGACCCCAGGCAATAAACGGCTGCACCAGCAGTTTTACGATGGTTGATGTAGCGATCAGCGCATTGAGCTGCAGTTTACGTGCCGACAGGATCACCCCGGTGAGGAACAGCGCGGCGGCGGTGGCGGCAAGGCCCAGCGGTTTGATCGACGCCAGCAGCAGGTCCGGCATTTTAATGCCGATCGCGGAAAGCACCACCCCAAGCAGCGGGCCCCAGACGATCGGTTTTTTCACTGAACGCCACATCAGCACCGGCAGCATCGCCAGCGTAGAACTGCTGTTTTCACCCGCGGCGCGGGCTTTTTCACGCTCCAGAATCAGCAGGCAGAACGGGGTCATCAGTACCGAGCCGCAGGCGATAGAGACCGCCACCGACAGCGAGGTAGAAGCGCCTTCACCCAGCACGCTGCCGAGGATCGGCAGACCCAACGCGGCATAGTTTGGCAGGGCGACGGTGAGGGTCAGCACCGCGGCATCCTGCGGCGTACGTTTGAACATGCTGGTGGCGAGGAAGTAGATCGCGGCATAGGTGATCCACATCGCGCCGGTCAGCACCAGCACCAGCGGCGACTGGGCGACGATACCGGCCCACGGCGTTTGTACCGTCGCGCTAAACAGCGTGGCGGGTAAGGCGAAATCCATTACAAAAATATTAAGCAGCGAGACGTTTTTGTTATCTACCATCCCGGCCTTACCGGCCCAGAAGCCCAGCAGCATAATGACGAAAATCGGGGCAAGAGCATGAATAATCACATAAGTCATAAATCACCTGTAAATAAAATAGAGTACTGGCGCGATTGTTATTTTTTCTAAAAGCCGTCCCTTCCCGGAGCGTTTATTCCGCGCTCCGGGAGACTGCTTCCGGCAGGTTTTCTTCTACTACTTACGTACGAACGTCTTACCAGCTGGCGCGCATGCGATCGCGAACCAGTTGCGAGCTGCGGCGGTTTTCCGCGCCCAGACGGCACTTCAGTGAGGTATCGGTGCGCGCGTCAGCGATGGCGTCGCGCAGGGTACGGCTGACCAGTGACAGATCGCCTTCGTCTGGCGCATCCGGATGGTTGATATCGAGCAGGGCGGAGAGCAGGCCGAGCGTAGCGTAGTTGCTGACGTCGTAGGCCATCGGCGGGATCGTCGCCGCCAGTTTCTCCAGCGCCTCTACGGTACGCAGCGTAATGCGCGCTGCCGATTCTTTACCCATCGCGTGAACCAGCACGCCGCTATCGTTAAAGGCGATCAGGCGGTTGGCCTGATAGCCGTGGGCCAAAAACGCCCCGGACATCGCTTTTCCGACAATCAGGCCAATCACCGGGTGGCCGGCAAGACGGGCTTTGGCGTAGGCGCCTGCCGCCCCGGCCAGGGCCTGGTGGATGCCAAAGGCTTCTTCGCGGCGGCCATAGGCCTGGCTCGGGACATCAATTACCGCGACGATCGGCCGTTTGACAGGCCGATCGGCGTCGGCGGCGATGGTTTCGTTGACCACTTTCGCCAGCGTCCAGCCTTCCAGCAGGCCGACTTCGCCGCCGGCGGCGCGCGGGTAGTGGTTGTTAGCGTCAGGCACCACGGCGATAAAGCGGACGTTTTCGCCATCAATCTGGCCATCTGCGACCTGCACCGAAGGGCACAGACCACTCATCAGCGGCGCGTCGGGCGCCAGTTTATTCAGCCACAGCGCGGCGCGGTTTGGGAACTGACTCATTATTTATCCTCCCGGGCAAAAAGCTGTTTAATCTGCGCGGTATCCGCCTGCTGGCGGGTATCGAATTGGCTCAAGCGACGCAGATAATCGTCATAGTTGTCGCTGCGGTGCTGTGCCGGTACGCCTTTGGCGATCGCCTCGTTCATTGCGGTTTTAACGGCGTTAACGCCATCGTTAACCAGCGCGTCGACCAGCCCGCTGGCTGCGCGAATTTCGCCGCCGGTCATGCTCCAGATAAACGGACGGTTGCGGGAGTCGTACTCTTCAATGCCGGCTTCCTGCTCGATAACCTGCGGGCCGTTGAGGCCGAGACGGGCTTCACGGGTGACGATAAGATAGCTGCACAGCGCCGCGGCGATGGACATACCGCCGAAGCAGCCGACGGTACCGGTAATAATGCCGACCACCGGGGTGTAGCGGCGCAGGTCGACAATCGCGGCATGAATATCGGCGATGGCGGCCAGACCGAGGTTGGCCTCCTGCAGACGTACGCCGCCGGTTTCGAGGCACAGCACCGCCTGGGTCGGGATACCGTTGCGGTTATCTTCCGCCGCCAGCTCCAGCGCGGCGGCCATTTTGGCGCCGGAGACTTCGCCCATACTGCCGCCCTGGAAGGTGCCTTCGATGGCAATCACCACTGCAGGTTGGCCGTTGATCGTGCCTTTGGCGACCACCATACCGTCGTCGGACTGTGGGACGATGCCCTGCGCGCCGAGCCACGGCGACATAATGCCTTCAAACGGATCCAGCAGTTCGCGGTAGCTGCCGTCGTCCAGCAGGGCGTGGGCGCGTTCGCGAGCGCGCAGTTCGATAAAGCTGCGATCGTTACGCATGAGCGGCCTCCTCAAATACTTGTTCAATACGAATACGGGCGACGCCCGGCGTGGCGCCGAAGTCATGGATAATCAACTGCCCGGCGGGCAGACCGTTGATCAGGTTCAACCTGTCGAACAGCGCCTGCCAGCGCGCCTGGCTGTTATCCACTGAGGTGGTGATCTGTACGTTGAGCGTGGCGCCCTGTGCGGCGGTATAAAGCACTTCCATATCGCCTGAACCTACGACCCCTGCCAATGCTTTGCCGCTGAGGGCGCGGTTGGCAGGAAATGACAATGTAATCTGTTCCATAACATCCTCTGAATGCGTTAGCCGGAAACCCGGTCGAGAAACAGGGTGGCGGCAAGGAGATCGGCCGCGCCACCCGGCGAGGCGTTTTGCGCCAGCATCTGCGCATCGAGGCGCGCCAGCGCGGCGCGACCGGCGACGCTGGCGCAACCACCCGCCGCCAGAACCTCGCGGGCGCCTTGCTGCATGGCGTGCAGGCCGTTCATGCCGGCGCGCGACAGCACGCAGGTATCGCTCAGCGAGGTCATGATGGCCATCAGCGCATCAAGGCGCGCCTGCTGCTCGCTGGCGCCTCGCGCCCGGCTCTGTTGCAGTTGCGGCAGCGCCAGGGCGGTAACATGCGGAAATCCGCGCTGCGCTTCCTCGCGTGCCCCCGGCACCTGCCAACGGCGGCTGGCGCGCAGCCCCTTACTAAAGCTTTTCGGCGCGAAACCGTCAGGCAGGCGGGCAAGGGCGGCGGCGGTCCCGGCGATCGCCTGTGATTGACCCTCTCCACCCAACATCGCCACCGCGCTGACCAGCAGGCCCAGCGCCCAAATGGCGCCGCGGTGGGTGTTAACGCCACCTGTCGCCATCATCATCTGCGCTTCACCTTCGCGACCGAGGCGGCCGACGGTTTCGCGCAGGGCGATATCCGCCGGACGCTGCCAGCTTTGCTGCGCCAGTGCGTGAAAGGTTGGCTGCAGGCTGCGGGCGGAGCGTTCCATCAGGTCCAGATTGAGATCCTGATGCGCGCCGTTGCCGCGACTATCGACCAGACCCGGTTTCGGACTCAGGCGGGCTTCGTCAATCAGACACGCGCTGGCGGTATGCGCCAGCCAGCTGACGCGGCTTTCTGCGTGTAGGGGGGAGAGATTTTTCATTACCAGCTCCGGAATTTTGCCGGTGGGTTGTACAGTCCGTCGGACCACTCCACCAGCTCGGCGACGCTGCCGGCGGCCAGTAGCGAGCGGGTGGCATCACTACGGCGAATGCCGATATCTTCCGGGTACACCACTTTGCCGCTCTGGCGCAGCGCGGCGACGCGTTTGGCGTCCACCCCGAGGCCAATATCGGTGATCCCGGCCACCGCGGCGACCATCGCCCGGCGCTCTTCAAGGCTCTCCGCGCGGTACAGGTAGGCGATACCCTCTTCGGTCAGCACGTGGGTCACGTCATCGCCATAAATCATCACCGGCGCCAGCGGCATGCCGGAGGTTTTGGCGACGTCGACCGCGTCGAGCGTTTCAACGAAGGTCGGTTTTACGCCGGCCTGGAAGGTTTCGACCATCTGCACCACCAGTTTTTTACCGCGCTGCATCGGGTCTGGTTCGGTGATCATATTGAGCCAGGCCGGGGTGGCGTGGCGGCGACCGTGCGGGTCATGGCCCATGTTCGGCGCGCCGCCGAAACCGGAAAGACGACCGCGGGTGACGGTTGAGGAGTTAGCCAGACCATCAACCTGCAGGGTCGAGCCGATAAACATATCTACCGCGTACTGACCTGCCAGCTGACAGAAGGCACGGTTGGAACGCATTGAGCCATCCGGGCCGGTAAAGAAGATATCCGGGCGGGCGCGGATATACTCTTCCATCCCCAGTTCGCCGCCGAAGCAGTGCACGCTCTCCACCCAGCCGCTTTCGATGGCCGGGATTAAGGTCGGATGCGGGTTCAGCGTCCAGTGTTTACAGATTTTGCCTTTCAGTCCGAGCTGTTCGCCGTAGGTGGGCAGCAACAGCTCGATGGCGGCGGTATTAAAGCCGATGCCGTGGTTAAGCGACTGCACCTGATGTTCCGCGTAGATGCCTTTGATCGCCATCATCGCCATCAGAATGTGTTCTTGCTTAATCAGACGAGGGTCGCGGGTGAAGAGCGGTTCAATGAAGAACGGTTTGTCGGCGACCACCACGTAATCAATCCACGAGCCGGGAATATCGACGCGCGGCAGATCGCATTCGTCGTCCACCAGTTCGTTGACCTGGGCTATCACAATGCCGTCGTGGAAGGCGGCGGCTTCGACCAGCGCCGGGGTATCTTCGGTACTTGGCCCGGTGTACAGGTTGCCTTTACGGTCCGCTTTATAGCCAGCGATCAGCGCGACGTTTGGCGACAGATCGACGTACAGGCGGGAGTAGAGTTCAATATAGGTATGGATGGCGCCGATTTCGAGCAGGCCATCTTCCAGCAGCTGCGAGATGCGCAAGCTTTGCGTGCCGGAGAAAGAGAAATCCAGTTTACGGGCAATGCCTTTTTCAAACAGGTCCAGATGCTCGCTGCGCCCGACGCTTGGCATAATCATATGCAGGTCGTGGATTTTCTGCGGATTAACCTCGGCGAGCATGCGGGAGAGGAAATCAGCCTGCTTCTGGTTGTTACCTTCCAGTACTACCCGGTCGCCAGGGGCGAGCAGATTTTCCAGTACGCTGACCAGTTGGTCAGTGGGGATGACTTTGCCGGCAATCTTCGTTTCGGCCAGCCGCCGCTGTTTTTCCGTCCGGCGACGGTTCCAGACCCGTCCCGTCGTTTGTTCAGCATTCATTGTTAACCTCCTGATTCGACAAATCGTTTCGTTTGTCCTGGTGGAAGTTAGTGTGCGATGCGCGGCGCTGCGCATCAATTAAGCATGCCGGCTAATCGTTAGCTTTAGAGTAATGATTGGATGTGCCCATTTGTGATGGGGATCAATAATAAAAAAGGAGTAACGGTCTAAGCGGAAAAGATGAAAGGAGGGAAGGCTGGCGGATAGGCCAGCCAGATTGCCGATTATTCTTTACTTAAGTCACTGAGTAAGAAGGCAATACTTTGCCCACCGTTGGTTTGCTCAAGGGCGATTTTCACGATGATGGTCAACGGCACCGACAGCAGCATACCGACCGGGCCCAGCAGCCAGCCCCAGAATATTAACGACAGGAATACCACCAGCGTGGAGAGCCCCAGCCCACGGCCCATGATACGTGGCTCGAGAATATTGCCGAACACCAGGTTGATAATCAGGTAACCGGCAGTGACGATCAGCGCCTCATACAGGCCGCCAAATACCATCACCTGCAGAATCGGCGGGATGGCCGCCAGTACCGAACCGATATTGGGAATATAGTTCAGCGCAAAGGCCAGTAGCCCCCACATAAAGGCGAAGCGGACGTCCAGCAGCGCCAGCATACCCCAGACCACCAGCCCGGTGACCAGGCTAATCGCGGTTTTCAGTACCAGGTAATGTGAGACGCTATCTATCGCCCGCTGAATGGCGCCCATTCCCTCAACCGGCCGCGACATTAGCTGCTGGAGCTTGGCGGGCAACTGCGGCACTTCCAACAGCATAAATACCACGGTGAGAAGCAACAGAAAAATGGACGACATCGCATTCGACAACTGGGTCAACAAGCTGGTAACCAGGGTCATCACCGCGTTGGGATCGATATACTTATTCAGCTCAATGGCGGAGACGGTAAAACCAAAGCGCTGTAGCCATGGGGTGACCGTCTTTAGCGGTTCGGCCAGCGACGTGCGGTATTGCGGCAGGGTGCGCGCCAGTTCGTTAAGCGAGGTGCCAAGCGACGCCAGCAGTACCACCGCCAGCAGCACGATAGCGCCCACCAGTAGCGAAATCGCCAGCACTCGCGGCACCCGACAGCGTACCATCAGTTGGACCAGCGGATTGATCACCACCGCAAGGAATAGCGCTAAGATAAAGGGGACGATAATGTCGGCGGCAAAACGGATGCCGGTAAGGATGATAACCAACATGCCCAGCATGATGACGATCTTGAGTCCATTTAGGGTGA
Source organism: Klebsiella sp. CN_Kp097 (assembly GCF_040064495.1). NCBI lineage: Bacteria > Pseudomonadati > Pseudomonadota > Gammaproteobacteria > Enterobacterales > Enterobacteriaceae > Klebsiella > Klebsiella sp. CN_Kp097. The sequence goes on along the minus strand of NZ_JBEAIL010000007.1, from coordinate 727,091 downwards.
TGATGGGTTTGGCCATTGGGTTCCTTACGGTGAAGATGAAAACGTCCTTGATCATAGCGACTTTGCTATACACGTTTATGATGGAGATCAGTTTGAGAAAATACTAATTGAAATCGCGCATTAGACGTAAAGAATTGCAAATTCTTTGAGTTAATATTAACACTATGGTACAAATTTACTTGTGTTTAACTACCGAGGACAATTTTTTTCCGCAATGACGAGAAGCAACACCGCGGATAATTGTAATTTTATGAACAATCAGTTCAGCCTTTATTTTTCGACTCATCACGCATTACCCTTCATCCTTTCCCGATTTGCTGGCGAACAGCACTGGCGCTCCGCGCTATAGTCCCATTCTCTCTGCCTGAGCTGGCGCACCGCGCACGGCTAAAACTACGTCAGAATTTTTTCGGTTTACTCGCGTAAGCCGTCATGGATTGTATTCTCAAGCAGGAGAAGGGATTATGTTTTATTGGATTTTATTAGCCTTAGCTATCGTCGCTGAAATTACCGGCACGTTGTCTATGAAATGGGCAAGCGTCAGCGGCGGTCATACAGGTTATATTTTAATGCTGGCAATGATTGCGCTTTCCTATATTTTCCTGGCCTTCGCCGTTAAAAAAATTGCTCTCGGTGTGGCGTATGCGCTGTGGGAAGGTATCGGTATTTTGTTGATTACCGTATTCAGCGTGCTGCTGTTCGATGAAAGCCTGTCTATCGTAAAACTTGCCGGGCTGGCAACGCTGGTCGCGGGTATTGTGCTGATTAAGTCCGGCACAAAGAAAGCGGTGAAACAGCGTGAGGAGACAGCTCATGCAACAGTTTGAGTGGATTCACGGCGCCTGGCTGGCGCTGGCTATCGTACTGGAAATAACCGCGAACGTATTGCTGAAATTTTCCGACGGCTTCCGTCGTAAGATCTACGGTATTCTGTCGCTGGCGGCGGTGTTAGGGGCCTTTAGCGCCCTGTCGCAGGCGGTAAAAGGTATCGACCTGTCCGTCGCTTATGCGCTGTGGGGCGGATTCGGGATTGCGGCCACCATTGCCGCTGGCTGGATCCTCTTTGGTCAGCGTCTGAACCATAAAGGTTGGGTTGGCGTCGTGCTGCTGGTGGCCGGTATGGTATTGATAAAACTGGCCTGATATGATGCCGCCTGCGTTCGCAGGCGGCAAATTCTGTTCTCTGTATTACGCTTAAAAAAGCAGATTCGGCATCTTTCTGTACGCCGCTATGAGGACAGCACATGATTCCTTTGCCTGGCTGGCGGAATATTCCCTCTGCCAAAATCCTTTCCATTCTGGTATTTCTTGCCGGCCTGGGCCTGGTCGTCTCTGTGATTTCTCTTTTCTATTTGTCGCAACATCTGGTCAGTATTAAAACTAATGAAATAGATAAACACCGTTCGATGCTTTCGGTAGAAGGCGCCGTGCAGACATCGGTGAACCGGGTGCTGTCATTGGTACTGGATAATTCGATTTGGGATGATGCGGTTAAACAAACCTATACGCCCCATCTTGATGCACACTGGCTGTATGATTCGTGGGGATCGGGTTTTAAGATTAATAATCTCTACGACGGCACTTTTATCCTGGATGAAAACTATCGCATCTTGTGGGGGGCTTTTCGCAGCGAGCTATTTACCGAATCCGATATTGGTTTTTTCGGCAGCGGGTTACAAACCCTTATCGAGCAGCACGCGGATGCGCTGAGACGCGGTAAAAATGCCTTTGCCGGAATCACCCGTACCCGCGCGGGCATTGCGTTTGTCGGTATCGGCTTGATTCGCCCGACAATCGGCCGCTTACCGATTTATGATAAAACCCGTCGCTATCTGGTGATTACCCGCCACATTAATCCAACCATGCTGGAAACTCTGGGGAACACTTTCCAGATTAATCGACTGCATACGACGCAGTTTGCCGGCGAATACAGCGTACCATTACGCACAGAGGGCGGGGAGACGCTGGCCTATCTGAGCTGGCAACCGCGCCTTCCTGGTGCGGAAGCGGCGCGCGCCGCGTCAAACAGCATCAGGCTCATCGCCATTCTGGCGGCAAGTTTAATTTTGCTGTTTATCATGCTGAGTAGCCTGGGGCTTTACAAGCTGGCGCGCGGCGAACAGCAGGCGCGAAAAAATGCGCTTATCGATTGGCTGAGCCGTTTGCCGAACCGTCGGGCATTGATTGAACGTTTAAATGCGATGGGCGAATGCGGTAAGAATGAAATGCAGAGCGTGGTATTTATCGATCTCGATGGTTTTAAAGACGTCAACGATAACTACGGCCATGATACTGGCGACGCGCTGATTACCCATATCGCCCGCGAATTACGCGATCGGGTTCCGGCGGGGGCGATGCTGGCGCGGATGGGCGGGGATGAATTCGCCATGACCATGAGCGGCGAACATGCGGTTAATCAGGCCTCAGCATTCGCCCTGGCGGCGCTCGAATTATTAAAAACTCCCGTTGCGCTCAGCGCCCGGAAAATATATATCAGCGCCAGTATTGGTATTGCCAGCGGGGTGCCGACGCAGTGTTCCAGTACTGAGTTGTTTCGCCGTGCGGATATGGCCATGTACCACGCGAAGAAAAGCGGTAAGGGAAGAGTGGCCTGGTATGATGACACCCTTAACGAAACGCGTCAGCACCAGCTGCACATTGAAAATAGTATCCGCGAAGGTCTCGAAAAAGGCGAATTTGATGTCTGGTATCAGCCGATCGTCAATGCCGAAACGCTGGTGATGGAAGGCGTAGAGGCCTTGCTGCGCTGGCCGCGACGTCCTGAAGGCCCGCTGGCGCCGGATGCTTTCATCCCCATTGCCGAAAGCAGCGGATTGATTTATGCCTTGGGCCAGTTTGCGCTGTCGCAAGCCTGTTACGATCTCGAGACGATGGGGGATTTACTCCTTTCCGTCAATATATCCCCGGCGCAGTTCCGCGACCCGGAATTCGAAACTCGGGTGATCCAAACCCTGGGACGCTGTCAGTTTCCTGCCCGCCGCCTGCAGCTTGAGGTAACCGAAAGCTACGTACTGGAAAACCCGGAGCGCGCTCGCGTGGCTATCGAGAACCTGAAATCGTTAGGTATCGCCGTCGCGCTGGATGATTTTGGCATTGGCTATTCCAGTATTGGTTATCTACGCAGCTGTCGTTTTGATAGCCTCAAGATTGATAAGTCGTTAGCCGGGGTGGTGGATGTCGACCCGCAGGCGGCAGAACTGGTGCGCGGCACGGTACGTATCGCTAATGCGCTGGGGATCACCGTGGTTGCTGAAGGGGTAGAAACTCAGCAGCAGCTGGCGCTGCTGCGGCGGGCGGGATGCGATCGACTTCAGGGATATTATTTCAGCCAACCGATGCCGATCGATTCATTGCTTCAACTGCGCCAGCAGCAGGGATAATCACTCGTTAGCCAGCGCTTCCAGCTTGTCGAGAAAACCGGTCACGGCAATAGCCCGGTTATCGGCGCGATAGCGATCTTTCGGTCCCGGCGCCGAGCTTTGCACTGCAATGACCTGCCAGCCGTTGTCCGTTTTTAACAGCAGCGGAGAACCGCTGTCGCCCGGTAGCGTATCGCATTGATGTGATAGAACTGAGGCTTGCGCCCATCCCGTCACCAGACAATCCTGGTGGCTATAGAGGCTATCCAGATGATCTTCCGGGTAGCCGGATTGCGTCACTTTGCGGTCCGTTGCTTTCAGCGCCGCGGTCAGCGCTTCTTTATCACCGGGAAACACAGGAACAGGCGTAATGCCGCCGGGCGCGTAGCGCAGGACGATCAGGCCAAAGTCCCAGGGGGCTGCGGAAGAGGGGACAATCCAGCCATCGCCGTCCGCTTTAAGCCGTTTGCCTAGCGATGGGTCGGTACGGCCGTCAATCCCGTGAATTTCATAGACCCAACTGCCCTTACGCGAGATAAAACGCAACGCAACGGCCTTGTCCGGCTTTCCTTTCGGCGGCTGCAGCAAACAGTGACCGGCGGTGAGAGCCAGATGCGGCGAAATCAGCGTTGCGGTACACAGATTACCACTGGCGGTTTCTAACTGGCCGATGGCATCCCAGGGGGAACTGGCCGGATCGCTGACCGCTTTACGATCGTCATGGCCGAAAAAAAGCGTTTTGATATCTTTCGCGCTCATGCCGTCATCATCAGCGTGAGCAAACAGGGGAAATACACAAAACGAACACAGTAATAACAGTACGTCTCTACGCATATCACTCTCTGGGGAGATAATTATGTCTATTGAAAGTAGCAGGAGATTTAAGTTTATGAAAGTTAAGAATAATTTTTATTAAGCCAAACGGCAGTTAAAATGACTCCTGAAGACATTTCATCTATGCAAGAACCATGTTAATTCAGATGGTTAACGCATTATCTCTGCTGTTGTCATTTCCGCAGAAAGCGGCGTGCAACGCAACATAATTCGTGTATCGGAACGTACGTAAAACGACGGCAAAATAATCACTTTGCCTTACAGGACATTCGCAAAGCGCAATTTTTCGAGGGTGTTTTAGTCGCCTTAAGATCGCAAAAGTTCATGGTCATTGGCGTTTTTTTACCATCTTCTCAATTATTTTCACTACGAAACATTTTCTCACTGTAAACATTGTCATTGGCGATTCCCGTTGAGTGAAATGTGAGGTTGACCCGGCCATCATAAGCGCAATGTCATTTCCCGTAGTGGGAGGGTGTATGTCTAAACAAGGTATTCGCGCATTAGTTTATGTTTCGCTGGTTTCTTTTTTTATGTGGGGAGCGATGGGCTATCTCGTGATTGAGGCGGTACGTGCCATGTAGCGTCACGCCAGCGCCACTGAGGTGGCGTTGGCTATAATATCTGTGAATGAATGCAAACTGGCGGATATGATGACTATCGATGAGAAGCAATTGCGGGCGATCATTACGGGGGAAAAAACCGAAGTGTCGCCCCCAGAACTGGCGAAGGAATTGCTGGCGGCGCGGGTAAAAATTGGCGAGCTGGAACGTCAACTGGCGACGCCGATTCGCTTACCTTTCTCCAGTGCGAGCCCGGTATGCGAAATTGAAGCGGGATATGCTGCGGGCGTCAGCGATTGCCGTCAGGCAATTCGTGAAGCCGGTTTTCCTATTGAGGGGGATGATTAGCGGCGCCTAATAGAGGAAAAAGCGGGTTGCCACCAGCGCGCATATTATCAGCAGTATCAGGATGAGCTCAAAACGATAGCGTCGCAGCATAGCGCTCTCCAGAAAAAAACGGCGCTGAAACAGCGCCGATTTATACAATACCAGACTAACCGAAACGATTATGCAGCCGGCTGAGCAGCAGGTTTAGCAGCGGTGTGTTTAGTGGTTTTGTGGTGTTTTTTCGCAGCCTGAGCTTTCTGCGCTACTGGTTTAGCGGCAGTTTTGTGGTGCTTTTTGGCAGCCTGGGCTTTCTGTGCAGCCGGTTTAGTGGCGGCTTTGTGGTGTTTTTTCGCAGCCTGAGCTTTTTGCTCTACAGCGGGTTTCGCCGCGGCTTTTTTGTGTTTCTTGGCAGCCTGGGCTTTCTGTTCTGCAGCCGGTTTGGCGGCAGCTTTGTGATGTTTTTTATGGTGAGTTGTCTTGGCAGTGGTGCTGTGAGTTGCAGCAGCAGGTGCCTGAGTGGTGCTTGCTGCATCAGCAGCGAAAGCAGCGGAAGACAGACCCATAGCAGCGGCAACGACCAGAGCTAATACTTTTTTCATTCTGATATCCTCGAAAAGGTTTCTTCATTTCAACCCCACTGCGGGGCCGTTGAAGTAACTATATGCTTGTCTTTTCGAGCTTTCCGTGAGTGTTTGGTATCGGCGTGTAACCATATGTACAACGCGAAGCGAACGGGTATAACGCGCCGGAGCAGGCCCCGGCGCGCAGGCTTAGAGATAACGCGCGGTAAGATGCTGGCGGAAATACTCACCGTTGAGATCTTCGCCGGTGGCATTCTTAATCAGCTGCGAAGTGGTAAAGCGGCTGCCGTGCTGCCAGATATTTTGCCGCAACCAGTCGAACAGAGCGTTAAAATCGCCGCCGGCGATATCCTGTGCGAGATTCGGTAACGCGCGTCTGGCGGCCGCCATTAACTGTGCGGCGTACATCGCCCCCAGCGTATAGGAAGGGAAATAGCCGAAACCGCCATCGGTCCAGTGAATATCCTGCATACAGCCGTCACGATAGTTGCCGAGGGTCGAAATGCCCAGCCAGCTCTGCATTTTCTCGTCCCACAGGGCGGGAATATCGTCTACTTCAATATCGCCGTCGATCAGCGCCCGCTCGATTTCATAGCGCAGAATGACGTGCGCCGGGTAGCTGACTTCGTCGGCATCGACGCGAATGAAGCCCGGCTTCACGCGCTGGTTCCAGGCGATAAAGTTTTCCGCGCTGAACGCCGGCTGGTCGCCAAAGCGCTGACGCACGGCGGGCAGCAGGCGGTTGAGGAAGGCTTCGCTGCGGCCAAGCTGCATTTCGAAGAACAGACTTTGAGATTCGTGAATCGCCGTTGAACGAGCCAGCCCAACCGGCTGATCGAGCCAGTTACGCGGGAGGTTCTGTTCATAGCGCGCGTGGCCGGTTTCGTGGATCACGCCAAATAGCGCGCTGAGTAGATCGTTTTCGTTATAACGGGTGGTAATACGAACGTCCTCAGGCACGCCGCCGCAGAAGGGGTGTGCGCTAATATCCAGGCGGCCGCCATCAAAATCAAAGCCTAAAACCCGCATTGCTTCCAGCCCCAGCTCGCGCTGGTCGTTGATGGCGAAGGGCCCCTGTGGCTCGAGCAGCGTCTTCTGCGCTTGCTTATCGACGACGTTTGCCAGCAGCGACGGCAGCCAGGATTTCAGATCGGCGAATAGCACGTCAAGACGCGCGCTGGTCATATCGGGTTCGAAAATATCCAGCAGGGCATCATAACGTGAAGAGCCTTTCGCATCGGCACGGATCTGCGCCTCTTCGCGGCTGAGCTTAACGACCTCGCGCAGGTTTTCGGCAAACCCCTGCCAGTCGTTAGCCGGGCGCTGGCTGCGCCAGGCGTGTTCGCAGCGGCTGCCGGCCAGCGATTTCGCTTCCACCAGGCTTTCCGGTAGTAGCGCCGCTTGCTGGTACTGGCGGGTCATTTCGCGCAGGTTAGCCTGTTCCAGATCGTTAAGATCTTCCTGCAGGGCGTTTTCCAGCCATTCACCGACCTTCTTATCGGTCAAAATTTGGTGCTGCAGCACCCCGAGCTCCGCCAGCGCTTCGCCGCGCGCGCGGCTGCCGCCGGGCGGCATCATGGCGAACATATCCCAGCCGGCGATGGCGGCAAGGTGAGAGAAGCGGGAGAGCCGTTGGAAAGTGCGGGTGAGCTGCTGATAGTTGTTGTTGTCAGTCATAGTCTCTGCTGGCCTGTGGCGAGTGAAATAAATCTGTTGTCAGTGGGTACACTAGCGCGTCGGGGTGATTTGGTCGAGTCGCTGGAACGACATTTTGCGTGTATCGAAAAATGCGCATGTGATAACCATAACGGACGGTGCGCTTCACCAGCGGCTACACTGAAAACAGGCGCTGGCTGTCAGCGGAGGCGAGTATGAATCCGTTCACGTGGGTGTTTTTCGCACTGCTTTCTATGGATGCTCTCAGAGAACTGTTGGGGTTACCATCGGTACTCGGGCTGTGGTGAACGGACGTGACCAATAAGGTCACGTCGTTTAACGATTATTTCAGGCGGTTGTGCAAACAGGCGCCGGTCAGCAGCGCGGCCATTAACAGCAGGGCGATAAAGCCGCCGACGCCATTCCAGCCGTAATGATGCCAGAAGACTCCACCGAGCGTCCCCGCAATACTTGAGCCAAGATAGTAGCTGAACAGGTATAACGAAGATGCCTGGCCGCGCGCGCGACGCGCCCGTGGTCCGATCCAACTGCTGGCGACCGAGTGCGCGGCAAAAAAGCCGGCGGAGAACAGCAGCATGCCGATGAAAATCAGCCACAGCGGCGAGAATAGCGTCATCAGCAGGCCAAACAGCATCACCGCAATAAAGAACAACATTACTGGACCGCGGCCATAACGCACCGTCAGCGCGCCGGCTTTTGGCGAACTCCAGGTCCCGGTCAGGTAAGCAACCGACAGCAGGCCAACCACCGCCTGATTCAGCGACCATGGCGACATCATCAAACGGTAGCCAATATAGTTAAACAGGGTCACAAATGCGCCCATCAGCAGGAAGCCTTCGAGGAACAACAGCGGCAGGCCGCGATCGCGCCAGTGCAGATGGAAGTTAATCAGCAGCGTTTTCGGTTTCAACGAAATAGGGCGGAAGTGGCGCGACTCGGGAAGAATACGCCAGAACATGATTGCCGCAGCGAGGGCGAAGGCGCTTATCACCGCCAGCGCCACGCGCCAGCCGAAGAAATCGGTAAAGACCCCGGTGAGCAGGCGGCCGCTCATGCCACCTATCGAGTTACCGCTGATATAAAGCCCCATTGAAAACGCCACCACGCTTGGGTGGATCTCCTCGCTGAGATAAGTCATCCCTACGGCGGCTACGCCGCTGAGCGACAGGCCGATCAACGCGCGCATGATCAGAATACCGTGCCAGCTGGTCATCATCGTTGATAATAATGAGCAACACGCCGCCAACAGTAAGGCGGTGACCATTACCGGTTTACGGCCAATGGCATCCGACAGCGGGCCGGTAAATAGCAGGCCGATGGCGAGCATCGCGGTGGAAATCGATAATGAAATACTGCTGCTGGCCGGGCTTACGCCGAACTCGCCTGACAGCACCGGCAGAATGGGCTGCACGCAATAGAGCAGGGCGAAGGTGGCCAGTCCGGCGGAAAATAGCGCCAGGGTGACGCGGATAAACGCCGGGGTGCCGCGTTTAATAAATTGATTTGGCTGGGAAGCGACCTTATCCCTGACATCGCTCGCCGGCGCGGTGTCAGCGGTTGTTGTGTTACTCACGGAGAATTCCTTGCTTATATACAGCTGGATTACAAACAAACTGATGTGACCATTCAGCTCACATTTTTAGGGTATAAAATTGTAAATATTCCGTCTAATATATTAATAATCTCAAATAAGACGTTTTAAATATGAATATCGAGCTGCGTCATCTGCGTTACTTTGTCGCCGTGGCGGAAGAGCTGCATTTTGGCCGCGCGGCGGCGCGCCTGAATATCTCTCAGCCGCCGTTAAGCCAGCAAATTCAGATTCTCGAACAACAGATTGGCGCGCGGCTGTTTGCCCGCACTAATCGCAGCGTCAGCCTGACGGCGGCGGGAGTGCAGTTCCTCGCCGATAGCCGACAAATACTGACGCAGGTTGAAGATGCCGCCGCTCGCGCCGGGCGCCTGCACCACGGCGAAACCGGTGAACTGCGTATCGGCTTCACCTCGTCGGCGCCATTTATCAAAGCGGTTTCCGATACGCTTTCCACTTTTCGTCGCCGCTTTCCCGATGTCCATATCCAGACCCGCGAAACCAACACCCGCGAACAGATCGTGCCGCTGAATGAAGGGGCGCTTGACCTTGGCCTGATGCGCAACACGCAGCTGCCGGATACCTTGTGCTGGGAAAGGGTGCTGCGCGAACCGCTACTGGCGATGGTGCCCAGCGATCATCCCCTGGCCCGTCAGCAATCGGTCAGTCTGCTTGAGCTGGCGCGCGAGCCGTTTGTCTTTTTCGATCCGCACGTTGGTACCGGCCTGTATGACGATATTCTCGGGTTGATGCGCCGCTACGGTACCACGCCCGTTATCACCCAGGAGGTCGGCGAGGCAATGACCATCATTGGCCTTGTGGCTTCAGGTCTTGGGGTATCGATCCTACCGGCCTCGTTTAAGCGGGTGCAGTTAAATGAAATGCGCTGGCTGCCGATTAGTGAACCCGATGCGGTGTCGGAAATGTGGCTGGTGTGGGCCAAACACCGTGAACAGGGTCTGGCGGCGCAGCGCTTTCGCGATTATCTTCTCGCTGCCGCCGCCTTGGCGAATTAAGACAAAAACGGGGTAAAAATGTGCGGCAAATCACAAGGCTAAGTAAAAATTTGACGTGCACCATCGAAGTGCTTCACCATAGCCAAAAGTTTATTTCGAAGCGCGAAAATAAAGGGAGTCAACGGTGGTAGCGGACAGTCAACCAGGCCATATCGATCAAATAAAGCAGACTAATGCTGGCGCGGTATATCGCCTGATTGATCAGCTTGGCCCGGTGTCGCGTATCGACCTTTCCCGATTTGCGCAACTGGCGCCGGCCAGCATTACCAAAATTGTTCGCGAGATGCTGGAAGCGCACCTGGTGCAGGAGACCGAAATCCAGGAGCCGGGGAGCCGCGGCCGCCCGGCGGTCGGGCTGATGGTTGAAACGGAAGCCTGGCATTATTTGTCGTTGCGCATCAGCCGGGGGGAAATCCACCTGGCGCTGCGCGATCTGAGCAGCAAGCTGGTGGTGGAAGAACAACTGGAACTGCCGCTGCAGCATGCGCAACCGCTGCTGACGCGGATCATCGAGCATATCGACCAGTTTTTTATTCGCCATCAGCACAAGCTCGAACGACTTACCGCAATCGCCATCACCTTGCCGGGGATCATTGATACTGAAAACGGTATCATCCACCGGATGCCGTTTTATGATGACGTGAAAGATATGCCGCTCGGTGAGGCTCTGGCTAATCACACCGGAGTGTCGGTCTATATACAGCACGATATTAGCGCCTGGACTATGGCCGAATCGTTGTTTGGCGCCTCGCGGGGGGCGCGCGACGTCATCCAGGTGGTAATCGACCACAACGTCGGCGCGGGAGTGATCACCGATGGCCGCCTGTTGCACGCCGGCAGCAGCAGCCTGGTGGAGATCGGCCACACCCAGGTTGACCCTTATGGTAAACGCTGCTATTGCGGCAATCACGGCTGCCTGGAAACCATCGCCAGCGTCGAAAGCGTGCTGGAACTGGCGCAGATGCGCATGGCAAAATCCATGAGCTCTATGCTGCATCAACAGCAGTTGAGCGTTGAATGGTTATGTCAGGCGGCGCAGCAGGGTGATTTACTGGCGCGGGATATCATTACCGGCGTTGGCGCTCATGTAGGGCGTATTCTGGCTATCATGGTCAATCTGTTTAACCCGCAAAAAATCCTTATTGGTTCGCCGTTCAATCAGGCGTCTGATATTTTGTTTCCGGCAATTTCTGACTGTATTCGGCAACAGGCGCTACCGGCATATAGTCGTCATATCGCGGTTGAGAGTACCCAGTTCTCAAACCGCGGAACGATGGCTGGCGCGGCTTTGGTGAAAGACGCCCTCTATAACGGATCGCTCCTTATCCGACTGTTACAGGGTTAACATTTTTTCATAGTCGCACCAAAAATTGCGCTATCTCAATCTGGGCCCCGACGGCTTCGCGTAGACTTTTCCCACTGTTGATTATTTCTCTTATGTATTTTTCGTATACACAACTTTGGGGTTAGTGATGTTTAAGCGTTTCTTTATAACAGGTACTGACACTGCTGTCGGGAAGACGGTAGTATCCCGCGCGCTGCTGCAGGCACTTGCTGCCAGCGGTAAAAGCGTCGCCGGGTATAAGCCTGTGGCGAAGGGCAGCAAAGAGACGCCGGAAGGACTGCGTAACAAAGATGCGCTGGTATTACAGAGCGTGTCGACGCTGTCGCTGCCGTATGATGCTGTCAATCCCATCGCGTTAAGCGAAGAAGAAAGCAGCGTGGCGCACAGCTGCCCGATCAACTACGGCTTACTCAGTGACGGCCTGCAGCAGCTCAGCTGCAGAGTGGATCATGTCGTAGTGGAAGGTACCGGCGGCTGGCGCAGCCTGATGAACGACTTACGCCCGCTCTCCGAGTGGGTAGTGCAGGAACAACTGCCGGTAGTGTTGGTGGTGGGCATTCAGGAAGGGTGTATCAACCATGCTCTGTTGACCGCTCAGGCGATCGCCAACGACGGTCTGCCGTTAATCGGCTGGGTCGCCAACCGCATTAACCCTGGCCTTGCGCACTACGCTGAAATCATCGATGTGTTGAGCAAAAAGCTGCCTGCGCCGCTGATTGGCGAGCTGCCTTATCTGCCGCGCGCCGAACAGCGCGAACTCAGCCAGTATGTTGACTTAGACGTGCTCGGCAACGTGATGGCGATAGATCGAATCCCGGCGTAACGTCCGCGACACTACCGAAGCCAGTACGCAGGCGATCAATAAACCGGGCAGCAGCACATACTGCCCGGTCATCTCACAAATCATCAGCGTCGACATCATTGGCGCATGCGTTGTCGCGGCGAGAAACGCCGCCATTCCGGTTAACCCAATCATAATCGCTATGTTCTGATCGTTATCTAACCACAGCCCGCTAAAAGTGGCGAATAGCATTCCTATTGCCAGCCCGACGAATAGCGTTGGGGTAAAGACGCCGCCTGGCGCGCCGGAGCCGCTGCTGGCCAGCACCGCCAACAGTTTACAGACAAAGACGATGATAATGACGCTAAATAGCGGCGGCGATAGCAGATAGCTTTGCACCACGCTATAACCATTGCCCCATACCGCCGGGGTAATAAGCGATAACATGCCGACGATGAGTCCCCCCAGCGCCAGCTGCCACGGCGGCGACAGTTTCAGCCGGACGAAACCACGGTGGCTGTAGTCCATCAGCCAGATAAACAGCGGCCCGCACAGCCCGGCCAGCAGGCCGGTTGCCAGCATTAAACCGTAATGCAGCGCGGTCAGGTTTTGTTGCAAGACGACGTGGTACAGCGGCGCGGCGCCGCCATTGAGTAAATTGGTCAGCAGCAGGGCGATCACCGCTGAAATGACCACCGGCCCGAGCGAGGCCAGCATCAGGGTGCCGAAGAGGATTTCGGCGATAAACAGGCTCCCCGCCAGCGGCGCATGATAGGCGCTGGCCATCCCGGCGGCGGCGCCGCAGGCGACCCACAGCTTCCATTCAGCGCGCGGGGTAAAACGGCGGGCAAACAGCGAGGCGGCCAGCGCGGCCAGCAGGATCATGGCCCCTTCGCGGCCAATGGCGCTGCCGGTCACGACCACCAGCAGCGATGCCAGCGATTTGACGAGGCTTGCCGGCGTATCGAAACAGCCATCGCCGGTTTCCAGCGCTTCCATGTAATCGGTCGGGGCGTGCGGACGCGACACGTTGCGCCGTTGCCATAACCAGAGTAATGTCCCCGCCGCGATTCCGCCAAGCGCCGGCGTCAGCAGCCGACGCCACCACGGTAGCGACTGCGCGGCGTTCACCAGACTGCCGCTATCATTACCGAGAAATAAAGTTTCCAGTGCCACCATCGAGTGGCGAAACAGCGCCACGGCCAGCGCCGCAAAGATGCCGACGAGCGTGGCGATGATCAGGCGACGGAACATCACCTGCACATCAGGGTAGTTATGAAGACGATGCATTAGCGGGAATGAAATTGGGAGTCATAGCGTTATTGTGATAGGGAATAACCTTAGATGCAAAAGCTATAAGTGCCGCGCCGGGGATCGACGCGGCGGGTGAGTTAACGATACAGCTGCTTTTCCGCCACCGCGATGGGCAAATATTCCTGCCAGTTAGCCAGCGTCGACTGCGCCAGTTGGCCCAGCGCCCGATAGAACGGATGCCCGGCGTTTTCCATAAAGACGCTCAGAAAACGCCCGGACCACGGCAGTAGATGCCAGGCCAGCAGTTGCGCAAACAACTCATCCTGATTTGTTTCACACAGCCATGCGGCCAGCAGCAGCATTGTTCCGAAGTGGTCTTCGGGTTCGTTGCGCTCAAGATCCAGCGCAATACCGCTGGTGCGCATCCACTCGCGCAGCGCAAGCGTTGAGTCGCCGAATAACACCGACTCTTTATCCAGCCACACCGAACCCCACGGCGGAGCGGGAAGCGCCCATGGACCGATAAACAGACGCTGCCAGGCTTGCGGCAGCGCCTCGTCGCTGCTGGCGGCGAATTCCATTGCCAGTGAATCGGAGACCGGGAACGGCCACTGCGGCTGCCAGCTACCATCCAGAAAAGCGGCGACCAGCGGCGCGTTTTGCTCGCTATTCGGCGCATAAGAGAACAGCGCGCCCAGCGTGCGGGCGCTTAGTGCGACGGCGTCGCGATTTGGGATCTGCATCATTACCCTATTCCTTACTGCGGCGCGCACAGGCGCGCCGTCTTGTTAACCCGCAACCGCCATACCCACGGTCATATGCAGGCCATAAAACAGGCCGCGGCCTATACACTCCGCGACTAAAACCATTATCAGCCCGATCAATAACCCGGCGGCGCGCGGCGGCTGGCGGCGGATCAGCGGACACAGCCAGCAGCCGAGACCGAGCGCCAGCAGGATCAGCCGTAGAACCTGTAGTCTGCCGTAATCCGGTAGCAGGGCGTTCGCCTGTTGTACTGAACTGTGGATCGTGCCGAGATCCGCGCTTTGCAAGACAACAACGGCCACGCTGATGATGAGTGCGGCCACGCTAATAGCGGCAAAAAACCAGCCGTTGAAATCGACTTTCGCCAGCTTTAGCAGCAGGGCAGCGAACAGCGGACCGGCGAGCAGTACCGTCAGGAAGAACGCGCTGGTGGTGTAGCCATTGTACCACGTTGGCACGGTGTCAATTTGGTAGACCCGGGTCATCGCCATCACAAATAGCAGCCCCAGCAACATGGTGAGAAACAACCAGATTTTGCCAAGTGCCGAGGGCATTTTTCCCACCGCCGCCAATAGCCACCAGAATCCGCCGACGATGAAGAAGAGGGTGCCGCTGGCGATTTCATTACTGAGCGCTGAAGCGCCAACGCGGTTCAATGAGTTAAATGCCCGTAGCGGCGAGCCGAGATGCATGACAGAAGCAAGAAAACCTATTCCCATCAATAGCCAGATAAAGAACATGCTGCGCACCAGCCGCTCTCGCGCTTCGCGCTGATCGCAGAGCGACACCCAGCCCAGGCCGCTGACAATAACCGCGCCAGCTACGCATTGCCCCAGTACCGTAAACAGAACCAGCGGCCATTCATGCCATCCATTTCCCATTTTAGACCTCCTTCGGATTGGCCAGATAGCCGGTGGTATCGCCGCATGGACGGCTGTTGGCGTTTGGTTTTATCACAATGCTCGGCCTGGTGAAGTGCGCCGACGGCAGCGGCGCCACGGCGGCCAGTTGGCCGTGCTTTTCACGCAGTTCGGCAATCGGCCCGAAGTCCAGCGCCCGCAGCGGGCAGGACTCGACGCAAATCGGTTTCTTGCCTTGTGCGACGCGTTCGTGACAGCCGTCGCATTTGGTCATATGCCCTTTAGCGGCGTTGTACTGCGGCGCGCCATACGGGCAGGCCATATGGCAGTAGCGACAGCCAATGCACACCTCTTCATTGACCACCACAAAACCATCTTCGCGCTTGTGCATCGCTCCGCTCGGGCAGACCTTGGTGCACGCCGGGTCTTCGCAGTGGTTACAGGCGATGGAAAGGTAGTAGGCAAAAACGTTCTGATTCCAGACGCCGTTGTCCTCCTGCCAGTCGCCGCCGGCATACTCATAGATACGACGGAAGCTGACGTCCGGCGTCAGGTTCTTGTAGTCTTTACAGGCCAGCTCGCAGGTTTTGCAACCGGTGCAACGGGCGGAATCGATAAAAAATCCGTATTGAGCGCTCATGGTTTACTCCTTAAACCTTCTCGATTTCGACCAGGTTGGTATGCTGCGGGTTTCCCTTCGCCAGCGGTGAAGGCCGGTGGGTGGTGAGGGTATTCATGCAGGCGCCGTGGTCGACGCGATCGCCAGCCATATTGGCATCGTGCCATGCTCCCTGACCCATCGCCGTTACCCCAGGCATAATACGCGGCGTAACTTTTGCCGGAATACGCAGTTCGCCGCGCTGATTAAAGATGCGCACCATGTCGCCGTTTTTAATCCCACGTTTTTCGGCATCGATGGGGTTAAGCCACACTTCCTGGCGGCAGGCCGCTTGTAAGACATCGACGTTGCCGTAGCTGGAGTGGGTACGCGCCTTATAATGGAAGCCAAACATTTGCAGCGGGAATTGGCTGCGCAACGGATCGTCCCAGCCTTCAAAGGTGGAGGCATAGACCGGCAGCGGGCTAATGACTTCGTCTTTTTCCAGTTGCCAGCGGGCGGCAATATCGGCGAGGCGGCTGGAGTAAATCTCAATTTTGCCGGAGGGGGTTTTTAGCGGATTCGCTTCAGGGTCGCGACGGAAATCGCGATAGGCGACGAAATGGCCGTTCGGGTCTTTACGCTTGTAAATGCCCATTTTCTTGAGCTCGTCATAACCCGGCAGCGCCGGATCTTTGGCGACCATTTTGGCGTACAGATACTGTAACCACTGCTCCTGAGTTCGTCCTTCGGTGAAGCGCTGATGCACATCGTCGCCAAGGCGTTTTGCCACTTCACTTAAGATCCAGTAGATAGGTTTGCGTTCGAACTTCGCCGTGGTGGCGGGCTGGATGAAAATCAGATAGCCCATATTGCCGGCATAGTCGTTAGGGATGATATCTTCCTGTTCTACGGTCATCAGGTCCGGCAGCAGAATATCGGCATATTTTGCCGACGAGGTCATAAAGTTTTCGATAACCACGACCATCTCGCATTTACTCTCGTCCTGCAGGATATCGTGGGTTTTATTGATGTCGGAATGCTGGTTAATGATGGTGTTGCCAGCATAGTTCCACAGGAATTTAATAGGGACCGCCAGCTTCTCTTTGCCGCGCACGCCGTCGCGGGTGGCGGTCATCTCCGGCCCGCGAGCGATAGCGTCGGTCCAGCTAAAGCAGGAGATGGCGGTTTTTACCGGATTCTCCAGCACCGGCAGGCGCTCAATGGTGATGGTATAGGTCGATTCGCGGGCGCCGCTGTTACCCCCGTTAATGCCGACGTTGCCGGTTAAAATCGGCAGCATGGCGATAGCGCGCGCGGAGAGTTCGCCGTTCGCCTGGCGCTGCGGGCCCCAGCCCTGGCAGATATAGGCGGGTTTGGTCATACCAATTTCGCGCGCCAGCTTAATGATGCGATCGGCGGGAATACCGGTAATACGCGAGGCCCACTGCGGTGTCTTGGCGGTAGCGTCGTCCCCCTGGCCGAGAATATAGGCTTTATAGTGGCCGTTGGCCGGGGCATCGGCCGGCAAGGTTTTCTCATCGTAGCCGATGCAGTATTTATCGAGGAACGGCTGGTCGACCAGGTTTTCGTTAATCAATACCCAGGCGATACCGGCGACCAGCGCGGCATCGGTACCGGGACGAATCGGGATCCACTCATCTTCGCGCCCGGCCGCGGTATCGGTATAGCGTGGGTCGATGACAATCATACGGGCGTTAGAGCGCTCACGCGCCTGCTCCAGGTACCAGGTAATGCCGCCGCCGCTCATGCGGGTTTCCGCCGGGTTATTGCCGAACATTACCACCAGTTTACTGTTTTCAATATCCGAAGTGCTGTTGCCGTCGTTGCTACCGTAGGTATAGGGCATGGCGCAGGCGATCTGCGCCGTACTGTAGGTACCATACTGGTTAAGCGAGCCGCCGTAGCAATTCATCAGCCGCATTACCGGCGAGGCGGAAGGGGAAGAGCGGGTCATATTGCCGCCGACAATTCCGGAAGAGTAGTTAATATAGACCGCTTCGTTGCCGTACTCTTTTACCACGCGTTCCAGATTCCCGGCGATGGTATCCAGCGCTTCGGTCCAACTAATGCGCTCGAATTTTCCTTCGCCGCGTTTGCCGACGCGTTTCATTGGGTAGTTTAGACGATCGGGGTGGTTGATACGCCGGCGAATAGAACGCCCGCGCAGACAGGCGCGAACCTGATGATCGCCGTAGATATCGTGGCCGGTATTATCGGTTTCCACCCACACCACTTCGTCGTCGCGGACGTGCAGGCGTAGCGCGCAGCGACTGCCGCAGTTAACCGAGCAGGCCCCCCATACGGTTTTTTCTTCTGCTCCGGTGGCTTGCTGCACGGCGGCGGCCGCGGCGCGTAGACTGAACGGCAGCGACAGACCGCCGGCAGCCAGGGCCAGTGAACCGATTGCTGAGGATTTTATGAGGTTGCGACGGCTGACGCCGCCGGGATGTTCTGGGTAGGACATTGTGCTCACTCCATGATTTTTATTATGCGAAATGCCGCTGGCAACAGCGTGGTTGCTGGCGCATGGGTGAGGAATAATACTTAAATAGGGGTAGGCGAATCTTATCTCCGGTCAACCAGAGATAAGATCCTTCACTCGAAAGCGGCGGTTATTGCCCGTCTGAATCGGTGGCCGCCGCGTCGCCGTTGCGGGTATAGATTATCTTGAAGGTGTCGTTAGCGCAGTGGCCCACCACCTGAGCGCCGGGTTGGTCAGGCTGATCGTTCGGTACAATGGCCAGGCTAAAACCAGAAGCCGGAACGCCGTTGTTGATGATCTTTTGCTGGATCTCGCCTTTTACCCGCTCGCAGGAGTCCGGCGCTGCCAGTGCGGATGCCGAACTCAGCAGCAGGGCCGCGCACAACCATGAGGATAGTTTCATCATAAGCTCCTTATTGATGTCATCCAGTTTTAAGCATAGCAGAATTGGTGTAAACAATTGTATTTGCTAAAATGATTGGAATGTTCCCAAAAAGGTAGCGGCTGTGAATAAACTGTTTTTGCTGATCCCGGCGGCGTTGCTGCTCAGCGCCTGCGATAAGCCGTCAGCGCCGGCGGCGTTTACCCCGGAGATGGCCAGTTTTTCCAATGAGTTTGAGTTCGATCCGCTGCGCGGCCCGGTTAAAACCTTTACTCAGATCCTGTTCGACGACCAGGGCGAAATGGTGAAACGGGTGCGTGCCCAGGTGTCGGCAGAAGGCTGTTTTGATCTGCTGGATTTTACCGACCTCGAAAACAAAACCGGCGCCACGCTGATACTTGACGCGAATTACTATCTGGATGCGCAAACGCAGGAGAAACGCCTGCGGCTGCAGGGGAAATGCCAGCTCGCCGAGATGCCGGCGGCGGGCGTCAGCTGGGAGACCGATGACAACGGCTTTGTGGTGACGGCTCGCGGGAAAGAGAGTACTTCCAGCTATCGCTACGACAGCGAAGGTTATCCACTGGGCAAAACCACCACCGCGAAAGATGAGCGCTTCAGCGTCGTATCGACGCCGTCCACCGATCCGCGTAAAAAGCTCGATTACAGCGCGGTGAGCGTATTTAACGACCGCGCGTTAGGCAAGGTCAATCAAACCTGCGACTATGACGATCACGACAACCCGATCCGCTGCGAGATGCAGGTTGTCGATGAAAGCGTCCAGCCGGCGGTGACGCGACACTACAGCATCAAAAACAGTATCGACTACTACTGAGCGGTGGGCTTGAGTAGCGTCTGGCCTTGAGGACGATGTTTCTCAAGGTACTGATGCTGGAACAGGCACATGCGAATAGTATTGCGGTATTCGCCGTTGATAAAGAACTCGTGAATCAGCTCGCCTTCGACCATAAAACCGAGTTTGCGGTAGATGTGGATCGCTTTTTCATTTTCTTTATCGACAATCAGATACAGCTTATACAGATTCAGAACGGTAAAGCCGTAGTCCATTGCCAGCTTAGCGGCGCGCGTCGCCAGCCCTTTGCCCTGATATTCCGGGGAGATGATAATCTGGAACTCGGCGCGACGGTGAACGTGGTTTATCTCCACCAGTTCAACCAGCCCGGCTTTTTCGCCATCGCATTCGATAACGAAACGGCGTTCACTTTGATCGTGAATGTGTTTGTCGTAAAGGTCAGAGAGTTCGACGAAGGCCTCGTAAGGTTCTTCAAACCAGTAACGCATTACGCTGGCGTTATTATCAAGCTGGTGGACGAAGCGCAGGTCTTCGCGCTCAAGCGGGCGGAGTTTGACGTGAGGGGCGTCAGACATGGGAAATCCTGTGTGCATGAATAGAAATAGAGGATGGCGCCCACGGGCGCCGGGGAATTATGGCGTAATAACGCGACCGGTACGGCGGTCAAGACAGCGCAGTGTGTTAGGTTCCCAGTAGGCGTTGACGTTGGCGCTCTTCTGGCAGTTATCCTGCGCATCGAAGGCGACGTCGGTTTTGTCCCACTCTTTCTCCGCGCGTTTATTCACCTTCTGCCGTAGCGAGCGGGTATCGTTCCACTGCTCTTTTTCCATTGCGGCTTGCTGACGGCTCTGCGCGCTGTCGCCGGACTCGATCACCAGTTTGTCGGTTTGCGCGAAGGACGAAGCGGTATAGACCATTGCGCTTGCCGCCAGCAGGGCGGTCAGGCACCAGCGTTTATTGCGTGTCATTTTCATCACGATTTCCTTTGAGTGATAAAAAGGGTTAACCAGTTGGACAAGTTTACTACAACTCGCTACCCGCGCCTACCGGACAAAATGGCATGGGTGCCTGCGCATTATCGCGTACACTAGTGCAACAAATTGTCTCATTTACCAAACTTTAATGCTGAAAACCACGTTACTTTTCTTTGCTACCGCGCTGTGTGAAATCATCGGCTGTTACCTGCCGTGGCTATGGCTGAAGCGGGGCGGTTCGCCGCTGTTGTTGATCCCGACTGCGATGGCGCTGGCGATGTTCGTCTGGCTACTGACCCTGCACCCGGAGGCCAGCGGCAGGGTGTATGCCGCCTATGGCGGCGTCTACGTCTGCACCGCGCTGCTGTGGCTGCGTTTCGTCGATGGTGTGAAGCTAAGCCACTTTGACTGGGCGGGGGCGGCGATTGCGCTATGCGGCATGCTGATCATCGTTGCAGGCTGGGGGCGGGCATAGCGTCTTGTAACAGGATAAAAAATCGCCCTTTGTGATCTTCCACGCTAATTTCAACCTTAATTCTTGTATGGTAGAAGACTAGTTGCCTTACTTACCTTAACCGCATCGTGCTGTTTATCGTAAGAGGCAATTATGGCTACACAAACCCTTGCCAGCGAAGCTGGCACCAAACCCGTGCGTATTGGCCGGGTGCAAAAAGTCACCCTGACGCTGCTGTTTATCGCCGGTATCGTCAACTTCCTCGATCGTTCGTCATTAAGCGTTGCCGGTGAGGCTATTCGCGGCGATCTCGGGCTTAGCGCGACCGAATTCGGCGTGCTGCTGTCGGCGTTCTCTCTGTCATACGGCTTTGCTCAACTGCCCTCGGGTATTTTGCTCGATCGCTTCGGCCCGCGAATTGTATTGGGGGCAGGGCTGATTTTCTGGTCACTGATGCAGGCGCTAACCGGGGTGGTGAACTCCTTTAGCCACTTTATTTTGCTCCGTATTGGCCTCGGGATTGGCGAAGCGCCGTTTATGCCGGCGGGGGTAAAATCCATTACCGACTGGTACGTACAAAAAGAGCGCGGCACCGCGGTCGGCATTTTTAACTCGTCAACGGTGCTTGGCCAGGCGATTGCGCCGCCAGCGCTGGTGCTGATGCAGATAGCCTGGGGCTGGCGTACCATGTTCGTGGTTATCGGCCTTGCGGGGATCGTTGTGGGCCTGTGCTGGTACGCGTGGTATCGCAACCGCGCGCAGTTCGATCTGCAGCAGGAGGAGCGCCAGTATCTGGCGGCGCCGGAAAAAGCGCGCCCAACGCTGGTATTCAGCGAGTGGCTGGCGTTGTTCAAACGGCGCACCACCTGGGGCATGATTTTAGGCTTCTCCGGGGTGAACTATACCGGCTGGCTGTATATCGCGTGGCTGCCGGGTTATCTGCAGGCGCAGCAGGGACTGAGCCTTGCGAAAACCGGCTGGGTGGCGGCGATCCCGTTCCTGGCCGCGGCGGTGGGCATGTGGGTCAATGGGCTGGTGGTCGATGCGCTGGCGCGCCGCGGTTACGATCTGGCAAAAACGCGCAAAACGGCCATTGTGGTTGGCCTGACGCTTTCTGCGCTCGGCACGCTGCTGGTGGTGCAATCAAACTCGCCGACCCAGGCGGTGGCGTTTATCTCCATGGCACTATTCTGCGTCCACTTTGCCGGGACCTCGGCCTGGGGGCTGGTACAGGTGATGGTCAGCGAGAATAAAGTCGCGTCGGTGGCGGCGATTCAGAACTTCGGCAGCTTTGTTTTCGCCTCTTTTGCACCGGTCGTCACCGGTTGGGTGGTGGATACCACGCACTCCTTCAACCTGGCCTTGGTTATCGCCGCCTGCGTGACCTTTGCCGGCGCGCTGTGTTATTTCTTCATCGTAAAAGACCGCATCAATTAATCGCTAACGGGGGGCGCCAGGCGCCCCCCGCAACCACATCCGTTTGTGATCCTTCGCATCTTTTTTAAATATCATACTTGTATGGTAGTAGGTCTGGTGATTTAATTTTGATCACTAACCGCACAGATGTAAGGAATTACCCATGAAGATCGTTGCCGCCGACGTGTTCGTTACCTGTCCAGGGCGTAACTTCGTCACCTTAAAAATCACCACCGATGAAGGGATTGTCGGCCTCGGTGATGCCACGCTAAACGGCCGTGAATTGTCGGTCGCCTCATACCTGAAAGATCACCTTTGTCCGCAGCTGATTGGCCGTGATGCTCACCGCATCGAAGATATCTGGCAGTTCTTCTACAAAGGCGCTTACTGGCGCCGCGGCCCGGTGACCATGTCGGCGATTTCCGCCGTTGATATGGCGCTGTGGGATATCAAAGCCAAAGCCGCCGGAATGCCGCTTTACCAACTGCTGGGCGGCGCCTCGCGCGAAGGGGTGATGGTCTACTGCCACACCACCGGTCATTCCATTGATGAAGTGCTGGACGACTACGCCCGCCATCAGGAAATGGGTTTTAAGGCGATCCGCGTGCAGTGCGGTATTCCGGGGATGAAAACCACCTACGGCATGGCCAAGGGCAAAGGTCAGGCATACGAGCCGGCGACCAAAGGCGTGTGGCCGGAAGAACAGCTGTGGTCAACGGAAAAATATCTCCATTTTACCCCGCGGCTGTTTGCCGCCGTGCGCGAAAGATTTGGCTTTAACGAGCACCTGCTACACGACATGCACCATCGCCTGACGCCGATCGAGGCGGCGCGCTTTGGTAAAAGCATTGAGGAGTATCGCCTGTTCTGGATGGAAGATCCGACCCCGGCAGAGAATCAGGCGTGCTTCCGCTTAATCCGCCAGCATACCGTCACGCCGATTGCCGTCGGCGAAGTCTTTAATAGCATCTGGGATTGCAAACAGCTGATTGAAGAGCAGCTCATTGATTATATCCGCACCACCATTACCCACGCTGGCGGGATCAGCGGAATGCGGCGCATCGCCGATTTTGCTTCGTTGTACCAGGTACGCACCGGTTCTCACGGGCCGTCAGATCTCTCTCCGGTATGTATGGCGGCGGCGCTGCATTTCGACCTGTGGGTGCCAAATTTCGGTGTACAGGAGTACATGGGCTATTCCGAACAGATGCTGGAGGTCTTCCCGCATAGCTGGCGTTTTGACAATGGCTATATGCATCCGGGCGATAAACCGGGGCTGGGCATCGAATTCGACGAGAAGCTGGCGGCGAAATATCCCTATGAACCCGCCTGTCTGCCGGTGGCGCGCCTCGAAGATGGCACGCTGTGGAATTGGTAAGGAGAGAAAAATGAAAAGTATTGTTATCCAACAGCCAAACGCGCTGGCGATTGAAGAACGGCCGCTGCCGCAGCCGGGAAATGGAGAAGTGCGGGTAAAGGTGAAACTGGCGGGAATTTGCGGCTCAGATAGCCACATCTATCGTGGACATAACCCGTTCGCCAAATATCCCCGGGTCATCGGCCACGAGTTTTTCGGCGTGATTGATGCCGTGGGCGAGGGGGTGACGGATAAAGTCGTGGGCCAGCGGGTGACGGTTGATCCGGTTATCAGCTGCGGCCACTGTTATCCCTGTTCGGTCGGTAAGCCCAACGTCTGCGCTTCGCTGGTGGTGCTGGGCGTCCATCGCGATGGCGGTTTTAGCGAATACGCGGTGGTACCGGCCAAAAATGCCTGGCCGGTGCCGGAGAACGTGAGCGATCATCATGCGGTAATGGTTGAGCCCTTTACCATTGCGGCGAATGTCACCGGGCAGGCTAAACCACGCGAACAGGATATCGCGCTGGTCTACGGTGCTGGGCCGATGGGGCTGACCACCATTCAGGTGCTCAAGCGCGTCTATAACGTGCGGCAGGTCATCGTTGCCGATCAGATCCCCGAGCGGCTGCAGATGGCGCAGCAAAACGGCGCCGACTTGACCATCAATAATAAGGAACAGCCGCTGGCGCAGGCGCTGGAAGCGCAGGGTATCCGGCCGACGCTGATTATCGACGCCGCCTGCCATCCGGCGATTTTCGCAGAGGCCATCGCACTGGCCTCGCCGGCGGGCAGGATCGTATTGATGGGCTTTTCTACCGAACCTTCAATGGTGGCGCAGCAGGGGATCACCGGCAAAGAGCTCACTATTTATTCTTCCAGACTCAATGCCAATAAATTCCCGCTGGTTCTTGAATGGTTGGCAAACGGATTAATAAATCCGGAGCGGCTCATCACCCATCAGTTTGCCTTTGAGGATGTTGTCGATGCCATGACGTTATTTGAAGAAGATCGCAAGCATTGTTGTAAGGTGTTATTAACCTTCAACGCATAAATATAAATAACCTCGCTGTATCCTACTTTAGAGATTATTATTATTATGACGACAGCTAAAAAAGAGAGAAGCACCTCGGATCTAATTCGCGCCGCGGTATCCGGTTGGCTTGGCACGGCACTGGAGTTTATGGATTTTCAGCTTTATTCTTTAGGCGCCGCGCTGGTCTTTCATGAAATATTTTTCCCGGAGCAGTCGGCGGCTATGGCGCTGATATTAGCGATGGGAACCTATGGCGCAGGATATATTGCGCGGATCGTTGGCGCTTTCATATTTGGTAAAATGGGGGACCGCATCGGGCGTAAAAAGGTTCTGTTTATTACCATCACCATGATGGGAATTTGTACCACGTTGATCGGCGTTTTACCTACCTACGCGCAGATTGGCATTTTTGCACCGGTGTTACTGGTGACCCTGCGTATTATCCAGGGGCTGGGGGCGGGCGCCGAAATTTCTGGCGCCGGTACCATGCTGGCGGAGTATGCGCCAAAAGGCAAACGCGGCATCATCTCTTCTCTGGTGGCGATGGGCACCAACTGCGGGACGCTGAGCGCCACGGCCATCTGGGCGATAATGTTCTTCCTGCTCGATCGCGAACAACTCATCGCCTGGGGCTGGCGTATTCCGTTCCTCGCGAGCGTCGTGGTAATGATCTTTGCCATCTGGCTGCGTTTGAATCTGAAAGAAAGCCCGGTATTTGAACAGGTCAACGAAGCCGATGAAATTCAGGCTAAAGCCGCCGCCGCGCAAAACACGTTCGGTGCGATGTTAAAAAGTAAATCATTCTGGCTGGCGACCGGTTTACGCTTTGGACAGGCCGGTAATTCCGGTTTGTTGCAAACATTTCTCGCGGGATATCTGGTACAGACTCTATTATTTGATAAAGCGATTCCGACCGATGCCTTAATGATTAGCTCAGTGATTGGTTTTATTACTATTCCGCTGTTAGGTTGGTTGTCAGATAAAGTTGGGCGCCGTTTGCCTTATATTATCGTCAATATTTCGGCCATTATTCTGGCCTGGCCGATGCTGGCCATTATTGTCGATAAAAGCTATAGCGCCAGCACAATTATGCTATCGCTGATTGTCATTCATAACGTGGCGGTGCTGGGCTTGTTCGCGCTGGAAAATATTACTATGGCGGAAATGTTCGGATCGCGTAATCGCTTCACCAGAATGGCTATCTCAAAAGAGGCAGGCGGTCTGGTGGCGGTGGGATTCGGGCCGGTGCTGGCCGGTATCTTCTGTAACGTAACCGGTTCGTGGTGGCCGATTGTCGCGATGCTGATCTGCTATTCAGCTATCGGTCTCATCTCGTCCTTGCTGATGCCGGAAGTGTGCGACCGTGACCTGAGTCTGGACCACGATGCGGCGGACGCCGGTACACGCCAGGCGCTGAGCGCGGACGGCCAATACGCGAAATCCTAATCTCATCGTTAACGCTATCCAGCCGGGTTTATTCCCGGCTCATTCCCGCCATTGCGCGCAGGATCACGAAACGCGACAGCGCCGGATCTTCTTGTATGGTAGTTGATGGAAATCAAAGATGTCATACCAATTGCGTGCGATGGTTTACCTCACCAAAACATTCTGTTTGAGAATGATTTATCAGTCATCATAAAATTGAGAGACACCATGGAAAACACGCTTTTAAACGCCAGGGCAACGCTTCCTTCTTACGATCGCAGCAAGCTGGTTTCTCGCATCGTTCATCTCGGTTTTGGGGCTTTCCACCGCGCCCATCAGGCGGTGTATGCCGATATCCTTGCCGCCGAACACGGCAGCGACTGGGGCTATACCGAAGTGAACCTCATTGGCGGTGAGCAGCAGATTGCCGATTTGCAACAGCAGGACTTGCTCTATACGGTGGCTGAAATGTCCGCCGATGCCTGGACCGCGCGCGTCGTCGGCGTGGTGAAGCAGGCGATGCATGCGCAGGTCGATGGCCTGGAAAGCGTGTTGGCGAAAATGTGCGAACCGCAGGTGGCGATTGTCTCGCTGACCATCACCGAAAAAGGCTACTGCCACTCTCCGGCCACCGGCCAGCTGCAGCTCGATAACCCGCTGATTGCCGCCGATCTGCAAACTCCACACCAGCCGAAATCGGCGCCGGGCGTGGTGGTAGAAGCGCTGGCGCGCCGTCGCGCCGCCGGTCTGCCGGCTTTCAGCGTGATGTCCTGCGATAATATGCCGGAAAACGGCCACGTAATGCGCAACGTAGTTTGTGCGTATGCCCGCGCCGTTGATGACGAACTGGCGCAGTGGATTGAGCAGAACGTGACGTTCCCTTCCACAATGGTCGACCGCATCGTTCCGGCCGTGACCGCAGATACGCTGGATAAAATTGAACAACTCACCGGGGTGCGCGATCCGGCTGGCGTGGCCTGTGAACCGTTCCGCCAGTGGGTTATCGAAGATAACTTCGTGGCTGGTCGTCCGCAGTGGGAGAAAGCCGGTGCGGAGCTGGTCACTGACGTGGTGCCGTTTGAAGAGATGAAGCTGCGTATGCTCAACGGCAGCCACTCGTTCCTTGCTTATCTGGGTTATCTCGCCGGTTATCAGCATATCAATGATTGCATGCAGGATGATAACTACCGCCGCGCCGCGCAGGCGTTAATGTTGCAAGAGCAAGCGCCGACGCTAAAAGTACAGGGCGTCGATCTGGCGCGTTATGCTGGTTTGCTTATTGAGCGTTATAGCAATCCGGCGCTTAAGCATCGCACCTGGCAGATTGCGATGGACGGTAGCCAGAAGCTCCCGCAGCGTATGCTTGATTCCGTGCGCTGGCACCTGGCGCATCACAGTGATTTCAGCCTGCTGGCGCTGGGTATTGCCGGCTGGATGCGCTACGTGAGCGGCGTCGATGATCAGGGGCAGGCGATTGAAATCAGCGATCCGCTGCTGCCGGTAATTCAACAGGCGGTGCAGGGCAGTAAAGAGGGTAGCGAACGCGTGCAGGCGCTGCTGGGTATTAAGGCCATTTTCGGCGATAGCCTGCCGCAGGAAGCGCGTTTTGTCGATGCGGTGACGGCGGCGTATCTCTCTTTACAGATTCACGGCGCGAAGGCGACCGTTGCCGAATGGGCTAAAGCCCAGTAAAAAACCATCATTCCATTAGTAGCCCGGCAACGTATAGCGTGCCGGGCTATTTTTGTATTAGCAATACGAATACCTTTTGATATTTCCCGCCTGTACATCACTCTAAAAATCTATAATTAATTATACATTTCTGAAATTTATTTTTATCTCTGAAGTATTTATTTGGGTGATTGATCGTATTCCCATACGTTTAAATATGGCAGAATAAAATCATCCCAACGGTTTCTTCAGGACTAAGGAGCTCAGGCTATGTACAAAAAAATACTGTTGCCGGTCGATGTTTTTGAAATGGATTTAAGCGATAAGGCCGTTCGTCACGCCGATTTTTTAGCATCTGCCGAAGAGGGTGAAATCACGTTGCTGAACGTGCTGCCTAACAGCACCAGTTCTTTGCTGCGCGGCTTTACGGCGGATATTCGTAAATTTGAAGCCTATATGAAAGAGGAGTCGGAAAAGAAAATGCGCGATCTCTCGCGGTTGTTTTCTACCCCGGCTTCGCGGATCCATACCCACATTGTTTTTGGTAATGTGCGTGAGGAAATATTAGCGCTGAGCGAAAAAGAAAAGTTTGACGTTATCGTTATTGGCTCACGTAAACCGGGTATTTCAACCCACCTTCTTGGTTCAAACGCTGAATCCGTTTTACGCTATGCCAACGTTCCGGTGTTAGTGGTGCGGTAATCTATTTTACGGCAGCTGACGCAACGTTGGCTGCCGCTTATCCCATTATTCTTCGCTGAACCACTCGCTATTTTCCTGACGAATTAACAATACCGACTCGCTAATCTCATGCAGGTGGATATTCATCGCCTGTTCGACGGCATCAAGATCGCGTTTTTCCAGCGCATGAAAAATATCGAGATGCTGACGCAGCAGCATATCCGGCGGGGTCACGTGATCGAGACTCATATAACGAACCCGGTCGATGGTCGCTTTAATATTTTCAATGGTGTCCCACGCCAGCTGGCAGTCGGCGATAAGAGACAATTTCTGGTGAAATTCGTCATCAAGCTGGAAAAAATCATTGAGCTGCTGACGCTCTACCGCCACCCGCTGCTGGT
Organism: Klebsiella sp. CN_Kp097; assembly: GCF_040064495.1. Classification (NCBI taxonomy): domain Bacteria; kingdom Pseudomonadati; phylum Pseudomonadota; class Gammaproteobacteria; order Enterobacterales; family Enterobacteriaceae; genus Klebsiella; species Klebsiella sp. CN_Kp097. The sequence continues at coordinate 698,405 of NZ_JBEAIL010000007.1, read as the reverse complement.
TGAGGTTTTGCTCCAGCTGATAGAGCTGTTCATCGTTGATCATCGAACCTGCGCGGCGTACTACCGCGCACTCAATGGCCTGACGCACGAAACAGCCGTTGCGTACCTGGGTCATCGAGATTTTATTCACATAACTGCCGCGCTGTGGGCGGATCTGAATCAGCCCGTTTTCCGCCAATTTGATAAAGGCTTCGCGTACCGGCTGGCGAGAGACATCAAATCGCACCGACACCTCTTTCTCCGACAGCGGCGTTCCCGGCGGGATCAGGCAATGGACAATATCCCGGCGAAGGATGCGATAGATTTGCTGATTGACGGGCTGGGTCGGATTCAGTTGCGTTTCTGCGGCCATTGATGATTACTTTTTAATGGGTTATGAGCATTATTTTACTCGTTTTTTACCGTTCCGCCCAGACCTGGCCCGCAGGCCAGGCCGCAGAGGACGTTAGCCCTGACGATGGACGCTGAGACCGGCAAAGCTCTGGCTGACCGGCATCATTTCCAGCGTGTTTATGTTGACGTGTTTCGGCAGATTCGCGACCCACCACACCGCTTCGGTGACATCTTCCGGCGTCAGCGCCTGGGTGTTCTCATAGGTTTTACCGGCTTTCGCATCGTCGCCTTTAAAACGTACGTTGGAGAACTCGGTGCCGCCAACCAGGCCCGGCTCGACATCGGTGACGCGAATCGCAGTGCCGTGCAAATCGGTGCGCAGATTCAGGCTGAACTGGCGCACGAACGCTTTGGTCGCGCCGTAGACGTTACCGCCCGCGTAGGGCCAACTGCCGGCGGTCGAACCGATATTAATAATATGGCCGCGATTACGCTCAACCATCCCCGGCAGCACCGCGCGGGTCATGTAAACCAGGCCTTTATTGTTGGTATCGATCATGTCTTCCCAATCTTCAACGCTGGCGCGATGGGCGGGTTCCAGACCTAACGCCAGGCCGGCGTTGTTCACCAGGACGTCGATAGCCTGCCACTGTGCAGGCAACCCGGCGATCATCTCTTCGATGGCGGCGCGATTACGCACATCGAGTTGCGCGGTATACAGGTTATCGCCAAGCTCCTCTTTGAGCGCCTTCAGGCGTTCTTCACGACGCCCGGTGGCGATTACTTTGTGGCCGTTAGCGATAAAACGACGAGTAATACATTCGCCAAATCCAGCAGTTGCACCAGTCACCAGAATAATCATCTTACTGTTCCTCAACGCTTTTTGTGTTGTCATAACATAGCATGCGATAACGCCGCGCGGTAAAGGAAAATCGTATCGTCATCTGTTGGTATAACGCGCTGGCAGGATAAATCATTGCGACCAATCAACGAGTTGCCTAATCTTAGTGGATACCCGCGTTCAGGAGAGAATGATGACGGACAATAATCCCTTTTTACACGTCAGCCTACTGCCGTACCAGGCGCCGCATTTTGATTTGATTGAAGATAGTCATTATCGCCCGGCTTTTGATGAGGGCGTACGGCGCCAGCGCGAGGAGATCGCGGCGATAATCAATAACCCGGCGCCGGCGGATTTTGACAATACCCTGGTCGCGCTGGAGCAGAGCGGTCAGTTGCTGGGGCGGGTGACCCGGGTCTTTTTCGCGATGGCCGGGGCGAATACCAATCCGCTGATACAGCAACTGGACGAACAGTTTTCCGCCGAGCTCGCCGAGCTTGGCAACGATATCTGGCTCAACGATGCGCTGTACCAGCGAGTCAAACAGGTTTGGCAGCAGCGCGATGCCCTGAGTCTGGATCCGGAGTCGCGTCGTCTGCTCGAAGTGAGCTGGCAGCGTTTTCAGCTGGCGGGAGCCGCGTTGGCGCAAGAGCAGAAAACCGCGCTAAAAGCATTGAATACCGAGGAGGCGTTGCTGCAAAGTCAGTTCCAGCAGCGTCTGCTGGCGGCAGTGAAGTCCGGCGGTCTGGTTGTTGATTATCTACACCAGCTTGACGGACTGGCCGCGGATGAGATTGCCGCCGCCGCCGATGCCGCGCGCGACAAAGGCCTGCACGACCGTTGGCTGCTGGCGCTGACCAATACCACCCAGCAACCGGCGCTGCAGGCACTTGCCGATCGCCAGACCCGGCACAATTTGTTCGCCGCGGGCTGGACGCGTAACCAGAAGGGCGATGCCAACGACACCCGTGAACTGGTTTTGCGGCTGGCGGAAATCCGCGCGCGTAAGGCCGAATTGCTGGGCGTCGCCGATTACGCGAGCTGGTCGATGGCCGATCAAATGGCGAAAACGCCGTCTGAGGCGCTTGCCTTTATGCGCCGCATCGCGCCTGCGGCCCGCCGACGCGCCGAACAGGAGCTTGCCGACATCCAGCAGGTTATTGATGAAGAGGGCGGTGATTTTCAGGCCGCGGCCTGGGACTGGTTATATTACGGCGAGCAGGTGCGGCGCGCTAAATTCGCCATCGATGAAGCGCAGCTAAAACCCTATTTCGCTCTGGACCGGGTGCTGGAAGATGGCGTTTTCTGGACCGCCTCCCAACTGTTTGGCATCCGTTTTGTCGAACGTTTTGATATTCCGCTTTACCATCCCGATGTGCGGGTCTGGGAAATCTTTGATGCCAACGGCGAAGGCATGGCGCTGTTTTACGGCGATTATTTCTCGCGTGATAGCAAAAGCGGCGGCGCCTGGATGGACGTATTTGTCGAGCAATCGACGCTGCGTGCCCAGCATCCGGTGATTTACAACGTTTGCAACTACCAGAAACCAAAAGCCGGCGGCTGCGCGCTGCTATCCTGGGATGACGTCATCACGCTGTTCCACGAGTTTGGCCATGCGCTGCACGGCCTGTTCGCTAACCAGCGTTATGCGAGCCTTTCAGGCACCAATACGCCGCGCGATTTCGTCGAATTTCCGTCGCAGATTTACGAACATTGGGCCCGCGAGCCGCAGGTCTTCGCCCATTATGCGAAGCACTACCAGACCGGCGAAGCCATGCCGGACGATCTGCGAGACAGCATGTTCCGCGCCTCAACGTTCAATAAGGGTTATGACATGAGCGAACTGCTGGCGGCGGCGCTGCTGGACATGCACTGGCACAGCGTCACCTCGCAGGGGCTGCCGCAGGATGTCGATGCTTTCGAACAGCAGTCTCTGCGCGAGGAGCAGATGGATCTGGCGGCGGTTCCGCCGCGCTATCGCAGCAGCTATTTCTCACATATTTTCGGCGGCGGTTATGCGGCGGGCTATTATGCCTATCTGTGGACGCAAATGCTTGCCGACGACGGTTATCAGTGGTTTGTCGAGCAGGGGGGATTAACCCGGGAAAACGGTCAACGTTTCCGCGAGGCGATCTTATCGCGCGGTAACAGCTGCGATCTCGAAGCGCTGTATCGCGACTGGCGCGGGCACGATCCGCTGATCGAGCCGATGTTGAAAAATCGCGGTTTGTAGATACTGTGCTACCCGCCGCCAGGGTTTTTCCCGGCGGCGGCGCATTGCGCCTTGTTCGGGCAACCAAAACGCACGGCATGCTACTGTCACCAATGTACATTTTGCGACCATTCTCAACGCCCGGAGCAACAAATAAGAGTTGTTAAGATTCACAATTCCACTTTTTTCCTTCATCATTTGTCGGCCTTTACTACTAATAATGCGTACTTACAAAGTGCAATTTGTTTTTTTTTATATTCCTGGCCGCTATGAACTATAAAAAAGTACTTACGATGATGTTTTTTCCTGCGGCGCTTGGGCGTGGCCAGGGACTTGTTCAATGACATTTTTGACCCCACTCGGGAGGAACACAGTGCACCCGTTAATTAAGGTCATGCTGGTGGGCGGCAAAGCAGATGGTCTGCTGGTCAGCGTCGCCGACACCGCGACGGAAGTTTCCGTCACGCCTGCGCAGTACGGTGCGCCATCCGGGCTTCCGCTGAACTACCGGGTGGTGTCGCAGGTTATTGATAATGAACGCCTGTTTTTCGGCGTGTTTAGTGATACACACCTGGATGCCGATAAGCTCGCCAGAGTCGCGCTGACGCGCGGGATGAAAAAATCGCTCAGTTGAGCGTCGGCACGCCTGAGGAATGGCATGATTAACCGTATTCGTATCAATAATTTCCGTTCAGTCAGAGAGATTGAACTGGAACTGGGGCCGCTGAATATTGTGTTTGGCCCTAACGGTTGCGGAAAATCGAATATCTACAAAGCAATCCATCTGTTAACCGCCTCGGCTAACGGCCAGTTCTCCAGCTATGTCAGCGAGGAGGGCGGGCTGGAGAACATCATGTGGTCAGGCAAGCAGGCGCCGACCGACCGCCACCCACGGCGTCTGCAAATCGCCTGCCTGACCGATGAATTTGAATATGAACTGCAGGTCGGGTTTCCGGAAAAACTGCCGTATCCGACGCAATTCATGCTCGATCCGATCGTTAAAGAAGAGAATATCTGGCTGTCGGGCTTTAACCGCCGGCCATCATCGCGTGTACTGCAGCGGAAAAACCAGGCGGCGTTCCTGGTCGATGTCAATGGTGAAAAAAGTACCTTCACCGATACCATTTACGAAAACGAGTCTATTTTCGGCCAGCTTGGCGAGCCGCATCGTTTTCCGGAAGTATCGCGCGTGCGGGAGACCATGCGCCGTTGGCGTTTTTACCATGAGTTTGCCATCGGCAGGCTTTCACCGCTGCGCCAGCCGACGGTCGGCTACCGTTCGCCGGTGCTCGATAGCGATGGCGGCAATCTGGCGGCGGCATTTCAGACTATCGTCGAAATTGGCGCTGAGGAGTTGCTGCATGAAATCCTCGGCGAAGCGTTCCCCGACTGTACCTTTTTCTGTGAGAACGACAACTCGCGGTTCGTGATGAAGATGCGCCGGGAGGGGATTTATCGGCCTCTGCTGGCGGCGGAGATGTCTGACGGTACCCTGCGTTTTTTATGCCTGGCGGTTGCCTTACTCAGCCCACGACCACCGGCCTTTCTCGCCATTAATGAGCCGGAAAACAGCCTGCATCGTCAGATGTTCCCGGCGCTGGCGCGACTGATTGTCGAAGCATCACGCTATAGCCAGATCTGGCTCACCAGCCACTCGGCGGAACTGGCGCAATTGATCTCGGCGCGTGCGCAGAGCCGCATCTACGAATTGGAAAATAACGGTGGGCAAACGCAAATTAAAGCGGCGTTGCCGTCATCCCTGACGGAACGTTAATCTCTCAGGCCGCGTTGTTATACTCTGCCGTGGGCAGCAGCGTCTTACCGCCTTTTAAGGTAAATAGCGATACCAGGGTAAAGCTCAGGGTGATTGAGCCGAGGATCAGGTAGGCCTGGTGAAAACCCACGGTGTCGTACATCCGCCCGACCCAGGCCGAAAGCACTACGCCGGAAAGCTGTTTCGACAGGTTAAAGCCGATTAAAAATAGGGTGGCGGAAAGCTTAGGGTTAAATGCGGAAGAAATATATTTGAAGGTCCCGACCAGCAGGAACGGTAATTCAAACATGTGCAGCATTTTTAAAATGACCACTTCCACCGCCGAAGTCGCAAATGAAGATCCGAGAATGCGCATCGACATAATTATACCGGCGATCAGCAGGGCGTTTTTCGCGCCGATGCGGTTAATAATTGCCGGGGCGCAGAACATAATCATCGCGTTGAGTAATTCACCGCCGGTGGTGACAAAGCCAAAAACTTCGGTCCCGCGCTGCGGCGTGGCGAAAAAGCCTTTAAAAAAGTTTGCGAACTGCTGGTCAAAAACGTCATATACGCTGGCGACGCCCACAACATAAATAATAAATCCCCAGAAACGCGGCATTCGCAGCAGTTCGGCCGCCGTACGCAGAGAAAAGGCCTGGCGGTTGGCGCCGATGGCGTCAATAACCTGCGCACTGCTGCTGGCTTCCGGGCGCGATAGCCATAGCAACACGCCAAGCACCAGCGCAAAACCGGAGGCTATCCAGAAGGTAATATTAGGATCAATACCGAATAAGATGCCGGTAATTGACGCGCACAGGGCCCAGCCGACGCAGCCCGAGACGCGTACTTTGCCGTATTCAAAACGGTTGGCGCGGCTGACGCGTTCAATATAGGCCTCGACCGCGCCGGAACCGCTGGAAAATACCACGCCTAAATAAATTCCCCCCACCAGCGCGCCGGCGATAATGTTCATTTGCAGCAGCGGCGAGAAGACAAAAATAAAGAATGGGGCGAATAAAATAAGCAGTACGGTAATGGTCCACAGCAGATGTTTACGCAGCCCGAGCTTATCCGAAATCAGGCCAAACACCGGTTGGAAAATTATCGCGAACAGTGAAATGGAGGAGAACACAATCCCTGTTTCGGTTTTCGTTAAATGGTTTACTTCCGCCAGCCATACCGGGAAAAAGGGAAAGTAAGCCGACATAATGAAATAGTAAAAGAAAAAGAACAGCATGAAATAGATAAAATTGTGCCGTTCGCGGGGCGTGAGTTCAGAGAGTTTCATATCTTATTATACCTGTGCGGTGGGGGCCGAGGCCCCCGTTATTATTGACAATGAAGCGTAACCTGATAGTGCCAGTGGGTCTCGAGCAGCAGCCACTGTGGCAGAACGCTTGGTGTCCAGGAATCATCGCCGCCAACGCCCATATGCTGGCCGTCGAGGGTGATCCAGACGCCTTTTTCCGGAGTCATGCGATGCCAGTGATCGGTCCTCATCAGCTGTTCCGTGCTGTACGGCTGCACCGAAAAGTGGAACTGGCCTGCGACGTGCCAGCATCCCCAGTCCAGCGCTTTGCAATCGCAGCGCAGACCGTTTTCGCTGGGGAAGATATAGGGAGTGCTCATCTCGCGCAGCGGCTGTTGCCAGCGTGAAAAACAGGCGCTACTTTTGCGATCCGGATAGTTTTCGTGCGGCCCTAATCCCAACCAACTGACCTCAGCGTGTTGTTCGGCGACCTGAAAGCGCAGCCCGACGCGCGCCAGCGGCGGTAACGTGGCGGCACGTTCGCCATCAACGGTGAGCTGGAGCTTGCCGTCGGCGGTGAAGGTCATACGCCAGTGGCTGGCAATGACCGTCTCCTCGTCGCGCAGATAGTGCCAGTGGCTATCAACGATCACCTCCCGTGCCAGCTGTTGCGCCTCGCATTTCACGCAGCGGGTCGTCAACGAATACAGACCGGCGCTCTTCCAGCGTTCGACCCAGGCGTTCGGATCGATACGTTCGACTTCGCTGACGCCGATATCATTGTCCAGCGGCGCACGGACAAACTGATCCTCCAGCGGCGTCAGCAGCTGCTGTTCTCCCGCGCAATACCATTCGCTTAAACGCCCGCTCTGGCGATCGATAACCCAGCGCTGGGATCCGACGCTAACCTCGTAGATCGCGGGTTTGATGGTCAGGACCGGCGCCGGGCCTTCGGCGGAGGTCTCAGCTAGCGCCAGAGGCGCGGTAAGCATTAGCTGCTGCCAGGCGACGCGGTGACCGGGCTCAGACCATGACGTCGCCTGCGGCTGGATCACCTCGAGTAGCAGCCAGACATCGCGGGCGCCGCGCGGCAGGGCCAGGCTGTCGCTAAGAATCAATTCCGCCCGCCCTTGCGGCGGCAGCGCCAGCGCTAAGTCGCCGCTGGCTATCGTTTCTCCGGCGCACTCTACTCGCCAGCGCAGCGTTTCGTTGTCGGTGGCGCGGAACAGGTATTCGCTGGTGATAGCAATGCGCAGCGGATTTTGTTCCAGCAAGGCGAACTGGAAATACTGTTGCGCATGTTTGGCCTCGATAAGCGAAGGATGAGCGCGCCGGTCGGGGAATACCAGGCCATTCATGCAGAACTGCCGGTCGTTAGGCTTATCGCCGAAATCGCCGCCATAGGCCCAGCCGACGCTACCATCCGGGAATGTTTTTTCGATTGCCTGGTCGGCCCAATCCCAGATAAAACCGCCCTGCAGGCGAGGATAGTCGCGGAAGGCTTGCCAGTAATCGGCGAAATTGCCCAGGCTATTGCCCATCGCGTGGGCGTATTCGCAGAGGATTAGCGGGCGTTGTTCGCCAGGCATACCGATCCACTTTTTGATCGACCATTTGGGCACCGCCGGGAAGGGCTGGTCGCGCTCGACGCGGGCGTACATCGGGCAGATAATATCGGTGGCGCTGCTGTCGGCGCCGCCGCCTTCATACTGTACCGGACGCGAAGGATCGTTGTGCTTCAACCATTGGTACATGGCCTGATGGTTGTCGCCGCAGCCGGACTCATTACCCAGCGACCAGATAATGATCGAGGGATGGTTGCGGTTGCTCTGGACCATACGGGTGACGCGCGCGCTGTAAGCGGCAAGCCAGGCCGGATCGTCAGACAGCCGATTCATCGGCACCATGCCGTGAGTTTCGATATTGGCTTCGTCCACCACGTACAGGCCGTAGCGGTTGCATAGCTCGTACCAGCGCGGCGCGTTGGGGTAGTGCGAACAGCGCACGGCATTGAAATTGTTCTGCTTCATCAGCAGAATGTCCTGCACCATATCCTCTTCGTTGACCACCTGGCCGCGCTGATGATGATGTTCGTGGCGGTTGACGCCGCGGATCAATAGCGGCTTGCCGTTGAGCAACAGTAGCCCGTCACGGATTTCTACCTGGCGAAAACCAATATCCCAGCCTTCCGCTTCAAGCAACGTCTCGCCGCGCCATAGCGATACCACCGCGCGGTAGCAATGAGGCTGCTCGGCGCTCCACAGCCGCGGGCGATCGACGTCGAGATTGATGATTGCCCGCTCGCCGTAGCTGCCGCGTTCATCAATAATCGGCGTACCCAGCGGCTGGCGCTGGCTGGCAAGGCGCGTTTTGCCATCCCACAGCGCAACCTCCACTTCCAGCGCCGCCAGCGCTTCAGACGCGGCCTCGACGCTAAGCTTGACCTGCAATTGCGCATCGCGATAGCGCGCATCGAGCTGCGGGGTTAATTGCACATCGCTGAGGCGGGCCTGCGGTTTATGCAACAACCAGACCGAACGGAAGATACCGCTCATGCGCCACATATCCTGATCTTCAAGCCAACTGCCCGCGCTCCAGCGCATCACCAGCACGCACAGGCGGTTGGCGCCTGGCTGCAGATACGGGCTTAAATCAAAGGCGGCGGGCAGGCGGCTATCCTGTGAGTAGCCGACCCATTCGCCGTTGCACCACAGATGAAAGGCGGAGTTGACGCCATCAAAGATAATTTGCGTTTGCCCTTCGGCCCGCCACCCCTCATCGACGGTCAACTGTAGCGAATAGCAGCCGGTAGGGTTGTCTTCGGGCACCCGCGGCGGCACGGTATCAATCGGATAGCGGACGTTGCTGTATATCGGCGCGTCATAGCCCTCCATTTGCCAGTTTGAAGGCACCGGCGTCGGGCGACTGTCAGGCAGGTCATGCAGTAGCCAGCTGGCATCCACCTGAAATGGACTGCGGGCATAGGAAAATTGCCATTTGCCGTCCAGCTGACGGCGGCGGTCGGAAGGACGGTTGTCGCGCGCCGCATCGGCATCGCGCCAGCTGGCAAAAGAGGGATGAGCGGGCAGTCGGTTGAGGTGGGTGATAGTCTGGTTCTGCCAGTCCTCGCGGGCCAGGACTTCGTGAAAAGCGGGGCCGCGAGCGGCGCCTGAATCATATCGTTGCATACGCATACCTGACGGATAATGGTAATAAATGTTATTCGCTAAACAATCTCATCGGGTTATCGGGTATTTTTTGCAGGCCCGCAACGTTGGCGAAAATGAAACCCATTCACGATCACGAATCACGGCGCAAATAGCAGATTTCTGTCGTAAGGAAGACATAAAATGTTAGCGTAAGACATTAAGTCATTTTCACTGACAGGAGTACGCGATGCAGCGCCGTTCAGCCACTTTAGAAGATGTCGCCCGCGAGGCGGGCGTTTCGCAGCAGACGGTGTCGCGGGTGGTGAATAACCCACAGATAGTGGCGCAGCGCACCCGTGAAAAGGTGCTGCGCGCGATGCAGACGCTTCACTATGTACCTAACCGGTCAGCACAGCTATTGGCGGGCAAAGCGGCAGCGTCGATAGGGCTTATCACGGCGTCGTTAACCTTACACGCGCCGTCGCAAATTGCCGCGGCGGTGAAACGGTATGCCGGTGAGCAGGGGCTGGAGGTCGCCATCGCCATGCCGGCGCAAAGTGATTACCCGGCACTGCAGGCGCGGCTGGATGAGTTTCGCGCCCAGCATATTCGAGGCGCCATTATCAGCCTGCCGCTGGAGAGCAGCGTCGCCGAACGGCTGGCGGCGGAAAATACGGATATCGCCTGCCTGTTTCTCGATGTCTCGCCGGAGACGGATGTCTCCTGCGTGCGTTTCGATCATCGTGATGGCTGCGGCGCCTGCGTGCGCCATCTTTGGGAATTAGGGCATCGCGAGTTTGGCCTGTTGGCCGGGCCGGAAAGCTCGGTATCGGCGCGGATGCGCCTTGGCAGCTGGCGCGAGACGCTGCACCGGTTGGGGGTCAGTCAATCGATTACGGTGTTCGGCGACTGGAGCGCCGCCAGCGGCTGGCAAAAAACCTTTGAGTTGCTGCATAAAAACCCGAAATTAAGCGCGATCGTGGTCGCCAACGATCAGATGGCGCTCGGGGTGTTAAGCGCGCTGGCGCAGCTTAATCGGCGCGGCAGCCAGGCGATTTCGGTGACCGGCTATGACGATACGGCCGATAGCCTTTACTTTCAGCCGCCGCTTACCACCGTCGCCCAGGATTTTGATCTGTTAGGCCGCCGGGCGGTGGAATTACTGATGCAGCAGATGGCGGCGCCGACCGGTCGCCTGCGCGAACTGCTGCCGGCGCGGCTGGTGGTACGCCAGTCGACGTGGCCGCTCGCGGCGCAGGACAATACCGCGCCGCTGATCGCTGAACTCAAAGCGCTGGTAGAGAAGCTATGAGTACGTCTGCGGTTTAAGATTTATTGAACAAGGGCGTGCTAGCCTGCGAGTCAGACGTAGGAACTCACGACGCTTTTCTACGAAAACGCTAAATACAATCTACGATCTATCCATGCAAGCATTTATTCACCGCCAGTCACATGGCGGTTTTTTTTTGCCCATTCCCCCGGTCTCGTCGCTTGTCGATTTTATTATCCTCTGCTGGTTGTTGATAATTTGCGCTGATGGCAGCGTAAATACGTTGTTTTTCATAGCGAGGGTCTCGGAGATTCCCAGGGCTGTATTTTCTAAGGCAGCATAAAATGCTGATAGCTATCGGGATGGAAAAAACGGCCAGGGCTAACCATACTGATGACATTGTGACAGGAGGTGGTGCTTTCAATGAACGATGATTTTCAGGCGATTAAGAACGAATTTGCGAAGTATGCCGATGCGACGCAAGGGACCGCGGTGGCTTTTGCCATGTATGAAGATTTAGCCCGACGGCTGGCAACTTACTTCCACAACCTCGATCAGCTTAACAAACGACGTTTTCTGCTGAAGCTGGAAGAGGGGGAACGCGAAATTGGCACCCAGGGCAGCTATGACTGGTATGGGGCGCTGACGCGCTTTTCATCGGCTGCGCATTAATCCAGCCACCTGATTTTTCGCTTTAGTGCAATGAGGCTTTATGAAATTCCCTGGCGTACCGGAAAATGAAGAAGAAAGACTGAAGTCGCTGTATCTGGCGGACCTGCTCGATACCCGTGATGATGAGCGTTTCGAACGCCTCACCCGGTTGGCTAAAAAAATTTTTCAGGTGCCGGTGGTACTTATCAGCCTGCTCGACCGGGAACGGCAGTGGCTGCTCGCCTGTCAGGGGCTGGGGATTCGCCAGACCCGGCGCGATATCTCTTTTTGCGCCCACGCCATCTTGCAGGAAGGCGCCTTCATCGTTAACGATGCGGTCAAAGACGATCGTTTTTATGATAACCCGCTGGTGACGGGCGAACCCTATATCCGCTTCTACGCGGGCTATCCTGTCCATCTGCCCGATGGCGCCGTGGCCGGTACGCTATGCCTGATTCATACCACGCCGCGCGAGTTTAACGATGAAGAGATCGCTGTCCTCAAGGATCTGGCGTATATCGTCGAGGATGAGTTCCAGGTGATTGGCATGGCGATGACCGACAGTCTGACCGGCATCGCTAACCGGCGCGGCTTTTACCGCATCGGCGATAAACGTTTCCGTACGCTTACCAGCAATGCAACGCCGTTTAGCCTGGTCTTTTTTGATCTCGATAAATTCAAACCCATTAACGATCTGTGGGGGCATGCGGAAGGTGACGAGGTGCTAAAAACCTTCGCGGCGTTTCTGGCGCAACATCTGCTGCCAGGCGAGGTTATCGGCCGTTTAGGCGGCGATGAGTTCGCCGCCATCATTACCCGCAACGGGCGTGCCGACACATTCTTGCAAAAGCTGCGTGAGAGTGTCGATCATTACAACCAGACGTCAGGAAAACCCTATAACATTAATTACTCTTACGGCGAGCTACAGAGCGATGTCAGCCGTTATCCGATGCTCGGGGATATGCTAAAACAAAGCGATGAAGTGATGTATTCGCGCAAGCGTAGGAAAACCTTATAAACGCGATTATTCCGCCAGAGGATATTTTTTAAAAGCGACTAAAGCCTCACATGCTTCGGCTAAACCATGTATATGTTTAAAATCGTGGGGCGGGATCGTCGTTGGGATCATGGCCTGAATAAATGACCAGACGACAGTACTGGTTATCATGACCTGATCAAGCTGTTGGGCGGTAGTGCGGCCGGCCAATCTTGCATCCCATTCATGACAAGCTGCCAGCAGTTGCTGTGTTACACGCTCAATCCATGGCTGATGCTGTTTTTCCGCCGGACGGAGACGATGTTCATAAATATTTTGTACCGCCTTTTCGCTGGCAGCGAGAATAAACCCCAACAGTTGCATATCCTCCGCTAACCGATGCGGATTTTTCGCTAACAGTTTACGCCTGGGTTCGGCCTGCATTTCGAAATATTGTAGAATCAGTGTCGAGTCCATTAATAACAAACCGTTATCCAGTACCGCCGTTGGCGCTTTAACAACCGGGTTAATTTGTGAAAACGCATCAAAGGTGCTGAATACTGATAAAGGAACGCTCACAAATTGTATGCCGTATAGTTCCAGCGAGATTGCAACACGCCTAACGTAAGGCGAATCCATCATACCAATAAGTTTCATCGTCATTTTTTTATTCCAGATTAACATCATTCTATTATCGGGAAATCATGTGTTCAGGCGCTGCCGATAAGCAGACCACCGCAGATTAGCGTAAACCGATAGCGACGAATATCATGGTTTTCTTATACAGAGCGTAAGTATTTCTGACATTAACCGGCAGGGTGCAGAGAACAACAGATGTCGAATTATCCACCTATTGCAAGTTTGCGCAGTTTCGAGGCCGTCGCCCGTCTTGGCAGCGTGACGCTAGCGGCGAAGGAACTGAATGTGACACATTCGGCGATTAGCCAGCAAATCAAAATCCTCGAGGAGCTTGTTGGGGTAAAACTCTTTATCCGCCAGGGGCGTGGCGTACAAATCAATGAAGAAGGGCGGCTGTACGCGCTGCAAATTCGCGAGGCTCTGCAGCATATCGCAGAGGCGACAAAGCTGGTACAAATTAAACCTCGGACGTTGGAACTTACGTTGTCAACACTACCTTCATTTGGGTGTCACTGGCTATTGCCGCGGCTAATGAGATTTCGCGAGAAATATCCTCATATCTTATTGCGGCTTCAGGCCAGCTTGACGGTGAGCGATCTGGAACAGGAAGGGATTGATATTGCTATCCGTATGGGGCGTGGTGAATGGGAAGGGGTTAAAAGTCATTTTCTCTTTGCGGATGAATTAATGGTTGTCGCCGCGCCAAATTATAACGGCGGCAAGCTGCCAGCGACGCCGGAGGAGGTGGCTGCGAGCAACATTATTTATTCGATGGAATCATGGAAAAGCTGGTGCCTGAACGCTGGGCTGGAGAAAGAGATCGAGCCTGGCGGACTACGGGTTAATGATTCAAATCTGGTTCTTGATGCGGTACGGCTGGGCGAAGGTATCGCTCTGGAGCGTAGATCTCTGGTTCAGGGGGCGCTGGATAGAGGAGAGTTGGTGCAGATAACGGCAATTACTGCGCCTTATCCCTGGCACTACTGGTTGGCGGTCTCTCCGTTGGCGGAGGAAAAGGAGGAGGCAGCGCTGTTTATCGGCTGGCTTTTTGACGAAATCACTATCTGGCAGCAACAACGGCAATAACGGGCTTTAAAAACAGAACGCCCCCTGGTGCAACAGCAGCAGGGGGCGCTTACGGGTGGGGATTATCGTCGTTCATCAGTCATCCCATTTGTGGCTTAGATACGCGGCCAGAAAACCAAAGAACAGGATTGTTCCCAGTACGGCCATAAAAACATGCATGTTTCCCAGCATGGTCTACCTCCATCTTATTTATGCGCTAATGTTGTCCTCATTGAACAGGGTTTACGGTTGTTGAATAGATAATATCCTGGTCAATCTAAACAAACGATTAACCAGAATGGCGTTAGGGTATATGAAATAAATTAACGCATCAGATGGCGCGTTCAAGCACAAATAAATACGCTTCGCGCGACCAGAACAGTGCGCTGCGGCGGCGTTCGACCGCCATGGTTTTGACTTCCCAGCCCTGCTGCGTGTACTCAGTGAGGAACCGGCTCATTTTATCGGGATCGGCTTTCGCTTCGCCAAAAAACATACTGCCCAGCAGCCCCTCTTTATAGATAACGACGCGACACTCTTTTTTCATCAGCTTAATCCTTGCAGGTGTAAATCAACGACGCGAATAATTGTCGCTGGCCATCTTAATATTATCACTGACGGGTGGAAAACTTTTTTCGATATTGCAGCGGGCTCACGGCGAAATGCTGGCGAAAGTGATGACGTAGCGTACTGGCATTAGCGAAACCGCAGATTTCGGCGATTCTGTCGATGCTGAGGCGGCTGTCGGTGAGCTGCTGGCGGGCGCGAAGCAACCGCTCATCGAGCAGCCAGCGGGCCGGTGATTTGCCGGTCGCCTGCTGAAAACGGCGCAAGAAAGTGCGCGGGCTCATATCCATCCGTTGCGCCAGCGAGGCGAGGGTATGGCTCTCAGCGAGATGCTGATACAGGTAATCAAACAGCTGGCCGAGGCGCTGGCTTTCACGCGCTGTAGCCACCGGGCGAATCACCTGCTGCGCCTGCCCACCGTCGCGGTGCGGAGACACCACCAGCCGCCGTGCGACGATATTCGCCGCTTCATGGCCGAAATCTTCGCGCACCAGATGCAGACAGAGATCAATGCCCGCGGCGCTGCCGGCGGAGGTCATCAGCCGCGCATCGCCAACGTACAGCACGTCTTCCACCACCTCAATCAACGGAAAACGCTGCTGCAGCCGGGCAGTATAACGCCAATGGGTGGTGGCCTGCCGCCCATTGAGCAATCCGGCGGCGGCGAGCACAAACACCCCGGAACAGATAGAAACGATTCTGCAGCCGCGCGCGTACGCAGCCGCCAGCGCCTGGCACAACGCTTGAGGAACATCGCTTTCTATGCCACGCCAGCCGGGCACCACGATGGTGTCCGCTTCATCAAGCAGCGCCAGCCCGCCATCGCTGACGATACGGATACCGCCGGTGGCGCGAAGCTCGCCATCATCGACGGCGGCGACCGCGAACCGATACCAGCTTTCCCCCATTTCCGGGCGCGGGAGGCCAAAAATCTCCACCGCCACGCCGAATTCAAAGGTACACAGGCCGTCATAGGCCAGAACGACGACTTTTGGTGGTGACAGTGTCACATTGCGGGTTGTCAGGATTTCAGCGTTTTCTGTCATCAATGGGGGCGGTGGTCCGGGTACGGTGGTGGTTAAAGTAGTGTTACCACAGACAAGGAGAATACGCCATGAGTGTTGTAAGCCAATTTACACCAGCCGCCCCGGTCGATGCCGCTGCCTGGTTTGCCCATAAATTGAGTTTCGAAACCGACTGCGCGGATGTCCATCACGCCATGCAGCACGGCGAACAGGACTTTGTGCTACTGCACGTGATTGGCAGTCATGATGTGTTTGCCCGTCGCCACCTGCCTGGCGCGCTGCATCTGCCGCATCGCGAGATCAATGCCGCGCGAATGGCGCAGTGGCCCGCGGAAACGCTGTTTGTTGTCTATTGCGCCGGGCCGCACTGCAACGGCGCGGATATTGCCGCCTTAAAGCTGGCACAGCTTGGCAGACCGGTAAAAATGATGCTCGGCGGCCTGACTGGTTGGGCGGATGAGGGGTTCGCATTTAGCCTCAGCGAAGCCAGCAACATGAAATAAATTCAACAGCCATGAATTTTTCTCGTTTGCCGATGCTCTCTCCGCATGACAGTATCTGGACATATAGACATCCAGAAGTCTAAAAATTCAAATAATGAATTATCACGGCGGGCAACTACCTGCCTGCCGTTAAGGAGAGAACATGCAACGTCACCAGGCCCCGTTCCGCGCAGATATTGTCGGCAGTTTTTTACGTCCTGACGCTATTAAGCAGGCGCGCCTGCAACTGGCGGAAGGCAATATTGATGCCGGCCATCTGCGTGAAATTGAGAATGAAGCCATCCGCCAACTGGTTCAGCAGCAGTGCGATTGCGGCCTGCACGTGGTGACCGACGGTGAGTTCCGGCGCGCGTGGTGGCACTTCGACTTCTTCGACGGTCTGGAAGGCGTGGAACGTTACGATTCAGAGAAAGGTATTCAGTTCAACGGCGTACAGACCAAAGCGCACGGCGTGCGCGTGACCGGTAAACTGGGCTTCGGCAACCATCCAATGCTGGAAGATTTCCGCTTTTTGAAAAGCGTCAGCGGCAATGCGCAGCCGAAAATGACCATCCCCAGCCCCAGCGTGCTGCACTTCCGCGGCGGGCGAAAAGATATCGATAGCACGGTATACCCGGACCTGGCCGAATACTTTGACGATTTAGCAACCACCTGGCGTGACGCGATCCGCGCTTTCTATGACGCTGGCTGCCGTTATCTGCAACTCGATGACACCGTCTGGGCCTATTTATGTTCAGACGAACAACGCCAGCAGGTACGCGAGCGCGGTGACGATCCGGACGAACTGGCGCGTACCTATGCCCGGGTGCTGAATAAAGCGCTGGAAGGGAAACCGCAGGATCTGACCGTTGGTCTGCACGTCTGTCGCGGTAACTTCCGTTCGACCTGGATTTCAGAAGGCGGCTACGAGCCCGTGGCGGAAATTCTCTTCGGCGGCGTCAACATCGATGCGTTCTTCCTCGAATATGATAATGACCGTTCCGGTGATTTTGCCCCGCTGCGCTTTATCCGACCAGGCCATCAGCAGGTGGTACTGGGGCTGATTACCACCAAGAATGGCGAACTGGAAAACCCGGAAGGCGTGAAGGCGCGCCTGCAGGAGGCGGCGCAGTATGTGCCGCTGGAGCAGATTTGCCTGAGCCCGCAGTGCGGCTTTGCCTCCACCGAAGAGGGCAATTCGTTAAGCGAAGCCCAGCAGTGGGATAAAGTGCGGCTGGTCACAGGGATCGCCGCCCAGGTCTGGTAAGGAGATAGCCCGCATTAAGCGGGCTTTTTCTATTTGCGCAGCAGGCGCTGTAGGCGTGCCTGTCGCCAGTGGCGGATCCACCCGGCAAAGACAAACAGACGTAATCCCCGTAGTAGCAATAATGCACCCCAGACGATCGCCACCCATACTGACCAGTAGACATCCGGTTGGGTGAAATAATTAATCACCAGCAACAAAACGCAAACCGTGACCGCCACGCTTAGCGAGCGGAAAAAACGGCTCTCCTGATGCAGACGGCTTTTCGCTTCTTCGATCCGTAAATCGAGCGACGCTTCGTGACCGACAGGCGCATCGTCGCTGAGTTCGGCCACATTTATCTCAAACACTGCCGCCAGAGCGCTCAGGGTTTCTAACCCCGGGCGATCGCCGTTTTCGATCCTCTGGATAGTGCGAACGCTGACGCCAGCCAGTTCGGCAAGCTGTTCCTGGGACCAGGCGCGCTGCAGACGTAATTGTTTGACTCGGGTACTGCTGTTCATGATGTTAATCTCCGGATGGGAACCTGAGACCAGTGTGGTTTTTTAGCCTGCCGGGCGCCACGACAGGCACCCGACAGACAGACGACAGCAACCCGACAGCCGCATGACGCGCGGTTTACGCCTGTACGGTTTGCCACGGACGCACGTTCATGCCGCGGAAAATCATCAGCCAGGCGGCGACTATCGCCAGCATTAAAATGAAGAATAGCGACCAGTGCGGCAGATGGGTGAGGATTATCCCGGTTAGCATCGGATTGAACGCCGCGCCTAACCAGCCTAACGACTGGGCGGAAAAGTAGCTGGCTTTCATACCGGGTGGGGCAATCTGATCGATCAGCATATATTCGCCCGGCGCATAAATAATTTCGCCAAGGGTAAAGATGGCGGCGGAAATGCCCCACATCAGCAGATTATTACCGGAGAGGATAAACCCGCCGAGACCCAACACATAGCACAGGGTGCCGAAGGTCATTAGCGGGCGGATGTTTCGCGCCGAAAGCCGTCGCCCGACGGCATATTGCAACGCGACGACCACCGCGGCGTTGACCGGCAGCACTACCGCGACCACTTTTTCCGCGAAGTCGCTGGTGCCTGCGGCCAGCACATACTGCGAAATGCAGGAGGCGAAAGAGCCGCCGACAAATGACGCCAGCAAGCCGGAAAAGGTAAACCACAGCAAGGCGCGGTCGCGCAAAAGCACCGACGGCGTCCACTGCGGCGTGATGCCTTCCGCACTGGCGGCAGAGGTGCGCTCGACGAAGAGCTGAATAAACACCAGCGGGAAGGCGGCGCACAGCGCAGCCAGCCAGAAAGGCAGGTTAATACTCTGCATTACCAGCAGGGTGCCGATTGGCGGCCCAACGGTCCAGCCGATATTGAGGAAGGTATAGTTGAGCGAAAAGATGCGCGCTTTTTTCTCCGGCGTCAGCACGTCGGCAAACCAGGCTTTCAGTACCGTGGAGAAAACCGAATAGGCGCAGTTGATCAATGAGAAAAAGAACACCACCAGCGCCACGCTATTGACCGCGGGGATGGCGATAAAGCCCACGATAAACGCCACGATGGCGATCAGCATATAGCGTTTTTTGTCGAACTTATCGGCAAGAATACCGAAGCCCATGCTGAAGATAACGCCGACGACCAGCGCGACGGAGAGCGCATAGCCAATGACATCGACTTCCAGCTGGAACCGACGGGTGAGATAAATCGTCATAAAAGGAAGCGTTGCGCCGCGGCCGATGGTTAACAGCAACGACGACGCCAACAGCGCTACCGTTGAGCGCCTGATGGTGGTTGTCATTTTTTCCTTGCCCGATGAAGTGTTTTATTTTTGTTGTGCCCGATCACAAATAGCATGCTAACTGAGCCTTGTATAGCGGGCTCCGTGTCGGAAAGTGCCTTCAGTACCTGCTAAAAATAATGATCTGTTCGAGCGGCGGGAATTTGGTTACTTTGACGGAGGTCATCGTTGACCAGGAAGACAGGGGCTTCGTATGACGCGCAGAGATGGGCTGCTGGCAATGCTGGTAGTGGTGGTGTGGGGGCTTAATTTTGTGGTGATTAAGCTCGGGTTGCACAATATGCCGCCGCTGATGCTGGCGGGGTTACGTTTTTTGCTGGTGGCGTTTCCGGCGCTGCTGTTCGTTGCTCGGCCCAAAATACCGCTGCGTCTGCTGCTGGGCTACGGCCTGACCATCAGTTTCGGCCAGTTCGCCTTTTTATTCTGCGCGATTAACCTCGGTATGCCGGCCGGGCTGGCTTCTCTGGTGCTGCAGGCGCAGGCCTTTTTCACAATCGTGCTGGGCGCTTTTGTCTTTGGCGAGCGGTTACAGGGAAAACAGGTCGCCGGTATCGCGCTGGCGATTTTTGGCGTATTGGTACTGGTTGAGGCCAGCCTCGGTGGCCAGCACGTGCCGCTGGTCGGTTTTATGCTGACTCTGGCGGCGGCGTTTAGCTGGGCCTGCGGTAACATTTTCAACAAGAAGATTATGTCTCAGCAGCACAAGCCGCCGATTATGTCGCTGGTGGTGTGGAGCGCGTTAATTCCGGTTTTACCGTTTATGCTGGCGTCGGGTATTGTTGATGGTCCGCAGGCGATGGCGGAAAGCCTGGTGAATATCGACGCCACGACCGTGCTATCGCTCATGTATCTGGCGTTTGTCGCTACTATTGTTGGTTACGGTATTTGGGGAGCGCTGCTGGGACGTTATGAAACCTGGCGGGTGGCGCCGTTGTCGCTGTTGGTGCCGGTGGTCGGGATGGCCAGCGCGGCTCTGCTACTCGGTGAACGGCTCAATGGCCTGCAGCTGTTGGGGGCGGCGCTGATTATGGGCGGGCTCTACATTAACGTGTTTGGTCTGCGGCTGGTGCGCCCGGGCGCGGCGCGGGATAAAAAAGCCCCGCGTTAGCGGGGCCCAGGAGATATCAGAACAAGTGGAGCATTAGTTGTAATACGGTACGCCCAGCTCATCCGATTTATCATTGCCGGCAGCCATGTGATTAAAATCAAACGGCGAGTCGTTATGTTCCGAAGGAATAATCATCGCATCCCGGTTATTGTGGCGAACCGGAGTGGTGGTTTGCTCCGCGTAACTCTGGCTTGCAGCCAGCGCCATTAGCACGATGGCGGCGGTAGCGAATAATTTCATGATTTCCTCGATACGTCTTTATGCAGGCGATTAACAACAATAATTATTTAGCGGCATCAGGTAGCGGGATTCTCCCGGAACGTTGGTGATGCGATATTTGTGCGGCGGAACATCGAAGTAGTTTTTAAACGTTCGCGTCAGCGTCTGTTGCGATTCAAAACCGTAACGTTCAGCCAGATACAAAATTGGCTCGTTGCTCTGCTTGAGTTTTTGCGCAATCTCCGTCAGCTTACGACTGCGGATGTACTGGCCCAGCGAGTGGCCGGTCTCTTTCTTGAACATTCTTTGCAGGTGCCATTTGGAGTAACCTGAGCGCTCCGAAACTTTCTCCAGCGACAATGGAGATTCCAGGTTCTCTTCGATCCACGACAAAATACTATGGATAGTGATGGCGTCGTTATTGCGTCTGGACATCATCTTACCTCTTCTTATTACGGCAGGACTTTCTTGAGCAGTTGCTCAAGCATGACCACTTCGTCTGCCGTTAGATTTTTTGTTAGTTCCTGGTGCAATTTTTGACCCACAACCTGATGACAGTGCTCACAAAGGGCTGCGCCTTCTGGAGTCAGTTGCACCAGAATGCCGCGCTTGTCATTGGGGTTGGGCAACCGTTCTATCCAGCCTTTGCAGACGAGTCTGTCGAGCATGCGCGTCATTGCGCCTGGATCGACCGACAGAACGGTCTTCAGCTCAACGGGTGTCGTACATACCTCGCAGCGAATGGAACAGAGCACCCGAAATTGGGTAGCGGTGATATCCATGGGTGAAAGGTAGTCGTTGAGCAGTCGATCTTTTTTCTGGTTAACCATCTGGATCAATCGGCCGAGAGGGATCATCTCGTTGAACAGATTGTTGGTGTTTTCCATGATAGTTGCCCAGGCAATTATTTAGTTGCGATGGATATTATTGCCGTGGCAATCATAAGTCAACATTATGAATTCGCCGATGCCACGATTTGCTAAAGAACGATAATTTGATGGTGGTCACTTTTTTCCATTTTACTAACGCTTGTTATTTTTTATAAGCGTGATTTTTTCATGGGGTGTGGCATCTGCGCTGCTGCTGTCGATATACTCACGGGGTGAAACTGTACTGAAAAAATGATACTTAACGGGATGTTGACTCACTATGCTGGAACTCTTTAAAGCAATAGGGATCGGTCTGGCGGTGATTTTACCGCTGGCGAACCCGCTCACCACCGTGGCATTGTTCCTTGGTCTGGCGGGCAATATGAACAACGCCGAGCGTAACCGGCAATCGTTGATGGCATCGGTGTATGTCTTCGCGATCCTGATGGTGGCGTGGTATGCCGGCCAGGTGGTCATGAATACCTTCGGTATTTCCATTCCCGGTCTGCGTATCGCCGGCGGGCTGATCGTGGCTTTTATCGGTTTTCGTATGCTGTTTCCGCAGCAGAAAGCCCATGATTCGATGGAAGCGAAGATCAAATCGGAAGAACTGCAGGATGAACCCACGGCGAATATCGCCTTCGTGCCGTTGGCGATGCCCAGCACCGCCGGGCCGGGCACCATTGCGATGATTATCAGCTCCGCCTCGACGGTGAAGCACGGCGTCGATTTCCCTGATTGGGTAGTATTGGCGGCGCCGCCGATTATCTTCGCGCTGGTGGGGATCATTCTGTGGGGCTGCCTGCGAAGTTCCGGGGCAATCATGCGGCTGGTTGGGAAAGGCGGCATAGAAGCGATTTCCCGCCTGATGGGTTTCCTGCTGGTCTGTATGGGGGTTCAGTTCATCATTAACGGCGTGCTGGAGATTATCACCAACTATCACGCCTGATCGCGATAACTTTCTGAAAGGCCCGGCGACGTGTCTGTTTCGGGCCTTTTGGGGATAGGATGTCGGCGCCGCGGGCGGCATTGACCGCCCGCGTCGTTATCATGAGTGATGCGCTTGCTGTTCATCAAGCGGCGTTGGCCAGCGGCGAAAAATCATCACTGCCCAGACCAGCGCCACCAGCGCCGGCACTGCGCCAACGTAGCCTATCGCCGACATCGACAGCTGCGTACTCACCTGACTGCCGACCAGCGCGCCGGCGCCAATACCAATATTGAAAATACCCGAAAACAGCGACATCGCGACATCGGTAGCATCCGAAGCCAGTGCCAGCACTTTCACCTGCATGCCGAGGCCGATGACCATTATCGCGATCCCCCAAAACACGCTGAGCAGCATCAGCTGGTTGGCGTTCCGTGAGGCGGGTAGCAGCAACAGCAGGCATATTAGCAACAGGCCGATAGCGGTGGTAATCAGCCCTGAAGCATGTTGATTGCCCAGCTTGCCGAAGACAATACTGCCGATAATACCTGCGCCGCCGAGCACCAATAGCAGTAGGGTGGCGAAGTTACCGCTAAGGCCAGCGACGGTTTGAACGAAGGGTTCAATATAGCTGTATGCCGTGTAGTGCGCGGTCACCACGATAACCGTCAGCAGATAAATGCCGAGCAGCGCCGGGCGGCGGAACAGTTCCGGCAGGCTCTTCAGCGAACCGGAATGTTCGCTTGGCAGCGCCGGCAATAGTTTCGCCAGGCACACCAGCGTCGCTAAAGCACCAAGACCAATGGCCAGGAAGGTGGTTCGCCAGCCGAAATATTGCCCGACGATACGGCCAATAGGGATGCCGAACACCATGGCCAGCGCGGTACCGGTGGCGATAAGACTTAGCGCCTGTGCGCGCTTGCCGGGAGGGGCCATACGAATAGCCAGCGCGGAGGTGATCGACCAGAACACCGCATGGGCGAACGCAATGCCAATTCGACTCACCACCAGCACCGTGAAGTTCCACGCGAAAAATGACAATACGTGGCTGGCGATAAATAACACGAACAGGCCAATGAGCAGGCGACGGCGCTCCATTTGGCTGGTCAGCAGCATGAACGGCAGCGACATCAATGCCACTACCCAGGCATAAATGGTCAGCATGATCCCGACCTGGGCCGTTTCCATGCCGAAGCTGTCGGCGATATCAGACAGCAAACCGACCGGAGCAAATTCCGTGGTATTAAAGATAAAGGCGGCAATTGCCAGCGTGACGACCCGCAGCCACGCGACTCTGCGTGAGACCGTATTTGTAAGCATAAATTCCGGGCTGGTAGTAATGAGAAGAAGAGAAGGCGATCTTAAAACGAATGCTGCTGAAAATACAATCACTTTGTGATCTGCATCTCATTTTATGCTGACACCTGTGCCTGCTAACAACTTAATTTTTCAGCTAATAGTGTGCACCCGCGCTTTCTGTGTCATGTTGATAGACGATAAAAAAGGGGAGCACGATGAAAGAAATTAGTTTTTACCTGGTCGATGCCTTCAGCGATCGCAATTTTGGCGGCAACGCGGCGGCGGTGTGCCCGCTCAGCGAATGGCTGCCTGATGAAACGCTTTTAAAAATGGCGCAGCAGCATAATCAATCCGAAACGGCGTTTTTTGTTCGTACCGACAGCGGCTATGAGCTGCGCTGGTTCACTACCCTTGATGAGATTAATCTCTGCGGTCACGCCACCCTCGCAGCATCGCACGTGATTTTTGAATATCTCGATCACCCTTCGGCAACCATCGTATTCAGCACCCGTTTTGTCGGTGAACTGCGGGTGACGCGCAGTGGCGATTGGCTGACGCTGGATTTCCCCGCCTGGCAAACGACACCGGTGCGCGACGTGCCGACGTCACTGTTCGCCGGGTTGGGTATCGATGACGCGCTGGAGGTGCGGGAAGGGCGTGATTACCTGGTGGTGCTACGCGACCGGGCGCAGGTTGAAGCGGTACGTCCGAATATGGCGCTGCTGGAGGCGCTGGATAAGCGGATTTGCATCAGCGCCGCCGACGAGGAGTACGATTTTGTCAGCCGATTTTTCTGTCCCGGTGATGGGGTGCCGGAGGATCCGGTAACCGGTTCAACCCACAGTATGCTGATCCCCTACTGGGGAGCGAAGCTCAATAAAACCGACCTGTTGGCGCGCCAGGTGTCGGCGCGCAGCGGCGAGCTGCGCTGCCAGTGGCGCGATGACCGCGTATTGATTAGCGGCCAGGCGACCACCTATCTGCGCGGCACGGTCTATTTGCGCGAAAGTTAACGATAGTTTCCCCGGCTGACGCAGCGCTTAGCCGGGCAATCCTAACTAAGTGAGGCGCCGCCGCACATTACCAGCTCTTGTCCGGTCATGGCCGCGGCCTCTTCGCTAAGAAGCCAGCTCACCAGCGACACCACTTCCTGTGGCTTAATCAATCTACCGAGCGGCGGCGTCTTCGGCGGCGAACTCTCCCGCCCTGGCTGGCGCAGCATTGGCGTATCGGTGGCGCCGGGGGCGACCACGTTAACGGTAATGCCCGCCGCGCCAAGTTCCGCCGCCCAGCTTCTCGCCAGCGCCACCAGCGCCGCTTTGGTTGCCGTATACTGAGAACGGCCTGCCGCTCCGCGAGAGGTTCGGCTACCCAAAAGGATAATCCGACCGCCGCGGCTCATAACGGGCGCAAAGCGGTTGGCTAAGGTCTGCGCTGCATCCACATGCAGACGCCATAACGTCTCGCCACGCAGTGCGTCAAGTTCTCCTAGCGGCGCCGCCGCCATCATACCGGCGGCATGGATAATCGCCTGCGGCGTCGGTACCGACGACAGAGCATCAACCAGCTCCTGGCGGTCGCTCAAATCGACTGCCAGATGCCTGAAGCCTTCATGAGCGAATGGCGGCGCGGAGCGGCTTAGCCCGAGCACCTGCCAGCCCTCCGCCAGCAGTTGCCCCACAATCGCCGCGCCGATCCCCGAACTGGCGCCTGTGACCAGTGCCTGCTTCATGGCGCCTCCAGCATGCTGCGCGGTACTTTAAACACCGCTTTCCTCACCGGGGCGGGTGTTGCAAAGGCGCATAGCGCCTGGTGTGGTTCGCCGGGCAGAAAGACCGCGAAGTCGCCGGCATGCAAATGCAGCGTGACGCTTTGCGGCGTCTGCTGGCTGATAAAGAGATCTGGTTTGCGTTGTTCATCGTCGGGTTGGCCGCTGTACAGCGTACCGGCATGAATAGTCTCCTTTCCGCTTAAAATGACCTGAATATCGGCCCACTGGTGGTGGTATTCGGTATGTCGCTGTTCTGCCGCCTGGGTTTGCGCGGTGCCGATGGTGCAGTACCAGTCGCTATCAGCAGGCTGAAAGCGACCATCTTCACGGGCTGTCAGGGCGGCAAGAGAACATTCAGGACGGCTGAGGATTTGCCGTAACGCCAGTGGCAACCCCGCCTGAGGCAAGGCGTTCAGATTACCGATGATCATGCGATTTCTCCTTTCACCCACTGCGGCGATACGCGGATATACTTGATGGCCTGTCGGTACCAGGTATAGGCAATGTGTAAATTACCGTCTTCACCCTGTTTAATACTGGGGTAGGAGAATTCGCGGTTCAGTTTTTGTTCGGAATTGTTGGTCATACAGTAGCCGTCGCCCTCATCAAGGTTGCGCATCCATGGCCAGCTTTTACCGCCGTCAGCGGAAATCGCCACGGTCATTGGCGCACGCGGCGCGCCCCAGAAGGCGGTTTTGCCAGTGCGTTCAGGCTCTTTACGACCGTCATCATCTTCTATTTCATCGTATAACGATGCCCGACGCTCGCTGGCGCCTGCTGCGCTCATGTTATTGAACACCAGTGCCAGATCGCCGTTGCTCAACGTGGTAACCTGAATGGACGAGTTATTGTTTGGCAGCGTGGTGGGGATCGGCGCTGACCAGCTTTCGCCAAAATCTGTCGACCGGCTGTACCAGATATGATCGGCCCAGCGGCTGCGGAAGAAGGCGACCAGCGAGCCATCGGCCAGCGGGGTGATATTCATATGCACGCAGCCGAGGCTCTGCGGTACCGGCACGTCGCGCCAGCTCTTGCCGCCATCGGCTGAGATTTTTACCGCGCTCACATCATCGTTACCGACCCATTTCTCCCCCGGCCGGGTACGACAATAGAAAACCGGCAGCAACCAGTTGCCGTTGGGCATCACGCTGATGGGTTGCCGGATAAAGGTGCCGGGTTCATCGAGCAGGGTGGCGATTGCTCCCCAGTGTTTTCCGCCATCGCGCGACTGGCGATAACGCACAATAGCGGTGTCCTGATTGCCGGCATACTGTGCGGTCCATAATAGCCACAGCACGCCATCTGGAGCCTGAAACAGCACCGGGTTTTGTTCCGAACGCTGCGGATCGTCGGATAACTTTACTGCTTCGCTCCACGTTGTGGCGCCCGGCGCTAAACGCGCCCCCCAGACTGAAATATCCGCTTTTCCTTCCTGCGAACCCCCGAACCATACGCACAGCAGCGTGCCATCGGGCAGCGGCAAAAGATTGGCGGCATGGTTTTGCGGGCAGCCGGAGGGCAACATTGCCCATGCCAGATGAGGATCCTGTTGGTGTTGGCGAATTACGCCGTCAAAAGTTGGGGTGGTGGTCATTTTTACACTCCACGTTGTTCAATGGGGGCCGGGGATGATTGTTGCGCTTTATTGGGGATCAGGCGGTCGATAACCATAATCAGGGCCGGGGTGATCAGCGCGATGTACATGTTATTGATGCCGAACGGATCGCCGAGCAAATACCACGCCGAAGTCACCACGCAGGCGCCGATAAGGCCAGCGTTCGCGCCGCGGGCGCTCTTAAAGAACGGCGCATAGAAGGCGATGACCGCGACGACGGTGATAGAGAGCCTGATGGCGCGGGTAAAGAAGGAGAGCTTCAGCACTTCCGGGACCAGCAGCACAAAAATAAGCGGCAGAAAACCGATGATCAGCGAGGCCCAACGGGTGGCTTTAAACTCCTGCTCCGGCGTTGGATTGCGCCACGGCACGTAAAAATCTTTTACCACCAGCGAGGCAATCGCCAGGGCAACGGTACTGACGCTAACGAAAATTGAAGCAACAAGTGACGTTGTCACTAACCCGGCAAGCCACGGGTTCATATCTTGCAGAAACACCGGCAGGGCGTACAGGCTGTTGATTTCCGGGTGTAAAAACTTCGCCGCCACGCCGATAATGGCGATCGCGAAGGCGATAGGCAGGCAGAAGAAAAAGGCAATCCAGGTAGAGCGTTTCGCCGATTTTACGTTTTTGGTCGAACTGATCGCCTGAATGACAAACTGGGTACAGAAGATGGAGCCGATGGTGCCGATAAGCCAGGCGCAGATCGTGCCGGCGCCAAAATTACCATCCCAGGTCCAGTAGTAATCTGGCATTTTCTCGATCATTGGCGTAAAACCGCCGGTTTTTGCCAACGCGAAACCCATAATAATAAGCAGGCCGGCATATTTTAAAGCGCTGTGCAGCATGGTGACCCAGGCCACGCCTTTCATACCGCCAAAGGCAAAATAGAAAGTACTGACGATGGCGGTAATAAACGCCGCGAGGGGTAAATTGATTTTTAATACCGTGGAAATTGCCGCCGCGCCGCTGACGTAGTTACCGACGTTCACCAGCAACAGGGCGTAAATCATAATAATGGAAATAATATTCTTGGTGCTGGTGCCGTATTTCTCGGCAATCGCCCCGGAAATAGTAATTTTGCCAGTGTTATAGATGCGCTTAACCAGTATCAGGCCAAATAGTGGAAAGCCAATGGCGGCGCCCAACACCGACCAGGAGGCGGCAATCCCGCTCTCAAAGGCGGCCTGTGCGGTTCCGATAGTGGACTTGGCGCCGATATATTCCGACATCAGTAGGATACCGACAATAAAGGCTGGCATCGCGCGCGAGCCCTCCATAAAATCCCCGGAGTTTTTACTTCTAATACGGAACGTCAGCCAGGTGGTAAATAAGATATAGGCGATGACAATGCCAACAATAATAAAGGTATCTTCAGTGGTAAAATGATTCATCTTAGCCTCTCTTTGGGCGTACGAATCCTGGGCACGCAGGTGCCCGGTCTATTTTGTTGAAGAAGCGCAGCGCTTAATTAAGATACTGCGCGATGATTCCACGTATTTGCTGCAGTTGAGATGCGCTAAACTGCACCGCGTAGCGGCTATCGCCGACCTCATAGCCCATCAGCTGCAATGCTTTTTTCACCGCGGCGGGGGAAAAGGCGACTTTGTAGAGATCGGTACGCAGGCCGGTGACGTTTTCCTGCGCCAGCCTGGAGGCTTCAATATCGCCTGCCTGGAAGGTTGACCAAATCGCGTTAATCTCTCGTGGCGCAACGTTAGCCAACCCGGAAATGCACGCTGAACAACCGTCAACGAAACCCTGATGAATCAGCGAATCCGGCCCGTTCAGGACATTAAAACCGTCGATATCCTTCACCGCATCAAGAAAGCCCTTAAGACTCTCATAACTACCGGCGCTATCTTTGATGCCAATGATGTTGCCATGCGCAGCCAGCTGACGTGCGGTTTGCGGTTCAATGGTGTTACCGGTGCGCGCCGGGATGTTATACAGAAATACCGGTACGCTCAGCGCATCAGCGATCGCCGTGTAGTGGCTTACCAGCTCATCTTGTTTTAGCGGCACGAACCACGGGGTGATGACGGACACCGCGTCGACGCCTGACTTTGCTATCTGCTGGCCAAGACGAATGGTTTCCCGCGTCGACACTTCGCCAATATGCGCCACCACCGGTGCGCGTCCGGCAACCGCCTCGACGCAGGTTTCGGCAACAGCTATTTTTTCCGCTTCATTGAGGACGAAAAACTCGCCGTTGGTTCCGCCGCAAAAAATGCCATTACCGGCGGCCAGCTGTCGTTCTACCTGTTGGCGCAGCGCCGTCAAATTAAGTTCACCGCTGGCGGTAAAGGGGGTAACAATGGCGGTTAACACGCCGCGAATGGAATGATGCATTTATTTCTCTTCTCCCTGATGAGATGACTGTGGAAACAGCGTCTGGTAAATCGCCTGGACTTCGTCCTGGTTCACGCTGCATGGGGCATTATTCATTAATCGTTTTACTTCCAGCGCCGCGGCGCTTAGCGTTTCAATACTCTCTGGTGGTACACCCAGCGCGGCGAGGTTGTCCGGCAGCGCCAGGCGTTTCACC
Organism: Klebsiella sp. CN_Kp097; assembly: GCF_040064495.1. NCBI lineage: Bacteria > Pseudomonadati > Pseudomonadota > Gammaproteobacteria > Enterobacterales > Enterobacteriaceae > Klebsiella > Klebsiella sp. CN_Kp097. Next base: position 668,766 of record NZ_JBEAIL010000007.1, on the reverse strand, counting down.
AGTTGCGCCAGCCAGCGGACCAGCGCATGAGATTTCTCTTCGTTATTCAAGGTCAGATCGGCGTCCGGGATCAGATCCCAGACCTGAGCGAATTTATCCACCGCGTGCGGGCGTACGACCTGCATACAGGGGGCCAGCAGAATGGCGTTCGCGACGCCGTGCGGCAGATGCCAGGTGCCGCCAAGCGGGTAGGAGAGCGCGTGCACCAGATGCGTGCCGGCATGATTGATAGCCACGCCGCCATAGTACGAGGCCCACAGCATCTCCAGTTTCGCCGTAAGATCCTGCGGGTGGGTCACGGAACGCTCAATATGCCGCACCAGCTTATGCAGGCCGATTAAGGCGGCGTTATCGCTCACCGGGTTAGCGACGGTTGAAGTAAAGCACTCCAGTAGATGACACAGCGCATCGATGCCGGTGGAGGCGGCAATGGCCGCAGGCATGCTGGTGGTCAGTTCCGGCAACAGAGCCACGAAATCCGGCAGCAGTACCGGGGAGATAATCCCCACTTTGGTATTACGTTCGGGAATAGCCAGGATGGCGTTTGGTGTCGCTTCCGAGCCGGTGCCTGCGGTGGCGGGTATCAGCAGCGATGCCAGACGCAGGCGCGGTTTCTCGCTGTCGATCAGCGCGTTGAGCGCAGGGGAGGCGGGATGAAGTAATACCGAGAGCAGTTTCGCCACGTCGAGGACGCTGCCGCCGCCGATACCGACGACCATCTCCGGTTGCGCTCCCGCAAGTTGGGCAACAATTTGCGCCACGTCATGTTGGCTGGGCTCTGCCGGTACGGAATCCACGATCCTCACATCAACGTTATTCTCGCCCAGCAGATGTTGGATCTGTTTGGTCGCTGCCAACTTACCAACGTTCGCATCGGTGACCAGTAAAATGCGCTTTTTACCTGCCAGCACTGGCTTCAGGGCTGATATGGCGCCCGCGCCGCTGATAATCGTGCTGTTAATCGTCGCCACGTCTCACTCCTCTATTGTTATGATTGAATTCAATCAGCATGCTTAGTGTTCACTCATTTCAATGAGCAAAAGTTATAATTTATACGGACGTTTAATAACTTGAGCTTGCTCACATTTAATCAAATATGATTGAATATAATCATTAACGATTCAAATAAGCGATGAAGGAAAGAGAATGAGCTGCGGCGATAACCCTGTTCTGGTGCTGGCAGATGACTTTACCGGGGCCAATGATGCTGGTGTCAGTCTGGCGGAAGCGGGCCTGGCGGTTGAGGTGGCCTTTAACGCCGGCCATCAGTCCACCACCCGGGCGTTGGTCCTCAATAGCGATAGTCGGGCGCTTTCCAGGGCGCAGGCTGCAGAGAAAGTGAACGCAGTACTCCGTGATGCGGCAAATTTCGCCGCCGTCTGGCAGGTGAAGAAAATCGACTCCACCCTGCGCGGCAATCCCGGCGCGGAACTGGAGGCGATGATGCGTGCGCGGAGCTGCTCTGTCGCGGTTGTCGCGCCTGCCTTTCCGGGTGCAGGGCGTATAACCCGCGGGGGGCGCTGCTATGTCCACGGCGTAGCGCTTAATGAAACAGAATTCGCCAGCGACCCCAAAACCCCGGTCACTAGCGCCGATATTGGGCAATTGCTCGCCATGCAGAGCCAACTGCCGTGCCGTTCGCTTGACGTGCGACAGCTGGCAGCCGCCCTTGCGGAAGAGAGCGACCAACCACGAGTGTTGATTATTGATGCCGAAGAAGACGAGCAGCTGGATGAGGTTATCGCCGCGGTAGCCAGTCGCGCGCGGCAAACGCTGCTGGTGGGCTCTGCGGGGATCTGCGAGGCGCTGGCGCGCTATCTGCGCCGGGATGCGGCCGGGCCGTTGCTGGCGGTGGTCGGCTCCATGAGCGAAATAGCACAGGCTCAGGTCGCCGCTTTGGCCGGCCATCCGCGGGTCGAGCGGATCGGGATTGATACCGCCCGCGCCTTTAACGGCGACGCCCTGGCCGATGCCCGGCGAATCGCCGCGGTGCTGGCGGCAAGTCATCATTGCGTGGTTACCACCTGCGCGGACAGCGCTGCCCGGCACGGTATTGAGGCGCAGTGCCGTGAACGCGGGGTGAGCCGCGCGTCGCTGGGAGAACGGATCTGCGCTTATCTCGCGCAGGTCACCCAACTTGCCGTTGAGTTACATGCGCCCGGGGCGCTTTATCTGTCCGGCGGCGATGTCGCTATCGCCGTCGCTCATGCGCTCGGCGCGCAGGGGTTTTATATAACCGGCCGGGTGGCGCAATGCGTGCCGTACGGCCATTTTCTCGGAAGTCGCTGGCCGCGTCCGGTGATGACCAAAGCAGGGGGATTCGGTACGGAGACCACGCTGCGGGATGTCGTGAATTTTATTGAGGAGAAACTGAGTGTCTAACATGATTGCGGTAACGATGGGCGACCCGGCGGGCATTGGTCCGGAAATTATTATTAAATCACTGAGCGAAGGGGAACTGAGCGGTGCGCCGGTAGTGGTCGTGGGCTGCGCGCAGACGCTGCGGCGAATCCTGGCGCTGAACATTACCCCGCGTGCGGAGTTGCGGATTATTGAGCACCCGAGAGAAGCGCTGTTTTCACCCGCGACGATTAACGTGATTGATGAACCGTTAAGCGATCCGCAGGCGTTGCGGCCAGGCGAAGTCCAGGCACAGGCCGGCGATTTGGCGTATCGCTGCATCAAGCGCGCCACCGCGCTGGCGCTGGCTGGCGAAGTCAAAGCTATCGCCACCGCGCCGTTGAATAAAGAGGCGTTACATCTGGCCGGACACCATTTCCCTGGACACACCGAACTGCTGGCCCATCTGACGCAGACCAAAGATTATGCCATGGTGCTGTACACCGATAAGCTCAAGGTGATCCACGTTACCACCCATATCGCGCTGCGGCGTTTCCTCGATACCCTAAGCCAGTCGCGGGTGGAGACGGTTATCCGGGTTGCCGATGATTTTTTACGCCGCGTGGGGTATTCGCAGCCGCGCATCGCGGTAGCCGGAGTGAACCCGCACGCCGGTGAAAACGGTCTGTTTGGCGATGAAGAAATCCGTATCGTCGCCCCGGCCGTCGCGGCGATGGAGGCGCAGGGTATCCATGTTGTCGGACCGTGCCCGCCGGACACCGTCTTCATGCAGTGTCACGAAGGCATGTACGATATGGTGGTGGCGATGTATCACGATCAGGGGCATATTCCGCTCAAGTTGCTTGGATTTTATGATGGGGTGAATATCACCGCCGGGTTGCCGTTTATCCGCACTTCCGCGGACCACGGCACCGCCTTTGATATTGCCTGGACAGGTAAAGCGAAGTCTGAGAGCATGGCAACCTCCATTGAGCTCGCCATGCAAATCGCACAGGAATAACATGAAGGGATATAATCGGTTAGAGCAGATTATGGACTTCCTGAAAAGCCATAATCTGGTAACGGTCGACCAACTGGTTGCGGTAACTAACGCCTCGCCGGCGACCATCCGTCGCGATCTGATTAAACTCGATCAGGAAGGGGTCATTAGCCGTACCCACGGCGGCGTGACGCTCAACCGATTTATTCCCACACAGCCGACGACGCTGGAAAAAGCGCAGCGTAGCCCTCAGGAGAAATACGCCATCGCCAGGGCGGCGGCGTCGCTTATCAAGGCCGGCGATGCCATTGTGCTGGACGCCGGTACCACCATGATTGAACTGGCGCGACAGATTACGCATCTGCCGCTGCGGGTCATCACCAGCGATCTGCATATCGCGCTGTTTCTGGCTGAATTCAAACAGATTGAGGTGACGATTATCGGCGGGCGCATCGATGACAGCAGCCAGTCGTGTATTGGTGAGCATGGGCGACGCTTGCTGCAGAATGTGTGGCCGGATCTGGCATTCGTCAGCTGTAACGGTTGGGATTTGCAAAAGGGCATTACCGCGCCGACGGAAGAGAAGGCGGCGCTGAAGCGCGATCTGATCGCCAACGCCCGGCGGCGGATCCTGCTGGCCGACAGTTCGAAATACGGCGCCTGGTCGCTGTTCAATATCGCGCACCTCGACTCACTCACGGACATCATCACCGATGCGCATTTGCCAGGGGAGACCCGTGATGCGCTCCAGGAACTCTCGCCGCGGCTGATTATCGCCGATTAACGTCCGGCCATCATGTCGCGCTTGCCGCCTGACGGTCCTCGTTCAGCAATTCAATAAATGCCTCCAGCTGGCGCGTCTTCGCGCCGCGTCGCCACACAAGCCAGGTCGTCAGCCAGCGCCACTCTTCGGCGAGCGGCCAGGCGGAAACCTGCTGATGGCCTGGCATACTCTCCAGCATACTGCGTGGGATCAGCGCCAGCCCAGCGCCGGCGATTACGCAGGCTAACATACCGTGGTAGGACTCCATCTCATGGATCCTTCCGGGCGTCGCTCGGTCGGCGTGAAACCAACTCTCAAAATGACGGCGGTAGGAGCAGTTGGCGCGAAATGCGTAGACATTCGCGCCGTTGACCTCGCTGGCGCGGGTTACAGGCGCATGGCCATAAGGGGCGACGATCATCATCTCTTCCGGGAACACCGGTAGCCCCTCCAGACCGGGATGAACCAGCGGACCGTCGACAAACGCCGCGCTGAGCGTGCCTTCCAGTACTCCGTCAATCATGGTGCCGGAAGGGCCGGTGGACAACGCCAGGTGGATCTTCGGGTAACGCTGGTTGAAAAGGGCTAACGTGGTGGGGATGCGCACCGCAGCGGTACTTTCCAGCGAGCCGAGGGAAAACAGCCCCTGCGGCTCATCGCCGGCGACCACCATCCGCGCTTCATCGACTAACGCCAGGATTTGCTGGCTGTAGCGTAAAAAACTGTGCCCGGCGGGCGACAGACGCAGCCGTTGATTTTCGCGAATAAATAGCTCGGCGCCGAGGTCGGCCTCCAACTGGCGAATGCGGGTGGTCAGATTCGACGGGACGCGATGCACCTTCTGCGCGGCCTGGGTAATACTGCCGGTACTGGCGACGGCGTTAAACATCTCAAGTTGGGTAAGGTCCATAGTATTCTTCTTTTGTGAATGTATTGCTTAATATTATTCATTTTCAATGAAAGGAAGAGTAGGCCACACTATCCACACTTCGCAATCCCTACAGAGAGAATAACCATGAATTTATCTGCCACCCACGCGGTTTCCGTGAACCCGACCACTGGTGAAGTCGTGTCGTCTCTGCCGTGGTCAACCGAACAACAAGTGGATTCAGCCATTGCCCTGGCGCAACAGGGTTTTCGCCAGTGGCGCCAGGTAACGGTCGCCGATCGCGCCGCCGCGCTGCGTAAAGTCGGCGGCGCAATGCGCGCCCGCGGTGAAGAACTGGCGCAAATGATCAGCCTTGAAATGGGTAAGCCCATCGCCCAGGCACGCGGCGAAGTGAGCAAATCGGCTAATCTCTGCGACTGGTATGCCGAACATGGCCCGGCGATGCTGGCGACCGAAGCCACCCAGGTAGAAGATAATAAGGCGGTGATTGAATACCGGCCGCTGGGGCCGATTCTGGCGGTGATGCCGTGGAACTTCCCGGTCTGGCAGGTTCTGCGCGGCGCGGTACCGATTCTGCTGGCTGGGAATAGCTATCTGCTGAAACACGCGCCGAACGTGATGGGCAGCGCGCAGCTGCTGGGCGAACTGTTTGCCAAAGCGGGTCTGCCGGCTGGCGTCTTTGGCTGGATCAACGCCACCAATGAAGGCGTCTCGCAAATTATCAATGATGATCGTATCGCGGCGGTCACGGTGACCGGTAGCGTACGCGCCGGGCGGGCAATCGGCGCTCAGGCCGGCGCAGCGCTGAAAAAATGCGTGCTGGAACTCGGTGGTTCCGATCCCTTCATCGTGCTTAACGATGCCGATCTGGACGAAGCGGTGAAAGCCGCCGTTGTCGGCCGTTATCAGAACAGCGGGCAGGTCTGCGCGGCGTCGAAACGCTTTATCGTTGAGGCGGGTATCGCCGACGCTTTTACTAAAAAATTCGTGGCCGCGGTGGCGGCGCTGAAAATGGGCGACCCGCGCGACGAGCAAAATTACATCGGCCCGATGGCGCGTTTTGATTTGCGCGATGAACTGCATCAACAGGTTGAAGCCACGCTGAAGGAAGGGGCGACGTTATTGCTTGGCGGCGAGAAAATCGCCGGCGCCGGCAACTACTACGCGCCAACGGTACTGGCCAACGTGACCCCGGAGATGACCGGTTTCCGTCAGGAGCTTTTCGGCCCGGTGGCTACCATCAGCGAAGCCCGCGACGCGGCCCATGCCCTTGAACTGGCTAACGATAGCGAGTTTGGCCTTTCGGCAACCGTCTTTACGTCAAGCAGCGCGGAAGCGGAGCGTTTTGCGCGTGGTCTGGAGTGCGGCGGGGTGTTTATCAATGGCTACAGCGCCAGCGATGCTCGCGTGGCGTTCGGCGGCGTGAAGAAGAGCGGCTTTGGTCGGGAACTGTCGCATTTTGGCTTGCATGAGTTCTGCAATATTCAAACCGTATGGAAAGACCGCCGCTAATCGACGTTAGCGCCTGACGTCCGTCGCCGCGCTCTGCTATACTCGCCACCCGAATTTCGATGGTGGGCAAGGAGCCGAGTGTGGCGACGGTTATTAATAATGCAATGCTGGATGCCGTTCTGGCAGAAATCAGGCCGCTGATAGGGCGCGGCAAGGTAGCGGACTACATTCCAGCCCTGGCGCGGGTCAGCGGCAATAAACTGGGCGTCGCCATCTGTACGGTTGACGGCCAGCACTATAGCGCCGGCGATGCCCACGAACGTTTCTCGATTCAATCTATCTCGAAGGTGCTCAGTCTGGTGGTGGCGATGAACCATTATCAGGAAGAGGAGATCTGGCAGCGCGTCGGTAAAGATCCCTCCGGCCAGCCCTTTAACTCCTTACTGCAGCTGGAGATCGAGCAGGGCAAACCGCGTAATCCTTTTATCAACGCCGGGGCGTTGGTGGTCTGCGACATGCTGCAAAGCCGCCTGAGCGCGCCGCGTCAGAGAATGCTGGAGATCGTGCGTCGGCTGAGCGGGGTGGACGATATCGCCTATGATTCGGTGGTCGCGCGCTCCGAGTTCGAACACTCCGCACGTAACGCCGCCATCGCCTGGCTGATGAAATCCTTCGGCAATTTCCATAATGATGTCGCCACGGTGCTACAAAACTATTTCCACTACTGTTCGCTGGAGATGAGCTGCGTTGAGCTGGCGCGGACTTTCCTGTTTCTCGCCGATCGGGGGATTGCCCCGCATCTGGCGGACCCGGTCATCGCGCCGATTCAGTCGCGGCAGGTTAACGCGCTGATGATGACCAGCGGCATGTACCAGAACGCCGGCGAGTTTGCCTGGCGTGTCGGGCTGCCGGCAAAATCCGGCGTCGGTGGCGGTATTGTGGCGATTGTGCCGCAGGAGATGGCGATTGCGGTGTGGAGTCCTGAACTTGATGAAGCGGGTAACTCGCTGGCGGGGATCGCCTTACTGGAAAAACTCACCCAACGTTTAGGAAGATCGGTGTTCTGATGTCTGCAATGGAAAATCTGTTCGCCCGGCTTGGGCGTTCAACGTTCCGCTCTCGTTTCCACCTCGGGGTGAAAGAGCGGCAGTATTGTTATGATAAAGGGCCAGAGATTATCGACAGCCACGCGGCGGATTTTATCGCCAAACGGCTGGCCCCGGCGCAGATTGCTAATGACGGCAAGCAGACGCCGATGCGCGGGCACCCGGTATTTATCGCCCAGCACGCTACGGCGACCTGCTGCCGCGGATGTCTGGAAAAGTGGCATGCGATCCCGCGCGGGCGTGAACTGAGCGGCGAGGAGCAGCGTTACGTGGTACAGGTGATTCACCACTGGCTGGTGATGGAAATGAACGCGATTACCAACCGTTAACCGATAACGCTCAGGCATGGCAGTATGCCTAACAAATATTCTCATGCTATGATAATCCGCTAACTAATTATTTACATAATAATTGCCTGAAACAATTAGACGGATAATTACTGAATGTCTTCACTGTCGATTCGGTCATTCACGCTATTTCGCGAGGATCAACCGGTGCGCGATGCGCTGGTGTTATTCACGCTGACGATCCTGCTGCACTTTATGGGCGCTATGTTGCGTCTGGTGCAGGAGCTCTCGTTCTTTTGGCCGCTCAACGCCGTTATGGCAGGTATTTTCGCACGCTACGTCTGGCTAAATCGCAGCTATTTTTACGCTATTTGTTTTGCCGCGATGCTGGTTTATGACGGCCTGACTTCCCGTTGGGGCATGGGTTTTGCGTCGCTGCTGATTAACTTCTCCAATATCGTCTTCATCGTCATTCTGGCGCAACTGGTGCTGTGGGATAAGCGGCGTGCCGATTCGATGCCGGGGCCAATTAACGCTCTGAATCTTTTTTGTTATTGCCTGCTGGCGGCGTTGGTGTGCGCGGCGGTTGGCGCGTTGGGCTCGGTTGATGTTGAACGGGCGACTTTTATTCCGCAACTGGCGGACTGGTTTAGCGAGCAGTTCTCGACCGCGGTCCTCATCCTGCCGTTTATTCTGACCCTGACGCTGCCATCGGTGCTGGGCCGCTTTCGCTTTAGCCAACTACTGCCGGTGATAGCGCTGGTGCTATCGATGGCGCTCGGCGTGGCGGTAGGCGGCGCCGGAAGCCTGACTTTCCCGCTGCCGGCGCTGATCTGGTGCGCGATTCGCTATCCATTGCCGCTGACCTGCCTGCTAACGTTTATTACCGGTATCACTGAGATTCTGCTGGTGGCAAACTCGCTTATCCATCTGTCGCCGGATGCGCGTCCGCAGCCGTGGCAGCTGTTTTCAACCCGTCTCGGCATGGCGGCGATGCTGATTAGCCCGGTGATCGTGGCGACCAGCGTCGAGGCTATCAACAACCTGGTAAAACAGCTGGCGCTCCGCGCTGATTTCGATTTTCAGACCCGGGTTTACTCTCGTTCCGGTTTGGGCGAGGCGCTGAAACGCCAGGCGCCGCACCCGGATAAACAGCTCTCGGTGATGGTGCTGGACATCGATGGTTTTAAACGGGTGAATGATACCTGGGGCCACGAATGCGGTGACTGCGTGCTGACCCAGTTTGCCCAGCGCGTGCGTGAGCTGGCGGGCGAAGAGGGAATGGTGGCACGTATCGGCGGGGAAGAGTTTGCCGTTGCGGCGCTGCTCGATAATGCTCAACAATCCCATCTGCTGGCGGAAAAAATTCGCCAGGGGATTGAGTCGGAAACGTTCACCTGGGGGCAGCAGCGTATTCGCCTGACGGTGAGTCTCGGCTTGCAGTGCCGCGAAGTCGGTGAAGGACGGATCGCCGAGCTGTTTAATCAGCTGCTGATGGAAGCGGATGACCTGTTAGTCAACGCCAAGCAGGCCGGGCGCAATCGTGTTTGCGTGCAGGCGCTGCCTGACGGCGTGTGATAAGAAAATCCAATGGTCTTTTTGCTTGAGTTAAATATTAGTTAAAAACATAGTGATGTGGTCATTTTCAGGGAGCAACCTATGGCCACACCTATTTCACTTCGCACGCTGACGCGTGAATCTATTCTTGAATCCCTTCCGCAATTAAATGAAATCCTCGCCAGCTGCGTGAACGGCGGGGCTTCGGTCAGTTTTATGCAGCCGTTTTCACCGGACACCGGCGAGCGCTTCTGGCAGCGGATGGCGCAAAGCGTCGCTGCCGGCGAGCGGATTGTGCTGGCGGCCGAAAACCAACAACGGCAGATAGTGGGGACCGTCCAGTTGATTATCGACCAGCCGGAAAACCAGCCGCACCGCGCCGATGTCGCCAAGCTTTTGGTTCACCAAAATGCGCGCCGGCAGGGGATCGCCGGGTTACTGATGAGCGAGCTTGAGGCTATTGCACTGGCGCACGGGAAAACCGTGCTGGTGCTGGATACCGCCACCGGTAGCGGCGCGGAGAGCTTCTATCAGCAGTGCGGCTGGCAAAAAGCGGGAGAAATTCCGCAGTTTGCCTTAATGCCTGACGGGGAAATGTCGGGTACCTCGCTGTTCTATAAGATCCTCCCGACGACAGAATAATGCGAAGAGGTTTGATCAAAACGGGGTTTTGCGAAGCATAAAACCTGATAACTTATTGGACCAATTACTCAGGTTGTATGACTACTCTAAGAGGGAACCCATTGTGAAAACCTTAAACCGTCGTGATTTCCCCGGCGCGCAGTACCCTGAACGTATCATCCAGTTTGGCGAAGGTAACTTCCTGCGCGCGTTTGTTGACTGGCAAATTGACCTGCTTAACGAGCATACTGACCTGAATGCTGGCGTGGTCATCGTCCGACCCATCGCCAGCGATTTCCCGCCGTCGCTGAGCACTCAGGACGGTCTCTACACCACGATTATTCGCGGACTGAATGAAAAGGGCGAAGCGGTCAGCGATGCGCGTCTTATTCGTTCGGTAAACCGCGAAATTAGCGCCTACGCCGACTATGACGAATTTCTGCGCCTGGCGCACAATCCGGATATCCGCTTTGTCTTCTCCAACACCACCGAGGCCGGTATCAGCTACCATGCGGGGGACCGTTTTGACGATGCCCCGGCGGTAAGTTATCCGGCGAAACTGACCCGGCTGCTGTTCGAACGCTTCAGCCATTTTGCCGGCGCCGCCGATAAAGGCTGGGTTATCATCCCTTGTGAACTCATCGATTATAACGGCGAGGCGCTGCGTGAACTGGTGCTGCGCTATGCGCGTGAATGGGCGCTACCGGAATCCTTTGCCGCCTGGCTTGCAGAGGCGAACACCTTCTGTTCGACGCTGGTGGACCGCATCGTTACGGGCTATCCGCGCGATGAAGCGGAGCAGATTGAAACGCAGCTTGGCTATAAAGATGCCTTTCTTGATACCGCCGAGCACTTTTACCTGTTCGTGATCCAGGGGCCGAAATCGCTGGCCGCCGAACTGCGCCTCGATAAATTACCGCTCAACGTGCTGATTGTTGACGATATCAAACCCTATAAAGAACGGAAGGTCGCGATTCTTAACGGCGCGCATACCGCGCTGGTGCCGGTAGCCTGGCAGGCGGGCCTGGATACTGTCGGTGAAGCGATGAACGACGCGGAAGTCTGCTCATTTGTCGAAAAAGCGATATATCAGGAGATTATCCCGGTTCTCGATCTGCCGCGCGATGAGCTGGAATCATTCGCCAGCGCGGTAACAGGACGCTTCCGCAACCCCTATATCAAACACCAGCTGTTATCCATCGCCCTCAATGGCATGACCAAGTTCCGTACACGTATCCTGCCGCAGCTGCTGGCAGGGCAGAAGCAGAGCGGTAAGCTCCCAGCGCGCCTGACTTTCGCGCTGGCGGCATTGATCGCCTTCTACCGCGGCGAGCGTAACGGTGAAGTCTACCCGGTTCAGGACGACGCGGAATGGATCGCACGCTTTCAGACGCTGTGGGCGCAGCATCGCGATGGCCAGCTTTCAACGCAGGATCTGGTAACGTCGGTGTTGTCGGTAGAATCGCACTGGCAGCGGGATCTGACGCAGGTGCCAGGACTGACGGCGCAGGTAACGGCTAATCTGGATGCTATCTTACGTGACGGCATGCGCAGCGCCGTAAAACCGCTGTGCTAAACGCTCCTCTGCAATGACCCGGCATGCTGCCGGGTTAATCTCTTTCATTAGTTACAACATTCTGGTTGTTGTTAGCAGTAAACCGTTGCAGTAACATCGTACCGACATCGCTTCGCAGCGGGGAAAGGGATGAAATGTGCACTCGGCGCTTGAAGTCATTTTCAGAAAGCAAAATAATGACTTAACGATGATGTTTAGCGTGCGGAGATCCCATCAATGAATATAGACATACGTGAACCTACTGACCGGGATTACAGCGCCTGGCGAGTGTTATGGGAGGGGTACACGCAGTTCTATAATAGCCCGCAGCCGGAAACCGTCACCGAACATACCTGGCGACGTCTGCTGGATCCGCAGTCTCCGGTGATCGGTCGGGTAGCCGTGGTTGAGGGCGAGGTGCTGGGGTTTGCTATCTGCGTACTTCACGAAGGCACCTGGGTAACGACGCCTGTCTGTTATCTGGAAGACCTGTTTGTTGCACCAAAAGCCCGCGGGCGGGGAGTCGCGAGAACGCTGATTCGAACCCTGCAGGCTGAAGGTAAAATTCAGGGATGGTCGCGGCTGTACTGGCACACCCGTCACGATAATCCTGCACGCCGACTGTATGATGAATTCACCCCTGCGGACGATTATGTTCGGTATCTGATGAAGCTCTAGCTGTGCGACACAGGAGAAGCAGCATGGAAAAACGAATCGAAACTACCGTTAATCTGATTATGTTTCTGTCGTTACTGGCCACCGCCTGGGATCTTTCGCTGGTTCACGACTTCCCCTGGTAACATGCAGCGGCGCCGTCGGGCGCCGCTGGTACCGAACCTATTTGAGGTAATCTGCCATATACTCTTCGATCATTTCGCTGAAGCTGTGGTTGGCGATAAACCCAAGACGTTGAGCATAGCGCGTGTCGAAATCGCCAGGCCACGAATTGACAATGCGTTCAATGGCGGCATTGTGCGTGAAGGTGATACGCTGCGCGACTTCACTGCCGGCAACCTGGCGCAACGCCGCGATCATCTGTTCGACGCTGACCGACAGCCCGCAGAGATTAATCACCCGACCGTCCGTCAACTGTGCTTCAGCCAGTTCATGCCCGTGAATTAAAGCCTTAATCGCGTTACGGGGCGACAATAGCCATAGACGGGTATCCGCCGCGACCGGGCAAACGGCGGATTCCCCATTAAGTGGCTCGCGGATAATACCGCTGGCAAAACTCGATGCCGCCTGATTGGGCCTCCCCGGGCGCACGACGATGGTGGGCATGCGCAGGCTTCTGCCATTAAGCCAACCGCGACGGCTGTAATCCGCCAGTAACAGATCGCAAATGGCTTTTTGCGTGCCGTAAGAACTCTGCGGCAACCATACTTGTGAATCGCTCACTTTTTCCGGCAAGTCGCCGCCGAATACCGCCACCGAACTGGTGGTCACCAGTTTGACGCTCTGCGGCAACTGACGCAGGTGCTCCAGCAGTTGGCGGAAGGCATCAACGTTGATTTTCATCCCCAGCTCGAAGTCCTGTTCCGCCTGGCTTGAAACGATGGCGGCTAAATGAAAGACGCTATCGACCTGAGCGGGAATCGCGCTACGTAACCATTCGCTATCGCTGATGTCGCCGGTTAATACCTTTAAACGGCTATCGTCAATCCCCTGTAACGCCACGCGGTCGATAGCGATCAGTCTACCGATTTCCTGCGTTTCACCCTGCGGGCCGCTTAGCGAACCACGCTGAAGTAGCGCCTTGACCAGTTGGGAGCCAAGAAATCCGGCGGCGCCGGTGACGGCAATCGTTAATTTATTATTCATGGTGTTTTTCTCAATATTATTAATGGTTAACCATACGGGCAGGAATACGGAATATCGCCGCAGCGCCGATAAACAGCGTCGCGGAGATGATTAAGGTGCCGGTTAGCGTCGAATGGGTCATATCGGTGAGCAGGCCCATAATCCACGGGGCGACAAAGCCGGCGAGATTGCCAAAGGAGTTGATTACCGCGATACCGACCGCGGCGGAAGTGCCGCCAAGAAAGGCCGTCGGCAGGCTCCAGAAGAGTGGTAGGGTGCTCAATCCGCCCGCTGCGCCAATTGTTAAACCGATCATCGCAATCACCAGATCGTGGCTGAACAGCGCCGCAATAATCATCCCCAGGCCGCTCATGACGGCGATGGCGGCGAGATGCCAGCGACGTTCTCTACGTTTATCGGCGCTGCGCGAAGCGGCAATCATGGTGACTATCGCTGCGGCATAAGGAATAGCGGTTAACAATCCGACTTTCAGCACATCGCCTTCACCGGCGTTATGAATCAGCGTTGGCATCCAAAAACTGACGGTATAGAACCCGGCAATCAGGCAGAAATAGATAAAAGTCAGTAACCACACCTTCGGATTCTTCAAAACAGCCAGCATCGAACCATGCTGTTCGGTCTTATGGCTGCCATCGCTGCGCAGTCGCGCCTCGAGCAACGCTTTTTCGTCATCTGACAGCCATTTCGCCTGCGCAATGCGGTCGGTCAGCAGAAATATCACCAGCACGCCAATGAGCAGAGATGGCGCGCCTTCAATAATGTACAACCACTTCCAGCCAGCGAGACCGCCGTACTCATGAAAATGGCCCATAATCCACCCGGAGAGCGGAGCGCCGAGGATCCCGGAAAGCGGTACGGCGGTAGCAAAGAGGGCGAACATCCGCCCGCGGCGATAGCTGGGGAACCAGAACGAAAGATACAGAATTACCCCGGGATAAAAGCCAGATTCCGCCACGCCTAAAAAGAAGCGCACGGTATAAAACTCCAGCGGCGTGCGCACAAATGCCGTCAGCGGCGCAATGAGCGCCCAGGAAATAAGTAAACCGCCAAGTAAACGTCTGGCGCCAAAGCGATGAAGGATCATATTACTGGGAATTTCAAAAAAGAAAAAACCGATGAAAAATATTCCCGCACCGATACCGTAAACGGTGTCGGAAAATGCCAGATCGCTCGACATTTGTAATTTAGCGATACTGACGTTGATCCGGTCAAGATAGGCCAGAATATAGCAAATCATTAATAAGGGCAGCGTGCGGCGGACGACTTTCTTCCACACTAACTCTTCATTTATGGCAGGCGCAACGCCCTCCAGGCTCAACGCAGAGTGGTTTGACATAGTTCTATCTCCGAAAAATGAGCGCGCACCGGTGCTCACTGAGGCATTGATATTATGTAGGTTTTAGTTATTTAACCAGACTTGCGCCCAATCCAGTCCGGCTTGCGTTCCGGCGCGAGGACTATATTCCGCGGCGACGTAACCATCATATTTTTCCTGCTCGAGTACGGCGAAAATCCATTGATAATCCACTTCGCCGTCAATCGGTTCCTGGCGCGCCGGTACCGACGCAATCTGAATATGGCCGATATACTCTTTATAGTTTTTCAATAAATACGTTAGATTGCCATCGACCTGCTGGGCATGGAAAATATCAAGCTGCAGTCGAATATTGTCGCGGTCCGCCTGGCGAATATATTCCATCGCCTGATATTGGCTGGAAAATAAATAACCCGGACGGGTGGCGGGCGATAAACCTTCAAGCAAAATGGTGATGTTATGCGGTTTGGCCAGATCCGCCGCGTAGCGTACGTTGTCAATAAACGTGTCCGCACAGTGCTGCCGATCGAACCCTTCGGTGACGCCCGCCATAACATGTATCGCCGGGCACTGCAGAGCCGCAGCATAGTGAATGGCTAAATCAATGGCTTTGCGGGCTTCCTCTTCACGGCCAGGTAAAGCCGATAATCCCCATTCGCCGCGTGCGGTATTGCCTGCCGGAGTATTAATGCCGATAAGCTTGAGGTGATGTTTCTCTAATTCGCGGGCGACGGTCTCTACGGGATATTCGTAAGGGAACCACATCTCAACGGCATTAAAACCGGCTCTGGCCGCCAGGGAGAAGCGCTCCAGAGGCGGATTTTCGCCGAATAACATCGATAAATTGGCAGCAAGTTTCAACATTATTGCATTCCTCGAAGCACAGTCATTTGTTGATGATCGAGATAGTTCACCGGGCTGTTTTTCAACGTGAAGAACAGGCGGGCGGACGCTTCCATCTCTTCCAGATTGTCGGCGGCATCGCGTAGCGATTTACCCACCACCACCGGGCCATGATTAGCCAGCAAAAAAGCCTTATGCTGCGCGGCGCGTTCGCCGAGCCATTGGCCAATCTGCGGATCGCCTGGGCGGAAATAGGGGACCAGCGGTATTTCGCCGACCCGCATGACCACATACGGTGTACAGGCCGGCAGGGTATTAGCCGGGTCCAGGTCCTGCAGGCAGGATAGGGCCGTCAGGTAATGGCAATGCAGATGGACGACGGCGCGACACTGCGGATTGTTGCGGTACAGCGCGAGATGAAAACTCACCTCTTTTGAGGGTGTTAAACCCGAGAGCAATTCACCGCTCAGAGTCACGTGCGACAATTCTTCGGCGTTAAGCTCGCCAAGACAGGAGCCTGTCGGGGTGGCCAGAATCGTGCCGTCAGCAAGCTGGACGGAAAGATTGCCAGCCGAACCGGTTGCATAGCCGCGATTAAAGAAAGAGCGAGCGATAGAGACCATCTGTTGGCGTAAGGATGACTCGTTCATGCGCAAGCCTCCGCGGTCTGCGCGCGGGCAAAGAAATTGTCATCGCCAAAATTACCCGATTTGAGCAGCAGGAAAAGCGGCCGGGAATCTGCCTTGATCCACGGAACGCCGGGTGAGACTGCAGCGCCGATAGTGAAATGGTGAATATCAAGCGCTTGCGTTACCGCGCCGGAGGTCTCTCCGCCCGCGACGATGAACCGGCTTACGCCTTGCTGCGCGAGTTGTTTTGCCAACAGAGAAAACAGCGCCTCAACCATCAACCGACTTGGCTCGGCGCCATAGCGCTGTTGGATGTTGTGCAGCTCTGCGACCGAAGTCGTGGCGTAAACCATTGGCGCCATGGCCGCGTCGGACTGCTGGTGCAGCCATTCAACGATCTGACCGCAATACTCATCAAGCGTCCAGCGTTTATCAAGCAAACCTGCCACGTCCACGGCCAGCGCTGGCGCCAGTTGGCGGTATTTTTCCACCTGTGACTGAGTTCTCATAGAGCAGGACCCGGATAATACTACCGTACAGGCCGCTGGCGTGGTGACGCTAAAGGGAAGGGAAGGCTCCGTGGCGTTGGCCCAGCAACGCGCGAGACCCGCGGCTAAGCCGGAACCACCGGTAACCAGCTTCATATCGTGCAACGCTTGCCCCTGAATTTGCAGATGTTTCTCGTTTAATGCGTCCAGCGCGATATAGCGATAGCCCGCGGCGGATAGGGTTTGGAGCGCGTCGCGCACGGCTGCCTCGCCGGATTCCAGAATCTGTACATTGATAAGGGCGCATGTGCCGCGTGACTGACGTTCCATTAAACGGCGCAGATCGCTGTCATCCATGGGATTGACCGGATGATTGCGCATACCGGACTCCTGTAGCAGGCGGTCTTCTACGAATAAATGTCCCTGATACACCGTACGACCGTTAATAGGCAACGCCGGGGAGATAATCGTGGTTGCGACGCCCAGCGCATCCATTAAGGCATCGGTTACCGGGCCGATATTCCCCTTTCTCGTGCTATCGAAGGTAGAGCAGTACTTAAAATAAAAACGATCGCACCCCTGTTGTTGCAGCCAGTGCAGCGCATTAAGTGACAGCGTCACAGATTCTTCGGCTGGTACAGAACGTGATTTCAGACTCACGACTAATGCGCGCGCATCGCCCTGGTAATCTTCACCGGGGACGCCGCTAAACAGGCTGGTCGCTATTCCGTTATTAGCCAGAAAACTGGCGATATCCGTCGCGCCGGTAAAATCATCGGCAATTATGCCTGCTCTCATATACTGTCCCCTCATACAGCGAGTGTTAATTTACGGTATTATCTGTTGTTAAATGTTAATATCAATGATTGAGGTGATGAATACAGCGACGATGATCACAATAAATAACATTTATTATCTATTTTTCACATTAACTGGCACTGTTAATCCGGTGTACAGCCCTGGGTGATGTGATAAAATGTGAAAATATGAGATAGCGAGACACCATCAGGAGAAATCGATGCTGCCATTGGAGAGACAAGAGAAGATATTGGAAATCATTAAAGACAAAGGGGTGGTCAGTGTCGTCGAACTGGTCGAGGCGCTGGGCGTGTCGCATATGACAATCCGGCGCGATATTCAGCGCCTGGAGCAGCTTAACGTGCTGGCCAGCGTATCGGGGGGTGTGGCACTTCCGCAACGAACCCGCCTGCTGAATGAACCTTCGCATCGCGATAAAACGCTTATGTTCCCCCAGGAAAAGGAGGCTATTGGTCTGGCGGCGCTTAAGCATATTCCCGCGAACAGCACCGTCTATCTGGATGCCGGGACCACGACGCTCGCACTGGCCGAAAACCTGGTTGAGCGTCAGGACTTGCTGATCATCACCAATGATTTCGCCATTGCCAATTTGATGATTGAACGCGGGCAATGTGAATTGATCCATACCGGCGGACGCTTATGCCGTGAGAATCAGTCGACCGTTGGCCACCTGACGGCAAAAATGCTGGAGAACCTGTTTATCGATGTCGCGTTTATTTCGGCGTCATCATGGAATTTGCGCGGACTGTCGACGCCCAACGAAAATAAAGCCATCGTGAAACAGACTGTGGCGAAGGTAAGTGAAAAATGTATCCTGCTAAGCGACTCATCAAAATATGGAAAAATGGCGAATTACCTGATCCTGCCGCTGAGAGAGCTTGATGTCATCATCAGCGATGACCGGCTTAGTAGCAGTGTGGTAAATCAGCTGAATGCGCTTAACGTTGATGTCGAACTGGCGACTACGCGTTAACCAGGCGTCGCGCGACAATAAACAGTCGCGGGAACAAGAACAGCACTTTCCCGTTACACTGTAACGGATAATGTTGTTGTAACAGCGTCAGATAACGCTCTAAAAACACGTTCTTTTCTTCTTCATCAAGATTCTGCAAATACGGGCGCAGACCGGTCGCCTGCAGCCAGTCAACGATCGCCTGGTGCGATTCCAGAGGGTGATAATAGGTGGTGCGCCAGAGGTCCACCTCGCAACCGCTGTTGCTCAGCATGTCGTAATACTGCTGGACGCTGGGGAGCGGCTGTCGGCCACTTTCCGGAAATCCCAGCTCTTCAGCGACCTGACGCATCAGGGTATGAGAGGGCTCTTGCCAGTTATCCGGCATCTGAACCGCGAGAACGCCGCCATCGCTTAACTGACCGGCCAGTCGCGGGAACAGCGTTTGATGGTCTGTGAGCCATTGTAAAGAGGCATTCGCATAGATCACGTCTGCGGGCTCAGATGGCTGCCAGTCTTCTATATTTGCGGTGATAAACTCACAATCGGGAAGCGCTTGCGCCGCCTGTGCCAGCATGGCGGCGGAATTATCAACGCCAATAATTCGCGCTTCAGGCCACGCTGCACGCAGTAAGGCCGTGCTGTTGCCTGGACCGCAGCCCAGATCCACAGCCAGCTTGACCGGCTGTTGCGCAATACGCGCCGTTAACTCAGCCGCCGGTCGGGTGCGCTCATCAGCAAATTTCAGATACAGCGAGGGATTCCAGTCTGCCATAGATAACCTCAAGTTAACGATCCGCGTCTATCAGCATAGAGGACGTAGCGCGGTTGTGAAGCTGTTTTTTAGTGACAGTGTCACTTTATTCGGAGTGAAGGGTGCGGCGCTCATCACACAGATTGCAGGGTTTCTTCGTTACACTGGTCGTGCATATATAACAGGGATGAATGAAATAATGGCCTTAACCATCAGGGTATTACTGGAAAATCGCCTTGCGGCGCACGCCGATCCGGCGTTGACAGCCAAAGCAGGACTTAGCCTGCTCCTTGAGGATGAAACCAGCAAAGTGCTGTTTGATACCGGCCCTGACGGCAGTTTTCTTAAGAATGCGCAGCGGATGGGGATTAAACTGGATAACTTGACCGCGACGGTATTATCACACGGCCATTACGATCACTGCGGTGGCGTCCCCTGGCTGCCGGAGGGGAGCCGAATTATTTGTCATCCACAGCTTACCCAACCGCGCTATGCCGCTATCAGCCTTGGCCGGCACGTACGCAAAATCAAAAAACTCTCGCTTGAGCTCGACTATTCCCGCTTTCGCATGGAATGCTACCGGCAGCCGTTTGCCATCAGCGAACGTCTGTTGTGGTCCGGCGAGATTGTGGTAAACCGTCCGCAATCCTTTGGCGTTTTAGCCAGCTCGCCGTTGACGCCTGATTATATCGTCGATGAAGGCGTCCTTATCTATCTTTCTGACCACGGTCTGGTCATCATCTGCGGCTGCGGACATCGTGGCGTAGAGAACATTGTGCGGCATTGTCAGAATATCACCGGTATCGAGCGGGTCCACGCATTGATCGGTGGGCTACACCTGCGCGCCGCATCCGTCGCCAGGGTCTGGCAGGTCCGAAGTTATTTACAACAGCTGCAGGTGGAGAAAATTTTGGCCTGCCACTGTACCGGCGCCTGGGGAAAACTGTGGCTCGCCGGCGCACAGGCGCCGGCTACAGGGGATATTTTGCAGCTAGCTTAATAAGGATCAGTCGGCATCTTTGAGCATTTCGGCGCGCCGGGCGGTGGCATAGACGAATTCCAGCATCGGCTCAAGGTCAGTATCGTGTCCCGCCTGGATGATTTTGCCACGCAGCCATTCGATTTCGCTGGTGATATCCGGATGAAAAATGTTGTTGTCCTGCGCCTTGCGTAACCATTTGAGAAGAAAATTATTTTTTCCTCTCGCTCCGCCCGATTTCTTCGTTTTTACGTGGATTTTCAGCGCGACCAGAATGCAGTAGTAAAAATGGACGCGCTGGTTGAAACTTTGATGCATGTCGGTATTTCCCGCCAGGGTAAGCCGCTCGCCGCGGCAGGCGACGAGTCGAATGGAGCCAGGTCACGGGGGGATCGTTTTGTTGACGACCTCTATCACTGCACCCGTACCGCCCGGCATCCAGGACTGGATGCTCGCGGAATGGTGGCACGGATATTAAAGCGTCGTCAATTATTGATTAAATTGTTACCAGTATCATGATTAATCGGCATACATCATACGTTCGCCCTGGTCTGTTGCAGACGAACCCGAAGCAGCAGGATAAACGCCATGGCGACGACCACCGCCGCCAGTAGGTACAGCGTATCGAGCGCATAATAACCCGCCACCCAGCCGGCCACCGGGCCGGTCAAACCCAGCGCCAAATCGAGAAAGGCTGAATAGGTACCCAGCGCCGTGCCTTGGTTTTGTTCTTCTACCTGTTTCACCGCCTCGACGCCCAGCGCCGGAAAGACCAGCGAGAAACCAGAACCGGTGAGGAATGCGCCAATACCGGCGACCCACGCCGACGGCGCCTGCCAGATAATCAATAATCCAAGACACTCCACTACGAAGCAGACAAGCGACACCGGCACGCCGCCGTAGCGGGTGATGGTGTTGCCAAGGATCAGGCGTATACAAATAAAACCGATGCTGAAGAGAGAGAGGGTGAAGGCCGCGCCTTGCCAGTGGTGAGCCGAAAAATAGAGGGTGATAAAGGTGGCGATAACGCCAAAACCGACGGTACCCAGCGCCAATCCCAGCCCGTAGGGCCAGATCCTGCGCACTACCACATGAAACGGCGCTCTCACTCCGGCGGTTACGCTGACATCCTGGCGGGTGCGGGCAAAGAGCAGGCCAATTAGCGCAACCAGCACTACCACTACGGCAAAACCGCTGATGCCAAAATAATTATTGAGCATCACCCCCAGCGGCGCGCCGACGGCCATTGCCACGTAGGTCGCGACGCCATTCCATGAAATCACCCGCGAGGTGTGAATCGCGCCAACGGTTTTAATGCCCCATAACGTTGCCCCGGTGGCGGTAAAGCTTTCTCCCACGCCGAGGAAAACCCGGCCAATCAACAGGGCGCTGACGGCGAGAAGCGGTATAGCTTGCAACATCACCGCCGCGAGGGTGAAGAGTCCGCTTAACATGCAGCAGATGATGCCGAGGCTAACGACCTTTTTTGGCCCCCAGATATCGGTATAGCGGCCAGCATGCGGGCGGCTTACGAGCGTTGAAATGTACTGCAGGCTGATAACGACTCCGGCGATTAGCGTACTGTACCCGAGCTGGTAGTGGATGTAGCCGGGAAGCACCGCCAGCGGCAGGCCGATGGAGAGATAGCAGATACAGGTGAAGACAACGATGGAAATAATTCGCAGGTTAAGCTGAGTGGTGCTGACAGAAGTAGTCATAACGCTAAGTGTTTAAAACGAAAGGGAGGTTAAGCATAGCGCAAGCGCGGCGGCTCCGGCGAGC
The DNA here is from genome assembly GCF_040064495.1 of Klebsiella sp. CN_Kp097. Taxonomy (NCBI): domain Bacteria; kingdom Pseudomonadati; phylum Pseudomonadota; class Gammaproteobacteria; order Enterobacterales; family Enterobacteriaceae; genus Klebsiella; species Klebsiella sp. CN_Kp097. The sequence goes on along the minus strand of NZ_JBEAIL010000007.1, from coordinate 646,814 downwards.
GGGCGAGCATTTTATGCCAACGCTCGGTTCATTTATTGGCAAAATGACCGATAATATAGCTATACAGATGATAAATAACGCCCATATTATTTCTTAGAGTGATACCTGAGTTTGAAAGGGAAATGGATGAGTGGCCAGTCTTAGGATGGAGCACGGCAACCTATTTGCTTCCCGGAGGTCATCGCGATGAAAAAATTACTTATATTGCTCATTGTTTTTGCTGTATCCGCCTGTTCAGGAGGTTCCTCATCATCCTCGGGGATGGCGCCGGGTCAGGGCCTTGATTCGCAGACCTGCATGAACGACACCATTGACGCTAACAGCGCCTGCGGCCATTCGGTCGCGCCACAGTTTAATTGATGATAAAGACAGCCTGAGAGAGGAACTCGCCTCAAATCAGGCTGCCGACTATTTTAACGGGCAAAGCGCTTCGAACCGATCACGCAGAAAATGATGCCAAGCGTGACGGCAACCATCAACGGGCTCACTGATTCATGAAGGAGTAGTGCCGCCAGCGCCAGGCCGAAAAAGGGCTGCAATAGCTGGAGTTGACCGACCGCCGCAATACCGCCGATTGCCAGTCCCCGATACCAGAAGATAAAACCTATCAGCATGCTGAATAACGAGACATAGGCCAGCGCGGTCCACGCAGACGCACTGATACCACGGAAACTGACGGGAAGCGTTAACCCGCAGGCTAGCACCATCAGGGGCAGGGACAGGAGCAGCGCCCAACAGATGACCGCCAGCCCGCCAAGCTCTCGGGTGAGGCGCGCCCCCTCGGCATAACCCAATCCGCAGACCACTACCGCCGCCAGCATCAGCAGGTCGCCTGAAATGGACATCCCGGTGTTACCGGCCAGCGCGAAACTGGCTACCAGTATGCTGCCCAGCAGCGAGAATCCCCAAAAGGCAGGGCGCGGTCTCTCAACGCCGCGGATCACCGCGAAAATCGCCGTCGCTAGCGGCAATAACCCAATAAAAACAATTGAGTGGGCTGACGTCACCCGCTGCAGCGCCAGCGCCGTCAGCAGCGGAAAACCGATGACCACGCCGCCGGCAACCAGCGCCAGTGAACGCCATTGTCCCGCTTGCGGGCGCGGCAGGCGTAAAAGCCAGATCAGGCCCAGCGCAAGCACCCCGGCAATCGCCCCACGGCAGAAAGTCAGGAAAAAAGGATCGAACTCCTGCACGGCGATGCGGGTGGCGGGTAGAGAGCCGCTAAAAATAGCGACGCCGATAAAACCGTTTATCCAACCGGATATAGAAGTGGAAGCGCGACGGTTGTGCACGTGTGACCTCTTTGTAGTGATAGTTAATGTGGTTGACCGGGTCGATAGTAGGTCGCACAATCCATGACAATCAAATAATTGTCATGGATACAATGACGATGAAAAACCGCTATAAATCTCTGGTTGATCGCTATGCGGCAGCCATCCGCAGCGGTGCGCTGGCGGCTGGCAGCCAGCTGCCGACCCATCGGCAATTGGTCGTGGAACACGGAATCTCTCTGGCTACCGCGACGCGGGTCTACAGAGAACTGGCGTTAATGGGGCTGGTCAGCGGCGAAACGGGACGCGGGACTTTTGTGCGTGAACTGAGCTTGCCGCCGGGGCTGGGTGTCGATCAGCACGCCATTGCCCCGGACATGATCGATCTTAATTTCAACTCTCCGGCGTTGCCGGAACAAACCGTTCTCCTGCGCGAGGCATTAAAAAAACTGTCTGGCGCGGGCGATCTGGAGGCGTTGTTACGCTATCAACCGCACGCCGGACGCATGAGCGAACGGGAAATAGTGGCCCAGCATCTTAACAGACAGGGTATGGCGGCCAGCGCCGGGCAGGTCGCTATCGTTAACGGCGCTCAGCATGGGCTGGCGGTCACGCTCGGCGGTCTGCTACGTCCCGGCGATGTGGTTGCGGCAGATGCCTTGACCTATCCGGGATTTCGCGCCCTCGCCAGGCTCTATCAACTTGAACTGGTTGCTATCCCGCACACAGCGCAAGGTCCGGATCTCGACATGCTTCGCAGCCTGTGTGAAAAACGGCGGGTAAAAGCGATTTATACCATGCCGACGCTGCATAACCCTCTCGGCTGGGTAATGAATCTGGCGCAGCGTAGTCAACTGGTTGATATTGCCCGCCAGTTCGATTTGTTCATCATTGAGGATGCCGCCTATGCGTGGTTGATCGAGAACGCGCCGCCGCCGCTGATGTCTCTGGCGCCTGAGCGTACGGTCTATGTGTGCGGTTTTTCAAAAAACATCGCCACCGGTTTACGGGTTGGCATGGTGGTATGCCGCGAAGCGTTAATGCCGGCGATAGAGCGGACGATCCGCGCCACCAGCTGGAATACGCCGGCCTTAACGACGGCGCTGGTCTGCGGCTGGATCCAGGATGGGACGCTGGCCCGGCTCGAAACCATAATGCGCGCAGATGCGCGGCGGCGGCAGGCCATCGCCCGTCAGGCACTGGCTGGCTTACCAATGATCGGCAATGAAAATGCCTGGTTCCTTTGGCTGCCGTTGGGCGAGGACGTCCGCGCCGATCGCGTCGTGAAACAGTTGCTAACCATGAATATCGCTATTTCCACCGCCGAACCGTACAGCGTCGGTCGTGATGTGCCGCATGCTTTGCGTCTGGCGCTGGCGTCACCGAGCCTCGATAAACTGAGCGCTGCGCTGAAGATAATGCGGCCTATTATCGAGTACGGCGTTTAACGACCGTGCGCTTTTGACAACCATCCTTCGTCGCTAACCGAAGTATCCTCTGGTTGGTGCTTTTACTCTTTGCCCTGGCGCGGCGGCTTGCTCGTCGCATCACGCTAATACATAATAAAAAGAGAATTAAAATTAAATAATATTCTCTTTTTAAGATTAAATTATGCAAGGGGTAACGCAGATGCGACAAATCAGGCCGGAGATAAACGCTTTCTTATTAGCGATGGCAGGGGCGACGGTATTAATGATTGGTATGGGTTACGGCCGCTTCGCCTTCACCGGGATCCTGCCGGTGATGTTAAGCGATCAGATCCTGACGCTGCGTCAGGGGAATCTGGCCGCCTCCGCTAATTATGCCGGGTACCTGCTGGGGGCATTGTTACTGGCGAAGGCAAAGCCGGAGCAGGCGAGCAGAATGAATATTGTCTCGGTCATTCTGACGCTAATTTGTCTGGCGCTACTGGCCTGGCTGCGTTCGCCGCTGGCTATCATTATCCTGCGCGGGTTGGCCGGGGTGCTCAGCGCGGTAACGCTTATCTCCGCCTCGTTATGGCTACTGCAACATATGAAACATCATAACGGCGCGCCGGTACTGTTTGCCGGTGTCGGGATGGGGATCTTTTTGTCGGCGGAGTTTATTGCCGCCGGTAAAGCGCTGGCGTTTAGCAGTCAGCAAATCTGGCTACTGTGCGCCATCACGGCGACGATGCTGTTTTTATGCGCCTTGCGCGGATTATTAAGCCCGGCGGATTCGCTGCTGGCGTTAAACAGCGGGCCCGCAACAACGATGCCGAGCGACAATGGGCGCACGAGCGATGCGGTAAAATTGCTGCTGATTTATGGCCTCGCGGGCTTTGGCTACATCATCACCGCGACCTATTTGCCGCTGTTTTTGCACGGCGCGCTCTCGGGTATCGACCCGGTGCACCTGTGGGCGGTATTTGGTCTCGCGGCGGTACCTTCCTGTTTTATCTGGCATCAACTCGTGCTGAAAATTGGCTATCAGCGGGCATTTTGTAGCAATCTCGTTATTCAGGCCTTCGGCGTGGCCTTACCAGCGTGGAGCCACTCATTCACCTTTTGTTTGTTGAGCGCGCTGCTGGTTGGAGCGACCTTCCTTGGGACGGTAACCATCGCCTTGTCAGAGGGCAAGCGGCTAAATCAGGCGGTAAAATTTAATATGATCGCCGCGCTAACGGCGACTTACGGCGTCGGACAGATAATCGGGCCGCTGGTCGCCGATGGGTTATACAGCCTGACGGGATCGTTTAACCCTTCACTATTGACGGCCAGCGGCGTGTTGCTGGGAGCCGCCGGGCTGGTTGCCTGCGGCCGGCGCCAGCAATAACTGGCGCAGGACGTCGAGAATCGGCGATACATACCCGCGGCGCCAGATAAGCTGGGTGGCGGCCTGGGTGACGTAATGCGTCTGGCAGCCTGCGGGTAGCGTGAGCAGGGCCAGAACGCTTTCCGGGAGCAAACAGGCGTAGCGGCCGGTGGCGACGTTAGCCATCATCGCGTGATAGGAGCTGACATCGACGATGTCCACGTGTGCTCCCGTCTGCTGCAGATACTCGATGCCGTGCTGGCGGTAGGAACATCCTGCCGGGAAGGCGGCAAAACGGTAGTTGCGCCCCTCGACAGGGGCGATAAGGACCAGTTGTTCGATAAAAAGCGGGAGATATTCAAGCGTCTGTGGGCATTGAAGGCTGCCGTCTGGACCGGCCGGCAGTGAAACCAGCGCGCAGTCCAACGTGGAGTTTTCGACCAGTTCAGTCAGCTGACGGGTGGGCATGGTACGCAATGTCAGGTCGGCGTCCGGGCAGCGTTGCTGAAACAGCGGCAATATGGCCGGCAGGCGGCTGGCGGCACAGGCTTCCATCGCGCCGAGCTTTAACGTTCCCGCGGGCCGTGCCGGGTGCAGCGCCAGTTTGGCTTCTTCGGCAAGGCTTAAAATTCGCCGCGCGTAGCTGAGGAAGTTTTGCCCGGCGGGAGAAAGCAGCATCTTCTTGTTTCCGCGCACGAAAAGCTCGGCTTCCAGCTCCTCTTCAAGCTGCTGAATGCGCGTGGTGATATTGGACTGCGCGCGACCAAGTTGTTTCGCCGCCTGAGTGACGCTTTGGGTTTCGGCCACCAGTTTAAAGATCAGTAATGTGGTGTGGTTCATATTTTTCTTCTCAATATGACAATATGGTTGATCTTAACATCTTAAAAAGAGATGGTTAATGCCTCACATCGCAAATTGCACAGGATCGCCAATGAATCAGCATTTACCGCGATTACTTAATATTCGTTATCCGATTATTCAGGCGCCGATGGCAGGGGTGTCGACACCGTCCCTGGCTGCAGCGGTAAGCAACGCCGGAGGATTGGGTTCGCTGGGGCTCGGCGCGTCGACGGTTACGCAGGCGCAGGCGCTTATTGAACAAACCCGGCAGCTCACCGATCGTCCCTTTAACGTCAACCTTTTCTGTCATACGCCGTCGCGCCGCGATGCCGTTCAGGAAGCGCAGTGGCTGGCGCGGTTGGCTCCGGCGTTTGCCCGTTATCACGGCACGCCGCCGAAACAGCTTAACGAGATTTATCAGACCTTCCATCAACATCAATCCATGCTCGATATGCTGCTTGAACAGAAGCCGGCGGTGGTGAGTTTTCATTTTGGCGTGCCGTCGTCAGAGGTTATTCGCCGCTTCCAGCAACAGGGAACGGTGACGATGGCGTCCGCCACCTGCGTCGACGAAGCGCGATTAATTGCGCAAGCGGGTATTGATGTCGTTATTGCGCAAGGGTATGAGGCCGGTGGCCATCGGGGGATTTTTGACCCATACGGCGACGATCGTCAAATGAGCACCTTCACTCTGCTTCAGGCTCTAAAGCAGGCTGTCGATTTACCCATTGTCGCCGCCGGCGGCATTATGCATGGGGCGGCGATAGCCAGCCTGATGCAGCTCGGCGCGTCGGGCGTTCAGCTGGGAACCGCATTTTTATTGTGCCCGGAAGCGGGTATAGATAGTGGATATCGACAGGCGCTCACGCAAAATAGTGACGTTGTCACATTTTTGACAGCGGCTATTTCGGGTCGGCCAGCACGCTGCGTTAAAAATAGCTGGCACGAAATCGGCGAAGGAGAAATTCCCGCCTATCCGCTCGCTTATGACGCCGGAAAAGCGCTGGCGACGGCGGCAAAAGCGCAGGGCGATCATGGTTTCGGCGCGCACTGGGCGGGACAAGGGGTGGCGATGATCCGCGAAATGCCGGCGGCAGCGCTGGTCAGGGTTCTCGTGGAGGAAGGCGGCCTGCAGTAGCCGCCTGCGAATGAGAGCTTAGCGGCGATGGGCAAGCTGTCGTACCAGCCTGTCGCCGATCATTTGTACGCCCTGAACCATCACCACCAGAATCAGTACCGTACCGACCATCACCTGATCGTTAAAGCGCTGATAACCGTAGCGAATCGCCAGGTCTCCAAGCCCGCCTCCGCCAATGACGCCCGCCATCGATGAAAAGCCAATCAGCATCACGATAGTCAGGGTGATCCCGGCAAGCAGGGTCGGTAGCGCCTCCGGCAGCAGCGATTTAAAGATAACGTGCCACAGATTACCGCCCATCGACAGAATGGCTTCAATGCGCCCGTAATCCACTTCATCCAGCGCGTTTTCGGTCAGCCGCGCGAAAAACGGAAAAGCGCCGATAGTAATCGGCACGACGGCGGCTGTGCTGCCCAAGGTGGTGCCGATGATAAGCCGCGTAAAGGGGATTAATGCGATCAGCAGCACGATAAACGGCAGCGATCGGCCAAAATTGATAATCGCCCCCAGCAACGCATTCAGTTTCGGCATCGGCGCCAGGCCGTTGCGACGGGAGACAAACAGTAACACGCCGACCGGCAGGCCGATTAAAATGGTAAACAGCGCCGCCAGACCTACAATATAGAGGGTTTCCAGGCTGCCTTCCCACAATAAGGGCCATAAATCTTCCCAACTCATGCGACTACGCATAAAGGCCTCCCGTGAAAGCCGTGACGGGCAAGGAAATCTTGCTCCGCCTGCGGATTATGCAGTAACGACTGACGTAATCTGGACCACGGTGCCACCAGCAGATCGGCGATTTTCCCGCTCTCGATGACTTCTCCATGCTCCAGCAACGCCGCGTGATCGCACAGCGTTTTGACGACTTCCAGCTCATGGGTAATAAGCACGATAGTCAGATTGAGCCGCTGATTGATATCGGCCAGTAACGCCAGCACCGAGGTGGTGGTTTCCGGATCGAGGGCGCTGGTTGCTTCATCGCATAGCAGCACATCCGGGCCGGCCGCCAGCGCGCGGGCGATGCCGACGCGCTGCTTTTGACCGCCGGAAAGCTGGGATGGAAAGGCGGTTGCTTTATCCGCCAGTCCCACTAACTCCAGCAACTCGAGCACGCGTTCGCGGCGCGCACGTTTGTCGACACCGGCGATTTCCAGCGGAACCGCGACGTTGTCAGCCACGTTGCGGGCATGCAGCAGGTTGAAGTGCTGGAAGATCATTCCGGTGCGCAGACGGTGCTGACGTAAACCGGCTTTGTCTAACTGAGTGATATCCTGCCCGTTCACCACAATTCGGCCCGCAGAGGGCCGTTCGAGTAAATTGAGACAGCGGATCAGCGTGCTTTTGCCTGCGCCGCTGCGCCCGAGAATGCCATAAATCGCGCCTTTCGGGATCTGCAGCGACACGTCGTTTAACGCCGGTCGGCCTGTTCCGGCATAGGTTTTACTCAGCCCGACGACCTCAATCATGATTGCGGCGCAACCGGGATAACCGAGCCGTTATAGTTTTTGCGAATAAACTCGGCAACCTGCGGCGAGGTGAGATCTTTGGCCAGCGCTTTAATGCGTGGGTCATTAGCCAATTGCGGCGTCGTCACCAGGATATTGGCGTAAGGGTTGTTGTTCGCGCTCTCCAGCCCTAACGCATCTTTCGCCGGTACCAGTCCCGCCTCCAGCGCGTAGTTGCCGTTAATGACCGCTAAATCGACATCGTCTAAGGAACGCGGGATCTGCGGCGATTCAATTTCGAGGATCTTCAGATGTTTGGGGTTTTCCACGATATCTTTCGGGGTGGCTAACGTGGTCGCCGGATTGGTGAATTTAGCGCCGAGTTTGATTAATCCCTGGCTTTGTAGCAGGAACAAGGCGCGACTGAGATTGGTGGTGTTGTTCGGCACCGCGACGGTCCCGTTTTCCGGGACGGAATTAAAGTCTTTGTGCTTACGGGAGTAAATACCCAGCGGTTCAATATGCACCGTAGCGGCGACGGCAAAGGTCTTACCCAGCGCTTTTTCCTGATCCTTCAGATACGGAACGTGCTGGAAGTAGTTGGCATCAACGTCGCCATTCGCCAGCAGCTCGTTGGCGTTAACGCCGCTGGTGAGTTCGACCACTTTGATATCGAGGCTGGGATCGATTTTTTTGATGTAATTGAGGATCTCAGCGTGTGGTACCGGGTCAGCGGCAACGCGCAGCGCGGCAGCCTGGGCGGATGTCCATGCCAGAGAAAGAGATAAAGCGACCCCTGCCAGTTTGAATGCGGCATATTTCATATTGTTATCCTTATTAAATTAAACGATCAGTTGCTCAGTACGTTCGCGAAAAACATCCTGGTAATAACGTTCGGCGACATCCGGGTGAGAACGCAGCCGCCCTTTGAGGTAATTCCAGCCAACATCCCGCAGCAGCGGATTTTGCGGATCGCTATCCGGGCCGAGCGCTTCCTGCGCCAGATGAGTGGGCAGGCGGTACACCGGCACCACGGCATCGAGCTGCGCGCCAAGAAAGAAGGCGATTGAGAGGCGTTCCTGTTCTGCCGGCGGCGAGACCACGCGATGAACGGTGGCGCGCAGGTAACCGTTAGTCGCCAGCTCAAGTAGCTCACCGATATTCACCACAAAGCTGCCCGCCAGCGGCGTGGCGTCGATCCAGTGCTCCGGCGCGACTTCCACCTGCAGTCCTTTTTGCTCGTCCTGTAACAGGAAGCTTAAGAATCCAGAATCTTTATGCGCCCCAACGCCTTGTGCGCTTTTGGTTTCACGCTGACCGGGGTAGCGAATCAGTTTGATATGTTCATTCGGTTTATCGCCATACAGCGCGTCAAAGGCGTCGGCAGGCAACTGTAGCGCTTCGGCAAACGCGCGCAGCAAGGTCATCCCGACGCCGGTCATCGCCTGCTGCCAGCCCAGTAGGGTCGGTTTCAGCGACGGTAGCGCGGCGGGCCATAAGTTCGGTCCCTGCAGACGCTGCCAGCGTGGCGCGTTTTCGGCGAGAGTTAAAGCCGGGCGTTCGGCGCCGATGTCAAACTGTTCGCGCCAGTCTGGCTGGCCGCGAGTGAGCTCGGAAGCCGCGCGGTTATAGCCGCGAAAGTGCGGGGAGTGAATCATCGCCACCTGCTGCTTTTCGCTATCATCAAGAGCAAAAAAGCGTCGCGCCTGGCGTTGAACTTCAGTTTGCAATCCGGCGTCCACGCCGTGATTAATAAGATAAAAGAAACCAATATCGCGAGCGGCATGGCGGAGGTCGGCAAGAAAACCGCTCTTTTCAGCAGGGTTGGTATAGCGGGCCAGATCGAGAATCGGCAAAGTCGTGGCGTTCATTGTGTTCTCCGAGAACGGGGTACGGGTCATTGGCTATGAAGTGATTCTGGGTTCGGCAACAACAACGGCGCATGATGATTTCCTCTGTCGGGTAGATGCGCTCAGCTTGCCTTAGCGCAATTTTTTCGACCAATAACGTTCTTTTCTAATTTATGACCGCGGTGGGTTCAGTGCTTTTGCGAAAAACAGATAAGGAGTGGGGTTTCGGCCTAGCCGTTATTTAAAAAAAGTGGCGGGATGTTGCATGATGCCGCCGCGGTCCGTATGGTGAGCGAAATTTTTCATGCAGGAAAGACAATGCACACGTCAAAAGATCCGCTTCACGGCGTGACGCTCGAAGCGTTACTCACTGACCTTGTGGCCAGATATGGCTGGGATGAACTGGCCCGACATATCAAAATCAACTGTTTCAAAAGCGATCCGAGCATTAAGTCGAGCCTGAAATTTCTACGCCGCACGCCGTGGGCGCGTAAAGAAGTGGAAAACTTTTATCTCGATTCTCTGGAAGGGCTCATCGACAAACCCGCCGACGCTGGCCCGTGGGCCAACTGGCAGAAGAAGTAACGCTTATCAGGTTACCGCTTGTTCATTGACCCCATTGCGTAGCGCTCCCGGCGCTTTGCCGGTAATGCGTTTAAAGGCGCGGCTAAAGGCGGCGAGCGAGTTGTAGCCGAGGCGGAAGGCGACTTTTTCCAGCGCTTCGCCTTCATGGCTGATGTATTGTACCGCCAGGCGCATGCGTAATTCTGTCAGGTAGCGGGCCGGCGTGGTACCGGTGGCGATGAGAAAACGTTCGGCGAACACCGAACGCGACAGGCCGGATTCGCGGGCTAAGTCTTCTACCTTCCAGTTGACGCCGGGCTGCTGATGCATAGCATATATCGCGCGCGATAGCTTCGGGTCGCGCAGTACCTGTACCCAGCCGGTAGCGTTACCGCAGCCGCATTCCACCCAGGCGCGGACGATCAGCGCCGCGACGACATCGGCGAGACGTGCCAGAATGCCGGCATAGCCCACCTGACGCGTCAGAGATTCACGCTCCATTGCCGCCAGCAGCGGCTGGATTTCCGGGCGGGCGCTTAACAGGCTACTCACCAGCATTACCTCCGGCATGGCCCGAACCAGCGGCTGCATTCCGCCTAATTCAAAATCCATACAGGCGCTGAAGATAACCGCATTCTCTTCGGTATTAACGCAGCCTGCGTTTTTGATGCAGGAAACCGTCCCGCAGACCGGTTTGCTGTCGAGCTCCATCACGTTCACCCGCGCGGCTTTGCTATCTGAGAGCAGGGCGTGCGCATCGCTATTGGGAATGAACACCGCATCGCCGCTCTCAAGCGAGAACTGTTTACCGTTGCTCATTTTTAGCAGCAGCGGGCCGCGGCTGACAAAATGAAACTGCGCTTTGCCAGGAACCGAATTAAACTCCACGCCGAAAGGACGTGAGGTTTCAATCCGTCGGTATTTCACTCCCGACAGTCGCATGCCCTGTAACAGCTCGCTGGTCAGATCTAAGGTTTGCTGGCTCATCGTTTTTCCGGACGAATAATCAATAATTGCAGAGTATGTATCATATATCGTCTTAACGGAAGCCACTAAGCTTGGCGAATGTTAATGATTCTGGAGAGATGTATATGAGTTCTTGCATTGTCGCTGAAGAGAGCGCGATTAACGCCCGCCCGGCGTGGCGCGCCGTGTATGCGCTGGCGTTGGGGGTCTTTGGCCTGATCGTCGCTGAATTTCTACCGGCCAGTTTACTGACGCCAATGGCCACCAGCCTGGGCGTGAGTGAGGGGATGGCCGGACAGGCGGTGACCGCCACGGCGTTAATCGCTCTGGTGACGGGGTTATTGATTACCTCTGCAACCCGCAATATCGACCGGCGTTGGGTGCTGATGTTCTTTTCCGTATTGCAAATCATCTCCAGTCTGATCGTGGCCTTTGCCGGTTCACTGGAGTTCCTGTTGCTGGGACGCCTGCTGCTTGGTATCGCTATCGGCGGCTTCTGGGCGATGTCGACGGCGACGGCGATGCGGCTGGTTCCGGCGGCGATGGTGCCGAAAGCGCTGGCGATTATCTTCTCGGCGGTGTCGATTGCCACCGTAGTGGCGGCGCCGCTGGGTAGCTATCTTGGCGCGCTCATTGGCTGGCGTAACGTCTTTATCATCTGCGCCGTACCGAGTCTGGTCGCGCTGCTGTGGCAGCTATGGGTACTGCCGTCGATGCGCCCGGAGAGCGCTGGCAGCTTTAGTACGCTTTTTAAGGTACTGCGGCGGCCGGGAATGGTTGGCGGCCTGCTGGCTTCGATTTTGATTTTTGGCGGACACTTCGCTTTCTTTACCTATCTGCGGCCGTTTCTCGAAACCGTGGCGCTGGCAAGTGTAGAAGGGGTGTCGTTGATTTTGCTGGGGTTCGGCGTGGCCAACTTTATTGGCACCTCGCTTGCCGGGCATCTGCTGGCGCGCAGTTTGCGTTTGACGCTGGCGCTGGTGCCACTGGCGATGAGCTTGCTGGCGCTGATGATGGTGCTGTATGGTCATATTGCGCTACTGGATGGCCTGTTGGTCGCCCTGTGGGGATTTGCATTCGGCCTGGTGCCGGTGGCCTGGTCAACCTGGCTTGCCACTACGGTACCGGATGAAGCGGAAAGCGCAGGGGGATTATTAGTCGCGGCGATCCAGCTGGCCATTAGCGCCGGGGCTGCCGGCGGTGGGGCAATATTTGATATCAGCGGCGCCAGCGGCGTATTTACCGGCAGCGGGCTGTTATTATTAAGCGCCATGCTGATTGTCTTTATTGGCGTCAGGGTGACGCCGCCGGTCAGAAACAATTAATGATTAAACGCGCCGACTGGCGCGTTTATTTTTCTTCAGGCGCAGCGAGTACTCATTTTATTATTATAAAACGAGCGGCTAATTGATGAGTTGAAAAACTTCTTACGTTTTCCCGCGTGAATGCGGTTGCTGGCCTCAGCGTTTTGTCAGGTGGTTTCCATCACAGATTGGGCGCTATGTTATTAATTATTCTATTAAATAGCGTCTGTCAGTTGGTCAACGATAACTTTACCGCTGTTATCAAATTGGGTAATACGAAAATTAACGTTCCACGAGCGGCGAGTATTAAATTTATCAAACAGGGAGACGCGGCCTTTTTTCTTACCCTCTTTATTGAGGATCACCCACTCAGTCACTTCGGTATACTGCTGGCTAGGTTGATGACCGCTTTGTTGTTCAACTAATTGGTCTTCAGAATCCAGTTTTAAATAATCGCGTAACATTTTGCACCTCTTTGTTAATGTTTTTTTAACGTTACTCCTTTTTTTGATTCTTTCAATCTGAGTTTTTAATCGATGTGTGTGACTATTAGTTGGCGATCTAGCTGTTATATTTTTGCTAATCACTCTGCTGAATCCCAGGCTATTGTAACCATTCAGCACCAGACCGACCTACGGAAGCGAAGCGATGAATGCCTCATCCAGCGGAAAGAGGCCCGTTGGATGTGGCATTGATTACCCGGTTTTTGGGATTGAGGTTATTCATCGTGCTGATGAATATTACAGCACCGCTACGTACTTAATACCGTTATTGTTCTGTTTTAGCCTTTCCAGCGCCTGTGGGATCTCGTCGAAACTGACGCTTTCTATCGGCGGCATCATCAGTTCGCCGCGGCCAATTTGCTGCAGCATGTTTTCCCCGGCCTGACGTAATCGACTCCACTGCCTCTGGGTACCGTAAGGATGGATTGCCGCCAGCGCGACCTCATGCAATGAGATACTGGTAGTAAACGCGGGTAGCGGCGCGTGCTCGAGCCGGTCCTGTATACAGACCAGATGGCCGTAGTAGCCGAGCAACCCGGCAAGCGAAAGGGCATTTTGCTGATTTACGGTATCGAAAGCGGCATACAGCGATTTACCCGCCAGCGCGCGTTTTAGCTCCTGCGGCCAGGAAGTATGGTGATAATCAAAGGCCTGAATCACCCCACGAGCCAGTAGTTTCGGGTGATGCGTGGCGCTGGCCGTGACGTAGACGTTAGCGCCGCTCTCAATCAGTAATTGGCTTAGCAGACTGCCGGCAGCGCCGCCGGCGCCGCTGACCAACACATTCTCGCCAGCCGGAAGGGGGATCTTTTGCGCTGCCTGCCACGCTGTCAGACCAGGGCACGGCAGCGCCGCAGCGGTAAGGTCGCTAATGTGGTCGGGAACCGCAATCACCGCCTGAGCGCTGACTAACGTATGGCGGGCAAAGCTACCGTCAAAACGCAGGTCGGTGTGATACATCACACGCGTGCCGGGACGAAGGTGGCGGGCGTTGCGGCCAACGGCGGTAATCACCCCCATACCGTCGACGCCGGGGATCTGATCCTCCTGCCAGGCGTCGGAGAGACCGGCCATCAGCTTCCAGTCGACCGGATTAAGGCCAATGGCGCGGTTCTCGATCAGCACCTGATCGTCAGCGGGCGTGACTATTGTTTTCTCATGGCGTTCAAGCAGAAGCGGGGAGGCGTGCTTTTTCCACAGCCAGGCGTCGGTTTTTATCATTGTTTCTTCCTCTGGTGTTGGTGAGCTATCCATTTAAACAAAATCAGAACTCAAGATAATTCCATAAATAGCAATTATCTATTGCGATTAGTGCTGTTTATCGCAATAGCATTCCATGAAACACTTTGCTCATATTTTCAACGTGATACCGCACGGCGGTTGACGGAGTGACCCATGAGCATCGAAAAATTAACCCAGCAGCCGCTAACGATTGGCGTGGAACTGCCGCTGGACAATGACTGGTCGACAAGCGGACAGCTAAAACGGCAGCGCGACGGGCGACCGTTTGGCGTGCCGGATATGAGCGAGCACGCGGAGCGCATTAAACTGGCGGATACGCTCGGGTTTCGCGCTACCTGGATCCGCGATGTTCCGCTGTACGATCCGCAGTTTGGCGATGCGGCTAACGTCTTTGAAGCCTTTACCTACCTCGGCTATTTATCGAGCCTGACGCAAAATATTTTGCTGGGCACGGCGGCGGTTGTGCTGCCGTTACGTCAGCCATGGCTGGTACGTAAAGCCGCCGCCACGGTGCAGGCGCTCAGCGGCGACCGGCTGCTACTGGGCATCGCCAGCGGCGACAGGCCGGTCGAATACCCGCTATTTGGTGAAGACTACGCCAGCCGCGGCGAGCGTTTCCGTCACGGCGTGAGCGTGCTGAAGGGCGAGACCGATCGTCAGCTGGAGCCGGGCCTGGAGTTGCTGCCAGCCAAACCGACCCCGCCGCTGCTGGTTGCTGGTTTGGCGCAACAAACGGCGCAATGGGTAGGCAGTAATATGGATGGCTGGCTTGCCTACCCTGGCCAGCCTGACGAGCACGTTAGCCGCGTCAAGCTGTGGCGCCGGGTAGCGGGCGAGAAACCCTATATCAGCTTTATCCACCTGGATCTGCAAGATGACGCCAATGCGCCGATTCAGCGCCATCGTTTCGGCATCAGCAGCGGCCGCCATGGTCTCATTCAGGAATTGAACGCGATGCGCGATGCCGGCGTGAACCATATCGGTCTGCATTTTCGTCGCAACCAGCGTCCGCTGGCCGAGACGATGCAGGAGATTGGCGAACTGGTGCTGCCGGCATTCCATTATTAAAGTACGCCGTCACCGCCGTCTGAACACCAGACCTGGCCGGAGGCATACGAGCAGGCATCAGAGGCGAGAGTCACATACAACGGGGCGATCTCAACGGGTTGCCCTGGCCGCCCCAGCGGCGTATCGCCGCCAAAGTTTTGCACTTTTTCCGCCGGCTGTCCGCCGCTTGACTGCAGCACCGTCCAGTACGGGCCGGGAGCGACCGCATTGACCCGGATCCCACGCGGCCCTAACTGCTTGGCCAGCGATTTGGTGAATGCCACCAGGCAGGCTTTGGTCTGGGCATAATCCAGCAAAATAGGGCTCGGTTTAAAAGCCTGTACCGAAGAGGTGTTGATAATCACACTTTGGGCTTTGAGGTGCGGCAGCGCGGCTTTGGTTATCCAGAACGGCGCATAGACGTTGGTTTTGAAGGTTGCATCGAAATCGGCGGTGGTAAGTTGCTCAATTTTTTCACAGTATTGCTGACGACCTGCATTGTTCACAACAATATCCAAACCGCCAAGACCGCTTACCGCTTTTTCCACCAGCGTTTCACAGAAGGATTCCACGCGAATATCGCCCGGTATTGCCACCGCCGTACGGCCTTCCGCTTTGATAAGCGCGATGACGGCGTCCGCATCGCTCTGTTCTTCCGGAAGATAGTTAATGGCAACATCCGCGCCTTCGCGGGCAAAGGCGATAGCCACGGCGCGACCAATACCGGAGTCTCCGCCGGTAATCAGCGCTTTCTTACCCTGTAGCCGTCCTGACCCGCTGTAGCTGACTTCACCATGATCCGGTGTGGGTTCCATTTCGGCGGCCAGGCCGGGAGGCGTTTGCGGTTGATCGGGGAAAGGGGGTTGTGGCCAATGGTTGGTACGCAGTTTGTCATTATCCATAGCAATCTCCTTCACAGAAAAGAGTAATGATAGAAGGTATGCGGACGCTACGATAAATGTAAATCCCTGCCCAATGGACATATTCCCGCTTTTCCTTAGCCAACTTACTGATATAAGGCGATTTATATATAATCTTTCGCTGGGTTATTTTTCAGATTATTCAGCGAAATATTTAAAAATAGAATATTTAACTTTATTTACAGTTCTATTTTTTCATGCTCAAGTCGTGGTGGGTTTTGGCCGTGCCGTTGCGTTTATTTCTTCTGGTTAATATGATCTTAGCGATGTCTTGTTTATTTTTGCCGCCCCGCTATTTATTTTTTAATTAATTTTATAGCAACTGTTAATATATTTTGTTTAATTTGCATTTTTCACTTATTGCTCCAGACTTAATTCTCGACGGCGATGATTTAGAGCGTTAAATCATCTTTTACTAACCAAGCTAAAAGGTAAACGTTATGGCAGAACACAGAGGTGGTTCAGGTAATTTTGCAGAAGACCGGGAAAAAGCATCTGAAGCCGGACGTAAAGGCGGACAGCACAGCGGCGGGAATTTTAAAAATGACCCGGAACGTGCATCCGAAGCCGGTAAAAAAGGCGGTAAAAACAGCCATGGCGGCGGCCGTAAATCCGGTGATAGCTAGCTTGTGAATATAAGTGATTTGATCTGGTAACTGCTGTTAAAAATACCCTGCGGGTCATCCGACCCGCAGTTTTTAAAAGGTGTGAATTATGAAAATACAAACCATTGAAGATATTTTTATTCATTTATTATCGGATACCTACAGCGCGGAAAAACAGTTAACCCGCGCGCTGGCTAAACTATCCCGCGCCAGCGCATGTGAAGAGCTACAAACGGCATTCAGCGCTCACCTTGAGGAAACACAGGGCCATATAGAACGTATTGATAAGCTCCTCGAACAAAATGATCAAATTCGCCTGAAACGGATGAAGTGTGTGGCGATGGAAGGGCTTATCGAAGAGGCCAACGAAGTGATCGAAGCGACGGAAAAGAACGAGATCCGCGATGCTGCGCTGATAGCCGCCGCGCAGAAAGTTGAACACTATGAAATTGCGGCCTACGGTACGCTGTGTACGCTGGCAGAGCAGCTCGGCTATAAAGCCGCGGTGAAATTGCTGGCGGAAACGCTGGAAGAAGAAAAAGACGCTGATATGAAATTAACGGACATCGCCGTTGGACACGTCAATCAGGATGCCCAACAGTCCGCTTAACCCTATCTAAGGCATCAGGCAAAAAAATGAGTCTTAGTCCGGTTGTAATAAAAAGGTGTCATCTCGTCGCGGCGATAATGTGGTTTGTACTGGCTATACCGTCGGTAATATGGTGGAAAGACAGTGTCCTGTGGGTCATCATTATTAGTATTTATGCAAATATTGTCGGCCACTTATCAGGGTATAGCGCAGCGCGAGCCGACCAGGCCGCAGAAGAAAATGAAGATAAGGCTGAAGAGTAATTATCTTTTTATAAAGAGGTTGTTATGACTGATATTGAAAACTATCACGATTGGTTGCGTGACGCGCACGCTATGGAAAAGCAGGCCGAATCGATGCTTGAATCGATGGTCAAACGCATCGACAGCTACCCGGAATTATGCACCCGCCTTGAGCAGCATCTTTTTGAGACCCGTCGGCAAATTACCGTGCTGGATGATATTATTGCGCGCAATAATATTTCCCGCTCGGTTCTTAAAGACTCAATGAGTAAAATTGCCGCAATGGGACAATCTATTGGTGGAATGTTTCCACAAGATGAAGTGGTGAAAGGGGTGATCAGCGGCTACGTTTTCGAGCAGTTTGAGGTCGCCTGTTATACCTCCTTATTAACCGCCGCGCAAAAGGTCAACGATCATGATTCAATTGCGGATTTAGAAAGTATTCTGGCGGAAGAGAGAGGCATGGCCGAATGGTTGCTGCAACATATTCCGGATATTACGGAGCAATATATTATCCGCTCCGAAACGCCGGGTTTTGATGCTAAGCGTTAGCGGTAAAAGGTCTGTAAATGATTCGTCTCCTTGCTATCTTGTCGCGTATTAACGATAGCGCGCCGCCGCTAACGGCAGCAGGGCGGAATATTACGTTAGAGATAAATTTCGGCGAGCACTGTCAGTGTCCGTCGTTGACCCCGAGGCAGCGAATGATGGTAGATAAACTTGCCACACGTCCGAAGTCTGCGCAGAGAAAATAAGAGCTTATACCTCGGGTATGTTTCTGGCGCTCGTGATGTTCTACTGATACGAGGGGGAATAATGCCTCGCCAACCGTGGTTTCAAAACGCTGTAATTTATCAGGTTGATACCTCGCTGTTTTATGATGCCAATGGTTATGGCTGTGGCGATCTGGCCGGAATAAGGCAAAAACTCTATTACTTACGTAGCTTTGGGGGGACGGTATTGTGGTTAACCCCCTTTTATCTGACGCCATTTCTCGATGACGGTTATGACGTGCAGGATCATCTGCAGCCCGATCCGCGTTTTGGGCAAATCCGTGACGTTATTCAACTGATTGATGACGCGCGGGAACTGGGGATACGCGTTATCATTGAGTTGGTTATCCAGCATACCTCTTCGCAACACCCCTGGTTTCTGGAGGCGCGTAAAAACAGACATTCTCCTTTCCGGCCATATTATCTCTGGGCCGATTCGCCGCCCGAACAGGACGATCCGCCAATGTTTCCCGGTGTCGAAAAGAGCGTTTGGCGCTGGGATCAACAGGCGGGACAGTATTATCGTCACATGTTCTATCGCCACGAGCCGGATCTCAATCTGGTGCACTCTCCGGTGATAGACGAAATTGACAATATTTTGCGTTTTTGGCTGCGCGTTGGGGTGAGCGGTTTTCGGCTAGACGCCGCCTCGCACCTGGTCAAACAAGCCGGAAATGGCGACGAAGAGCAGGGGTACTGGATATTGGCCCATCTTCGGCAACTGGTTGAACAGACCAATCCTGAAGCCATTCTGCTCGGTGAAGTTGACGTGGCAGTGAACGATTACCGTCACTATTTCGGCCACAGCGATCGTCTGCAACTGGTGCTTAATTTCTGGCTGAACAAATTTTTTTACGTCAGCCTCGCCCGGCAGAGTGCGAAGCCGCTCGTTAGCGCGCTGCAAGCGATGATTAAGCCGCCGCCCGGTTGCTGTTTTGCTAACTGGCTACGTAATCACGATGAGCTCGACCTGGAGGGTATTGAGGACGCAGACAGGCAGTTTGTGCTGCGCTGTTTTGCCCCCGAGAAGTCGATGTCAGTCTATCAACGTGGCATTCGCCGCCGCCTGGCGCCGATGCTGGAGGGCAATATCCGTCGGCTGGCGCTTTGCCATGCGGTGTTACTGTCGCTGCCTGGAGTGCCTGTGATGCGCTATGGCGATGAAATCGGTATGGGAGAGGATCTGTCGCTGAAAGAGCGTTATGCCGTGAGGACGCCTATGCAATGGTCAGCCGGGGTGAATGGGGGCTTTTCCACCGCCGCGGCGGAAAAATTACTCGTCAGGCCGGTTGCCAGCGGCCCCTGGCGATATCAGCAGGTAAACGTCGAACTGGCGCTGCGTCAACGCCACTCGTTGCTGCAGCGAGTGCGGCAGATGGTTCAACTGCGCGCCGAATACCATGAGCCGGGGGCCACCCCCTTTGAGCTGGTATCCGGCTTGCCGCCATCGGTGTTAGCGCTGCGCTACCGCGGTCAATCTCGCGATCTGCTCATGCTGGCGAACTTTAGCGAATGCCCGGTAGAGGTACGATTGCCGCGTCAGGAGACAGGTTACTGGTCCTGCGTGCTGGAGGACCACCGTTATCGCGATCGCCTTACCGGCGGCAAGGTCTGCCGGTTACAGCTTGCCGATTATGGTTATCGCTGGTTTAGCCGCCAGCACGATTAACGGCGCTTGCGCGGGCGGCGTAGTAGTCCGCGTAATATCATCAGTCCAAATGCGATCCCAACGCCAGATGCGACTTTACCAGGTAAATCGGCGCTGACGTTAAATGAGCGCTGGCGAGCGCCAGCGCTAAATGTCCCGCGGGTGCTATGCTCGCCCCGCACGGCAGAATAGAGATCGTCTGGCTTTTCGCTGCGTTTCGCTTGTGCTGTCAGCTGACCTTCCCAGGCTTTGTTAACCATCAGGCGGTCAAGTAGTGAAGGGAAGAAAAATTGGCCAACGATGGATTGAATGGTGCTTTTACCCACCCACAATTCGCGAACGGGGCGCTGAACGACGCTAAAAATCGCCTCTGCCGCCACCTCCGGCTGATAAACCGGGGGAACGGGCTGCATCTCTTTATCCATTTTATTTCTTGCCCAACCAAACTGCGTCGTATTCATTCCCGGCAGTTGGACCATGGCTAATTGGATCCGGCTGCGTTGATGCATCAGTTCGGTTCGCACAGCATCGGTAAATCCGCGAATCGCCGCCTTCGCGCCGCAATACGCCGATTGCAAAGGGATGGAACGCCAGGCAAGCGCGGAGCCCACCTGGATTATTATCCCGCGGTTTCTGGGGCTCATCACTTCCAGCGCGGCGCGTGTGCCGTTGACATAACCTAAATAGGTCACCTCCGTCACGCGGCGAAATTCCTCATCACTCATCAAATGGAAGGGCGCTAACACCGTGGTCATGGCATTATTGATCCACACTTCAATGGCGCCGAGCTGGGTTTCGATTTCCGCCGCAGCCTGCCGCAGCGAACGGGCATCAGCGACGTCAGCGCTGATAACCTGCGTCCGGACGCCGTACTGTCGACATGCGTTTTCGGCCTCCTGTAGCCCACTTTCATCCCGCGCAATAATCGCCACATCATAGCCTGCCTTAGCAAAACGTTGCGCCGTCGCTTTACCGGCGCCCGCGCTGCCGCCGGTGATAACCATTACCGCCATAGTCGCCTCAATTGGTCTGAACATGGCATTTCGCCATGGTGTATTGGTCACTGAGTACTTGAGTATTATTGATTCATTGCTGGCCGGTGGTCGGAAATATCCGAGAGTACTTATTATGGCTAACAAACGACATTATTTATTATGGCAATGGCCAAATTTCATGATAACGCTACAATTTATAATTCAATGCCGCAAAGTTGGAGGTGGTATGTATATTAATTATGTTACTGAAAAAGAAGAGGACGACCCGACACGGGCTCCTGAGTCAGGTGATAAACAACCGGAACGCGATAAGTAACGTCTCTACGCTTCGGTCGGAATAATTGAAATCTGTCCATTACGTTCGAGGATCGCAAATTTAATCTTCTCAAGTTGATATATACCATGGTGCTGTCGCGCGGCGAGCAATATGTCATCCACAGAGATATTGACCATTTTCATTTTATCGTCAGCGACAACACCATTTTCTACGACGATCGTCGGCGAACCATCAAGATAATTCTCAGCCTGCGAAAAGCGCTTCTTTATATAGCCAAATAAAATGTCCACGCTGACCAGCGTGACAATAGTCAGCATTGAACCGGTAACAGAATAGTCGGTGCTGAGCATGGCCTGCTGGGTGGCCTCACTGATAATCAACAGTAAAATCAGATCAAAACTGGTGAGTTGCATAAGCGTTCTTCTGCCAGCAACTTTAAATATAATCAATAAGATAAGATAGATTGCGACGGCTCTGAGCACCATTTCCATCGTTGTGACTCCTAAGGAAAGACAAATTGGCTAAAGGTGACGGCAGGTTGCCGGTTCGCCTGTAGTGTCGTGGAAAGTTTGCCAAATGTTTTTGGCGTGATAGATAACCACAGCGAAAGCGGCGAGCCACGGCTATTTTCATTGTAAACCAGTATCAGATGACCGTTAGCGCTGTACATTTTATCGGGTTGCGGTCGAATATCACCAATTTGGTAATGGCTTAATAACGTGGGGGAAAAATCCACTGAGGTATGAGCGAGGCCACTGTTTTTTACCTGAACATTGACTTCGGTTTCGCTCATTAGCCTGGCAAAACGGTCATAGTCTACCGTTAACGATGAAGCGGAATTCTCATGATGGGCGGAGCTCAGGAAGCCAGATGAAAATAAACCGCATAATGCAGCAATGATAATAATGGCGAGAAAAACCACCCCATAGCGCCGGAAGTTATACTCGAAGCGTAACGCCTGTAGATTCTCGTTTATCTCTGGCGGATCCTGTTGATTATTGTCCATCTTTCGGCTCCAGCATGATTTATATTTAACGATACGATAGCGACGTTGTTATTTTAGCTGATATCAGAATTATTGACGTTGTTAAAATCGCTATCCGCGGCCAGACTTTAATAACAGTCATGCTGACATGAAAGGTGAAATAATGAGGAAAAAGCTAATCGCGACACTCTGTTTGTTACTCACCGCTGGCGTCTGGGCTGAAGAGAAGGGCGGTTTTAAAAACGATGCCGCACCGCCGCCGCCGCACCAGCTGGACGACGGCTATCGCGGTATGGAGGATGGCCGGATTATGACCATTGAGCAGGCGAAAACCATGCACGACGGCGCGACTATTTCCCTGCGCGGCAATGTGATTAAGCATGAAGGCGACGACCGTTATCTGTTCCGTGATAAAACTGGCACCATTGCGGCCATTATTCCGGCAGCCGTTTTTGATGGTCAGGACATCAAGCCAGACAAACTGGTGAGCATCAACGGAAGCCTGGATAGTAAAATGACGCCGCCGCTGGTGCGGGTTGATAAGCTGCGCAAACAAGCGCCCAATTAACCGGAGAGCCTGAGTATGAGCAGAGCGCATCACCATGAACTCGATAAACGCGGTAAACACCCGGCGCGAGAAGAGCCGGGTAAACACGGCGAGATCCCGCGTAAACGGGATGATAGCGACGATCACCGAAGCGATCCCTATCATCCGACGGAAAACGCCAAAGCGGTATGTTTCTGCTGAGGGTAATGAAACCCCGCGCCGCGCGCGGGGTTAGCGTTTACTCACGTAGCGCGTTTCGCCAGTCAGCGATCAGGTCTTGCGGATCTTCAATACCTACCGAGAGTCGAATCAACTGCGGCGTTATGCCATTCGCCAGCCGCTGTTCCAGCGGAATGGAGGCGTGCGTCATGCTGAATGGCTGGCTCACCAGGCTTTCCACACCCCCCAGGCTTTCCGCCAGCGTAAATAACCGTAGTTTTTTGATGATGCGCCCGGCGTAGTCATCATCTCCTTTGACCACAACGGAAATCATACCGCCTGGCAGGGCCATCTGTCGGCGGGCCAGATCGTGATGGGGATGGCTGGCGAGCCAGGGGAACCACACTTTCTCGACCTGCGGCTGCTGCTCCAGCCATTCCGCCAGCAGCAGAGCGTTGCTGCTATGACGTTCCACCCGTAGAGCCAGGGTGCGAATGCCGCGCAGCGTCAGGAAACTGCTGAATGGGTCAAGTACGCCGCCGACGGCGTTTTGCAGATAGCCCAACTTCTCGGCCAGCGCCGGATTGTCGCCAACCACCGCCAACCCGGCGACGACATCCGAATGACCGTTGAGATATTTGGTCGCTGAATGCACCACGATATCAAAGCCCAGTTCGATAGGGCGATGGATGATCGGTGAGGCAAAGGTATTATCGGTGACGCTGATAATGTTATGCCGACGGGCAATCTCGGCAATGGCCGCAAGATCCGCCAGCTTGAGTAACGGATTGGTCGGCGTTTCCACCCAAATCATCCGCGTATCAGGGCGGATCGCGGCTTCGATGCCTGCCAGATCGTCAGGTTTGACCCAGGTCACTTGCAGACCGGCGCTACGACGGCGAACATTTTCAATCAGCCGGTATGTGCCGCCATAGACATCATCTACCGCCACCAGATGGCTATCCTTATCCAGCAGTTCCAGTACCGTGGAAATGGCCGCGAGGCCTGAAGCAAAAGCAAAACCCCGGCTACCGCTTTCCAGCTCTGCAATGGCCGTTTCCAGCGCGTGGCGGGTCGGATTGCCGCTACGCGAATATTCATAGCCGGTATGCTGGCCCGGCGCGGGCTGGGCAAAGGTAGAGGTGGCGTAAATTGGTGGCATCACCGCGCCATGCTGGTCGTTAAAAATGCCGCTATGGACGCTGAGCGTCTGTAAATTTTTCATGTTCGTTCCTTATTGTTCCAGTCGGTTACGCCAGGTGGTCAGGACGTCGCTACGGGTAATCAGGCCGATAAACCGATCGTTATCGGTAACGACCACGACATGTCCACGGTCGAAGATATCTTTAAGCGCGCTTTCCGGGGCGTGCTTATCCAGGGTTTCGACATGGCGGGTCATCGCCTCTCTGACCGGTAGCGCGAAACGCCGGCTGTCGCCCTGGACGTGGCTTATCAGATCCCATTCATCGACGATGCCAACCACGCGGCCGTTTTCCAGCACCGGCAGCTGGGAGAAATCGTACAGGCGCATACGAGCAAGGACGGCAGCCAGCGTATCGTCGGGCGCGGCGGTGACGGTTGCGCCTTCATCATGACGCAGGGCGATAAAATCGCTAAGATCGCCGCGCGTCGGGCGGCTTAGCAGACCTTGCTGGCGCATCCAGTCGTCGTTGAACATTTTCGACAGGTACTTGTTACCGCTATCGCAGGCGAAGGTTACCACCCGCTTAGCGGTGGACTGCGACCGGCAGTAGCGCAGAGCTGCTGTCAGCAGGGTGCCCGTTGACGAGCCGGCGAGGATACCTTCCACTTGCAGCAGCTGCCGGGCGGTGGCGAACGCTTCACGATCGGTCACGCGCCACGCTTTGCGCACCTTCTCCAGATGGGCGAGCGGGGGAATAAAATCTTCGCCGATCCCCTCCACCAGCCAGGAGCCGGTTTCGCCGTATTGCCCGGTCTCTACCTGATCCGCCAGAATCGAGCCCGCAGGATCGGCAAGAATAAATTCGGTTTTCGGCGAGTGTTGCGCAAACCATGCCTGCAAACCGCCCAGGGTACCGCCTGAGCCGACACCAACCACCACGGCGTCAATGTCGCCATCGAGTTGCTCAAACAGCTCCGGCGCGGTAGTGGTGGCATGAGCCAACGGGTTGGCTTCATTATTGAACTGGTCAATATAAAACGCGCCCGGCGTTTCATCCGCCAGACGGCGGGCGTAGTCCTGATAATAGGCGGGATGACCTTTGTTGACGTCCGAGCGGGTTAACTGCACGGTGGCGCCCAGCGCACGCAGATGGAAAATTTTCTCGCGGCTCATTTTGTCCGGCACCACCAGGATCAGTTTGTAGCCTTTCTGCGCGGCAATCAGCGCCAGCCCCAACCCGGTATTACCGGCGGTGGCTTCAATGATGGTGCCGCCGGGGCGCAGTTTTCCCTGGCGCTCGGCTTCATTAATCATCGACAACGCCACGCGATCCTTTATCGAACCGCCGGGGTTTTGGTTTTCCAGTTTCAGGAACAGGCTGCACGGGCCGGTATCCAGTTTATGCAGCTGTAACAGTGGGGTATGACCAATCAGGTCGCTTACAGAGTGAAAGAGTGACATAACCATTTACCCATTCGTATCGAGATAGCTGAATGGTAGAACTGTAAAAACGGCATTTTAAAGAACATAAATCTGCCTTTTAGCGCAAAATGGAATATAAGATGCTTTTTAGCCATCCAGAAGGAAAGCAGGTTATCCGCCCGGGCGTATCGATTGCTGGAATAACGGTTTTTTGTCTTGTTTTTAAGCAAATTAGCCGCTGGCGTTGGCTGGTCTATGCATTTTCCGGCAAAGCATTACTGAAAATTATCGATAGCTTGACTCTCCAGGCATAGCGATTATAAATAAATTGACTCTGCCGATACGGCAAGGCTATGACCGTCACTGGCTTACCACCTGGACCGATAAGGGAATACTGATGAAACTGTGGAATAAAACGCTGATTACCTCTGCATTATGCCTGGCGTTGTTTGGCTGCGATGACTCATCGAAAGTCGACAATAAACTGGATCAGGCCAAAGATAACGCGGAACAAATTAAAGATGCGGCTGCCGATAAAGCGCGGGCCATTAAGCAAGAAGCGGATAAGCAGATCGACGACATCAAAACGCAGGCCAATAATGAAGCGGATAGCCTGAAAACCCAGGCCAGCAGTATTAAATCTGAAGCCGACAAGAAGGCCGACGCGATTGCCCAGGATGCGAAAAATAAAGCGGATGCGGTAAAACAGGATGCGCAGCAAAAAAGCGATGCGATCATGAAAGAGGCGGGAAAAATTAAAGATAACGCTATCGTTGAAGCCAACCAGCTTTCCGCCGATGCCGCCAATAAAACCAAAGAAATAAAAGAGAGTATCGCGCCGGAGCAAGCGCCAGCACAGCAGGCGCCGGCCGGCCAACAGTAAATATTTGAGTGCTTACCGCGGCGGTATTGTCGCCGCCGCGATGCGTTTCTCAGGAAATAAACAGACTCAGTAATAACACCATCAACAGACCCACCACCGAGTTGATGAGCTCCAGTAAGCCCCAGGTCTTAAAGGTATCACGCATCGAGATACCAAACGTTTCCTTAAAGAGTAAAAAGCCGCCGTCATACATCAAAGTAATGGTATTACTACCACAGGCCACCGCCAGGCACATCAGCGCTGGATTAAGATGAAATGCGGTAACCATTGGCGAAACAATCCCGGCTGAAGTAATTGCCGCAACGGCGCCCTGGCCGGTAAGAATACGAATAATAGCGGTAATCAGCCAGGCGATAATAAACGGCGACAGCGGGACGTGGCTCATCATCGTAACGATATGGTCGCCGACGCCGGAATCGATAATAACCTGTTTGAGAATGCCGCCGGCGCTGATGACGAACAGGACGTTGGCAATTCTGGCGACCGAGTCCGTGACGCAGTGGTTAACCTGAACGGCGTTCATACCGCGGCGGCAGCCGAGCAGCCAGATTGCGGCGCCGGTCGCCAACAGCATGCTAATTTCCGCGCTACCGAGGAACTGGAAGAATTTTGCCGCAGAAGAGGCCGCGCCAAACAGCGACTGAATCAGCGAAGACGCAATCATTAATATCGCGGGGATCAGCGGAATGGCAATGCTGACCGCAAACGACGGCAGCGCCTCGGCAGGTTTCTCCTCCTGCGGTTTAATCATGGCATTCAGCTTCATCTCGCGGATACCTGGAAGCCAGGCGGGTAACAGGATCCCCGCACAGAACAGCGCCGGGATGATCACGATAATGCCATACAGATAAACCTGAACAATATCCGCCTGGAAGGCGCTGACTAATGCAACCGGCCCCGGTTGTGGCGGAAATAAACTATGGCCCATGGTGGCGCCGACGACCGTCGGTATAACCAGTTTCATCCACGGGATATTGGCTTTGCTGGCGATGTTGAGAACCAGCGGCATGGCAATCAAAAACGCCACTTCATAAAACATGGCGATGCCGAAGATAACGCCGATAAACATCAAGCCGACCGCCAGATAACGGGTACCGCAACGCCTGATGACCGTATCGGCGATCTGCTGGCTGGCGCCGGATTCGGTCATAAATTTGCCGATGATAGCGCCGAATATAATGATCAGCGCCAGGTGTCCCATTATTCCGCCCAGTCCTTGCTGAACCATCGAGACGATTTTATCGAGGGGCACGCCCTCCATAATGGCGACAAACAGACCGGCAATTAACAAGGCGAAAATATTGTGGACTTTGTATTTCAGATTCATGATGACCAGTAGCGCAATACCGACCACCACCCATAGCAGAGCCAGGGCTGGAGACATGGCATCCTCCCAACAGAGATTTTATTATTTTCAGTGCCGGAGAACTCCGGCACCTGAGTGAAGAGCGGATCAGGCGTGCTGGTTTTCCAGCGCTTCCCATAATCCCAGCAGGTAAGTGGCGCCGAGCGCGCGATCGTACAGGCCGTATCCCGGGCGGCCGGTTTCTCCCCAGATAAAACGGCCATGATCGGGGCGAATATAGCCGTCGAAGCCGTTGTCGTGCAGCGCCTGCATCACCCGGTACATATCGAGCGAGCCGTAGCGGGTAGGGTGCGCCGATTCGTAGAAATCTTTGTCTTTTATGATTTTAATATTTCTGACATGAGCGAAATGAATGCGCCCGCGCTGGCTGAATTCCGCGAGGATTTGATAAATATTATTTTGCGGCTCCTCGGCAATAGAGCCGGTACATAAGGTAATCCCGTTTGCCGGTGAATCCACCGCGCGACACAACCAGTCGAGATCGTCGCGGTTTTTAATAATGCGCGGCAGGCCAAAAATAGAGTACGGCGGATCGTCAGGATGAATGGCCATTTTCACGCCGACCTCTTCGCAGACCGGGATAATTTTCTCCAGGAAATAGACCAGATTTTCTCGCAGTTTGTCATCATCGACCGCTTTATAGCTGTCGAATAACGTCTGTACCTGCGCTAAACGTTCGGGCTCCCAGCCCGGCAGGGCATAGCCGTTGGCGTTGCTGAGCACTTCCGCAACGACCTGTTCCAGCGTTTTATCGATGCCGGCTTTTTCAAAAGCCATCGTTAGCGAACCGTCCGCCAGCCGGTAGTTCATGTCGGTTTTCATCCAGTCGAAAACCGGCATAAAGTTGTAGCAGATGACCTTAACGCCAAAGGCGGCGAGGTTACGGATAGTTTGCTGATAGTTGGCGATATAGCGATCGCGCTCCGGCAGCCCGATTTTAATCGCGTCGTGAATATTCACGCTTTCGATAACTTCCATCGTCAGACCGTTAGCGTGGGCCTGCTCGACTAACGCCTTAATTTTCTCCCGTGGCCAGACTTCGCCAACCGGTACGTCGTACAGCGCGCCGACCACACCTTCCACTCCAGGAACCTGACGGATCTGCTCAAGAGTGACTTTATCTTCGTCTGGCCCAAACCAGCGCATCGTCATTTGCATGAAAACTTTTCCTTACCGCGTTGTTTATAGTCTACTACCATACAAGTTAGGTTAAGGATAACGACAATGCGGAGAGGGGGACATGATCGAACTCACAAAACCATACATCGGATGAATTGCACACGCTGACGTAATGCTCATTACAAGATGCGTAAAATCGGGTAAAGGGGGCGGTTAACGTGGCGGCATCAGGTAGAATTACTATGCTTAGAGACGAAGTCTCTTTTTTAAGTCGTTAATTTTGTTTGTATGGAGAGTGTATGGGTTTCTGGAGAATCGTATTTACTATCATCCTGCCGCCGCTGGGCGTACTGCTGGGTAAGGGCTTCGGCTGGGCATTCATTCTGAATATAATTCTGACCTTGCTGGGCTATATTCCTGGCCTTATTCACGCCTTCTGGGTACAAACCCGCGATTAATTACTGTCAATAATTTAGCGGCGCATTCGCGCCGCTATCGTTCATAGCGTGAAGCTTCAGCGATTAGATTTTAGCGTGCCTTTCAGCCCATGCGGTTCTGAACGCAGGTATTGCGGCGGTACGCTAACCTGGGCCCCCAGAGCCGCCGCAGCCTGCCACGGCCAGTGTGGGTTGTAGAGCGCTGCGCGGGCGATGGCAATCAGATCGGCGTCGCCGTTTTGCAGTGCATCTTCAGCCTGCTGCGGTTCGGTAATCAACCCTACGCCAATGACCGGAACGTTGATCTGCTGGCGGATTTCATGGGCGAACGGTAACTGATAGCCAGGACCGACCTGAATCGCCTGCTGCGGCGACAACCCGCCGCTGGAGACGTGAATATAGTCGCAACCCAGCGCTTCAAGCTGCTGGCTAAAGACGATGGATTGCGCCGTATCCCAACCTCCGTCCACCCAGTCTGTCGCCGAAAGCCGTACGCCGACGGCGATATTTTCGCTGACCGCCTCCCGTATTGCCTGGAAAACCTCCAGCGGGAAACGTAAGCGGTTTTCCAGCGAACCGCCGTATTCATCTGTTCGCTGGTTGCTCAGCGGCGAGAGGAATTGGTGCAACAGATAGCCGTGGGCGGCATGCAGCTCTATCAGTTCAATTCCCAGGCGTTCAGCGCGCCGCGCGCTATCAACAAAGGCTTGTTTAAGCCGCGCCAGATCGTCATGGCTCAGCGCTTTCGGCGCCCGGTCGCCGTCATGAAATGCCAGCGCGGATGGAGCGACGGTTTGCCAGCCGCCGTTATCCAACGCCAACTGACCGCCGCCAAGCCAGGGGGCAGCGACGGAGGCTTTGCGCCCGGCATGCCCCAGCTGGATACCGATGCGGGTTGTTGAATAGGCGCGAACATCTTCCAGTACCCGGTACAGGGCGGCTTCGGTTTCATCATCCCACAGGCCGACGTCCGCCGGGGAGATGCGACCCGCGGGCTCAACGGCGCTGGCTTCAATAATCACCAAACCGGCGCCGGAAAAAGCCAGCTGTCCAAGATGAATGCGGTGCCAGGCGGTTGCCTTGCCGTTTTCGGCGGAGTACTGACACATCGGGGCGATGACAATCCGGTTTTCCAGCGCCAGTTTACCAATTCGCGCAGGGCTAAATAGTTGACTCATATGTACCTCGTAAGCGTTGTGCTACCTGATAACCTGTAGTTGTAACATGCCTGGATGGCGGTCTCTTTTCCGTTGTTGCGCTTAAGACGCGGTTAGTCGTTATTCGCATGCTGATGGATCACCACTCTTCATGACTGAACCACAGCTTGCGCCGGCGGCCGCTGGCCTGCTGTGAAACCGATCTCGCCATCGCGGCGCCGATTTCCGCGCTGGCGACGAGGCCCTGAACGAAAGGGCGGTCATGCATCAACCACGGCAGCGCGCCGAAGGCAATGCGGCCGCGAGCGCACGCCGGCGCCTGCAGGGTGTAATCATCACCGATATCCGGGATCTCATCACCGCAGGCGAGAAGTTGCTGGCGCAGCGTCGGGAAAGGGATGTCTTTACTCTTCAGCGCCTTTTGGCCTCTGGCGTCAATAAAGACGTCAAATTCGCTGCGTTGGTTGTGATGGTGAATGACCGTCCGTTGTGGTTGAACTTCCAGTTGATAATCGGCCCCGAGCGGCAAAATACTAATCACCCCGGCCTCACGCAGCGCCAGCAGGCGGCGAATCGATTCCGATGGAATGGCCGCGTAATTATCGATAAATACCCGGGCGAGCCCTGTTTTAAAGCGTTCGCGGTCGCGTTCGTTAAGATGCGGCGTAATCATCTCAATCACTTCATGCAATCGCAGAATGGTATACCGCCACGGCACGGTATGCTGTTGCTGTTTGTTGCGTTCCACTTCCTGCAAATTGGCTTGCGCCCAGGCAAAGGGATCGTGTCGTTTTCTGTCGATAAACCAGGCGTCGCTGAACGTATCCGCGGTGAGCTGGCGTAAGCCTATCTGCTTACACCAGTGCGGCGCGGCGAGTTCCAGCTCCCTGACGATAAGCTGGAATACGCGATCCAGCAATCCCTCACTACCCTCAGCGATGGCCGTTTCCAGCCTCTGATGGGTGACAATTTCCAGCGGTTCATAGGGGATAGGACAGTAGAAATCGGCCTCGGGCAGGATGCCGTTTCGTGACATCAGGGTGATATGGAGTTTATGACTCGCGTCATTAAGCCGAAAATGGACGCTCTCATCGGCGTCAGTCGTAAAATGGCCATGCTGAATGACGACGGCGACGGCAGCATCAATGCCGCTGAGTGAAGTCCCCATGATACCGACCCGGCAGGGGGCTATCTGCGCCTGCATCAAACCGCTCCAGGGGCTGGGATAATATTCGCGGGAAGAATCATCGTCCTGCGGCCAGAGATGACCGGTGGCGATAACGGCAAAATCCGCACGTTCCGCTGTGGGCGCGTGATTAATCCACAGTTTGACGCCATCCTGTTCCGCCTGGAGATCGGTAACCTCGCAGGATTCGCGCACGCTAACGTTGAAACCCGCTAACCTGGCTTTCTCCAACAGCGCCAGGAACCGATCGCGATAATAGTCGCCGAGGATCACGCGCGGTAAAAATTGCCGCTCATGTAAGGCCTCACGCTCAATGCCATACCGGCTGAGCCAGTTTTCGCTCTGATTTTGTAGCCACGTCAGATAGGTAATATAGATGGGGGGGATTTCGATACTGGCGATATTCGCCAGCATTTGCGCTGAGTTATGCTCATCGTTATAAGGCATGCCGACGCCAGCCTCTTCACCCTGCTCGTAGAGCACTATCTCCAGCGGCTCACCCCGTTCAACCAGGGAATGAAAAGTATAGATCCCGGTCGGCCCAACGCCGACAATCGCCACTTTCTTCATCGTTATCCTTCCTTTGGTGTGGTTCCCGAACTGAAAGATAAGTGTGGTAGAGAAAATGACGAAAGGTGGAGTTATTTAGGCAACGCGAGGAAAAGTGTGCGTTCCTGGGTGGTGGAGGCTTTGAATCCGTGGTGTAAATAGAATCGTTTCGCGCTATCGGTCAGGGCATGGACCATCAGGGCACGAACGCCAACATTTTCGGCAACGCGATAACTGCGTAAGAGCGCATCATGGAGTAAATCAGCTCCCAGCCCCTGTCCGTGATACGCGCAGTCGATCGCCAGGCGGGCGAGAATGATGACCGGGATAGGATCGGGCATATTGCGCCGCAGGCCGCCAGTGGCTTCCGTGTGATTAACGCTGCCGGTTGCTAACGAATAAAACCCCACCACCTGATGGCTCTCTTCCTTGCAGACCACAAAGGTTCTCGCGGCGCCCTGAGCCTGGTTTTTCAATCCTCGCTGTTTCAGCCATTGATCGAGAACCGTTTCTCCACAACAAAATTCCGCGATCTGATGGTGTGAAGATAGCGGTGCAGGCGCGCTTATTTTTCCCATTGTGGTTTTCTCGCCAGCAATTTGTCGAGAGCGGGGTTAGCTTCAACCGGCGCATCCAGCATGTCGATAAATTCGGCGTATTGCTCATCGCTTAAGTTAAACACCCGGCGGTCGAGAATGACGTTTTCTGCCGCCTGGCAGGCCATCTCAAGAATAAAGTCGGTCCGTGATTTGTGCAGAATTTCGGCAGCCGCATCAATCAGCGCCCGCTGGGACTCCTTCGCCCGGATGTTGAGTTGGATATCTGATTTCATCTTCTTTCCCCGTATAGCAATTGGTATACAGCTCATTGTAGAACAAGTGTATAGCAAATGCTATACATTCTGTCTGCACGGTCTATCAGGGGACATATACTTAATTTGAAACAAATTAGCATGCTAATTAACTTGCAGCCATACGATTATTGGGTGTATTTAACATATGGGTAACTTAAGAAACTTTACATTTACATATGCAGTTGGCCCTGCATGTTCTTTCGGCTAGCTGCTACATCTCCAGGCCGCTGTGCCAGGATAGGGATAACACGATGTTAGGCTGGACTTCACTACAGCGCAATGCCGCCATTGCCAGCTTCTTAAGCTGGACACTTGATGCCTTCGATTTTTTCCTCCTCGTCTTCTTACTGAGTGACATTGCCCAGACGTTTCATGTTGGGCTGGAAAAGGTCACGCTGGCGATACTACTGACGCTTGCCGTACGGCCTATCGGCGCGCTCATTTTTGGCCGGCTCGCCGAGAAATATGGCCGTAAGCCGATCCTGATGTTGAATATCATCTTCTTTTCGATTTTCGAGTTGCTGTCTGCTGCGGCGCCGTCATTAACGATTTTTCTGGTCTTAAGAGTGCTATATGGCGTGGCGATGGGCGGTATTTGGGGCGTGGCGTCGTCGCTGTCAATGGAAACCATTCCGGACCGTTCCCGTGGACTAATGTCGGGAATTTTCCAGGCCGGTTATCCGTTTGGCTATCTGATTGCCGCCGTCGCTTATGGGCTGCTATTTGAATTACTCGGCTGGCGCGGGATGTTTGTCATCGGCGCTGCGCCTATTTTGCTGCTGCCGTTTATCTGGTTCTGCGTGCAGGAGTCACCGGTATGGCTGGCGTCACGAGAGAGAAAGGAAAGCACGGCGCTGCTGCCGGTACTGAAAACGCACTGGAAACTATGCTGCTATCTGGTGGTGCTGATGGCAGCGTTCAACTTCTTTTCCCACGGTACCCAGGACCTGTATCCGGTATTTTTGAAAGTGCAGCATGGCTTTGAGCCGAAAACGATCAGTATTATCGCGGTCACTTACAATATTGCATCGATCATCGGCGGGGTGCTGTTCGGTTCGCTTTCCGAGAAGATTGGTCGTAAAAAGGCCATTATAACCGCCTCGCTGCTGGCGCTACCGGTTATCCCGCTGTGGGCATTCGCTAGCGGTTCACTGATGTTGGGAATCGGCGCATTCCTGATGCAGTTTATGGTTCAGGGCGCCTGGGGCGTAGTGCCGACCTATCTGAATGAACTGGTTCCAGCGAATACCCGCGCGGTGCTGCCGGGCTTTGTGTATCAACTGGGTAATCTTATCGCTTCGGTTAATGCGACGTTACAGGCCACGATTGCGGAACATCATGGTCAAAACTATGGGCTGGCCATGGCAATCGTTGCCGGTACGGTGGCGATCATTATCGCGATCCTGACCTTCTTTGGTCATGAAAGCCGGGCGAAGAAGATAAGCGGGGCGGTTGAGCAAAACGCCATGCAGCATGTGAGTCGGTAACCCGTTATGACGATGCGGGTAGCAATAGTCTACCCGCGTTGGATTAGCCCTGGTTAAGCTTGCCTTCGATAGATTGCAACCCGGCAATCGCACAGGCTTCGTCAAAATTTCCCCCCGGCGCGCCGCCGACGCCAACCGCGCCAATGACCTGGTCACCCATCTTAACCGGCACTCCGCCAGCTAATAGCAGAAAACCGGGTATATCTCGCAGGTTCGCGGCTCCGGCGTTGGACTGAGAACCTTTCATGACATTGCTGGTGGCGTTTTTAGTGGTTAGCGCGGTGAATGCTTTCATGCGGCTGGCTTCGACGGTGTGTGGGCCCGCATTATCCATTCTCTTCATTAATAGCGGCGTACCGGAACGGTCGACCAGCGTGACGGCAACGTTATAGCCGTCTTTGGCGCAGGCCTGTAGCGTGCTTTGCGCGATTTTATCCGCGAGCTCCACTGACAAATTTTTCTGGCTGAGAACGCCAGTTGCGGCGCTAGCGGTCGTGACCAGGCTGCCGAGCAGGATGGCGCTAAGAAGGATACGTTTCATGGTGATGCTCCGTCGTGTTGAGTGGCGATAGGCCAATACTAGGAGGGAAGGAGCATGGAGACTATTGCCGCGAATACTGAACGTACCAGGTATTTTTACTTAGAACCACTGGCGATATCAGCGTAAATCTTCAACAGTTTGGGCAGCGAGTTAACTTCAAGTTTGCTAAAAATATTGGCGCGATGCGCTTCGACGGTACGCGGCGATAGCGAGCATAAACGGGCGATTTCTTTACTGGAGTAGCCCTGAAGCAGCTGCTGGAGCATTTCATGCTCACGGGCGGTAAGGGTGGCGAGTTTTTCCTGCAGCGGCAGTAATATTTGTTGTCGTTCAAGATGCGCTTTTTGCTGCGCCATCGCTTCGCCGACCACTTCGAATAACAGGTCGGCATCAATGGGTTTGGTTAAAAATTCAAATGCGCCATTTTTGAAGGCGCGACGACATAAATCAATATTACCGTGCCCGGTCATAATAATAACCGGCAAGGTTAGACCTAGCTGGCGCCACTCATCGAGCAGCGTCAGCCCGGTTTTCCCCGGCATGCGGATATCCAGCAGCATACAGCCGGTTAATTCGGCTAGATTCCCTGCCTGATGTTGAAAAGCGTATGCGCTATCAAACGCCTGCGTCTGCCAGCCAACGGTTGAGAGCAGCAGACTTAATGAATCGCGTATTGCCGCATCGTCATCAATTAACCAGATGTACTGCTCCATTACTTCTCCTCATTGCGCAGCGGAAACCATAACCGGAAGCAAGCGCCTTGTCCGGTGATATTGCTCGCTTCTATCTTGCCATTAAGACGCTGAACAAGGGTATCCGCAAGGGCCATGCCGAGTCCCACACCATCAGTACGGGTGGTATAAAACGGTATAAAAACCTGCTCCAGCGCTTCAGATGATAACCCTGGTCCGCCATCAGTAAGAGTTAAAGCGATACCGTTATTTACCCGCACGGCTTGCAGATGAATCCACGCACTACCTGGAACATTTATGCTTTGTGCCTGAATGGCATTGCTAACGATATTATGCAGTATTTGCTCTACCCACAGCGGCGGCGCAGGAAGCGCGGGTAGGTCCGACGGAAAATGGCTGGAGATACGAACTTTACCGGCGCGGATCTCATTATCCAGTAATTCGCACACGCGTAGCCACAGCGACGGAAGGTCAACCGGCTGATATTCGGCGCGCTTGCTGGTTAGCTTGAGACGAAACTG
This sequence comes from Klebsiella sp. CN_Kp097, assembly GCF_040064495.1. Classification (NCBI taxonomy): domain Bacteria; kingdom Pseudomonadati; phylum Pseudomonadota; class Gammaproteobacteria; order Enterobacterales; family Enterobacteriaceae; genus Klebsiella; species Klebsiella sp. CN_Kp097. The sequence continues at coordinate 610,772 of NZ_JBEAIL010000007.1, read as the reverse complement.
GCTGAGCAGGGCGTCAATGCGTTTTATCTGCAACACTGAGGCCTCAAGCAGTTCGGGGATCTTTACGGGATCGTTTTTTTTAATCAGGCGCACTGCCGCCTGGTTATAGCTCATAATGGCGGTTAAAGGTTGATTAAGCTCATGCACGATACCAGCGGCCAGCTCGCCCATGGTGTTAAGGCGAGTCAGTTCGCCATAGCGGGTGCGTAGATCGGCGATATCCCGTCGGCGTTTATTGGTTCGATACTGATTAACAAGATAGATAATCACCGCCCAGAACAGTGCCGGTGAAAGTATCAGCCACCACGGCAGTTGATGCCATTGCGGGTTATCACCTGCGCTAATGAGCAGAGGTTGTGTTGGGCTGGCAACAGTTTTCTCCCAGCGCCACCAGGTGTTGGCAGATGCGGCACCGTCCTCAAACAACGTGGTACCGTCCCAACGAATGGCAAGATGTTTGAATGTCTTTTTCTCATTGAGACTGTTAAGTAGGGTGTTCAAATCAATCAGCAGAGAGATGCCCGGAAGATTCAGCCAGTAGCGTGCGGGGCTTTGTGCGACGATGGGGCGTCGCGGCTCCAGGGAATCATAGCGCCGCCATTGCACGATCTGCGGCAGGATCTGCTGGACTTCGGCGGCATTTTGACCGGACGGAAGCAGGGGGATGATGGCATCGTGCTGCGACACCTTTACCGTGATTTCGCGATACAGGATGCGGAAGTCGGCGGAGCGCGCGTCATATTGCTGTTGAAGAAACCAGGCGCCAAGCCCCGTTGCGCTTAGCAGTGTAAGTGTGAGCCAGCAGAGGATTTTTATCATACTTTATTTTGTACATGATGTTTTAATTGCCAGCGCCAAATTCGATTATGCAAATAAAATGCTGAGGTTTTTACAAACATAGCACTGTTAACGAGTTTGATGCTGCCAGCGCTAAATAATACACCAACCAAAGCGCTTATAAGCAAGCCGGCATGCCCGCCACATATGAATACCGAAATGAATGCGTAGATGAGATTTCCCGCGGCTAGCGCGGCGGTCAGGAAAATCAGACTTAGATAGAACTTAAGCGCTGCCAGAAAACCTCGAGAGAACAGCGTCATCGACGGGAAGATCAGCAGACAGTAGAGTAAACCTGTGGGGATTATACCAGCAAAAACAGCATGCGCGGGCCAGGAAAACCATTGAAAGATGGTCCCCCAAAGCGTTAGCTGCGGCATAGCAAAACTTACCACGCTTAACAACGCGCTTGAGATAAAAGGCACACCTGCGGTATGCAAACCGACAGACGTTCCCATACGCTCCATCAAGTCCATTTTCGCGGACTCTAGCTGCTTAGGATCCCGCTCCTTTATTCTTTGCTCAACGATGGTACCCAGTTTGAGGCTGTCATTAATATATTTCATTACGCCGTGCATTAGCGCCCTAATGGTTTATCTGATACGCATAGTACAACTTAGATGTAGGCTTTAACAATTTTATTGTGCGGCGATAAAAAATGAAAACGTCGCCTGCCAGCGATTAAGTGTGACGCTGGCAGGCGTGAAGATGATAGTGCAAGGTTGTGAGTTAGTCTGGCGAATTATTTACTCAACAGTTCTTCATATTGCGCCTGGAATTGCGGGGCGTTCATTGCCCCATCAAAGAGGCTATAGGTGATATAACCTTTATTAAGCCAGCCGGAATCGGTATCGTTCTCTACTGTCTTTAACGATTCCGGATTGATGGTTTGTTTAGCGCGTCCATCAGGCAAAATATCATAACCAATCTGTGGGGTAGGGAACATCTCATTTTCGACATAGTGCACACCTTTAATTTTTGATTTTGGCAGCGGCGGATAGTTAATGCTTAAGCCCGACCCTTTAGGCAATAAAGGTGTTCCAGAAACCTGTTTATGATTCAGCGTTTCAACAACCTCAACCACATAATCCACTGCATCAGGCCAGTATTTATGGGTGCTTGGCCATTTATTCTTCATTTCATCTTCAGTAAAGATATACCCAATGCTGGCCGCAATCGCCGGGAAACCATAACGTACAGCCCTGGCTGCCGCACTTACCGTCCCTGAATTGACCTGAGCCATTCCTGTATTCGGGCCATCGTTGACGCCAGAAATAACCAGGTCCGGCGGATTATTAATGAGTAATCCCCGTAAGCCAAAATCAACCGAATCGGCGGGTGTTCCCGGGAAGCAGTAGCGTTTATCAGCAGCCTTCTTTACATCAAAGATTTTACCCGTTTTGAAGGTAATGGCTGAACCGATGCCGCTCTGATTGGTGGCTGGAGCAACCATCCACACCTCAAAACCTTTTTGCGTGAGTTTTTCCTGAAGCGAAATACTGCCCGTGGATTCGCAACCATCGTCGTTGACAATCAAAATTTTTAGCGGTGCGGCGCTTGCGGTAAAAGCGAATGCAGAGATCAGCGCAGCGGCAATACATGACTTGTTCATCGTAACTCCTGTTATTCATGAGGGTAACTAAAATGCAAAAAAAAACCTAAGGCCGCTCCTGCAACGAGTACAGAAACGGCCTTAGGTTTTGCCTGAAACAGTAACAATCCCAAGAGAGTTTAAAATACGTACTGCAGATATTAACGTCCAGATGGGAATACGGTTGATATGAGGAGGATCACAATTACATAAATCATCGCTATAGATTAGGTGCAATTCAAAAACATTAGTGATAGGGTCGACAGTAGCTGGATTGTTACTGTTTCAACAGGCAAAACCTACGTTTTCTTCTCCACCTCAATACCAGGGGGCTGAAGAGTACGTAGGTTTTTTTTTGGCTATGAAAAAGGACTCTTTAAAATGAAAAAATTATTTCTGGGTGTCTTAATGGCAGTTACTGCCATTACCAGTCCACTGCTGATGGCGAACACGAATGATAAAAATGACCAGCAGGAGGTCATCAATATTTATTTTGCGCGCCATGGTAAAACGCTGCTTAATTCGTTTGACCGCGTACAAGGTTGGATTGATTCCCCATTGACGAAGGATGGGGTGCAGGTTGCTCAATATTTAGGTGAGGGACTCAAAGGGATAAAATTTGATCGTTTTTATTCCAGTGATGCGGGACGGCAGCGCGAAACCATGGCAGTGATTCTTAAACAGGCTGGCGTAACGGATTATCATTTAACAGAAATGACAGGCCTGCGAGAGGCGTTTTTTGGTGGTTTTGAAGGCGGTTATAATGTCGATATGGCCAATGCAGGCGCACACACGCTAGGAATGACGGACAGCAAAGCGCTTTTTAAAGCGATGAAAGCAGGCACGCTCTCGGTAAAGGAAAGCCAGAACGCGCTGGCCAAATCCGATCCTAAACAGCTAGCGGAAAACTATGAGCAAGTAAAAGTACGGACACAAGCTGCGCTGGCAACTATTGTAGAAAATGCTCAAAAAGAGGGTGATAAAAATATTCTGGCCATTTCTTCAGGCACGGCGATTCAGATAATGATTTCCGATCTGACGGATGACCCGGCCAAAAATCTGCCATTGTCGAATGCTGCAGTTGTGAAAATCACGTATCACGATGGTAAATACAGCGTGCCAGAAATTGGCACCATGAAATACGTTGAAGCAGGCAAAAATTCACTAAATCACAAATAATCTTACAGTTTAGTTTCCCGCCATAAATAAGCTATGGCGGATCTTTTCTCAGGAAATAAAAATGTTTAAGAACATAACTTCCGCGTTAATAGCGTGCGGGCTGGTTACGCCTGTATGGGCCGCTACAGACGCTATTTTTGATGATCCTTTTTTTACTGACTCACAGCTCACCATCTCTGCAAAGAATTACTGGAAATATCTTAAAGAGGAAAATGCCAATCCTAAACATGTACATAACGCCTGGGGGCAAGGATTTTCAGCAGAATACCAGTCTGGTTATTTTGCAGATATTATCGGCTTCGACGCATCGTATTATAGCGCGATAAAATTGGGTGCCAGCGACTATTTCAACTCCCGCGGCGTGCTTTATAACAATGGGACTGGTAACAAAAAAAGCAATGCAGAAGGGTATTCAAAGTTTGGTCAACGTAACGTGAAGCTTAACTACACGCTTTCTGGTGCTCAGCTAAACGCGCGCTGGGGATGGCAGATATTGAAAAATTATGGCGTTATTTCAACATCTAACAGGCTTTCGCCGACAACGTATTCCGGCGTAAGCAGTGCTGTAAGCTACGGCCCATTTACCATAAGAGGGGCATGGCTTGAAAATTCCATGGACAGAAACTCACCAGATAAAAAGCGATTTCAGACCAATACCGGTGAATATATTAGCCACCTGGCAAGCGGAGAAATTCTCTGGCGGGGAAAAAATTTTGATGCACAGTATGCTTATGGTGAGAGCAAAAACTATCTGCAGCGGCACCTGCTGTTTACGCAGTTTCGACCTGATACGCAGCTAACGATAGGCACTCAGGTATACGGCACCCACGCCATGGATAGTTACCGTGCAATGCCCGCGAGTAAACGGGATTTTGACAATAATGCCTGGCATTTTGCGTTGGACGCGACCTGGAAAGGCGAACGCTGGAATAGCAAAATGGGCATTGGCTACACCAATGCTAAAAAAGCAGATGAAGTCGGGTTTTATCCACGCCACATGAGCAAAAATTCCAGGGGAACATTTATTTCTATGGCCTACGCTGGCGATGATTACATGCGGGATGGGGAACTGATGCTGGCGAACATCACCGAATATCGATTAACGCCTGAATTAGCCGTTGGCCTGGCGGGAAACATCGGGCAATTTAACTATAAAGGGAATCACGTGCGCACCGGAGAAATCAATGCCTTTAGCCGTTGGGTTCCAACGCAGTCCATGTTTAAAAACTTCACCTTTTGGGCGATGTTCGGGCCGGGATGGTCATATAAGACGCAAGGTAAAACGCCAGTCCTTACGGACGGTCATTATACACGTACAAACACGCTGTCGTCGGAAGTGATCATGGAATATCGATTTAAGGTGTTCTGATCGAGATGACATGCCGCTCGAAAGCGATGGCGAACGATGAGCGGTTAAGCCGCCATGTTGATAACGATGTTTTAAGCGCGGGCAGCAAAAGTTGTTGTCCGCGATTAATCTGACAACTGGAGATTACCGTTGGCCAGTAGCCATGGGAAAAAGCGACATGTCAGAGTGAGGATATCATGAGTCTGGAAGTCACTCGAAACAGGAAGAACGACGATAGATGACTGTCAGTACGAGATTGGAATCAGCGTAGGCCAGCAATAACCAAAGCAAATCCACACGGCAAACGCCGTTATCGGCCACAATCTACATTTGTCAAAGCTAAGTTCAGATGTCCGGGGTAGGGCAAAGCTCAAATGTCCGCTGTGTGCCAGGAGCAGACATTGGCTTACCAGGAAAGTAGCCGTGATGTGTTTTCATCTACGCTGGTTACATTAGAATAGCCTCGTTGAAAACGAGAGAACTGGAGTGAAAATGTTTGCTGATTTTGGTGTCGTGAATTTCTGGACGTACCTGCTTGGTGCGACGCTGATAGTCCTTGTGCCTGGCCCTGAAACCATGTTCGTGATTAAAACGAGCATTACCAGCGGCATCAAGCGGGGCTTTGCTGCAATATTTTCCATTCTGCTGAGCGACGTTATTCTGGTTCTGCTGGCATGGTGTGGGCTGGCGGCGGTCATAAGCTCAACCCCTGCCTTGTTTAACGCCATCAAGTACGCAGGCGCTGCTTATCTTTTCTATCTCGGTGTCCAGACGATACGCGCTATCTTTAAGCCAGTTCTCGAAACGAGTCAGGAAAAGAAATCGTCTGCTGATGCTAAGGGGATCATCGGGCGCGGAATGCTGGTTACTCTATTGAATCCAAAGACGCTGCTGTTCTATATCTCTTTCTTCGCCCAGTTTATCAATGTTCAGGCTGAACATTCCTGGATGGCATTTATCATTCTTGCTGCGGTAATGTTCGCGATTACTCTCGTTTATTTCGGCTTCCTCGTTTTCTGCGGCTCTTATCTGCTAAGCCGTCTGAAAGGCAATCGTAGATTATCAACCATTGGAAACGCGCTGGTAGGCATGTTCTTTATTGGATTTGCAGCACGACTCGCAAGCGCAACTTCCTAACTGGACAGCTAAACCGCCGTGAGGCAGTTTTTTTTACGTTCTTCTGCTGGATGGGACGTCCGCTCATCGCTCATAGCGGACCTTAACGCTACTTATCTTGTCTGCCTTGTGCAGCAAGAAAAGAGTTATGAGTTATATAGACATATTTCATATCAACACGCAGCAACAGATTTAACGTTCAGGTTCAGGTTCAGGTTCAGCAGATTAACTAAACATCACAGGTAAATACTCAAATCTGAGAATGCATGTCCGCCCCGCTTTTTCAGCTGTCTTTATCGACGGCAAATTTTCCGGAATGATAGTCCCTGTCATTAGGCAGGGTTCCCGGCTGGAGCGTTGAAGATGGTTACAAAGCAGGCGCTGAGCCCGGGAGGCCAGAGAGCGTCCGCGAAAGGCAGGAAGGATTATCTCTTCAGAAATCCGGTGGCCACTTAAAAAAGCGACGCCTCCTTTTTCGCAAATTATTAGTCCGACGCGTACTCCTTCTTCATAAACAATATGCGCAACGCCTTCTGAAATATAATCACTGAGTTCTTCGTCATCGACAGAGCACAGGTTGCCTCTTAAGGCTGGGATAGCTGACAACGAATTCTGATAGGCATCCATGAGCGCCTTTCGACACCATTCAAAATCGGCGTGTTTAGCCAGCCTCAGGGTTACTGTGTCATCTTGATATTCTGAGGCACCTGACAGGCAGGATGCATAGATGAATTGATCTGTTATACCCTGATTTTTATGATGGCCGGGCGTGAGAATTCGAATGTACAGCGGCTTTAGCTGCGCCCACTCTTGGCAAACGTATTTGAGTACAGAACAATCTATACTGGAGTCTGAAGCGACAATGTCAATGAAAGGGCTATTGATATCGCCCCCACGGTAACGCGGACCAGTAAGAAAATGCTGTCCATCAATATTAAGTTTTCGCTGTAAAAAATACTCCTGTGCCAAGCCAGTTTCTTTCCACGGGAACCTTGCTGAAAAGGTGCTATCCACACAGTATTTTTCCTGCTCAGAAATCCATTTTTCAAGCCAGCTATGGAGAATATCCTGTGGTACGGGTAGTTGAGCATACTGAGAAAGCATGAATTCTAGCATCATATCTGTCTGGCATAATTCCATGGTTCAGCTGAGGCTACACAGATTGCACTACCTTTCGCTCAAATAGCAAGCAGTTTTCGGAACTAAAGAATCCACTTCTGGTTTATGGCGCGTTGCGCTGCTAAAGCTCTGTCCGCTTCGTGCCAGGAGGGGACCTTACCCTGATGAAGTAAGTCAGGATATTTGCGGATAAATACCCAATAATTTACGTAGGCGGGAGCCATTCAACAATAGTTTTTGCCAACTCCCTAGGTTGTTCGAGCGGAATCATATGGCCGCAATTCCGAATGATTCTAAACGACGCATAAGGTATGGCTTCGACCAACTCTTCTGCCTCCTTCATCGAACGGATGGCATCATCTTCACTGGCGATAACCAATGTTGGACAACATATCGTTGCATAAGGTATACCTTGCCGGGATAAGGATGATTGCGTGATGAAGGCTTCAAATCCCAGAGAGCATCCCATTTTCTGAATAGCTGAAATCATATCCTGATTTGATGTGTTTATAGGATGGAGTGTCCGGGCAATAGCATGGCTGCTCAGCCCCTTAAACGTTGTGGGGGACAATGACTGCACGCTTTTTCGCTTTGCTTCAGCCTCTAACGGCGTATCTTCCCGTAAGGAACTGGCAATAAGCACTAAGGACTCTACACGTTCAGGGAATTCTGCTGCCAGTTGTCGGGCAATATACCCTCCCATCGAAAAGCCTATCAAAGAAAACTTCTCAGGCAGAAGAGTAATCAGATGCTGAACGACATCATGAATGGTTCGTCCTTCAGTTACAGATGCATGATGAACAATACAGTTTGACGGCAGGTATGTTTCAAATTCATGCCAAAGCATTTCATTCAGCATAAACCCGGGAATTAAAACGATTTTACGCGGCTTTAAACTCATAGAACTCGCTTAAATGCATCATGTGTATTTATTAGGTTAGACAGGTTAAAATATCTTACTAACTGCGACAATATCAAATACCAGCCCTGGATAAGCGTTTCAATTTCCACAGAGTTTCTTAACATTTCTAACGTCCTCCCAGGCTTCCTCCACCATCAACAGGCAGTACTACGCCAGTAATAAAACTCGCTTCTGATGATAAAAGAAAGGCTATTGCTGAAGCCACTTCAGCAGGAGAGCCCAGTCTGCCCATAGGGATTGTCGATAAAACACGTTGTTCTGCTTCACTTCCAACAGGTCGTGTTTTATGAAAAAGCTCTGTCTCTATTGGCCCAGGAGCAATCGCGTTTGCGGTGATCCCGAATTGAGCAAGCTCTAATGCCCAGGTTCGTGTACAACCTACCAGCGCACTTTTTGCTGCTGCGTAAGCTGTTCGGTCAGTCGCACCGTAAATAGCACGGCTACATACATTCACAATTCTTCCCCAGCCTCTGCGCTTCATTTTGGCAACCAGCGCCTGTGTTATCTGAACTGCTACCCGTACATTGATATCCATGACATTCAGGAAGGTCGGAATATCAATACTTCCCAGTTGTTGAGGTAAGGCCACCCCTACGTTATTTACGATACCGTGAACTTCGTGATTTTTGGCAATTTTCATTAGAATTAAATTTGTTTCATCAGAGCTACTCAGATCGGTCGTATATAAAACCCCTGGAAAGCTGGCATCACTATTACGGGCAATACCCACAACCAGGTGACCCTGTTCTGATAATTTGTCACTGAGTGCTCTCCCTATACCTCTGGTTGCGCCTGTAATAAGAAAAGTACGATAAGGTCCCATAGTAGAATCCTCGATCTCATTTGAATGGATGCGAATAAGATGGTACTGACATCCCATTTTTTGTTCACCGTCTATTAGACTAGCAGAACAATGACCAACTTCCGCTCTTCGCTCAAAGCGGACGTTAGATACCGAAGCATTGCTGTTTATCATGGGATTCAACTCATCTCCTTGGGCCAAAAATTTCTCCAGAACGTGATTGCAACGTCTTCAATGCTTCCAGCATATCGTCGCCATTCAGTGAACGTTGGGATTTCTTCTCAGTTGGTTTTCTTTTCCGCCGCGAGGGGCCATCTCCGGCAGGGAGAGCCTGAGACCGGTTATTGTCGCGTTTGTCCTGAACCAGCTTAATAAACTCTAGTGTGCGTCCGAGTCGTTTGTTGTCTACGATAGCACCCTGGTCAATTTCCTGAAGACGATCATAAGTGGAGTAGGGAAGGACGACTCCGTTTAGCCGGAGTTCTTTCCGTCCATCCGGGTAATGCCAGACCTCAATATACTTGCTTACAACTTTGCTGTTACCCTGCATGTCAAGGCTAAGTTCAGATGTCCGCCTGCCAGCAAAGCTGAAATGTCCTTTGATTACAAAGGATGGAAGCCCAGTTCAAAGCCGTACACATGGCCGCTCAAAACGGTATGTCAAGAAGAGACATGTACACGACTTGTGTTATTATTACCGTATATTTATGGATTTTCCCTTGTTATGGGTATTACGAAATGAAGAAGGTTATTTTATTCCTTTGTCAGGGATTAGAAGAATATGAAGCCAGTGCATTTACTGATGCTATTGGCTGGACAACAACATACGGAATGGAACCCGTAGAATTGGTAACAGTTGGTCTACGAAAAAAAGTTAAATGTGCCTGGAATTTCACCATCGAACCAGAATATCAACTGGATGAAATTGATGGTGATAGCTTTGATGCCATTGCCATTCCCGGCGGAATGAGCCGGGCTGGTTTTTACGAGGATGCATTTGATGAGCGGCTGGTCAGCCTTATTCGAAAATTTAACAACCAAAACAAAATTATCGCTTCTGTCTGTGTTGGCGCTTTACCAGTAGCAAAAAGCGGTGCTCTTCAAGGTAGAATGGGTACGACGTATCATCTGAGCAGTAAACGTCAAACGCAGTTATCTGAAATGGGTGTCAATGTCATTGACCGCCCAATTGTAGTGGATGGTAATATCATTACATCGCAAAGTCCTGCAACAGCTATTAATGTCGCATTTACTTTAATAGAAAAGCTGACGTCCAGAGCTAACGTAGAAAAAATTAAAGAGGGAATGGGATTCCCCCTCATTGTGAATGAACAAAATTCGTTAAAAATGTGAGATTGTTGAATATGCGAATATTGACTGTTGTTGATTATGATGACATGTGGCCTACATTATTTGAGAACGAACGTTCTCTGTTGCAGGTAACACTTGGTCATGTGATATCCCAGATTCACCATATTGGTAGCACCTCGGTGCCTGGATTATCAGCTAAACCAGTGATAGATATATTAATTGAAGTTACTAATCTTGATGAACTGGACAGCATGAATCAGGCAATGGAGCGTGCCGGATATACTGTGCGTGGTGAAAATGGAATTTCCAATCGTAGGTACTTCACAAAAGGTGAAAACCAGCGCAGTCATCACATCCATGCTTTCACCACCGGGGATGCTCAAATAATAAAACATCTGGCATTTCGCGATTATCTTATTAGAAACAATGATATAGCAACTCAGTACGCTTTAATGAAAAAAAACGCGGTGCTTTTATGTGATAACGATACCCACCGATACAGCATTTATAAAGCAGATTTCATTCAAAAACATCTTCGTATGGCGCTTATTGATGCAGGGCATCTGAGCTGACCCTTAAATAAACTACAGCCTATGTCTTTTACTATATTATGCCCTATGTTTTTTGAGTATTAGAACCGAATATTTCACCGGAACGACTCTGTAAAACTTTCAAAGCTTCCAGCATATCATCGCCGTTCAGTGATCGCTGGGATTTCTTATCAGTTGGTTTCCTGCGCCGCCGTGAAGGTCCATCGCCAGCAGGTATTGCCTGAGAACGGTTATTGTCGCGTTTGTCCTGAACCAGTTTAATATATTCTAGTGTACGTCCGAGCCGCTTGTTGTCCACGATAGCTCCCTGGTCGATTTCCGACAGGCGATCATAAGTGGAGTAGGGAAGAGCAACGCCGTTAAGCCTGAGTTCTTTTCGGCCATCCGGATAATGCCAGACCTCGATGTATTTCCCGATGGCTTTGCGACTGATTTCACTGTCATCAATAAGATAGAGCACTTTATCATACTGAACCGTCAGAGATTTCGAAACGCGACGCGGTTCCCGCCATGTGAAAAAGGCAGCCAGATCATCATCATGTTCAAGTGGCCGATGCACATCAAAGTCATGTCGCGGAGCTTTGGCAAAGCGCCGGTTATAATCGTCCATAAATTCATCAGCATACTCATTGGCTGCGTCAACAGAAGAAATTCCCCTGAGCCGGAGTTCTTTTACCAGTCGGTCCTGAAGCGTCAGATGAGCGCGTTCCACGCGGCCTTTGGCAGAGCTGGTATTCGCGCAGATAGTCTGGATATTCAGTTCATGCATCGCACGCCCAAACTGGGTAAAGCCATCACCACCAGTGGCATTTTTGTTGTTTATTCTGAATACACTGGCTTTGTCACTGTATAACGCCAGCGGTTTACCATGTTTTTCCAGGTAGCCTCGTGTGGCCTCAAAATAGGTGAATGTTGATTCCGATTTTACAAAGCGGAGCTGCATCAGTCGGCTCGTTGCATCATCAACGCAAACCAGCGCGGTACAGGCTGGAGCACGGTTCTCGAACCAGTGGTGGTCACAGCCATCTATCTGTATCAGTTCGCCACAACAGGCCCGGCGATAGCGTGGCTGCTGAATTTTTGGCGCACGTTGCTTACGGGGGACCCAGAAACCGGCTTTAACCATGAGCGACCGGACAGTTTCTTTGGACAGGTGGACATCGTGCAGTTCTGCAAGCTTTTCACACGCCAGAGTCGGCCCAAAGTCTGCATAGCGCTCACGTATAATACTGAGTGCATACCGCGCAAGGCCATCAGGCAACTGATTATTGCTGGGTTTCCCACGACGACGATTAGCCATACCAAGTGGGCCAGATTCACGGTAACGCGACAGAAGCCGTCTGCACTGGCGATCCGAGATGCCCAGTCGCTGAGCTGCCATTTGAGTTGTCAGACGGCGATCAACAACATCCTGAATGATTTTGAGTCGGTTAACTTCATCCAATGTAAAAAACTCCGCTGCATGAGCCGTCATGGTGATCTTCTTGTTGATTATACATGACGGACATCTTAACTTAGCCCAAAGCGGACATTACAACTTTGCTGTTACAACATTGGTGCGCATAATGTATATTATGTTAAATGTAGTCGATTGTTAACTTACTTACTATGGTCCTGTCCTGACGATGTCCGTTATGATCCTCTTTCACGGAATAACAATGACAATATCCAGCGCCGGCAGCGCGAATATTACTCGCTGCCGCGACAGTTTCCCAACTACTCGATTTTAGTTATGGGTGATTCACGAGTTGGATGACTCCCTAATAGCCCGCTCAGTCTATGCCGTGCGGACTATTTTCCTCTTCTAATATAAAATCACGCCGTTAAACATGATTGTCTCCACCGTCCGTTCCCCTAAATATCATGCGATAGAACGAGACCATTACTTGTTGCCCTTTATAAACGCTCCGGGCGTAAATCCATTAGAGGCAGCCAACTGTGCAAACCAAAGAGCGTTACGCTTTATCTGTCGCTCCCCGCTTTCCAGATCCAGTCGCCAGAAACCGTAACGGCGTTTAAAGCTATTTATCCACGACCAGTTATCAATAAATGTCCACTGGTGTACGCCAAAGCAGTTCGCCCCCTCGCTGATGGCGCGATGGAGCTGTTCGAGGTGTTCTTCCATTAATTCGATACGGAAAGTGTCATCAATAACCCCATCAGCCAGAACAGGACCTTCTGACTGGATATCCATGGCGATACCGATTTCAGCCAGATACCACTTCATATTGTCGTAATTATCGCGGATGTTGCTGGCTATATCGTAAATCGCCTGCGGAAAAATCTCGTTATTATCGCGATACGGATTGAAGCGCCCTTCGGGATCGCTGTAGTTCTCGAAGTAATACTCTGGCGTGAAGTAATCAAGTTCATAGGGACATTCGCGCGCTTTAACCCGACGTGGAACATAGTAGTTAACCCCCAGGAAATCTACCCGCGAACTCGTTATCAGATCGACATCCGCTTTTTTTATTTCTGGCAAGCAATCATGGGTTGCGAGGACTTCACATAACTCCTTCGGGAATTCATGCTTAACCAGCGGTTCAAGGAAACTGCGATTAAAGAACAGGTCGGCATACCACGCTGCTTTTTTATCCTCGTCGCTATTGTTTCGGGTATACGAGGGAGTCAGATTAAGCACCACGCCTATTTCGCCCGGTAGCTCAAGTTTCCGGTACAGGTGCACCGCTTTTGCATGCGCCAGCATAATGTTAAATGCAACCTGCGCCGCCAGCTTGCCATCTTTTTTGCAAGGATAATGGAAATCATAAAGATAGCCGCCTTCGACAGGTACTATCGGCTCATTAAAGGTGATCCAGTATTTGACCTTATGACCAAATAGCTCAAATGCAGTGCGGGCAAACCTTGCGAAAAGATCCGTCACATGGGGTGATTCAAAACCGCCATACTGCTTTTGCAATATTTCCGGCATGTCGAAATGATAAAGATTAATCATTGGTTCAATGCCGCTGGCGATCATCTCATCGAAGTAGTTGTTGTAAAACCGGACAGCTTCTGCGTTTGGGGTACCGGTTTCAAAATCATCAATCAGCCGTGACCACTGAATGGAAGTACGAAACGAGTTAAATCCCGTTTGCTTCATTAGCGCAACGTCCTCTTTATACTTGCTGTAGGTTTCACATACTTTCTGCGGACCAATCTGCTGGAAAAAGCGGTTGGGTTGTTCTGCATACCAGCTATCCCAGATAGAACGGTGCGGCTTATTCGCGAAGCCTTCTGTCTGCGGGCCTGATGCTGCAGCCCCCCAAAAAAAACCTTCCGGAAATTGATACCGATTCATAATGCCTCCTGAATGTTAAAAAGCTGCCCCAAAAGGGCAGCCAAATAATTACTCTGCAGTAACTTCAATTGATTTGATGAACATATATCCCCAGTCGCCGGTAAACTTTCCAAAACTGATGGTATTACCCCCCTCTTTGAGCGAAACAGGAACGACTATGGTCTTGCCCTTCTCATCCGTTTGCGGAAATTCAATGCTGACTGGCGTTCCGTCGTTCACGATGAACGAGTTTTTCTTGCTTCCCCATTTGCCGTTAAATTTCACGTGTAGGGTAAATTTACCGTCCCAGGGAGCGCTAACCTGCCAGCTCACGCTGTCTCCGTCATGCGCGAAAGGCCCGAGGAAACCGTCTTCTCCGATGGCTAACGTATCTTTTTCACTTTTAATGGAGTTAAGTGTTCCCTTGCTAACATCCATAGTCCCGCTGCCAAAGCTGCAATAATCTGCCGGTACAGGCCTCACAGCGGGCTTCACGCTGACATTTATCGTTTTGCTGCTTTCCAGCAACCCGTCATCAGCAGTAAAGGTCAACGCATAGTCGCCCGGCGCGGAGAACCAGACTCGGGTTTCCTCTTTACTGCTGTTACAGAAGTGAACGTTATTCTTACCGTCATGGCTCCACGCTACGCTGACTTTCGGGCCAGGTAGATTGTCATCCTGCCAGGCAGCATTGAGTTGAACGCCTTTATCGACAGTGGTAGAAAGCATGTCCTGCAGGGTAATAACCGGTGGAAGGTTTTTCTGCATATGTTTCAGGCGAATCACGTTTGAAGGTGCTGACTGACCACTATCATTCTTAGCGATTACCCGATAGTAGTAAGTCTGGCCGAGCGTCAGGCTGCGATAATTATCGCGGAAAAGACTCATTTTCGATGGATCCCATTCATTTTTGCCGTCGGAAATGTCCTTTCCGACGCGTGTCCATGGGCCCTGTGGCTGCACAGCTCTTTCCACGTCGTAATAACGACCAACGGGTGACCCCATCCAGTTAATGGCAAAGGGGGAATCGCTCTCGCGTAACCTCGGTGCTTCTGGTACCGGCAAATCTGGCACCTTGCTCAGACCAGCCATTTGTGCGGCGGCAGTCCGTACCAGGTTGACAACCTCCATCTCCTGATTCGCTTTCCCCTCATCCGGGAAGCCAGGCAGATGGTAGCTATAGTGTCCGGTATACTCTTTGTGCCAGTAAAAACCGCCATCATGCCGATGACCGCGAAAACCCCAGATAAAGCCGCCCGCGGCCTGCACGCCATTGACCTCAGTATGCACAATAGACTGCATGATAGCGTTAAGGTCTTTTTGGTCGAGGAGACCAAATTCGCCAACCAGATAGACTTTTTTGCCACCAATCGCCTCCAGATCTTTACGAACCTGCCCGGGGTGGTTGTTATTGGCATTGGTGTAATAGTGATTGCTGATGATGTCGACGTTCGGATCGCTGAGCGCGAAATCATTCACCTTTTTATAAGTCCCATCTACGACAAGCTGATGGGGTGCCCATTTACGGATCCAGGCAGATGTCTGATGAAGAAAATCGGCGTTAGTGTCCTCCAGCTCATTACCCGTTTCCCACGCCATAATCGCCTTTTCATCGTAGTAGTGGCGTCCCGTAATGGTGTTCGTCCGGGTTATAACCTGACGAATCACGTCAAGATAAGCCTGGAAGGTTTTACTGTCCGTCCGATAAAAATCCTCAGGTTTTTCATGATAAAATGAGGCAAGCTGTTCTCTCCCACCCCACCACCACCAGTGATCGATAAACGGTAGAATCAGGCGAAGCCCCTGCTTATCTGCTTCAGCAATCATGTTGTCATAAACTTTCATTGCCGCTTCATTCAGCCGCGGCATGCCGTCAGGCGTTTCCGGCGACAGGATATGCGTTTCACGTCCGCAGGCCGCGTCGTTTTCCTGCTGAACGGATAGCACATACACGCGCTGTGCTTTAGCACCCGTTTGCACCAGGGCTTTAATCCAGTTTTCTTGCTCTTCAGCAGTAGGCCATTTGAAATATTGCCCCCACCCGCGCGGATCCGCTTTGCAGGTTCCTCTCGCGTCATCCTCTATACGATGCAGCTCCGGGGCATGGATCCCGGCAAAGCGAAAGAGCCGATCGCCGTCTTTTAACGCAGCACCATCACGAGTAATAAAATGTTCAAAATGGGATTGTTCCGCCGCCAGCGCCCCCGCGCTTCCCAGCGCGGACAGTAAGGAGACGAGCAGAAGTTTTCGAATCGGGAAAGCCATCTCTTATCTCCTCAGAACCAGACTTCAGCCTGTACACCAAAATTCAGCGTATCGGTATCCCCGCTGCGAGAGTATCCCCCCGGGCTAAGGGTACCGGTGCTCCAGTCGTAATTTCTGTCTATCGCATCCGAGACGCCTTTATCCCATTTGGCATACGTGGCAAAGAAGCGCAGCTGTGGACGGCTCCAGAATCCAGAATCGAAGGTGAGCGTTGGCGCAATGGTCACCTTGGTCAGGCCCCCCTTTCCTTTGCCGTTTACCCCCATGTAGTTTTTATCATCCAGATATTCGTAACCCACTTCATATTGCATGGCGAAATTCTTCGTTATCTGATGATACGGCCGGATACCCGCCACCCACATGGAGCGTCCCCAGCCGTCATCATCGCTGGTCCACCAGCGGTAGTTTTTATCTTTCTGATAAAATGCAAAGGTCGATACGTCCACTTCGCCCAGACTGGCCATGCCATCCAGAATCACGCGCCAGGACTGGGTGTCTTCCAGGTTTGCCCAACCCCAGCCGTTTTTACCCAGCGAGTCAGCGGCAGCGAGCCCTTTGCCGTACTGGAAAACAATGCGGGAATAGCCACCTGTCAGCCCATAAAAACTGTCGACGTTATACAGCGCCGTCACGCCATAACCTTTTTCAGCAGAAGTGGGATGGTTTTCGTTGCGGTTCATATGGTGGCCAATAAGCTCAACATCCAGCCCGGTGCCGCCGATTTTTTTAAACCAGAGGTTAAGCGAGTAATCGTCAGGGTATCCCTGATCCCCCAGAGCCACGGGATAGGCTTTGGCTTCATCCGTTGTTGAAAACGCATAAACGCCGGCGTCAAAGCGCGCGAAGCCTAAATCCAGGTTATCAAACCCGCCCCCGGTTCCGTTGTACTGAATATACTCCCAGTCGAACTGGTGACTGGAAAGATTGGAGCTGCTGTAACGTTTACCCGCCCAGAAAGTCATATCCGGCGCAAAATCGAGATTTGATAACTCAGCAAAACCTTCGCGGAACTGGGTTTCTTTACCGTCATCGTCGGTACAGTTCCAGTCTGCGGTACATTTTGTTTGATGCGTCAGGTTGGCCTGAACACGAGCAACTGCGCCAGTATCCGATTTCAGCGTTACTGTCGGGATAAGCTCAATCTTGGTATCTTCTTCGTTCCCCAGACGCCATTTCCCGTCGGGCATCAGTCCCACTGAATCCACCCGGTTTCCGTCACTGTTGGCGAGGATCCCTGAGCGCAAATAGCCGTGGAGTGCAAAATCATATTTCTCATCTGCGCTGGCATAGCCGCTGATGACAGTGAGGGTAATCAAGGACAGAGGTATTGATTTAAATAACGTTTGCATAGGTTCCCTTTGAATTTTTATTTTCACGGTTAAACGTGCAGGGGAAATGTAAGGATCTAAAATGGAAATGTACATCCATTAACGGAAAGCGCTTTCCGTGTTTGCCGGATTGAATCACAAATTTGAGATCTTTGAGAATATTTTTGTGATGAATATCACTAATTAAGCTTCTGCCCACGAGAAATGGGCAGAAACAGCAAGAGGAGCGTTATTTTTCCAGCTGCATCAGCTGGCGTTCGTGAACCTTAAAGAATGGACGATAAAGCATCCATGCGTTGAAAAAGGCAAATAGGCACATGCACATATTCTTCCAGCTACCGTTGGCCGACCATGCAGCACCCAGCGGTGAGGGCATTGACCATGGCAGCATTGCAACGGCCCTGTCGAGGATACCCATTTGCGTCAAATACCAGGCTATACAGGCATTTATCAACGGAACAAAAACAAAGGGCAGTAAAAAAACCGGGTTCATGATGACGGGGAAGCCAAACAATATTGGCTCATTAATGTTGAACAGAGAAGGCAAAAGACCAATCTTTCCCACACTCTTCAACTGCCTTGAGCGGCTTCGTATTGCCATAAACACCAGTGGCAGCGTAGAGCCGATACCGCCAATCAACAGATAAAAATCCCAGAACCCCTGTAAATAAATATGGGGCAGCACAGCCTCTCCAGCGGCCAGGGCTCGCTGATTTTCAAACAGATAGGTGAGCCAGAACGGGTTCATGATCCCCGTAATGATCAGCGCGCCGTGAATACCGACGAACCATAAAAGATTACACAGAAACAAGGAGATAAGCACAGCCGTGAGAGTATCTGACGCTACAATGAGTGGGCGCAATGCTTCCCCAATCAGTTGCGGCAAAATCTGTCCGGTCGTCTGCAGCATCACGGCATTCATCACGCTGATGGAAAGCATAATCACCAGCAGCGGCATCAGCAGCTGGAAACCATTCCGTGTCATCACCGGCACCTCATCCGGCAAACGAATGCACCACCCTTTATTATAAAAAAACCTTATAATTTCAATCGAATATGCGCTTGAAATGAGGGCAGTAAAAAGCCCCATCCCTCCCAGAAAAACATTCGTCGCGCCATTATCCCGAAAACCGATAAACAGCAGAAAGGCGAGACATCCGGTGAGCCCGCATAACCGTTCCGGTAATTGATATTGCTTGGCAAGGCTGGCACTTGCACCAAATGCAACAATCAACGCCACCAGGCCGAGCGTCAGCTCAAAGGTTGGTAACAGCATCGGACGCAGCAGCAGATAAAAAGATCCGAATCGTGAGGTGCTTGAAATGGCGAACGGTGGAAACAGCATTGGCACCATCAGACTTCCCACGATGACAAAAGGCATTGCAAGAGAAAAGCCGTCTCGCATTGCTGTAATGTGTTGATTTTTAGTGATTATATTCGCCACCGGCGTGAGGCGTTGCTCTATCAAATCCACAGCAACATTCATCAAATGAATGTTCATAAGTCGACCTTAGTAGTTCTTGAATAGCAGGGATGATCGCGCACATTCATACAAAGTGAAAGGTGCTCTCAAGTGATCGTGGTCACAATTACCTTATCCGCAAACGGAAAGCGCTTTCCGTTTTGTTCCGTGGTGACTATATTCCAGCCATAAATTCAAAGGAGACGTTATGAAAAAAATCATGTTGTGTTGTTCTGCCGGGATGTCTACCAGCCTGCTGGTAAAAAAAATGGTCGATGAAGCGCACAGGCGTGGCCTGGAAGCGGAAATCAAGGCGTATGGCGTTGCCGAATTTGCCGAGCAGGTTGGTCACTACCAGGTGGTATTGCTTGGACCACAGGTGAAGTACATGCAAAGCGATCTACAGAAACAAGCCGATAAATACGGGATCCGCGTTGAGCCAATCAACATGATGGATTACGGCATGCAAAAAGGGGGCGCCGTTCTCGATTTCGCCCTCTCCCTGATAGATAACAAATAAAGAAGGGAAACCCTATGAGCTCTCTGTACGCAAAACTAATTCAGGTTATCGAAAAGAAAATTACTCCGATGGCGGGCGCCGTCGGCCAGCAAAAATATGTCACCTCCATTCGTGACGGCTTCATTACCGCTCTGCCGTTCATGATTGTGGGTTCTTTTATGCTGGTATTTATCTTCCCCCCCTTCTCGCCCGACACATCCTGGGGCTTCGCCAGGGCATGGCTGCAATTCTCGCTCGATCACCGTGAAGCTCTCATGCTGCCCTTTAACTTCAGCATGGGAATTATGACGATCTTTATTTCCGTCGGGATTGCCGCAAGTCTGGCCAAACACCACGATCTCGACGCACTTACCGCCGGGATGCTCTCTTTAATGGCCTTTTTGCTTGTCGCTGCGCCATTGAAGGACGGGCAGATTTCAACGGCCTACTTCTCCGGTCAAGGGATCTTTACCGCCATTCTGGTGGCTATTTACTCCACGGAACTTTACGCCTTCCTGAAGCGACATAATATTACCATCCGCCTGCCGCCGGAGGTCCCAACTGGCGTAGCGCGCTCGTTTGAGATCCTCATCCCGGTACTGGCAATCGTCATCACGCTGCATCCGCTGAACCTGCTTATTGAAGCGCAACTGGGGATGATTATTCCCGAAGCGATTATGTCGCTGGTGAAACCGCTGGTTGCCGCGTCCGATACGCTCCCCGCAGTGCTCCTCTCGGTGCTGGTGTGCCAGGTGCTCTGGTTTGCCGGTATCCATGGTGCGCTGATCGTCACCGGTATTATGAACCCTTTTTGGATGGCAAACCTGTCCGTAAACCAGGCGGCAATCGCCGCGGGTGAAGCTATCCCGCATATTTACGTTCAGGGTTTCTGGGACCATTACCTGCTAATTGGTGGTGTTGGCTCGACGCTGCCGCTGGCCTTCCTTTTGCTGCGCAGCAAAGCCATCCATTTGCGGACTATTGGGCGAATGGGCGTGGTACCAGGGGTGTTTAACATTAACGAACCCATTCTGTTTGGTGCGCCCATCATTATGAATCCTCTGTTTTTCCTGCCGTTTGTGCTGGTCCCGATGGTCAATGCCACCTTCGCATGGTTTGCACTGGATCTTGATTTAGTCAGCCGTGTGGTATCGATGACGCCATGGACAACACCTGCACCCATTGGCGCATCATGGGCAGCCAACTGGAGCTTCAGCCCTGTGATCCTGTGCCTGATATGCATGGTGACATCTGCCGTCATGTACTTCCCCTTCCTGAAGGCCTACGAAAAACAGCTTCTGGAACAAGAGCATGAAAACGCGGTTGAACATGCAGAAGATGCGGCTCAATCCGCCTGAAAGTAGAACATAGAGGAAAAAAACATGGAATTAGAAGAACAAGTTATGGGCATCATCATTAACGCGGGTCAGTCGCGCAGCCTTTGTTATGAAGCCCTCGGCTGCGCAAAGCAAGGTGATTTTGAAGCCGCAGATCAACTAATGAAAGAGGCGACTCATTTTGCCCGCGAAGCTCACCTTGTTCAAACCCAGCTCATTGAAGTTGATGAAGGCGAAGGGAAAACCAAAATGACGCTGGTGATGGTGCATGCGCAGGACCACCTGATGACCTCCATTCTGGCCAGGGAGCTGGTGACCGAACTTATTCACATTTACCGCACACGCCCGCACCAGGCATAACGACAGCAGAGAGGCCGCGGCCTCTCTTATGACAGAGGATTGTATGCATTATCTTGGACTGGATATCGGTGGCACAAAAATGGAAGCTGTATTGCTTTCAGCTCAAGGCGATTATCTCTGGCGTAAGCGCCAGCCGACTCAGAAAGAAAGTTACGCTGAATTTATGCTGCATCTGGTGAGCCTTATTGATGATGCCCGCGCGGCTAGCCCGGAACCCTTCACCGTAGGGGTCGGTCTGCCTGGCGCAATTGACCCGCAAACGGGGCTCATCAAAAATTGCAATTGCCTGGTTCTTAATGGTCACGATCTGAAAGCCGATCTTGCCGAACGTATCCGGCAGCCAGTGTGGATTGCCAATGACGCTGATTGTTTTACTCTCTCTGAAGCGGTAGATGGCGCAGGTGCAAAGGCTGACACCGTATTTGGTGTGATTATCGGTACGGGGTGTGGCGGTGGGATCGCCGTGCGCCGGCATTTGTTACAAGGCCCAAACGCCATTGCCGGCGAATGGGGGCACAACCCGCTTCCGGGGTACGTACCAGCGATTGATGGCCCCGCTCAGCCCTGCTACTGTGGCAAGCATAACTGTATTGAATCCTTTATTTCCGGTACCGGTTTTGCCCGTCGTTTCCCGGGAAACCTGACCTCTCAGGAAATTATCAACGCCGCAGAACAGGGAGATCCGAAGGCGCGCGAACACTGGCGGCATTTTATTGATGCATTTGCCCGTAGCCTGGCGTCAGTCATCAATATTCTGGATCCCCAGGTCATTGTGTTAGGAGGAGGATTGTCGAATGTCAGCAGAATCTACGATGATCTGCCTGTCGCTATTATTTCTTATCTCTTTTCTGAAACCTGCTATACGCGCATTGTTCCGGCGCGCTTTGGCGACGCCAGCGGCGTACGTGGCGCAGCCTGGCTTCCCCGGCTGAACGCGAACGAAACATAAGCGTCATGACCGGCGACGGGACGATTCTTCGTGAGGGTTATGTTAAGATGATGAAAACTCACCACGCAGAAAACGCTATGCCAACGATTGATGATGTATCTCGATTAGCCAATGTTTCCAGAGCAACGGTTTCCCGCGTGCTGACGGGGACCAGGGGTGTTCGCGAAGAGAGCCGTGAGGCGGTATTACGGGCTGTAGAAGAACTCAACTACCGCCCAAGCTTCGCCGCGCAAAACCTGGCGAGTCAGTCATCAAGCCATATCGGTGTGGTGCTTTCCTCACGTGAGGAAAGCAGTGGCGCACGTATTCTTCCCGCGCTTGCGCGCGCAATGAAAGTGCTGAACAAAACGCTGATCGTCCAGTATGTGGATAATGACGTCGAACATGCAGCTTCGGTAGATGATTTACAACGACAATGCGCCGCCGTTGTAGTGTTCGGACCAGTTGTACCGGGCAGTGGCGATAACGTGATTTCTTTCGACCGACCCGTGGTGGACGCGAAAAGTCAGGGCTACGATTTCGCCTTTGCTACGGAGAGCGCCTGCCGCTACATGATAGGTAAAGGCCATCGCAACATCGCGCTGGTTATCGATAACGAGACGGATGACGCAAGCAAGCGAATGGTTGAAGGTTATCGCAATGTGTTGCAGAACTACTCATTTCCGTTTAATCGCCAGTTGGTATTAACAGCCAATGAGAGTGTCGAACGCGCGCTGTTGACGCTTATTAATAGTCTGAGCAAGTTCTCTTCCATCGTAGTTAAGCGTGATGCTTACGCTGCGGAGGCCATGCGCCTCTTCCGCGAATTTAATATTGCCGTGCCTCAGGAGGTATCCCTCCTCAGTCTTGAGGATTCACCGTTGGCCACGCAGTTATATCCGCAACTGACCTGTATTTCATGGCCAATGGAACCCCTCCTGCACCAGTGCGTACAGCGTATTAAAAGCATCGTTGAGGGTCGTCCGCTTCGCGAAACGGAACTGCCACCGATAATTGGTAAGCTTACGCCTCGCCAGTCGGTGCTGGAAATGAGTTAAATATTTTTCAGGAGTGAAGATATGAATGCAGTCCAGCTTTTGTGTTCTCTGGCATTGATTTTGGTCGCATCCTTTCGCATTTTTGCGCAGGAACCAGGGCTCCCGCTGAAGGAACAGGTCAATACAGATGAAGGTACAATCTGCGTTTATGAACGCGGGGAACACCGTGAAAAAATCGTTATTCCTGTTGGTCAGGCGTGCCCGAAAACCTCAGCTAACAATAATGAATGATGTCAGCGTGTGGGCGCTGTCCTTGAATGTAAAATCCACTGACGATTACGCCCATCTGTGAAAATAGCTCACAACACCATTCGATGGCGCATGCTGGTTCCCTTCATGTCAGTGCAATACCCTGTCACATACAGAATTGCTGGCAATAAAAGAAGGAACACAGAATGAAGTATGTGAATCTGGGTCGTAGCGGTTTGCAAGTCTCCCGTCTTTGTCTCGGTTGTATGAGCTATGGTGAACCTGAACGCTTGCCTCAACCCTGATCCCTGGATGAGAAGGCGTCACGTCCGCTCATTCGCCAGGCGCTTGAAGCGGGCATTAATTTTTTTGATACCGCGAATATTTACTCGGGCGGAAGTTCTGAAGAGATCACTGGAAAAACGCTGAGAGAAATGGCCAGACGCGATGAGATCGTTGTGGCGACAAAGACCTTCTTTCCGTGGCGCAACTCACCCAATACCGGGTTTCTTTCCCGCAAGGCCATTTTTCAGTCTATTGACGACAGCTTGATGCGCTTAGGTATGGATTATGTGGATCTCTTTCAGATTCACCGCTTTGACCACTCAACGCCTGTTGAAGAGACCATGGAGGCTCTGCATGACCTCGTTAAATCAGGAAAAGTACGTTACATCGGCGCATCATCTATGGAAGCCTGGCGCTTTGCAAAAATGCAGCATACTGCAGAGCGTAACGGCTGGACCCGATTTATTACGATGCAACCGCAATACAACCTGCTTTACCGGGAAGAAGAGCGCGAGATGTTGCCCCTGTGTGAAGACCAGGGCGTTGGTGTGATCCCCTGGAGTCCGATGGCGCGGGGCAGGCTCACGCGAGACTGGAGTGTCACGTCCCGACGAACGCAAAACGATGCCTTTGCGTTAAAAATGTATGAGAACGCAGCCCTGCTGGATAAGCCCGTTATTGATGTTGTTGCCAGCATTGCTGAAAAGCACCATGTGCCAAGACCCCATGTTGCAATTGCCTGGTTGCTATCAAAAACGGTCATCACAGCACCGATCATCGGCGCGACGAAACCAGAACATCTTTCCACGGCTATCAGCGCGCTGGACTTTTCACTTAGCGATGCCGAAATCATGGAGCTCGAGGCACACTATCTGCCGCACCCCGTCGACGGGATCATCCCCCCACTTCCGGATACGCCACCTTCACTCACGCCGCCTTCAGCAATACAGGACTGTTAATGCCCTAAGCGCGTTATGATTTAGTCCATTCATATGGTTTATCCCTGACAATAACACAGAGGGAGACATTATCTACAGTCTCCCTGTGACAGTAAGTATAAAGGTGGCCATCACCGTTTAACTTTTATCAAACTGACTTTCGGTAAACGGATCTGCGCGACCGCCCTGCAATGGGATCCTGGCAAGCGCTGCATCGATTTCGCTTAATTCGCTGTCCGTCAACCGGACTTGCGGTGCACCACTGTTTTCTATTAGGTGCGGATATTGCGTCGTACCCGGTATGGGGACTATCCATGGCCGCTGTGCCATCACCCAGGCCAGTGCGAACTGAACCGGAGTGGTGTTTTTGCGGCGGGCCCACGATTGCGCGAATTCAAGCAGTACCATGTTTTTGGCCAGTGCATCGGGCTGGAAGCGTGGCAGGTTATGCCGCCGATCGGTGCTGTCGAACCGCTGATCTGGATTGACTGCTCCGGCAAGGAAACTCCGGGCGGTCGGGCAGTAAGGTACAAAGCCGATACCCAGCTCTTCGAGCGTTGGAAATATCCGTGTCTCCGGTTCACGCCACCACATGGCATACTCACTCTGCACTGCAGTCACAGGGAGTACCGCATGTGCGCGGCGGATTGTCCTGGCACTCGCTTCCGACAATCCCCAGTGTTTCACTTTACCCTCCTGGATCAACGCCTTCACGGTTTCCGCCACATCCTCAATCGGCACATTCGGATCGGGGCGATGTTGATAAAGCAGATCGATGTGGTCCGTTTTCAGACGCTTTAGCGAGCCCTCTACGGCGCGGCGGATGTGGTCAGGATGGCTGTTGAGGGAGGTTGGCTTCCCCTCCTCCACGCCGAAACCGAACTTAGTCGCAATCACCACACGATCGCGAACGGGGGCCAGTGCTTCCCCGACAAATTCTTCACTGAGATGGGGGCCATACACCTCGGCAGTATCAAAGAACGTGATGCCTTGTTCGAAGGCTGCCCGGATGAGCGAAACCATGGCTTTACGATCGCGCGGACCACCGCCGTAATACCCCACCATGGGCAGACACCCCAGCCCCATGCTTGAAACCTCCAGCGAGCCGAGTTTACGCGTGGTTAAGGTCTCCTTCTGGACGGGAACAGCATCCGAAGGGTCTTTCGACGTGTCCTGACCAGCCGGTTTAGCCATCACTGCTCCGCTCCTGCCAAGGGTGGTAGCGGCCAACGCCAGACCGGCGCCGGCGATCAGAAAATTGCGACGATCCCGGGAAGCGGGTACAGAAGCAGAATGCTGGTCATGCATCATCTTGCTCATAAACTGGAACTCCCTAAAGCGAAGAAAGGATTCATTAATTTGATCATTACCAGGCATAAGCCTGGGGTGCTTCTCCCCCGGGCCCGGGCCAGATTTCGTCGAGGCAGCTCATGGTGTCGTCTGATAGCGTGATTGTCGTGGCGTGAAGCGCCTCCCGGAGTTGTTCGACCGTACGTGGCCCGATAAGTGGAGCAGTAACGACAGGATTCTGCAGGAGCCACGCAAGCGCCACATCGGAAGGGGTTTCGCCGAGGTCCTCACATAATCCTTCGTAGGCTTCCAACTGCGGACGATACTGTTCGATAAGACGGGAAAACTCGGGCCTGGCACGGCGCCCGCTTGCCATCTTTTTCAGTACGCCGCCAAGCAACCCTCCGGCAAGTGGGCTCCAGGGAATCAGTCCCAGCCCAAAATGACGGCATGCGGGAATGACCTCCAGCTCAATAGTTCGGGCAGTCAGATTGTAGAGACTTTGCTCAGCAACCAGGCCCAGGGAATGACGGGCCGTAGCAACTGACTGTGCAGTCGCAATGTCCCAGCCCGCGAAATTGCTGCTACCGATATAAAGGACTTTTCCCTGCTGAACAAGGAGTTCCATGGCCTGCCAGATCTCTTCCCATGGCGTACAGCGATCGATGTGATGCATCTGATAGACGTCAATATGGTCGGTCTTAAGCCGTCGCAAACTGTCCTCACAGGCTTTGCGAATATGGTAAGCAGAAAGACGCCGATCGTTCGGACCTGGCCCCATTGGCTGATAGACTTTCGTCGCCAGAACGATACGGTCACGGCGGCCACCCTGCTGGAGCCAGCGACCAATAATTTCTTCAGACAGCCCCGAACCTTGCTGGATATCGGGTGATTGTTCAGTGCCATACACATCTGCTGTATCAATGAAATTTATACCTGCCTCAAGCGCTTCATCCAGAATGCGGGCGCTGGTTTTCTCGTCGGTGACGTCACCAAAATTCATGGTTCCGAGACAAAGGCGGCTGACTCTCAGGCCGGTGCGGCCAAGATGCGTATAGTTCATACACGGCTCCGTTAAGTGAATGTTCCGCCCTGACCGACGGCCAGAGCGCATAATTTTCAAGAATAACGAAGCACAACGTGTTCAGTGAGAGGCGATGAGTGGATGGACTTGTGAAAAAAATTCAGCAACGGATTAGCCCTGGTCGGTCTAATGTGTATATCATTTCCGTATCAACGCATTCGGCCTTTAACGCACAAGGAAAACTATTCTGTATGCAAATAAGCAGAGCTGATGTCGCCGATCTCATTTATTTCATGGCTATTGCACGTCATCGCAGTTTCAGCCGTGCGGCGATTGAATTAGGTGTCAGTGCATCAGCGCTTAGTCATGCTCTGAAGGGACTGGAAACCCGGCTCGGGGTTCGCCTGCTTAATCGTACGACCAAGAGCGTTACCCCTACGGCTGCAGGTGAAGAACTGGTTCAGTCTGTCCTTCAGCCTTTCGACAAGATAGAAGGCGCGCTTGAATCGCTTAACCGGTATCGTAATACCCCTACCGGACGTATCCGCATCAATGCTGCCGTTGAAGCGGCCAATCTTTTGCTTGCGCCGGTCATGCCTGCGTTTATGGATCGCTATCCCGATATTGAAATTGATATTGTGGCCAGCAACCGTATGGTTGACGTCACTGATGCGGGCTTCGATGCGGGTATCCGCTATGGTGGCACCGTCCCGGAAGACATGGTTGCCCGCCGTTTATCTGCCGATATTCGCTGGGTTATCGCAGCATCCCCCGACTACCTGGAACGTTACGGAACACCTGAACATCCGGATGATTTGTTACACCATCGCTGTATAAGCAATCGTCTCGGCGACGATCGGATTTATCGCTGGGAACTTGAGCGAGACGGCGAAACGTACCAAATCACTGTGCCAGGCTCTGTGACGGTCAATCAGGCTGAAACGGGCCTTGTGGCCGTATTAGGCGGAGCCGGCCTGATGTATTTTCCGGAGCCTCTTGTTGCACCCTATGTGAAGGATGGACGGCTCCGCCTGGTGCTTACGGAGTGGTCCCCGCTGGAGGAAGGTTTTCATATCTATTATTCAAGCCGCCGGCAACTACCGACCGGGCTTCGCCTTCTGATTGAGTTCATCCAGGAGGCCAGGCCGCTGGGGTTGTGAAATAGCACTTCCATGCGGGACGATGCGTTATCGTCTTTATCGCCCCGTAACGGATATCAGAAAATCAATCAGGGCCTTCACTCTTTTCGTTTTGCCCGCGTTTTTGGGGTAATAGAGATACACTGGCGGGTAGGTTTTCCAGTAGCTCTCCATCACGGGTATAAAGCGCTCCCTGTCCGGCTGTAACTGTAAGATGGGTTCAAACAAACGTCCGATTCCCAGGCCGTTACGGATCCCGTCTGCCATAACGTCAATATCGTTGCTGATTAACTGCCCGGGCATCTCAACCGTCAACTGCTCTCCGCGATCGTTCAGAATCAACGGAAGGATGCGGTTGTTAGTGATAAAACGGTAGCCAATCAGCTTGTGTTGACTGAGGTCAGCCGGCACCTCGGGCATTCCATGCTCGCTGATATAAGCTGAGGATGCATATAACCCTTCACGAAAGGGTTTCATTAACGGCCGCGCCACTACCCCACCTTCGAGGATATCGCCAAAACGGATCCCAAGATCAAAACGCTCTTCGATAACATTCACGGTACCGTCGTAAACCGAAATTTCAAGCTGTACACCCGGGTATTGCTGACAGAATTCCGCCATGGCAGGCTTAAGAATTAACAGATAGGCAAAACGCGAGAGCGTGATTCGCACGATACCAGAGGGCTCCTGATTCTGGTCGCGAATGCTTTCAAGCGAATTTTCCAGCGACTCCACCGCCGCAGCGGTCTGTTCCAGCAACAGCTGCCCAGTTTCCGTCAGCTCAATACGGCGGGTCGTACGCACAAAAAGCGGATGGCCAATATGATCTTCCAGCAGCTTAAGCGCATTGCTGACGGAGGGAGGCGTAATTTCCAGTTTTCTTGCGGCTGCCGAAATATTGCCCTCACGTGCAATGCTCTGAAAGATGCGTATCTGGTTATACAGGGCGTTATTCATAATGTGTTCCTAAAGCAATCTCCGCCTGATTATTAAGTACAGTCTAAAGATGCTTAAGTCAATGCTCCTCTAATATTCGTGAAATTCGCCTCTTATACTTTTATCTCTTTCTACAACGACCTGAGTTCAGGAGACTATGATGCGAATTTTATGTCTGGATATCCCCGCACCTGGAGCATCGCTGGAAAAATATGCTCCACACCTTAACGCTGAAGCGCTACACGCCTGGGGATTGTATAAATCCGGCTTCATCCGCGACATCTACTTCCGTCAGGACAGACCTGGCGTCGCTATTTTTCTTGAATGTGACTCTGTCGATGAAGCGATGAACGTAATGGCCGAATTCCCGCTGGCAAAAGCTGGCTTATTAAGCTTTGAGTGCATTCCGCTTGGCTCCTTTATTAACTGGGAAAATCTCTTTGCCGCTGAATTTAAAAATAAATAGTGAGGCCCGATATGAAACCTGCAGATAAACCCGTGCTGTGTGTCGTTTCCAGTCATCCGATTAAAGGCGCATCCGGTGTACCAACCGGTTTTTTCCTGGCTGAGCTGACGCATCCGCTGAAAGTACTGGAAGATGCCGGACTAAAAACGACGATAGCCAGCATTCGCGGGGGACAGCCGCCGGTGGATGGATTTGACCTCAGTGACTCTGTCAACGCCTGGTTCTGGAACGAAACCGATTTTCAGCAGCGCCTGGCCACAACGCCTGCGTTATCTGAGCTGAACGGTACCGATTACAGCGCCGTTTTCTTTGCAGGCGGCCATGGAACCATGTGGGATTTCCGTTATAGCCAGGATGCCCAGCGTATTATCCGCGAAGTGTATGAAAGTGATGGGATTGTCTCAGCCGTCTGCCACGGGCCTGCGGCACTGGTTGACGCAAAGCTCAGCAGCGGCGAATACCTGGTGAAAGGCAAAAACGTGGCGGCCTTTACCAACAAGGAAGAGGAAGAAGTTCACACCACAGATGTGGTTCCCTACCTGCTTGAGACTGCACTCCGCGAGCATGGCGCGCTTCATCATGAAGCCCCGAACTGGTCTGAAAACGTGGTTACCGACGGACGCCTTATCACGGGGCAGAATCCCGCTTCAGCGCACGGTGCCGGTGTGGCGCTGTTAAATGCCCTCCGCCAGCCAACTTAATTCATTCATCTGTCTTTCATCGTTACTCACCCTCTTTGGCCGGTTTACGTCAGCAACGTTCCGGCCTTTTTTCAGGAGCTGAATATGAAAACTCTTCCTCCAGTCGCGCTCGGCACATGGTCCTGGGGCACAGGCTTCGCCGGTGGTGACACCGTCTTCGGCAATCATCTTTCTGATACTCAGATGGCAGACGTGTTCACCACGGCCATGAGTAAGGGTCTCAACCTCTGGGATACCGCAGCAGTATATGGCATGGGGAGTTCCGAGGCAGCGCTGGGAACATTAGTCCGTCAGTTCCCCCGCGAGGATATGATTTTATCCACCAAATTCACGCCGCAGATTGCGAACGAGCAGTCTGCACAGCCTGTCAGCGATATGCTTGAAGCCAGCCTCGGACGCCTGGGCGTGGACGCGATTGATATCTACTGGATCCATAATCCCCTCGACGTCGAAAAATGGACGCCAGGACTGATCCCACTTTTACAAAGCGGTAAGGTAAAACGCGTAGGTGTTTCCAACCACAATCTGGCACAAATCAGACGCGCCAATGAAATCCTTAACGCTTCCGGTTATTCCCTCAGTGCAGTACAAAATCACTACAGCCTGCTCTATCGCGCTTCTGAAGAGGCCGGGATCCTTGATTATTGCCGACAAAATAACATCACGTTCTTTGCTTACATGGTCCTGGAGCAAGGCGCGCTCAGTGGTCGTTATGATTCAAATCATCCCATGCCTGCCGGGAGTGGCCGGGCCGAAAGTTATAACGCAGTACTGCCGCAGATAGAAAGACTAACCGCCGCCATGAAAAAAATGGGAGCCGAAAGGAATGCCAGCGTGGCACAGATAGCCATCGCATGGGCTATTGCGAAAGGTACCCTTCCCCTCGTTGGTGCGACTAAAGTCCATCACGTTCTGGACGCCGCCTGCGCTTCAGACATCCAGTTACGCGATGAGGAAATCATCCTGCTGGAACAACTCGCCGCAGAGACCAGAGTGGATACACGAGGCGCCTGGGAAAAACCGATGGTGTAAAGCCCGTCCGGAACAGACTGTCATGAATGACACACACGAACGGGCTGTTCCGGGTGATTCTAATCTGTATCAATTTTACTGCTTTGTATGAATGGTGAGAATATGAAAATCATTTGCCTCGAAGAACATTATCTCGACAGCGAGTTAGGGCGAGCGTGTATGCCTGTTGCGCTTGAGCAGGCACCTTTCCTTGGCGACTGGGGGAAAACCGTCGCTGATGGTCATAATCCTGACCGAAGCCGGCCGCAGATAGAAAAGAATGCGCTGATAAACGCGAAAGGCGCTGATTTGGGAAGCCGCCGCCTCAGGGATATGGATGAGGCGGGAATTACCCTGCAGATACTCTCTGTGGGCGGATTCCCCCAACTGGCACCCGAGGATGAAGCGGTAACATTAAATACGGCGGCAAACGATCGCCTTGCCGAGGCGGTAAGAAATCACCCAGATCGCTTCGCGGCATTTGCCACACTTCCCTGGGCACAGCCGAAAGATGCTGAAAATGAGCTTGTCCGCGCAGTTGAAAAACTAGGATTTAAAGGAGCACTGCTGAATGGCAGACCCTCTTCATGCTTTCTCGATCATCCTGACTATGACTCCCTGCTTTCCCGCTTTAATAAACTGAATGTGCCACTCTATCTTCATCCCGGATTACCGCTTAAAAGCGTACAGCAGGCCTACTTCACGGGCTTCAGCGCAGAGGTCAACGCCAGGCTTTCTATGTTTGGCTGGGGCTGGCATCACGAAGCGGGGATCCATTTGTTGCGGCTGATGTTATCGGGCGCATTTGATAAATATCCCAACATGCAGGTAATCAGTGGCCACTGGGGGGAGATGTTACCCTTCTGGCTCCAGCGTCTTGATGACAGCCTACCACTGGCTGCAACGGGTCTGTCACGCACGCTAACGAGAACCTTCCAGGAACACGTTTACGTTACCCCGTCAGGTATGCTGACACTGCCGCACTTCAAGTTTATCTACGAGTTAATGGGGGCAGAAAGGATCCTGTTCTCCGTCGATTATCCCTATCAGACCCTGGACGGTGTAAAAACCTTTATAGACAGTCTGCCCGTCAACAAGGCTGAAAAAGAGGCCATCGCATTTCGCAATGCAGAACGTTTACTGGGCATCACGGCGTAGTTCACGGGTTCGTGATGACCGGTACAATGAGAACAGTTGACCATTATTAGTTTTTGTCTAAAAGTGAATGAGTCTTTACTACTCTAAAAAAAATAATGGTGTCACTCTATACTGGGTTAAACATTCACCAAATATATTTAACTCATTGAAATGAAGAATATCCTTATTGTTTCAGGCCATCCTGAGCTTACCCATTCCGTCGCCAACGCCACTATCCTTGATGAAGTGGCGACCGCCCTTCCCGATGCTGAAATTCGTCGTCTGGACTGGCTCTATCCGGACGGCAAATTCAATATCGCTGCGGAGCAGGAAAGCCTGCTCAGGGCTGATGTGATTGTCTGGCAGTTTCCTTTTTCCTGGTATGGGCTGCCCGGGTTAATGAAACATTGGCTGGACGAGGTCTTTGTCCACGGCTTCGCGCATGGCTCAACGGCGAAACTGGGCGGTAAAAAGCTGATCCTCTCCTTCACTACAGGGGCGCCACAGGCGCTCTATACCGCTGACGGTTTCTTTGGCCATGCCATTGAAGAATATCTTATTCCGTTCGAGACCACGGCAAAACTGTGCAATCTTGAGCTGCTGGCGCCGGTTTATACCTGCGGTATCAGCTATGCCGACCGGGATGCCGACAAAATAGCGCAGCAAAAAACGCTTGCCCGGGAACACGCTTCAAGGCTTGTCGATCTGCTCAATTCCGTCGTGAATAATCCAGAGGGAGAATAACGATGCAGTATACCCGGCTCGGTAAAAGTGACTTACTGGTCTCCCGCATCTGTATGGGATGTATGGGGTTTGGCGACCCGTTAACGGGCCAGCATCGCTGGACGCTGGACGAAACAGCAAGCCGGGACATCATCCGCTACGGTCTCGAAAAGGGTATCAATTTTTACGATACCGCCATCGCCTATCAGAACGGCTCCAGCGAGCGATACGTTGGCCGGGCGCTGCGGGAGATGGCAAAACGCGAGGACGTGGTGCTGGCCACCAAGTTTCTGCCGCGAACCGCCGAGCAAATTGCCGCGGGGATCGGCGGAAAAGAGGCAATAGCCCGATC
This sequence comes from Klebsiella sp. CN_Kp097, assembly GCF_040064495.1. Classification (NCBI taxonomy): domain Bacteria; kingdom Pseudomonadati; phylum Pseudomonadota; class Gammaproteobacteria; order Enterobacterales; family Enterobacteriaceae; genus Klebsiella; species Klebsiella sp. CN_Kp097. Next base: position 577,288 of record NZ_JBEAIL010000007.1, on the reverse strand, counting down.
GCTCGACCAGAGCCTACAGAATCTGGGGATGGACTACATCGACCTCTACATCTACCACATCTGGGATTACAACACGCCAGTTATTGAGGTGCTTGAAGCGCTTCATGCCGCCGTTACTGCGGGGAAAGTGCGCGCTATTGGTATTTCCAATTGCTATGCTTGGCAGCTTGCGAAAGCGAACGCCCTTGCCGAACGCGAAGGGCTGACGCCCTTTGTCTCTGTGCAAAGCCACTACAACCTGATTATGCGTGAAGATGAACGAGAGCTCTTCGGTCTGTGCGCTGAAGATGATATCGCCATGACCCCCTATAGCGCGCTGGCCAGCGGTCGTCTCTCCCGGAAAGAAGGCCACACGCGGCGAGCCACCGAGGATGCCTATGCCCGCGGAAAATATGACAGCACGGCTGAACAGGATCGGATCATTATCGAGCGCGTCTCCGAGCTTGCTGAACGGCATCAGGTGTCCATGACGGAAATCTCACTCGCCTGGCTGCTGACAAAAGTCACGTCACCTGTCGTAGGGGCCACAAAAAAAGATCACGTCGATGGCGCGGTAAACGCCGTAAATCTTCAACTGAGCCCGGAGGAAATCCGGTTTCTGGAAGAAACCTACCAGCCGCACGTTCTGACGGGGATCATGGCGCAAAACACGCCGCAAACTAAAGACGCCAGGCAGGTCTGGACGCGGTAGCCCTTATTCTCTTTCATGAAAGGTTATGAGGAGGAAGGATGATTTTTAAAACAGTGGTAGCCACTCTTTTCACACTCTCCGGGCTCGCGCCAGCCCTGGCAGCAACGCCTGCTTATTACATCGCAGAGTTTCAGGCGACCGATCTTGACGCTATCAAACCGTACAGCGCTCAGGTTGAATCCACCTTCAGACCTTTTGGTGGACGCTTCATCGTCAGAGGAGGTGAACCCGATGTTAAAGAAGGGTTTGGAGCACAGGGCAGACTGGTTGTAATCAAGTTTGAGAGTCTCAAAAATGCCCAGGACTGGTATAGCTCGGTCGCGTACCAGAAGATCATTCCTATCCGACACCGTGCTGGCAATTCGCGAACCTATATCGTAGAAGGATTGCCAGAACTGGCTCCTGTTACACCATAGCGTTTTACAGTCCTGTTAAGACAAAGGAGGTTTATGATGGTGTTACTTCAGCGCAGAGCAGCAGCATTGTTTTTGTTTGCCTTTATCTTCCTCATGCCCGTTAGTCATGCTTATAGCCGTGAAAAGACCGACATTAAAACGCTCGTTATCGTCTCTCACCCTTATCCGGAACGCTCAGTTCTGACAAAAGGGCTGCAGGAAGCCGCTGAGAGTCTGGAAGGCGTGACGGTTCGCAACCTTGAGACGCTGTATGGCTATGACACACGTCGGATTAATGGCGACGCGGAGCGAAAAATGATGCGTGAGCACAGGCGTGTTGTTTTTATCTTCCCGACACACTGGTTCAACATTACACCAATGATGAAGGCCTGGCTGAATGAAACCTGGGGAAGTGTCGGACCCGGTCTTTGGCAGGGAAAGGAGATGTTTGTTGTCAGTACGGCTGCGGGGGGAAGCTCCACTTACGGGACGGACGGCAGGATCGGGGTATCGCTTGCGGATGTGTTTTTACCGATGAAGGCAAGCGCCCTGCACGCAGGTATGACGTGGCTTCCTCCCCTGGTCTTTGAGAGCGCCAGCAGCGATCGGTTACCTTCTTACCAACACCAACTTATAGAACGTCTTAAACAGCCATTTCAGTAAAAGGATCATCGTGAAAAAGACTCTTATGCTTTTAATTTGCATGCTGATAAGCAGCCCTGTCTTTGCAACAAAACTGGACGCGCCGGATAAGCGAGTGATGAATCTCTTTGAGCTCGGCGTCAGGCCCGATCGGGACAAAGATTTTGCAGACGTAGCCAGACAGACGATTTCCGCTTCGGTTGATCATGAAGTAGGTACACTGGCGATGTACGCCCTGCACCGCAGCGACAATCCACATAAGGCATTCATGGTCGAACTCTATGAAAACGAGAGTGCTTACCGCAAACATCTAAATGCTAAACCATACAAGGCATTCGCTGCCTGGGCACCTGACATTATCGATTGGAAAAATAAAATCACTCTGGAGCCCCAATTTCTGGGGGACAAACACATCATACCGAATGAGCGAACCATTAATAATCTGGTGTTCGTCGAGGTAAAGCCTGAATTTCAGACCGAATTTAAAAACATCGTCCTGCCCGAAATGGCGGAATCGCTCAAAGTAGAGAAAGGCGTATTAACGATGTATGCCGCTACAGACTCGCAGACTCCGAACCGCTGGTATTTCTATGAGATTTACGCCAGTGAGGAAGCGTATCAACTGCACCGACAAACGCCACACTTCCGTGACTATCTCAGGCAAACGGCGCATATGAGCGCCAGTAAAGACGCTATCCCGGTAAAACCGGTATTTCTTCGTAACAAAGGCGGAATCAAACAGGAACCGCACCGTTGACCAGTGAGGATTAACATGAAAAGCGTAATTGCAGCGGCGGCCATGTCGCTTGTTATTTCTGATTTTGCTACCGCTGAGGAAACAAGAGGTAAAGCGATGATGAAAATTGAACCTTCAGCGATTTCGGAAGCTGATATTCGGTCTGTCTCACCGGCTCTTGCGCGCTTTGGTCGAGAAGTGATTACTGAAGATCTGTGGACACGCGATGCCCTCTCGCCCAGGGATCGTAGTATGGTGACCGTCGGCATGCTAATTGCCAGAAACCAGCCTGGCGACCTTAAGCACTATATAGGCATTGCCCTTGATAATGGCGTTACGCCAGCGGAATTGTCAGAAATCATTACCCATCTGGCGTTCTACTCAGGTTGGTCAAATGCCATGTCAGCCGTCAGCGTTACCAAAGCAGTATTTGAAACTCGTGGCGTCACGGCAGATGCACTTCCTGACGCTTCTCCGGACCTGCTTCCTCTCAATCAGGAAGCAGAAAAGCAACGTTCAGAGACAGTGGAAAAAAATGTTGGCCCAATATCTCCAGGCCTGGTTAAATTTACTGCTGGCCCCCTGTTCCTGGATCTCTGGCAAAGACCCGCGCTGAAACCCCGCGACAGAAGCCTGATTACGGTCAGCGCGTTAATCGCATCCGGACAGAGTGCGCAGATTGGCTATCACCTTAACAGGGCGATGGATAATGGACTTTCAGCTGAGGAGGCTGGTGAGATCGTTACCCAGGCCGCCTTCTATGCTGGCTAGCCAAACGCATTTACCGCTGCTCCGGTTGTCGGAGAGGTGCTAAACAATCGATCATCGAGTAAAAGGTAATATTACTGAACACTAAAACCTGACGCACATCACAAAATTAGAACGAACAGTTCATGAACCAACAGGCGTGACATCGAGTGATTTATGGACAGCGTTTAACACAGTTATGAACCAAAACTGAGTTCATAACTGTGAGTTTGAATCGCCATTTGATTAATATCCATTTAAAACAGTTTGTTATACTGTTTCTGGTGCTGTCGTAAATTATGTATATTCCTCAAACCCAGAATAGTTAAATTGAATTAACCATGCTATTTGTGGTGATTAGCTACACCTCTCCCGCAAAGCAGACCAAACTGCCCTTTTTTCTTCTTAAGTAAAAGCAGCTTGATCTAAACGAGTCGATGCCGCAGATTCAAGACCTCCATTTGATCATGGAGTCATCTCAATCAGCCGCAAACTCAACAGTCTGAAAAGTCGCTGAGTGGACGGTTCATTCACCTGACAGGCCTGAAGCCTGACATCAAACCATCGCTGGAGGAAGCATGCTTAAAAAATCGATAGTCGCCCTTTCATTGTTTTTCGCTCTGACGCCCGCCGTTTTTGCGGGCAATAGCGAAAGCGAGCTGTTGAATAAAAAGAATGTGATTGATTTTTATAATAAGGCCTTGAATGAAAAAGACTTCTCTGCCGCCAGGCCCTATCTCGGGGATCGCTATGTACAGCACAATCCGATGGCAAAAGATGGCGTGGAAGGCTTCGAGCAGTTTATCGCTTTTCTGAAGAGTAAATATCCCGACTCGCACAGCGAAATTAAGCAGGCATTCGTCGACGGAGATAACGTGATCTTGCATGTTGAAGTGACCGGTCGTGAGCCAGGCGTTACGCGGGCTATCGTGGATATCTTCCGCCTCAACGAACAGCACAAAATCGTTGAACATTGGGATGTTACCCAAAACGTTCCGCAAAAAACCGCCAGCGGCAACGGCATGTTCTAAGACCTTTGACTCACGCTCTTGCTTTCCCTTTTTTCATTCGTACAGAAGATTGCTTGTTTAAATAATTTATTTACTTTACTGTAAAGTAAATAAATTCATGAGATCACACTGATGCTCAACGAAAGAAATTGGGGAAAGCTTCTTTATTTCATTGGCTTATGGATTTTTAGCTCCAGTGCTGTTGCTGGTTTGCCAAACTTCAGCAGTGAATACTTGCGCGCATCACCATGTGTTGCAACCCGCAAATTGTTCACAATCAACTCCTACGGCGTGGCAAAACAGATACCGCCCTTGCCTTTTTCTCCTCTTCCGGCTGACGACGAGCTAAACGAACCAACTGACGCGTTTGCTATGCAAAAATCCCTTAACTGACTAAAGGTGAATAACAATGCTGGCCCGTTTTTTTGTCTTTCGCCCGGTTTTTGCCGCGGTCATCGCCATCTGCATCATGGCAACCGGCGCTCTCGCCATGATGACTTTGCCGGTGGAACAGTATCCGGATATCGCCCCGCCTGCTGTTAATGTCACGGCTAACTATACTGGCGCTTCAGCAGAAACCGTCGAGGATAGCGTTACTCAGGTGCTGGAGCAGCAGATCAAAGGTATCGATGGGTTGATCTACTTTTCCTCAAGCAGCAGTTCAGCTGGCCAGGCCCGCATTAGCCTTAGTTTCGATCAGGACGTTAACCCTGATATGGCGCAGGTACAGGTACAAAACTCGGTAAATCAAGCAATTACACGATTACCACAAGAGGTGCAGCAGCAAGGAATTACCGTTACCAAATCTCAGGGGGACAGCTTGATGGTGGTAGCCCTGTATGACCCAAGCAGGCAATTAACCAGCCTTGATATTAGCGATTTCCTCATCAGCTCTTTACAAGAACCGTTGAGCCGCGTCGAAGGCGTGGGTGAAACCACTGTTTTTGGCGCGCAGTATGCCATGCGCATCTGGCTCAATCCGCTCAAACTAACCAGCTATGGATTGATGCCCTCGGACATACAGGCCGCGATCGAGGCGCAGAATTCGCAAGTGACCAGCGGTGAAATTGGATCTCTGCCGACGATTGAGGGACAATATTTGAACGCCACGGTGACGACGCAGTCCCGCCTTGGTCATCCGGAGCAGTTTGAGAATATTATTCTACGCACTCATCGCGATGGCTCAGTAGTGTACTTGCGCGACGTGGCCCGCGTGGAAATCGGCGCGGAAAACTATCAAAACCAAACGACGCTCAATGGTTACCCTTCCGCTGGGATCTCAATTCAGTTGGCCTCGGGAGCCAACGCGCTGGAAACGGCGGAGAAAGTTAGGACTGAAGTCGAACGCCTTTCTCCCCGCTTTCCACAAGGCGTAATCGCCGCCTATCCACGCGACAGCACTCCGTTTGTGACGGTATCGATCGAAAGCGTGGTGCATACGCTGATTGAAGCGATACTCTTTGTCGTGGCCGTTATGTATCTTTTTCTTCAAAGCTGGCGTGCAACGCTTATCCCGACCCTGACGGTACCGGTGGTTCTGTTGGGCACTTTCGGCATTCTTAGCCTGCTTGGCTACAGCATCAATACACTGACCCTTTTTGCCATGGTGCTGGCAATCGGGCTGCTGGTAGATGACGCTATCGTGGTGGTGGAAAATGTTGAACGTTTGATGGCAGAGGAAAACCTCACTCCACAGGAGGCCACGCTGCGCTCGATGAATGAGATAACCGGGGCGCTGATAGGTATTGCTCTGGTTCTCTCCACCGTTTTTATCCCGATGGCGTTCTTTGGTGGCTCTGTGGGGATTATCTATCGTCAGTTCACCGTGACCATTGTTTCAGCAATGGCGCTGTCTGCATTGGTCGCTCTGACGCTGACGCCAACGCTGTGCGCCCACCTGCTCAAGCCTGGACACATAAATAAAGGTCGTTTTTTTATCCTCTTCAATCGCGGAGTAACGATAAGTCAGAACAGCTACCTGGCCACACTTCGTCGAATGACCGCCCATCCACTCCGTTTTGTTTGTCTGGCCCTGATACTAACTTTTTTGATGCTCTGGCAATATCAAAAGCTCGCAAGCGGATTTTTGCCCGAGGAGGATCAGGGCGCGGTTATGGTTCAGTACTCGCTGCCGTCTGGTTCGCCGATGTCGATGACCGAGGCCGTTGGCGCGGATATTACCCACTATTTTATGACTGAGGAGAAAGATAACCTCGACGTTATTTTTATGGTCACAGGAAGAAATAATTCCGGTAGCGGGCAGAACGTCGGTATGGCATTCGCTGAGTTAAAACACTGGGACCAGCGTCCCGGGAAAGAAAACAGCGCTCAGGCCATTATTCTACGCGCAAACCAGTATTTTAATAACAATGCCAGGCAGGCCAACATAAGCGTGATGTCACCCCCGACCATTCGCGGTCTCGGACAATCCAGCGGTTTTGAATTATGGCTGCAGGACAGCGCCGAAAATGGCAGTGCGGCACTTATGCAGGCACAAACCACCCTGCTCAATGCCGCCAGAGAAAATCCTGCTCTTAACGCGGTAAGGATTAATAGTCTGGAGGAAAAGGCGCAGCTGCAAGTCGATGTCGACCGACAAAAAGCCCAGGTTCAGGGGCTGGATCAGGCCGATATCAACAATACGCTTTCAGCGGCCTGGGGGGGCATATATGTTAACGACTTTGTCGATCGAGGGCGGGTTAAACGCGTGTATATCCAGGGAGACGCGCCCTGGCGTTCAACACCGGAAAATTTATCCGCTTGGTTTGTCCGTGGCAACAGCGACAACATGGCGTCCTTCGACAGCTTCTCGACGCTTCGCTGGACCAGCGGACCGCAGATGCTTCAGCGTTTCAATGGGCTGTCGGCCGTGCAGTTTCAAGGAGGTGCTGTGTCTGGCGTCAGCTCCGGCATGGCAATGGCTGAAATGTCCGAAATGGCCAGCTCGCTGAACGGATTTGACCTGCAATGGAGCGGTTTGTCCTGGCAGGAGCGCTCGTCTTCGGTGCAAACGCTGTGGGTCTATCTGGCATCGCTAGCCTTTATGTTTCTGTGCCTCGCTGCCTTATATGAAAGCTGGTCGATCCCCATTGCCGTGATGTTGATTATCCCGTTGGGCATCATTGGCGCGATCAGCGCTTCGTTGCTCGCCGGTTATGAAAATGATATTTATTTCCAAGTGGGGATGTTAACAACAATGGGCCTTTCGGCCAAAAATGCGATCCTGATCGTCGAATTCGGGCTATCGCAGTTTCAGCAAGGAAAAAGCCTGACGGAAGCCGCACTGGAAGGCGCACGGCTGCGCTTGCGTCCGATTATTATGACCTCACTCGCATTTGTTGTCGGCGTGATCCCTCTGGTACTCTCTGCAGGTGCCGGCGCTGCCAGCCAACAAGAAATTGGGACGGCGGTGATTGGCGGCATGCTTTCAGGGACGCTACTGACGTTGCTTTTCGTTCCACTATTTTTCCTGCTAGTGCAGCAAGGAATTATGCGACTGAAAAGTCGCAAACAGTAAGGACTCAATTGATGGTCAATCAACGCGGGCGGCCGATGAAAGCTCGCCCTCGCATTTTGCAAACCGCGCGTGAGCTGTTTCTCCAGCACGGACTGGACGTGTCTTTGGATACCATCGCCGCCGAAGCGGGCACCACGCGTCCGACGCTGTACAGCCATTTTCCCGGTGGTAAAGATGCGCTGCTACTGGAGACTTTTGCGTTTCTGAATGACACAATGCAGCCCCCCCTACGCCAGCTTTTACAGGAACGTCAGCAGGATTTTCCCGCGCTGCTGCACGGATTTGCAAACGTTGTGCAGCAGCACTTCTATGCCCCTGAGAACATCCATTTTCAGCGCTTACTGATCCAGGTTCTCGTGCAGAAACCCGAGCTATATGTCACGCTTGAGCAACGGCCCTCCGGTCGCGTACTGCAGGCACTCAGCGAGATCCTTGCGCAAAAACGAGACGAGGGACTGTTGACCATCAACGACCCGGAACTGCAGGCAACAGCGTTTCTCGGCGCAATTATGGGTTACCCGCTGCCTGGGGCGCTCATTGCACAAAAAGCAATAGATCCAAAAAGGCTGGAGCAACTTGCCGACTGCGCAATTGAGGGGTTTCTCAAAGCATGGGGGTACAAGCCGTAATGCTTTGCCACAACTATCTGAAAAAACAAGGAGAATACCTGAGGTACTCTCCTTGTTTTATGGGTGGTTAATCACCCCGACATATATAAGTGGGATAATGTCGGTCCTGGATCAGCCACACCGATGGCGAAACCTCGGAGATGGTCAGATAGTAACGCGCGGTCGGATTAGCGAAGCTTCCCCATTGCGCATCCGGCGTGTTGTCATTGTGCCTGCGCCAGGTTTTGGTGTAGCTCAATACCACCACTTTATCATCCTCCCGCCGCGACCAGATAAAATCGACGTCTCTGTCGACGATCATGCTCTGGCCATTTGCCCAGGCGGCCCCTTTATAGGCTGTCAGACCAGTGCCGTCGCGGTGAAAATAGAACTGAGCAACGGTATTAACCCGCACTTCACTGGCCTTACCTTCGTTGCGCGTAAAATTAAACACTGTACTGCAGGCCAGTACATCCCGCTTACCAACACCGGTGGAACAATAATAAAGCGCCAGTGCACCACCTAACAGAAAAATGCTGAGGCCGCCGATGAGTTTAATTTTCATTTCTCAGCCCCACTTTTATAACGAATGGTTTTACACAAGCTGTCTTTATTGACCGGGCATGCACCGATAAACACTTCATCCGCCGCGACGAGGGAAAAACGAGCGCTGAAATAATAGACACTGTACTCTTCTCGCTGGCACGCCACATTGTTTTTATCCAGCAGTGCGGCTAATTTCGATAACACTAGCGGTCGCCCATGATCGTTAATAAGCCAGACGCTACATTTTGCAATTTTTTGCTCAACAGCCTTTAGCCTTATCGGCGTTGTTATATTCTGCTGTTGGCGAATAATTATGCCAATACCGAATACTGACGCTAATAATGCCGTGAATATCAGCCACCATTTCAGACGTGGTGGTTGCTTCCTCTTTTCAGCTTTTTGAAGCTGGGGTTGGGGTGCGCTGGTGTCAATGTTTTGCGCTGGTTGAAAAATAACATCCGCATCAAACCGAAAACCATATCGCGGTATGGTTACAATCAATTCATGATGTTCTCCCAACGCCTGGAAACTTTTGCGTAACTCACTTATCGCTTTGTTGAGATTATTTCCCGAAGGCGTAAAACCAAATTCCTGCCATACGCGGGTAATCAACTCCTCACGGCTAAGTTCGCTTCCTTTATGACGAATAAATTCCTGTAACAGACGCACGGCCGGTGCCGAAAGCGTTAATACGGATTCAGGTTGTCCAACAACACTAACTGTGTGAGCTTCAGGATCAAATAACAACGAATTGTTGCATATAAAAAACATATTTCACTCTCATCTGTTGCCGCTTGCTTTTAATCCTTGTAACAGCAGGCAAGAAAGCCCTTCTGAATTAGCTTGTTTTTTCATCAGTGGGAATTTTCTTAAGCCTCTTAGGATTTGGCATTTTCTTTTAACTATACAACTTTAAAGCCTGGAATGCAGGATAAAGAACTGTATTTTTTGAGTTAACTAATACAAATTTTCACAACCTGCTGTTCCGGTTAAAGTTTCCCTGTCCTGAAGCGATACGAAAGCAGACGGTGTCGTGGTGTAAAAACGCCGTACATGAACTCAGAGCAGGCAGAATGAATGTGAAAGTAAAAAACAGAGTAAACAAGTCCACTGCGCTTTATCTCGCTGCCCTGTCGATGTCATTTTTCGCAGAAATGACACAGGCTAATATGAGCGTTTACCCGATGGAACTTAACGTCGACAGTTCCGGGACGGCCCAAATCAGAGTGGCCTCTAAAAGCGATGATATTCAGTTCATTCGGGTGAGGCAAAAGAAAATTCTTAATCCGGGTACGCCACAGGAAAAAGAAGTTGAGATGGCAGCCTGGAAAGACGGTGGCGTTGTCGTTACCCCTGAAAAATTCGCCTTAGCGGCAGGCGCTTTACGTATCGTGAGGCTGGTATCTCTGACCCCGCCAGAAAAAGAGAGTACCTGGCGCGTTTATTTTGAAGGTGTAAAACAGCCGGATAGTATTCTGCCCGCAGCATCTGCGGGAACGCCGGCTTCGGCCAAACTCGGCGTTAACGTTATCTGGGGAGCATTGGTTCATTTGGCGCCGGAAAAGCCGGTGGTTTCTCTGCGAATAAATCCCGCAGCAGGAACTTTAAAAAATGACGGCTCTTTGCGGGTACCGCTGAAAGAAATTGGCGCTTGCGATGTTAATGATAAATGCAGGTGGTTTAAAGAAGATGCGACTATTTATCCGGACACCGAGCGAAAATTAAAAGTGCTCACTCAGGTTCGTGGCCAAAAATATAAATTCCGCTATTTCAACTGGATTAATAAAACAGCTGAAGAAGCCGACTTACCCGTCGTGCAATAACACGACATCACTGTCAAAACCACGTGTGGTTTGTTTAAAGAGCTAATGGAGCTCGTTTATAAATATGGAGATATCAATGAAGAAGTATATTAAACCTCTGATGATCGTTGCTGCGATGTCGACTGCGTTCAGCGCAATGGCTATTCAGAAGGATATTACGGTTAATGCCAACGTCGATTCCCAGTTGGATATGACCCAGGCCGATAATACGCCGTTACCTGCCAGCATCGATATGCAATATCTGCCGGGCCGTGGGCTGGAAAGCTACCGTCTCAATACCAAAATCTGGTCGAACTCAGCCACCAGCAACGTCAAAGTCCGTCTGGTTAGCGCAGCGAATCTGACCAATGAAGATGGCGCCGAGACGGTACCGATGACCGTAAAACTGGGCGATAAAACCCTGAACACTACCGATGCAGAATTTACCGGCAGCGAGCTGTTCCCAGGCAGCGTTGAAAACGGTTCTGCGGTCCTGCCGCTGACCATCTCTCAGACCACAAAAGGCATTCTGAAAACCGGTCAGTACAGCGGCGTGGTGAGTCTGATGCTGACTCAGGCGACCACCGCGGAAGGCGGCGCGTAACCCCACAATACGTATAAGGAAGTACATCAGAGGGCGCCTGCCCTCTGATGTCAGGATGACGTCGAGGCTCGTTCATGGCTTTTCACAGAAATGCTCTTCTTTTTGTCGTTTTGTTACCTGCTTCCGTTCAATTAGCCAGCGCCAGTATCGTCGTACCTGCGGGTTTTGAAGATCTGGCGAAAACGCAGCGCCTGTGGACAGAAGTGAGTCTGTATGGCGCGTCGCTTGGCCTGTTTGAAGCCGATATCACGCTTGAAACGGTAACCTTTGTGGCGCCGGAAACGCTCATCGCGGCAATTAAGCGTCAGTTCAACGATGATCCTGCCTTGATCGCCTCTGTGACCGCCGCCCTTTCCTCTCCGCTTGCGCGTAACGGCAATCTCGCCTGCAGCAGCAATGGTTCCGCGGCGGGTTGCGATTTTATCGACACCAAAAGCGTGGCCCTGATTTATGACGAGAATAACGCCCGTATTAACCTGTTTTTCGACAGGCGGTATCTACCGAAACAAACGGCGGAAAATCAGTGGTATCAGCCTACGCGCAATACTGAGAACGCGCTGATCCACCAGCAAAATATCAACTTCGTGGCCGATGAAGACTATCAGTCGATGACCGTGCAGGGAAACGGCGCGCTGGCCATGACTGAGAATGGGTATTTTAACCTCGACTGGACCTGGCTTGGGCAGCGCTCTCGCCATCAACAGCAGCAGGAGATCACGGTCAATAATGCCTGGTTCCGTCAGGATCTGTGGCACCAATATTACGTTCAGTTAGGTGAAATGGATACGCGCGATCTGTTCAGCGCGGCTGGCGGCAATATCAACCTCAGCCAGCTACCGATTGGAAAAATTCGCGGTCTGCGTACCGGCTCGACGCGAGCGTGGATCAACCCCGTTCAGCAGTCCAGTGGAACGCCCATTACGGTGCTGCTTTCCCATGACGCGCGTATCGATGCGCGCCGAGGCAATCAGCTGCTGGCCAGTTTTTATCTTAATGCCGGGGCGCAAACCCTGGATACCCGTTCGTTTCCGGATGGGAGCTATACCGTGACGCTGGCGATTTATGAAAACAACCGCCTGACCCGCACCGAGCAGGTTCCGTTTACCCGCACCGGCATCACGCCATTCGACCGCGTCGAGTGGTTTATGCAGGCCGGTGAAACCGATAACGACGATATGAGCGACGAACGCAGCGCCGTGGCGCAAGCGGGCATTCGCCTGCCTGTAACTTCTACGCTGGCGGTCACCAGCGGCGCAACGGTGAAAAAGAACCAGCGTTTTCTGGAGAGCGCGGTTGACTGGAGTCGCGGTTTCAATACCGGCCCCATTGATGGCGTGCTCAGCACTCGCTTTAGCTACCTTTATGGCAGCCAGGGCCAACGCGGCAATATCCAGCAAATCAGCTATAACGATGGCTTTTCACTGAGCTTCTATCGTAACGCCTTATCGGCTGATAACTGTGATTCCAGCAGTACAGGATTTGATGCGGTGAATGGTTGCTACCGAAGCCTCTCGGTAATGTTCTCCGTTCCGGTCGGCTCATGGTATGCCAACCTCGGTTATTCCGATAACCGCAATGAAGGTCGCTATGTTTCGCGGCGTGAATTACCGAATAGTGACGATCGGCGCGACAACGGTTTGCCCTGGGAATCGGTGTATATGACCCGCACCCGCTCGCAGGCATGGCAGGCCGGACTGAGCAATTCGTTCAGCACCCGCGGGCTGAATATCAACAGCAGCATAAACCTGTTTATGCGTAACGATCATTCTGGAGATGGCAAGGATAAAGGCGGATTCCTCAGCGTAAGCCTGTCGCTGGCACATAATCGTCAGGGCGATGCCTCCAGCTACACCTCCGTGGGGGCCACGTGGCAACAGCAGAAGCATGTAAAAAATCAGCTTAACTATAACCTCGCGCACAACTGGTACACCGATGCGCGCGGTGAAAACGAATATGGTCTTAACGCATCCGGAATTAATAGCGACTCGCTAAATACTTCGGCCTATACCCGTCAGGGCGGCCGTTTTGGTAACGGAAGTTTGACCGTCAGCGATTCGTGGGATCGCCAGGATCATCGCCACCGGTTCAGCAGCAGCGGTAACTACAGTTCTACGCTGGCGTTATCTCGTTCTGGCCTGTGGTTTGGCCGCTGGGGTGACGGACGCCCGGCGTCAGCCATTGCGGTCAACGTCGCCACGCCGGAAGCGTCTCCTGATTCCCGCATTGCCGTTTCGCTTGATAACAGTGGTAGCGCCGATATCCCGGCAAACGCCCGCGCGCTGTTCGCCCTGCCCGGCTATCAGCAAACCACGCTCACTATTAATGAGTCGACGGACATTTCCCACGGCGCCAACAGTGAAATTACGCAGGGGTCGGGAAGCAGAACGGTATTCATGGTGCCAGGAAAAATGCTGCACAGAGAGGTGCAAACCACCACGCGTTACACCTGGCTTGGCCAGTTGACCGATGAACAACATACGCCGTTTATCGGCGGCATGCCGCTCAACGTCAGCGGCTGGAGCGATTTAGGTAATGGCGGCTTTAGCGCGGAAAGCGACAGCCTGATCCAGTCGCTCTATCTGGTGAAACAACAGCAGTTTTACCAGTGCGCGCTGAAGGTGAAGACCATGCGTGACGTCGTGCGTTATGTCGGCACGGTGACCTGCGAAGAACTGACTTATTCCGCGTTACCGGAAACCGTGCAGCAGCAGGCGCAATTACTGCTGGCTGGCCGTACGCCTGCGGTCAGCCCAACGGCGATGAATAACTCAACTCTCTCTACAGGAAAATGATGTGATAACGCGTCTTTTGATTTTACTGCTTGCCTGCATCTGTATTGCCGAGGCTCAGGCCGGTAGTCCCGCCGGCAGAAATACCAGCGTGGCGTTCGCCTTCGATCGCCAGTCTCCTCCTGCCCGCCTGGATATCTGGCTGCACGAGTCCGGCGGTTATGATTCCAGCGATCCGCAAAAATGGGGACGAAATACCCTGACCTGCCAGTCGCGTACCGATACAACCTATGGCGCCTGCATGACCGCGCCGGTATGGTTTTCGGCAAACCCGGCCGCGCCCTATCCGATAAACCTGCGTTTTACCCACGCAATAACCAACAAAAGGGTGGACGTAAAAGTCTATGGCGAACACCGTATGTTTATCAATAACAAAACCTATATCTTCGCCAGCTACGTAACGGGCGGTACATTAACTTTGCCAAACTGGAACAGTGCGCCCTATTTTGATTTTTACATCGTCCGTAGCGAATTAAACAAACTCGATCAGGCCGGGATCTGGACGGCAACGCTGAGACAAGATTTGCGCGAATGGGGCACCGCCGACTGCAACGGCAACTTTAATGACGTCAATGTTGGCTGCCCTGGCTACCTCACTCTTGCTCACTGGCAGGCAAACCTGCGTATTGAGGTGGTCGACCCGGGCAATCAGCAGATTTACTTACCGGCATTTCCGCACTCCACGCCGGTGGTGAACCTCAACCTCACCAATTTCCCGGGCAGACCCGGCGGCAGTGAGATTAAGGGCGAAAACTCGCTGGATATGTGCCTCTATGATGGCAACAACAGTTCCAGCTCGCGGGCGTTTCTACGCTTTGAAGACGATGGGCTTGACGCGACCGGGCGTGCCGAAGGGGCGTTTTCTATCCGGCGACGGGGAGGCAGCCAGACAGACCCAAGAGATCGTCTCGATTATCAGGTGCTGGTGACCAACCCGACCACCGGCGCAACTGAAGTTGCCGCTAACGGTAAAACGTTGACCTGGGAGGGTACCAACAATCGCCGCTATTTGCGCCAGGTTGTCCTGCCGGGCGGCCGCGAAAGCGTGTTATGCATCCCGGCCCCCATTACCCTGAAAACGCCCGCCTTTGCCGCCAGCAGCAAAAACGCGGGTGACTATACCGGTACGTTACGCGTTATCTATACCCCCAGTACGTTATAAAGAGGCCACTGTGAGCTACGTTGTTCTTGATAATAATCGCTTTTATGCGGAGGGGCTGCGTTACGCCCTTCTCCGTCGTAACGTTATGATGGAAGTGCATAGCGGCACGGTGCAGTGGCAGCCCTTACTGTTAGAGAGCACGACGCTGGTTATTCGCTGCCGTTTCTCCATCAGCGGCACGCATCAGTCGCTGGTTGATATTTTGCTTACCCTCGAGGCCCATTGCTGGCAGGGAACGGGCTATCTGGTGTGTAATGAAAAAAGCTGGGGGCTGGCCACCTATCTACGCAAGCGTTTTGAAACCTTAACGTTGCACATCATCGATGACCGGATCTCCGTGGCGGATGCCGCCTGGCTGTTATCTAAAGAGCCAAGGCGGATCCGCACCCTGCGCTGCTGCCTGACCGAGATGGAATTTAACGTCCTCGACAGGCTGGTTAAGGGGCAGTCGGTAAGATATGTCGCGCACATGACGAAGATGAGTGAAAAACAGGTCTCGACCTATAAATGTAACGCCCTGAAGAAACTCAATGCCAATAATCTTTTACAGCTTCTGGTGTAACGACTTGTCCACGCGGCATATCGCCACAATTTTCTCTCTGAGCCAGCGGTGAGCGGGATCCCGTTCCATTCTCGGATGCCACATTTGCGAGACGGTAATCCGCCGGCTTTTAAACGGCAGCTCAAAAAGATGTACCTGCTCCATGACCTGCTGATTAACTAAATAGAGAGCGGGGATCATGGCGATAAGATCCGATTGCAGCGCCACGGACAGGGCGGTCGGAAATCCGGGGACGACGCTGGCGATTTTGCGTTTCATGCCGAGTTCAGCCAGCACATCATCGACGGATCCGTGCAGCGTACCTTCTGGTGAGGCCACCACATGACCCCAGGCGACATAATCCGCCACGGTTATCTCTCTCAGGGCGGCCAGCGGGTGCTCCTTTCGCACCACCCCCACAAACCGATCTTCAAAGAGCCGTTGCAGTCGTATTTCAGGCCCCATATTGCTCTGGACGCCAATCTCCAGATCGACCAGCCCTTCCCGTAGATAGCGTGACGTTTTTTCGGGCTTAGGCGCAAAGCGTAGACAGACATTGGGCGCGGCTTCGGCTACCGCCGCAATGAGCGAAGGGCCAAACGCCACCACAAAACCATCGTTTGCCCTGATGGTGAAAAGACGCTCCAGATTTTGTACGTTGAGCGCTTCGGCCGCTGGCTGCAGCACCGCCTTCGCCTCGAAGACCGCGCGACGGGCGCGATCGCGGGTCGCCTCCGCCCACGGCGTCAGCACCATGTTACGCCCGGCGCGAACCAATATCTGATCCCCGGTGACGTCGCGTAACCGGCTTAGCGTGCGGCTCATGGCTGACGTACTGAGATTCAAACTACGTGCCGCGCCCGCCACGCTGGCTTCGTTCAGTAATACATCGAGTGCAATCAATAAATTAAAATCGGGGTCTGACATGACCACAACTCCTGGAACATTCAGATAAGGCGTTTCATGCAACTATAGAGTGTAAATGGTGCGCCTTCCGCCCGGTAAAAGCCATCTTTATAGTTTCGTCATCCAGATATTCTCTGCAGGAGACAACACGATGACACTATTTTCCAGCCAACCTGGCGATGACGGCCTGCCAGGCCCGGCGCGAGCACGGGTTATGGCCGCGGTAATGACCACCACCTTAATGGGCGTCTTTGATGGCACCATGGTAAACATTGCTCTGCCGTCGATGGCGCAGGAACTACAGGCGTCAGCCAGTACCGCCGTCTGGTTCGCCAACGGGTATCTGCTGGCGGCGGCGATGACGCTGGCGATATTCGCCGCGCTGGCGGCGCGCTTCGGCTACCGCCCGGTGTTTCTGGCCGGACTGACGACATTTATTATGGCATCAGCAGGTTGCGCGCTGGCGACGACGCCTGAGCTGCTCATCGGCATGCGGGTGCTGCAGGGGATCGGCGGTGCGGCAACGCTCAGTATCGCACCCGCCATATTGCGCTCCGTATTTCCGGCGCGACTGCTGGGGCGTATTCTCGGGATACACGCCCTGCTTATCGCTTCAAGCTCCGCCATCGGGCCGGTACTGGGCGGCACGATCCTGCATACTTTGAGCTGGCAATGGCTGTTTGCAATAAACGTGCTCCCCGGTACCGTCGCCTTACTGCTGGCGGTCAGAGCGCTCCCGCGGCCGACAGTTGACAGGCAAGCCGCTTTCGATACTCCCGGAGCGATATTGTCGGCGCTGCTATTGGGTTCAACGATCATGGCGGCGAATAGCATGCAGAGCGCTTCGCAGCATATCGATAGTCTGTACTGGACGTTGCTCGCAGCGATAAGCGGCACCGCCTTTATCTGGCGCATCCGGCAGACGGACAACCCGCTGCTGCCGCCTGCGATGTTTAAAAATGAACGCTTTACCCTTTCGGCCTTTACGTCGCTGATCGCCTTCGTAAGCCAGGGGATCACTTTTATTGCCCTGCCGTTCCTGTTCCAGAACGAGTATGGCTATAGTCCGGTGCTCTCGGCGCTGCTGTTTACTCCGTGGCCATTAGGGATAGTGCTGATCGCACCGCACGCCGGCCGCTGGGCGGACTCAATCTCCGCTGCGCTCATCTCGACGCTGGGACTGATGATTTTTGTCGCGGGTTTAATCCTTCTGGCGATGCTGCCCGCCACGCCCGCCGCGTGGGATATCTGCCTGCGGAGCCTGGTATGCGGTATTGGCTTTGGCTGCTTCCAGAGCCCGAATAACCGGGAAATGCTGTCAAACGTGAGTCGCGAACAGGCGAGCTATGCCTCGGGCGTTTTATCCATCATGCGCACGTTCGGGCAGTGTCTGGGAGCCGCCGTGATGGGCGTACTGTTGGCAAAAGACGAAAGTGCCGTTCATATTGCGCTGTGGATCGCCGCCGCGGCCTCGGCGTTGTCGGTGGCCGTTAGCGCCAGCCGACTGCGGAGAATAGCTTTTCCTGCGGGAGCGGAATAAGTTTGCGGCGCATCCCCGTAAAGAGGATGCGCCCGTTAGTGATTTACCCGGCAAGTTTTATCACCGCCCGGCTGAAGGCATCAATCGCCAGTTCGACATCGGCTTCGCTGACCGATTCCGCCGGATGGTGACTAATTCCCCCTTTGCAGCGCACAAACAGCATCCCCACCGGCCAGCGCTCCGCGATAGCAATCGCATCATGTCCGGCGCCGCTTGGCAGCGTCAACGCCGTGCCCTGTACCTCGCATAGCGCTTCGGCAATCACCAACTGTAATCGCGGATCGCAGGCGGTTGCCGCAATGCGGTAGAACTCCTCAGCGGCAAACTGCAGGCCGCGACGCCCGGCAATCTCTGCGGCTGCCGCCAGCAATGAATCCAGTAATGCATCCAGCGGTTGATCCTGCGGACCGCGGATATCAAGGGTCAACGCGACTTCGCCGGGGATCACATTGACCGCTGCCGGCGAGCAGCGCAATGTCCCGACGGTGGCGACCAGGTTGCCTCCCTGCTGGCGCGTCGTGCTCTCAATATACAGCATCCACTCCGCGGCGGCGGCAAGCGCGTCCCGGCGCTGGTCCATCGGCACCGTGCCGGCATGACCCGCCTCGCCGGTAAAACAGCAATTGAGGCGCCGCGCGCCGTTGATCGCCTCGACCACGCCGAGTGCCGAACCGGCCTGTTCAAGCCTCGGCCCCTGCTCGATATGCAGTTCGAGATAGGCGGAAAAATCTTCCGCCGGGCGCGAGGCTGAATGGACGCGTGATGGATCCAATCCGGCGTTGACCATCGCCTGCGCCAGGCTAATGCCTTCGGCATCGCGTTGGGCCAGCCAGGTTTGCGGCCAGCTTCCCGTCAGACCCTTGCTGCCCAATAGCGTGATACCAAAGCGTGTTCCTTCTTCATCGCAGAAGCCGACGATTTCGATGGCCTGCGCCAGGCGGCGCGCCTGATTATGTAAGCTCTGCACCACTTCGATGGCGGCTAACACCCCCAACATGCCATCATATCGCCCGGCGTTGCGTACCGTATCGAGATGCGATCCAAGCAAAATCGCCGGCGCCCCTTCTTCACGGCCTTCATAACGCCCGCAAATATTACCGACGCTGTCCTGCCAGACAATCATGCCTGCCTGGCGCATCCAGTGGGCAACCTGCTGATTAGCGTCGAGATGCTGTGGCGAAAGGTAAACCCGCGTCAGGCCTTCCGGCGTTTCGCTTATCGCCGCTAATCTCTCTGCCCGCGCCATCACTCGCGCTGCGGCCAGGTTCATAGCGGTTTCTCGCTGCGATAATGATCCCACGCCGCCTGCATGGCTGCCCCTTGCGTGGTGGGGAATTTCAGGTAATTGAGTACCGACTCCAGCGCGCTGAGGGTGGTCATGACGCAATCTTTGCGCGCGTTGTAACCCATTGTGCCTATACGCCACACTTTGCCGTACAGCGGGCCGAATGAGGTGCCAATCTCAATGGCAAAATCTTCCAGCATCAGTTGGCGTACCTGGTCGCCATTAATACCCTGCGGGATGATCACGCCCAGTACGTTATTCATTTTGTGTTGCAGGTCGCCAAAGATTTCCAGACCCATCGCCTGAATACCTTTCACCAGCGCGTCGCCGTGCAGTTTGTGGCGGGCAATGCCGTTATCGAGCCCTTCTTCAAGAATCAGGCGCGCGCATTCGCGGGCGGCGAACAGCGCGGATGTCGCTTCCGTATGATGGTTAAGGCGTTCTGGCCCCCAATAATCCATCACCATCCCGAGATCGAAATAGTTGGAGTAAACCATCTCATCGACGCCATCAAGGTGCTCGGCGGTACGGATCCCCTGCTCGACGCATTTACGTCGACGGATAGTCTCCTCCATCCGCGGGCTCAGGGTAATGGGCGAGGTGCCGGAGGGGCCGCCGAGGCACTTTTGCATCCCCGCCGATACCGCATCCAGCCCCCAGGCATCGGTCTCCAGCGCATTGCCGCCCAATGAGGCGGTGGCGTCGGTATAAAACAGCACATCATAACGACGGCAGATCTCGCCCAGCTCCGCCAGCGGTTGCAACATGGTGGTTGAGGTGTCTCCCTGCACCGTCAGCAGCATACGTGGACGCACCCGTTTGATCGCATCTTCAATCTGCTCGGGAGAGAACACTTCCCCCCACGGCACCTCAATGGTATGCACTTCCGCCCGGCAGCGGCGGGCAATTTCACATAACAGATGGCCAAAGCGGCCAAATACCGGCACCAGCACTTTGTCGCCGGGGCGGATCGCGGAGATCAGAATGGCTTCAATCCCCGCCCGTGAGGTGCCATCCACCAGCATGGTCCAGCGGTTGCTGGTGCGGAATACCCCGCGGTATAACGCCATGACTTCGTTCATATAGTGCGTCATAGCCGGATCGTATTGGCCGATAAGCTGGCTGGACATCGCGCGCAGGACGCGCGGGTCGGCGTTGATCGGCCCCGGCCCCATCAGCAGACGATGCGGAGGATTGATTGGTGAAAATTGAGCGATATCCATCGTAGATTCCTTTATTAATTCAGTCCGCGCACGGAGGAGATAAATTGTTTGAGTTCATTGGTTTGCGGCTGGCTAAACAGCGTTTTGCTGTCGCCCTGCTCCCAGACTCGTCCCTGGTGCATAAACACCACCCGGTCGCCGACTTCACGGGCAAAATTCATTTCATGGGTAACCAGAATCAGCGTCATTCCTTCCGCGGCCAGCTGTTCCAGCACTTTGAGCACCTCGCCCACCAGTTCCGGATCCAGCGCGGAGGTGATTTCGTCACAGAGTAAAACTTTTGGCGACATCGCCAGCGCGCGGGCGATAGCGACCCGCTGCTGTTGACCGCCGGAAAGGCTGGAGGGATAGAAATCCAACCGATCGCCAAGCCCGACTTTAACCAGCATTTGCTGCGCCAGTTCGCGGCACTCGGCGGGCTTTTTTTTCAATACCCGCCGCGGCGCCAGCATCACGTTTTCCAGCGCCGTCATATGCGGGAATAAATTGAAGTTCTGGAATACCATGCCAACGGAGCGGCTAATCTCCCGCGCCTGCGAATCGCTGTCGGTAATGGTCATGCCACCGAGCTTAATACTGCCTTCCTGGTACCCCTCCAGC
The DNA here is from genome assembly GCF_040064495.1 of Klebsiella sp. CN_Kp097. Classification (NCBI taxonomy): domain Bacteria; kingdom Pseudomonadati; phylum Pseudomonadota; class Gammaproteobacteria; order Enterobacterales; family Enterobacteriaceae; genus Klebsiella; species Klebsiella sp. CN_Kp097. The sequence continues at coordinate 555,944 of NZ_JBEAIL010000007.1, read as the reverse complement.
CCGTTAATGCAGCGCAATAAGGTGCTTTTCCCCGAGCCGCTTCGGCCGATGATGGAAATCACTTCGCCCATATTGATATCGAGATCGACCCCCTTCAGCACGTGATTATCGCCGTAGAATTTCTGCACCTGATTAATGGTGATGAGCGGCATTGAATTTATTCTCCAGATAGCGGCTGTAACGGGACAGCGGATAACACAAGATGAAGTAGCCCAACGCGACCAGCGCGAAAACCTTAAACGGCTGATACGTCACATTGGTGAGCATGGTGCCAGCCTTGGTGAGCTCGACGAAACCGATAATCGACGCCAGCGCGGTGCCCTTTATTACCTGGACGGCGAAACCCACGGTGGGAGCGATGGCGATACGCACCGCCTGCGGCGCCACCACGCGACATAACGTCTGGGTGAAATTTAATCCCAGGCAACGCGATGCCTCCCACTGTCCTTTCGGCAAGGCCCGAATACTGCCGTACCAGATATCCAGCAAAAAGGCGCTGGTATAGAGGGTCAGCGCCAGCGCGGCTGCGGTCCATGGCGACACATCGATCCCGAATAACGCCACGCCGAAAAAGGCGAGAAACAGCTGCATCAGCAATGGCGTCCCCTGAAATAGCTCGATATAGCCGCGAATGAGGCGCTGCACCCACAATTTACCCCGCAGGCGCAGCAGCAACAGCGGTAATGTCACCAGCGCGCCGCCAATAAAGGCCGTCAGCGATAGCAGCACGGTCCAGCGTCCGGCCAGCAGCAAGTTGCGTACGATGTCCCAGTCGGTAAAGGTTGTCATCATGCCTGTACCCTCAGCCATCTACGTCCAGCCGCCATTAGCAGCTGGCGCATCGCTATCGATAACGCTAAATAGAGACCGGTCGTCACCAGATACACCTCGAAGCTCAAAAACGTTCGCGACTGAATTAAGTTGGCGGCAAAGGTCAGCTCTTCATAAGAGACCTGCGATACCACCGACGATCCGAGCATTACGATAATGCACTGGCTCACCAGCGCCGGGTAAATACGCTGCAACGCCGGCGGTAAAACTACCTGAATAAAGGTCTGACTCCGGCTGAGCCCCAGTACCCGGCCGGCCTCCCACTGCCCTTTTGGCGTCACCTGGATCCCGGCGCGGACGATCTCCGTACTGTAGGCGCCCAGGTTGACGATCATCGCCAGCAGCGCCGCTTCGCCCGCCGTCATCTTCAACCCCAGATTCGGCAGGCCGAAGACAATAAAGAACAGTTGAACCACGAACGGCGTATTGCGGATAACCTCAACGTAAGCCCCCCATATCCGGCTCAGCCAGCTTGCCCGCCCGCTACGCAGAGCGGCACCGATGATCCCGATGGCCAGGCCGCCGAGGGTGGCCAGCGCGGTGAGTTGGATAGTGACCCAGAGTCCCGCCACGAGCTCCGGCCAATAAGGCCAGAGCGCGGAAAAATGCAATTGCTCCGTCATCGCCGTACCTTAAGCGGCAAAGTCGCTGGGCAACGGCGCTTTCAGCCACTGCTGTGATAACGTATTGAGGGTGCCGTCCTTAATGCCCTGCGCGATTAAGGCGTTCACCTTTTCCTTCAGCGCCGGTTCATTTTTTTTCAGGCCAATCACGCACGGTGAATCCTTAAGCATAAAGTTGGCGACCGGGGCTTTCGCCGGGTTTTGCCGTGAGATAGCCGCCACCACCAGATTACCCGTCGCTACGTATTGCACCTGACCAGAAAGCCAGGCCGACAGCGTGGTGTTGTTATCTTCGTAACGCTTAATCTGCGCCGCTTTCGGCGCAATGCTGGTCAGCACCATATCTTCCACCGCGCCGCGGGTCACGCCGATGCTCTTACCGCTCAGTTCGGCGGCGTCTTTCAGGGCAGCGCCCTGCGGGCCGAAGACGCCAAGGAAAAACGGCGCGTAGGGTTGGCTGAAATCAATGACCTTTTCCCGCTCGGCGTTTTTACCCAGGCTTGAGATCACCAGATCCACTTTATCGGTCTGCAGATACGGTACCCGGTTGGCGCTGCTCACCGGAACCAGCTGCAGTTTTAGCTTCATCTGCTTTGCCAGATAGCGTGCCATATCAATGTCATACCCCTGTGGCTGGAGATCGGTGCCGACAGAACCAAACGGCGGGAAATCCTGGGGAACGGCGACGCGGATCACGCCGCGTTTTTCAATATCCTGGAGTTGGTCCGCGTGTGCGGCGGTGATTTGTGTCAACAGACAAGCGACCCCGGTCAGCGCAATCAGCAGTTTTTTCATCATCATTACCCGTTACGTTAGTATGAAACAAAAGATTCTTTAAATAAACTTCTGCAACTAATGTGCCAGATACGGACAAAAGAAATTTGCGCTGGCTAATCGGCTTTTAGCGGGAAATGACGCGAATATTAACCATGGTGGTAAGAAGAATTGCCCTTCTCCTTACCGCACTTTGGCACTAAAAAGGTGCAAAGCACCAGACTGGCTCCCCATTATCGTTGTTCAAGCTCATCCAACTGCTGGTATAACGTGGCGATGTCATGAATGCGCGGGCGACCGCTATCGAGAATTTCATGTAGCAAGGCGTTCGCCAGCAGGTTGATAAGACTATTGGCCGACGCGTAGCTGTCGAAAGCCGAAACGCTATCCAGCGGGGCGCATAACCGCCAGCACGCCAGCGGAAACAGGCTATGCGCCTGAGGCTCGCAGATTAGCAGTTGCGGAACTCCCCGCTGTTGCAGTTGCTGCATCAGGGGACGAATAATCCGCGGCCGACGGCGAAACGCCATCACCACCACGATATCTTCCGCGCACAAATCGACCAGCTCTTCACTTAGGCTTTGCCCCGGTTGCGGCAGCACCACCACTTGCCCACGCGCCTGAAGCAACTGCTGGCGCAAATGCAGCGCCAGCGGCCAGGAGTTTCGCATGCCAATAATGACGACGCGCCTGGCCTTGACCAGCGCGTTAATGGCTTCGGCAAACTGCCGAGCATCCAGCGCGTTTACCCACTGCGTCAGGTTTGCCATCTCCTGTTTATAATGCCGCGCCAGCAGCGTATTACCCTGCACCGCCTCGCGATGATCGGTCAACGGCATCCCGCTCTGGCGTAACGTGCGCAGCTCATCGCGCATATCGCGATACTTTTCATATCCCAGCCGTTTAAACAGACGGCTTACAGTCGCTTTTGATACCCCGCTCAGTTGGGCCAGCTCGGCGCTGTTGTAGCTAATCAGGTCGTCAAAGTGGTCGACAATGAAATCCGCCACCCGCTGCTCCTGGGGTGACAACGACGCATATTGCGCCTTCAGCCGTTCATCGAGTTGTTCCATAGCGCCTCTGTAACTTTTGTTTCACTGAACTATACCGCTAACACCCTTCACAATGCATGCCACAATGAGAAAAGAAAAAGAAAACCGCAACATTGAAACTTTCTTTTCAAAGTGGAACAGCTTTTGCACGGACAGCATTTGCAGCAGTGGCTGCATGATTCGTTACGAGGATAAGTTATGCAGAGTCATTTCTCGACCCAGGGGATGGCGGTCGCCCCCCATCATCTGGCTAGCCAAAGCGCGCTGTCCGTGCTGCGCGAAGGCGGAAGCGCAATAGAAGCGATGGTCGCCGCCGCCGCGACCATCGCGGTGGTCTATCCGCATATGAATGGTCTTGGCGGCGATGGGTTCTGGCTGATCGTGCCGCCGCAGGGCGATCCGATCGCCATTGACGCCAGCGGCGCCGCTGGTTCACTGGCGACGCCGGAAGCTTATGCCGGGCTAACGCACATCCCGCATCGCGGCCCGCAATCCGCCCTGACCGTCGCCGGCACCGTCAGCGGCTGGGATGAGGCGCTGAAAGTTTCACACTCGCTGACCGGTAAATCACTACCGCTTTCGCGCCTGTTACAGGACGCGATCGGCTATGCCGATAACGGTATTCCGGTGACCGCCTCGCAAGCCAGCGCCACCGCCGGAAAATTAGATGAACTTCAGCGCCAGCCGGGCTTCGCTGAGACCTTTCTGGTCAATGGCCGCCCTCCGCAAAGCGGCAGCCGCTTTTGTCAGCCTGCGCTGGCCTCCACGCTAAAACGGCTGGTTGCGGAAGGGCTTGATAGTTTCTATCGCGGCTCTCTGGCGGAACAACTGGCGGCCGGTATGGCCCGTTACGGCCTGCCTATAACGCTTGACGATCTGCGCCAGCATCGCGCGCGCCGCCCGCAACCACTGCGGTTACAGCATCAACACGGTGAGTTATGGAACCTGGCGCCGCCGACGCAGGGGCTGGTATCGCTGGCCATTCTCGGCATCACTGACCGGCTGGCGATGGAACAGGCCGACGATGCGCAGACTATCCACCGTATCGTGGAAGCGACAAAACTGGCCTTCAGCCTGCGAGATAAACATATTACCGATCCGCTGCACCTGGACGTGGATATTCAAAGCCTGCTGTCCCCGCAGGCGTTACAACCGCTGGCGGAGAAGATCGACGACCAACGCGCCGCGCCATGGGGCGCAGGCAAAGGCCCCGGCGATACTGTCTGGATGGGCGTGATGGACAGTAGCGGGCTGGCGGTCTCCTTTATCCAGAGTCTCTATCATGAGTTTGGCAGCGGCGTGGTACTTCCGGACAGCGGTATTGTCTGGCAAAACCGCGGTGCGTCGTTCAGCCTCGACCCGGCGCATTTGCTGGCCCTGGCGCCAGGCAAGCAACCCTTCCATACCCTTAATCCCGCCGCCGCGCGTCTTAACGATGGGCGGGTGATGGTTTATGGCTCGATGGGCGGCGACGGGCAGCCGCAAACGCAGGCGGCGCTGTTCACCCGCTATATCCTGCAGAACGTCCCGCTTCAGGAGAGTATTTCTCGTCCGCGTTGGCTGCTTGGGCGCACCTGGGGACAGACTTCGGACTCACTAAAAGTAGAAGGCCGCTTTGCGCCGCAAACCATCGCCCGGCTCAGGGAACTGGGGCATGAGGTTGAGGTACTGGCCGACTTCAGCGAGGCCATGGGACATGCCGGCGCCATTGTCCGCCATCCTGACGGCCTGTTTGAAGGCGCGTCTGACCCGCGCAGTAACGGCGCCGCCGCTGGCTATTAGGAGGAGAAGCATGAAACAAACGGAAAAAGAGTGGAGCGACTGGCTTCTTCAGATGGAACAGATCCTCGACCTGGAACTGGATGAATCGCGCCGCGCTGAGCTGCTGGCGCAATTTCGCCGCATTGCCGATATGGCTGAACCGCTGATGGCCTATCCGCTCGATCAGCGCCTGGAAATCGCCGGAGTGTATAAAGCATGAAGCTACATCAGATGACCATTGCCGGGATCCAGCAGTCGCTGAGTCGCGGTGAATTTAGCGCCAGAGAGCTGGCTCGCCAGACGCTTGATGATATTGCGCAAAGTAACCCGCGGCTCAACGCCTGGACGACAGTCACCGGGAAACGGATGCTCGACGAAGCGGACGCCATTGATGCCCTACGGCGCACGAATCAGCCGCTACCTGCGCTGGCAGGCATTCCCTACGCGGTCAAAAATCTGTTTGATGTCGCGGGAGAAACCACCCTCGCCGGCGCGCAACTGTTCAGCAATAACCCGCCTGCCCGCGTCGATAGCTGGGCGGTAAGTCAGATCCATAGCGCAGGCGGCCTGCTCAGCGGGATGCTGAATATGGACGCCTATGCTTACGGTTTTACCACGGAAAATAGCCACTATGGCGCGACGCGCAATCCGCACGATCTTAACCGCATTGCTGGCGGATCCTCCGGCGGCTCAGCGGCGGCGGTCGCCGCCGGGCTGGTTACTTTCTCGCTCGGTAGCGACACTAATGGTTCAATCCGCGTTCCGGCATCCCTGAGCGGGATTTTTGGTCTCAAGCCAACTTTCGGCCGTCTGTCGCGTACCGGCAGCCACCCTTTTGTTCCCAGCCTCGATCATATTGGTCCGTTTGCCCGAACGGTAGAGGATCTAGCCACAGTCTACGATGTTCTGCAGGGGCGAGACGTTAATGACGGTTTTCAGGCCGAACGCGGCATCGCCCCCGCCACGCCGCATCTGCGATATGGCCTCCAGGGGCTGCGTTGCGCGGTTTTAGGCGGCTATTTCAGCCGCTGGTGCGATGACGATGCCCGCGCGGCGGTGGCTCGCGTCGCCCGCTATCTCGAAGCCTCTGAAGAGTTTCTCTTCCCCGAGGCGGAGCTGGCGCGCGCTTCTGCTTTTATCATTAGCGCTTCTGAAGGCGGAAGCCAGTATCTGCCAGCCTTACGGCGTGAGCCGGAGCGCTTTGAACCGCACTCGCGCGAACGTCTGCTGGCGGGAGCGATGATTCCTTCCGCCTGGTACCTGCAGGCGCAGCGCTTTCGTCGCCACGCTCAGCAGCAAGTCGCGTCGCTATTCACCCATGCCGACGTGCTCATCGCCCCGGCAACACCGTGCAGCGCCACGCTTATTGGCGAGCAGACGATGGAGATCAACGGCGAGTCTTTACCGATACGCGCCAGCATGGGCATGCTTACTCAACCAATCTCCTTTATCGGTCTGCCGGTGGTGACCGTCCCGCTACGTACCGCGACGGGGCTGCCTGTCGGGGTGCAGTTAATTGCCGCGCCGTTTAATGAACAGGCCTGTCTGCGCGCCGCCTATGCGCTGGAAGCGATGGGAATAACCGATTCCCGCCCGGTGGAGATAGCCGCATGATCGCATCGCAAGAAATCAACCTTCCGCAAGTGGTCGCCGAAGTTACGGCGGCCTTTTATCGCTATGAACAGGCGCTGGTGAGTAACGATATCGCAGTGCTGGATGCGTTGTTCTGGCACGATACGCGCACGGTTCGCCTCGGCGCCGGGGAGAATCTTTATGGTATTGATGAGATCCGCGCCTTCCGCGCCGCGCGCCCCGCCGCAGGGCTTGCGCGGGAGTTACGCCATACGGTGATCACAACCTATGGAGAGGATTATGCGGTATGCAGTACCGAGTTCACCCGTGAAGGCAGCGAACGTATCGGCCGTCAGCAACAAACCTGGGTTCGGTTTGCCTGTGGCTGGCGTATCGTTGCCGCACAGGTTAGTTTGATGGGACATTGATGCCGTTGTTTGTCGTCCCCTGCTTGCGCTGCGCTTAGCAGGGCTACCAAATCGCATTGTGCTGTAGCCCCGGTAAGCGGCAGCGCCACCGGGGATTTTGAGATCGCTAGCACCAGTAGTGTCAGTCATCATGGTGAATAAATTAAAGGCAGGCCGCACGGACCGTAGGTCGGGTAAGGCGTTAGCCGCCACCCGACAAAATAATGGCGCAACGGGCCTGCCGCTATGGCTGGTACGGATGCACCTGCCGCCAGTGGTCGGCAATCTGCTGGCGGGTACAAATCCACACGCGCTCATGCTGCTGCACGTAATCGAGAAAACGTTGCAGAGCGCGAAAGCGTCCAGGGCGGCCCAGCAACCGGCAGTGCATGCCGATAGACATCATTTTCGGCGACGTTTCACCTTCCGCGTACAGCACATCAAAGCTGTCTTTCAGATAGGTATAAAACTGTTCAGCGGTATTAAACCCCTGAGCGGTGGCAAAGCGCATATCGTTAGCATCGAGCGTGTAAGGCACGATGAGATGCGGTTTACGCTGCCCGTCGGCGCAAGGCACTTCCGTCCAGAACGGCAAATCATCGCCATAATAGTCGCTGTCGTAATCAAACCCGCCATGTTCCACCACCAGTTGCCGGGTGTTAGGGCTATCGCGCCCGGTATACCAGCCGGTGGGCGGTTTGCCAAACAGGTCGGTCAGCACCTGCACCGCTTTATGCAGATGGTCACGTTCCTGTTCAATCGCCATATGCTGATAGTGGATCCAACGCCACCCGTGGCTGACCACATCGTAGTTGGCCGCTTTGATCGCCGCGACGATATCCGGATGACGCGCCAGCGCCATCGCCACGCCAAATACCGTCAGCGGTAACCCCCGCTCCTGAAAGGCATGATGGATACGCCAGAAACCCGCGCGGCTGCCATATTCATACAATGAGTCCATCGACATATGGCGGTCGGGATAGCTGGCAGCGCCAATGATATCGGAGAGAAACTGTTCGGAACCCGCATCGCCGTGCAGGACGTGATTCTCGGCGCCTTCTTCGTAATTAAGCACAAACTGCACCGCGATACGCGCCTGGTCTGGCCACTGCGCGTGCGGCGGTTTTCCCGCGTAGCCGCGCAAATCGCGCGGATATAATTCTGCTGCAGGTATCATCTCCCACCCCTTCATTTAATCATTAAACACGGCAAATTTACCGCTAAGCGTTTTACGTTCCGGATAAGCTAAATCGCCGTGCTTGCTGGTTGTCAGGCCTAGCGACACCAGAGATTCGACCATCTTCACCGCCGCGCTGACGCCATCAATAACGGGTACCTGAAGTTCCCGGGTCAGTTGCTGCGCCAGGGTCGCCATGCCGCCGCAGCCCAGCACGATAGCGCCGCAGCCATCCTGCTGTAGCGCCTGAATACAGCGGGCGCGTACTTTTTCCTGCGCCACGCCGCTGCCATCTTCCAGCGCCAACACCGGTAGATCGATCGCATGCAGACCGGCGCAATGCTCATGGAAACCATACTGATGTAGCAGATGGCGAGCGATAATCAGCGTGCGCGGCAAGGTAGTGACCACCGAGAAGCGGGTAGCGACCAGCGTCGCCATATGCATCGCCGCTTCAGCAATACCAATAACCGGCCCCTGGGCCAGTTCACGGGCGGCAAGTAACCCCGGATCGCCAAAACAGGCGATAACATGCCCGGAAACGCCCTGCTGCCGCCCGGCTTTTATTTGCTCCAGCACGCCGACGGCGGCGATGGCTTCGTCAAAATGCCCTTCAATCGACGGCACGCCGTCTGGTGGACAGACCGCGACAATATCGGTTCCTGGCGACGCCGCGGCGCGGGCCGCCTCGGCGATAGTTTGCCTCATACCGGGATCGGTATTGGGATTGATGACTTGTATACAGATGGTGGACATTACCGCTCCTTATAGCCGGCAAACAGCCGGGCGAAATCGGGGACTGACTCCCCCGTGCGGGAAAAACATAAACTGGCGACGATGTGTTCAAAGTGATGATTTAGCGCCTCGGTCAGCGCGGTCAGCGCTTTTTCGCGTAACAGGCCGACAAGGCGCTCGTGGTCATCGCAGCGGCACCCTTGCCGCCACGGCGCGCCCCAGGCGGCAATCACCAGCGATGAGCGTTGACTGAGCCGGGTGACCATCTCCGTTAGCACCTGGTTGCCGGAAATGGCCTGTAACTGAATATGAAAATTAGCGGAATGGCGGATAGCGGCCGGGCCATCATAGGCCTCATGCGCCAGTTGCTCCTGCTGAATAATGGCTTCCAGCGCCGCAAGATGCGGAGGCTGGCAGCGTTGAAGTACATCCGGCAGATTCGCTACTTCCAGTAGCGCACGGGTGCGGAATATTTCCCGTGCCTCGTCAACCGTCGGACTGGCGACCTGTGCACCACGTTTGGGCGTTAATGTCACCATTTGCACAGCGGCGAGTCGTTGCAGCGCTTTGCGTACTCCTGTGCGGCTGACGCCGAACACCTCCGCCAGCGCCTCTTCCGGCAATTTGCTGCCAGGCAGCAGTTGTTGCTCGACAATCGCGGTCAGCAAGGCCTCGTAGATAGACTCATCCCTGTCATGCAGTCCGGCTGCGGCCTGCAGCGGATTTTCATTGCCCATTGGTCTACTCCACTTTCCATTTTGATATCAAATCGTATACACAAAATAAATATTTTGTATACAAAATTAACCATTCTGGCCTGAATCCTGCAACGCCTTCCGCTATCAACGGCACAACGTTTGTCTTCAGAGGAGCAGGATCCATGCCAAATACACAAAACACGCATCAGCTCAACGCCGGAGACCCGGCATCAGGCTACAGCCCGCGTCTTTGCAACGAGGATCTGGCGCCGACGCGCGAGCAAAACTGGAACTGGTACAACATTTTTTCTTTCTGGATGTCGGACGTGCATAGCATGGGCGGCTATGTGGTGGCGGCGAGTTTCTTTACGCTGGGTCTGGCGAGCTGGCAGGTACTTATCTGCCTGTTGGCCGGAATTGTTATCGTCCAGCTTTGCGCCAATCTGGTGGCCAAACCCAGCCAGATTGCCGGCGTGCCCTATGCGGTCATCTGCCGTCAGGCGTTCGGCGTCTTCGGCGCCAATATTCCAGCGGTGATACGCGGGCTGATTGCTTTCGCCTGGTACGGGATCCAAACTTATCTGGCTGCGAACGCCTTAATGCTGGTGCTGCTGAAGTTCTGGCCCTCGCTGGCGGCAATGACGCAAACGTCATTGCTGGGTCTTTCATCGCTTGGCTGGATCTGTTTCGCCACCATGTGGCTGTTGCAGGCGATGGTGTTCTGGCACGGCATGAGCGCGATTAAGCGCTTTATTGATATCGCCGGCCCGGCGGTATATGTGGTGATGCTGGCGCTGGCGGGCTGGATTGTATACAAGACAGGGCTCGACGGTATCTCCTTTACCCTCGCCAGTAAAACGCTGACCGCCGGTGAGCAAAGCTGGCAGATGATCACCGCCACCGCGCTGGTGGTCTCCTACTTCTCCGGTCCGCTGCTTAATTTTGGCGATTTCTCCCGTTATGCCAGAAGCATGGGCGAAATTCGCCGTGGCAACCGCTGGGGGCTGCCGTTTAACTTCCTGCTGTTCTCGGTAGTGACCGTAGTAATCGTCTCCGGGACGCAATCTTTATTTGGCCGGATGATCACCGACCCGATTGAAACGGTGAGCCATGTGGGTAACGATCTGGCGGTGGCCATCGGCCTGCTGACCATGATCACCGCCACTATTGGCATCAATATTGTCGCCAACTTCGTCTCGCCGGCATTTGATTTTTCCAACTGCGCGCCGCAAAAAATCAGCTTCCGCACCGGCGGGATGATTGCCGCCGTCGGCTCGATACTGCTCACCCCGTGGAATCTGTTTAACTCCCCAGAACTTATCCACTACACCCTGGATGTATTGGGAGCGTTTATCGGGCCGTTGTTCGGCATTCTGCTGGTTGATTTCTATTTGATTAAACGCGGACAGGTATCGATCGACGATCTTTTCGATGATACCCCTAAAGGCAAATACTGGTACCGCAACGGCTTTAACCCGAAGGCCATCGCCGCGCTGCTGCCCTCGGTGGCGGTCGGCCTGATTATCAGCTTTATTCCCGCTCTGCATGAGGTGGCCAATTTTAGCTGGTTCATCGGCGTGCTACTTAGCGGCAGCCTGTATCGCTGGATTGCCCGCGACGAGCGGCAGGCCGCTTCCTCCGCCCGCTTTACCCCCGGCGCGCTGGCGCAGAAAGAATAATCCCGCCCGGCCGCGGAGCCTTCCGCGGCCTCCTGGCATTAAATTTGCACATATTTGCGCAATAGCTATCACCCTACTTATATAAGGCGGCAACATGCTGGAATACCACACCGCGTTACGCGGTGCGTTTTTTGATATTAGCCAACCCGCCGCCAGCGCTGACGATATCGCCCGCTACGCGCGATATATTGATGATGGCGTGCTGTTTATTTACGCCGGGAAGATTCAGGCGCTACTGCCATGGCAGGAAGCCGAAGCATTACTCGATCCACATAAAGGCTATCGCGATCTGCGCGGTAAACTGCTGCTGCCGGGGTTTGTCGACGCCCATATTCATTATCCTCAAACCGAAATGATCGGCGCCTTTGGCGAACAGCTGCTGGAATGGCTGACCACTTATACCTTCCCGGTGGAAAGCCAGTTTGCCGATGAACGGTACGCGGCAGATATCGCCCGTTTTTTTGTCAACCAGTTGCTCAGCCATGGCACCACCACCGCGCTGGTGTTTTGTACGCTTCATCCTGCGTCCGTGGAGGCCCTGTTTACCGAGGCGTTGCGCCTGAACATGCGCCTGCTGGCCGGTAAGGTGATGATGGATCGCCATACGCCGGAGTATTTAACCGAAACCGCCGAACAGAGCTATCGCCAGACCCGCGAACTGATCCAGCGCTGGCACCAGCGAGGCCGTCTGGGCTACGCTATTACGCCGCGTTTCGCCCCCACTTCCACACCGGAACTACTACAAGCAGTTCAGCGGCTGCGGGAGGAGTTTCCTGATACCTGGCTGCATACCCATCTGAGTGAAAACCTTAATGAAGTTGCGTGGGTAAAGCAGTTATGGCCGGAGCATGAGCACTATCTTGATGTTTATCATCACTATCAATTGACCGGAGCGCGCAGCGTCTTCGCCCACGGGATACATCTGGCGGAGAAAGAGTGGCGGTGTCTGCATGAGACCGGTTCGGCAATCGCCTTTTGTCCTACGTCAAACCTGTTTTTAGGTAGCGGGCTATTTCGCCTGCCCGCCAGCTGGCAACATCAGGTCCGGATCGGCATCGGCAGCGATGTGGGCGCCGGGACCACCTTCAGCCTGCTGCGCACCCTCGGCGAGGCCTATAAAGTGGCGCAGCTACAGAGCTATCGCCTGCGCGCCAGCGAAGCGTTTTATCATGCGACGTTGGGCGGCGCGCACGCGTTACGCCTGGATGACAAAATTGGTAATTTCCAGTCGGGAAAAGAGGCCGATTTGGTGGTTATCGACCCGGCGGTGACGCCGCTACAAAAGCTGCGCGGCGCACGCTGTCATGATGTCTATGAGCAGCTGTTCGTATTGATGACCTTAGGCGATGAACGAAACATTAGTGAGACCTGGGTCAATGGCCAACAGGTATGGTGTAACGAAGGCTGAACCGCTGCCCGGCACTTTATTCTGACCGGGCAGCGGACTCAACTTAACTTCCGCGATAGGTCGACCAGCCGCCGGGGGCAATTAAAAACGGCAGATGAAAATGGTCTTTGTCCTCGGCGGTGATCATAAAATCGATCTGCGCCTGCCGGTACAGGGTCTGACGACCATCGCGCGCAAACCACGATTGCAGTTCGGCCACCAGCTGATAGTTGCCGGGACGCAGTTGTCCCGTCGCCAGCTCGCCCAGGCGGCCATGGCTGTCCGTCACGCCTGACGCCAGGCTGCGCCCTTCGCATAACAGGGTGACCGCCACGCCTTGTGCAGGCTTGCCGGTAGAAATATCAAGAATATGGGTGCTCAGGGTGATCATGCGCTAATAACTCCCGCCAGTCTGAGTAAGGTGATTTCACGTAATTGTTCCAGTGCCGCTTCAATTTCCTGCGCGTCATTATGCGTCAGCCGTTGGGTCAGCGCCTGCAGGATCTCGGCGGCGCTGCGCCCTTTGGCGCGGATCAGAAACACGCGGTCAAAGCGGGCTTCGTAACGGGCGTTCCCTTCTTTCAGCGCCCGGGCGATAGCGGCATCGTCGGCATTAACCTCCGCCTGCTCCTGGCGAGACAGCGCGGCATGCGCTTCCCCGCCCGTCGGCTTTTCCCCGATCCGCGGGTGGGCGCAGAGCGCCCGCGCCAGATCTGCCTCTCCCCAGTGCTGCATCAGCTGTTGTGCGCGATCCGTTAAGGCCGTCAGTGTGGCATAGGGTCGCCCCAGCGCCAGCGCTTCGCGCCAGGCGGGGAGCGCCACGCAGGGTTCGAGCAGTCGCAGGGCTTGCGCCTGCGGCAGCTGATTAAAGTGGTTGAGTGTTATCATCATTGCTCCTTGCCGCTGCCGTCATGGCGGCTTTCTCTTGCGGAATAATCAGATTCAATACAATCGCCACCAGCCCGCCGCTGGTAGCGGCAGATCCAAACAGATTGCCGATGATGGGCGGGAAATGGGCAAGGAAAGCGGGAACCGCCTCAATGCCGAGGCCAAAACCAAATGCCAGGCCCACAATCAGCATATCGCGGCGGGTTAGCGAGGTCTGGGTGATAATGCGGATCCCGGCCGCCACGACACAGCCAAACATGACCATCGTCGCGCCGCCTAACACCGGCGTGGGGATCTGGCGCAGGATTTCGCCAAATGGCGGAAATAGACCAAGCAGGATCAGTAATACGCCGATATAACGCCCGACAGAGCGGCTGGCGACCCCGGTCATCTGGATGACGCCGTTATTCTGCGCGAAGGTGGTATTGGGAAACGCGCAGATCGCCGCGGCGATCAGGCAGCTAATACCATCCGCGAGGATCCCGCCTTTCAGGCGTGAGCGAAACGCGGCATCATCGATGGACTGTTTTGAGATCAGGCAGTTGGCGGTTAAATCGCCGACGGCTTCAAGAATGCAGACCAGCGACACCAGCGCGACCGGTAAAAATATGGCGCTATTAAACTGAAAGCCAAAAGGAAAGATCGCCGGCAGACGAAACCAGCTCTCGCCGACCGGCGCCAGATGAAATTTCCCGCTCAACGCGGCGGCGATACAGCCCACCGCCATGCCGACGACCACCGACGATAAACGCAGCCAGCGGTTTTTCGCGCAGCTTAATAACACGATAATCCCTAAGGTCACGCCGCCCAATGCGATATTGCCCGGGCTGGCGAAATCCTTCGCGTGCTCGCCGCCGCTCCAGTTAATAATACTGACCTTTATCAGGCTGATGCCGATTAGCGCAATGACGCTGCCGGTAATAATCGGGGTAAAGAGTTTTTTCAGCGGTTCGATAAAGCGGCTGACGACGACCGGTACCAGCGCGGCAACAACGTTGACGCCAAACAGCATGGCCATAATGTCCTGCGGGCCGCCTCCCTGCGCTTTCACCCACATGCCGCCAGCAATCGCTACGCCGAGAAAGGCGAAGCTGGTGCCCTGCATACAGATCATCCCTGCACCGATCCCCCAGACGCGGTTAGCCTGCAGAAAGGTGCCAATCCCGGAAGCCATTAGCGACATACTAATTAAATATGGCAGCCATTCGCCAAGCCCCAGCGCGGCGCCAATAATCAGCGGCGGCGTAATAATGCCGACCAGCCCTGCCAGCACATGCTGTAAGGCGCTAAAAAAAGCCGGCAGCGGCGGGATGCGCTGCTCCAGGCCATAAAGCAGGTTGCTGTTCTTTTCATCAGACATGGGGTCACCGTCTCGTCGTGGATAAGCGTTCACGATGTAGTGCACAAAGCAGGCCACATTGCTTATTCCCTCTATCTTTATCCACGTAACAATCGCTTTATCTTTTATTTATCAGTGAAATAGCTAAATTAAAGAGCGACTATTCTGTAACGATCGTTGGCGCGGGGCGCTGAAACTTTTGATTCCTTAATTCATCAAAAGAAATCTTTGATTCATAAAAAGGCAACATAATCGCAACTTTGCCCTCCTTTGGTGCATCTCACCGCCATCACCCGTCCGTTTTCCGCTGATTTCGCAGGTTCTGCTACCTGGTATGCAAATTGCTGAACCCCTTAAACAACACACCTAAGGGGAAGACAATGAAAGCAATCGTGATTGGCGCGGGAATCGGCGGGTTGAGCGCCGCGGTGGCGCTACGTAATGCAGGCATCGCCTGTGAAGTGTTCGAAGCGGTAAAAGAGATTAAGCCGGTTGGCGCCGCGATCTCTATCTGGCCCAACGGCGTCAAGTGTATGAACCGCCTGGGGATGGGCGAGATCATCGACGCTTATGGCGGCCCGATGCATTATCTGGCGTATAAGGAGTATCAACACGGGGAAACGCTCACACGGTTCAGTCTCGCGCCGCTGGTTGAACGTACGCAGGGCCGCCCTTCGCCAGTGTCGCGAACGGAACTTCAGCGTGAGATGCTTGATTTCTGGGGGCGTGAGCAGGTGCAGTTCGGCAAGCGGGTCACCCGCGTGGAAGAGCATACCGACGGCGTCACCGTCTGGTTTACCGATGGTAGCGAGGCGCACGGCGATATGGTCATCGCCGCCGACGGCAGCCATTCGGCACTGCGGCCATATGTGCTCGGCTATACGCCGGAACGCCGCTATGCTGGTTACGTCAACTGGAATGGTCTGGTCGACATTGATGAGTCCATTGCCCCCGCCGATCAGTGGACGACGTTTGTCGGCGAAGGGAAACGCGTGTCGCTGATGCCGGTGGCGGGCGGACGCTTCTACTTCTTCTTCGATGTACCGTTGCCGGCCGGGTTAGCGGAAGATCGCCTCACCCTGCGCGACGATTTAACCCGCTACTTCGCCGGCTGGGCGCTGCCGGTGCAAAAGCTTATCGCCGTACTCGACCCGCAGACCACCAACCGGATAGAAATTCACGATATTGAACCTTTTGATAAGCTGGTGCGTGGCAAGGTGGCGCTACTGGGCGATGCCGGGCACAGCACCACGCCGGATATCGGCCAGGGCGGCTGCGCGGCGATGGAGGACGCGGTCGTGCTGGGTAATGTACTGCGCGACAATAGCGATATTGTCACCGCGCTGCGCCAGTACGAAGCATTGCGTTGTGAAAGGGTGCGTGAGCTGGTGCTCAAAGCGCGTAAACGCTGTGATATCACCCACGGTAAGGATATGGCGTTAACCAAAGCCTGGTATCAGGAACTGAAAACGGAAACCGGCGAGCGTATTATCAACGGCTTGTGCGAAACCATTCAGGGCGGGCCATTAGGCTGAGAGTGAGCAGCGCTACGCATCTCCTCCATCACCAGCGTTAGTTTTTGAATCGCCATTTGCGCCGGACGAGATAGCTGGCGCGTTGGCGCGGTGCATAGCGCCAGGGTCAAAGGGCGCAGCAGCTTATTACGTAGCGGCACAAACGCCAGCGAACCGTTGTTTACCTCGTCCTGCACGTCCAGCAGGCTCAGGACCGTCACCCCGCCGCCTTTAAGCACCAGCGATTTAATCAGACGAATATCATTGCAGCTAACGGTGTTGGGCGGCGAAAAATCATAATGGCGATAGAGCATTGCCACCCGGTCATGCACTATTAACGGCGCGCCGGGAATAATATGCCGTTCATCGCTAAGTTCCCCCAGCGAGATCGCGGGCGCGGCGGCAAAAGGATGGTGCGGATGCAGTACCACCCCGACTTCCATTTCAATAAACGCCAGTACGTTGAGACCCGCCTGACCTTCAGGATCGAGGATCAGACCAAAATCGACATCGGCCTGACGCACTCTGTCGCTGATGCTCTGGCTATCGGCGACCTGCAACATCAGTTCCAGCCACTCGCACTGGTTGATAATCTCTGCCAGCGCCGCGGCAAAACTCCCTTCGGCCAGCGCCTGCACCATACCGACATTCACCGTTCCGCGTTTTAGCCCCTGCAGTTCATCAAATTTCTGTTGGGTCACGCGAAACTCTTTTTGCCAGCGCAGCAGATTGTCATACAACAGCTCGCCTGCGGTGGTCATCCGCAAACCTTCCGGCAGCCGTTCAAACAGCGGTGTGCCGAAGGACGCTTCAGCCTGCAGTATCTGGCGGTTAATCGCCGAAGCCGAAATATGCAGTTTTTCCGCCGCCCGGCGCAGGCTGCCGCTGCGGGCCACTTCCATAAAATAATGCGCAAAGCGCGAGAAAGGACTCATCGGTTACCTGTACTGATTTTTGCAACGGATAGCTGAATTAATGCTGATGGATGTCAACACCCTACTATGGCAACAATAAACTCACAACAATTAAACAATCAACTTAGCCATCAGGAAGCAAGACGATGAACAGACAACCGCTCGCGCCCCCCGCGCATTGCACCTTTGAACCCCAGGACTGGCTGCGGCTGGCAAAATGCTGGCATCCGGTGGCGCGTAGCGCTGATATCGGCCCGCAACCGGTGAAAGCCACCCTGCTGGATGAAAAACTGGTTATCTATCGCCTGCACGAACGAGTCGTAGTCGCCCGCGATGTCTGTCCCCACCGCGGGGTACCGTTGACGTTAGGTTTTCATGACGAAGAAGGTATCATTTGCCCTTATCACGGCCTGCGCTTTGGGGAAGATGGCCGCTGTAACCGAATCCCCTCCAGCCCAAATCAGCCGATACCGGCGAAATTAAATCTGACCTGCTACGCGGCGGAAGAACACTATGGTCTGGTGTGGGTGTGTCTCGATTATGATGCTGACAATCCCCCGCGGTTACCGACCATGCCGCACTGGGCAGACGACGGATTCCAGCAACTGACCTGCCCGGCGTTTGAGGTCAATGGCTTTGCAGGCCGTCAGGTTGAAGGGTTTCTTGATGTGGCGCATTTTGCGTGGATCCATACCGACACCTTCGCCGATGCGGAGAATCAACAGGTTCCTGACTACCTGCCTGAGGAAACGGAAAACGGGTTTGTCGTCGACTACTGGAGCACGGTCGGCAATTATCCGGCAAGCGCCGGTTACCGGGCTCCGGAGGGTTTTCAATGGCTGCGTCGCTTTGAGATGCATTTGCCCTTTACCGCCACCCTGACGATTCATTTTCCCGGTGAGGCCCGGCTGGTTATTATGAATGCCGCCTCGCCCGTCTCATCACGGGTCACGCGGATGTTTGCTCCAATCGCCCGCAATTTCGACCTGCATGTGCCGGTGGAGGAGGTCTACGCCTTCAACCTTCGCGTTTTTGAAGAAGACCGGCTGATGGTCGAGAGCCAGCGCCCGGAGACGCTACCTCTGGATCTTACCCTGGAAGCACATATTCCAGCCGACCGTAGCTCAATTGCCTACCGTCGCGGCTTGAAGCGGCTGGGTTTCGGTGAGTTTTTCCTGGTCTGAGCAAGGAGTTATACGATGAGTACTCTAATTGAGGTGGTTGTCGATGGTCTCTGGCGTGAAGGAGAACATAATCTGGCGGTCAGGCTGGTGACGCCCGACGGCGACCCATTACCCGCATGGCAGCCCGGCGCCCATATCGATCTGCATCTGGCGAACGGCGTGACCCGTCAGTACTCACTCACCGGCAGCCACCGCAGGCTGGAACGTTATCTGATTTGCGTGGCGCGATCGGCAGAGTCGCGCGGCGGTTCGCGCTACATCCATGAGACGCTGCGACCGGGTCAGAGGCTGATGATTTCGCTACCACGAAACCAATTTGCCCTGCAGACGGCGCGACACGTCACCCTGCTGGCCGCCGGGATTGGCATTACGCCGCTGTATAGCATGGCGCGGGCGTTAGCGGCGCAAGGAAAGCCATTTACCTTACAGTATTACCTCAACCGACGGGAAAACGGCGCCCTGGTAGCCGCGATTGCCCGCAAGCTGGCACCTGAAAACGTAAGGATTTATAGCTCAGCTGAAGGCGAGAGCCCGCGAGAAAATTTGCCTGGAAGGTTGAGCGTTCCTCATCGTGAAGATCGGCTTTACTTGTGTGGGCCGGCGGGATTTATGGCCGCCGCGCGCCAGGCGGCGGCGATACAAGGCTGGCAGGCTGAGCAGATCCATGAGGAGGCGTTTCAGGCGTCAATGCCCGCCAACGACGTTCGGCAGGAAGAGACGTTTACGGTGACGCTCGCCTCTTCTGGCCAATGCTGGCCTGTCGCCGCCAATCAAACCATCGCGCAGGTATTGCAGGAAAATGGTGTGGCAGTGCCGCTCTCCTGTGAGATGGGGATTTGCGGCGCCTGTCTGACCAGGGTGGTTGAGGGAGAGGTGGATCATCGTGATACGGTGCAGTCAGCAGCAGAAAAATGCGCCATCGTGCAGCATGTCGCGCTGTGCTGCTCCCGCAGCCGCAGCACGAATTTGCTCATTGATTTATAAAATAAGGCCAGGCTAAAACTGGCCTGCTGCCGCCCTTTTCTAACGTGAAGCGCGGCGCAGCGTCTGGCGCTGAATATTAAGCTGTTTTCGCCAGACCCTGTTATGTAGATAAAGGGCGTTTGCACGGTAAAAAGTCTGGCTATTAATGCATCGGATACCGCCTAAAATGAATACTAGCCCCAGCACGGCGCTAATGAGAAATCCTGGTTTTAGTCCGGCGCCGAATAATGCCCCGAGGCAAACAGAAAGAAAATAAACAATCGCAACCAGACCGCTAAAAGCCATCAAAGCCAGTGATAATTTAAGCGCCAGAAAATTGCCTCTGGCAACGAAGTACATCGTCAGTACCATTATCAGACTATAAATTAGCGATACAGGCACAATCGCCGCCATCACGGCATACTGCGGCAGCCCAAATAGCTCGAACACCGCCAACCAGAGATAAGGTTGAGCCAGGGCAAAAGCGAACATGCTCAGAATCATAGCCCCTACCAGCGGTATTCCTGACATATGCCAGCCGACCGGAATACCCATCCGGTCTTTTAATCTGTCTTTAAGCTTTTCAAGCTGCTGCGGATCGTTAGTGTCCATTTTTCGAGAAACAACGGCACTTAAAATAAGGTTTCTGGTAATATATTTCATGATTATTATTAATGAGTTCCCAACAAGGAGAATGACTGAATAAGGCCAATGGCATATTGTGTTGAGGCCCTCATATTTTGCGGATTACGGATTGTTCCAGTCATGGCGCTACCCGCAAATGCGGAGGTATTCACTACCGCCGTGGTTAATTCACGTTGTAAGCTTCGCTGTAAGGCATCAGAAGGAAAGCGTTTGGGATAAAACCCTGCACGCATAGCGGCTTTCATTCCTGTATTCGATATTCCAGGGTTTTGCGCGCGAATAATTTCTTCCGTAATTCGGCGACGTTCCGCACGGTTTAGCCCCTTAAGCCAGGTTATCACATTCGTTGAAGTACTAGCTTTCATCATCTTATATGTTTCTATCGTGCTTCTCAGCCCAGCTCCGGCACCCGCAAGCGAAACAATATCTAATGCGGTACTTGTTGCCACATACCATGATTCGCTGTCGAGCCATGTGACTACATCATCATGATCTGTTGCAATCAGGGTAATACGACCTAAACCAATAAAACATTGCGCGACTGTAGCTACCGTTCCCGCAGTAATAATCGCAGCAACAACACCGGATGCCCCTGCGGTTATTGGAACGGCGGCACCTGCGCCGACAGCCAAAACTCCCGTTACGACAGCCGCACCGCATGAAATAGCCGTTGAGGTGATCTCGTTTGCCAGGGATGGCGTCTGAATCGTATGATTTAGTGCTTTGGTGGCATTATATGCCGAAGGTTGAGCATTGATTCGGGTAACGATAACGTGGGTGACGGTGCTTTTATTTTCCTGAGCAATATTTCTGGACGGTCTAACAAGCCACTGCTGGCTACCGTCAGAATAAATAATACCTGCATGGTTAAAATCTCGGGAACAATCCAATTGATTGGCCAGAGCCTTAAAATCAAAATCATTGCCTGAAGTCAGTCCCAGACTCCTTGCAAATCCATAATCGGGTAAATTGTTTTTTGCAAACTCTCCAGGCATTGTCATTGATTCTCTCCATGCATATGGGCATCTATTTTATGCCCTAAAGGTTAATTGCTATAGAAATATAAAAATTCAGGATTATTCCGAATGGCCGTTGTTACTCCACTTACCCCATCGCCTGGGACATCAGGCTAAACAGACGTACATCATGGCTGTGGCGGCAAATATCCCCCTTCACCATTGCCAACGGCCGATCCGCCAGCGTGAACCCGTTTTGCCCAAGCCAGTGGGTAAACGATTCATGTTGGCCTTCCGGACAATCGAGGCGCACAAACTCGCCGGCGAGCGTGGTCAGAAAACTAGCACATAACGCCTGCGCATGATCGCTTTGGCTGGCCACCACCGGCCCGATTACATAGCCTCGGCCCATGCGGCGACAGGCGGCCCAGGCGCAAATCTGCTCCTGACTATTGCGGATAACGGCAAGGTGCGCGTTGGCCAGCAGCCAGCGGATAAGACGCTCTCGTTGGGCGCCCCAGGCCTTGCCATCCAACAGAGCTAGCTGTGATATATCGGCGACCGTCGCGGCAGAGATGTCGATGCCCGAAGAAGCAACGGCAGGTAATGCGTGGGCGTGCCATTGCTGGAGAAATCCTGCCGGACGGAAACCAAACTTACGATATAACGGTTCTCCGGCAGGCGTGGCGTGCAGTTGGATAGTGCGGCTGCCCAGCCTCTCTAATTGAGCGGCAAAGAGCTTCTTGCCAAGCCCTTTACCCTGCAGCTGTTTAGCCACCAGCACCAGGCCGATAGTGGCGTGATGTTGACCCCAGCGCCAGCATAGCGTCGTGCCACAGAGTTCGCCTTCTATTTCCGCCACAATACCCTCACCTAGCGTGAAGGCGCACAGCCAGTCTTCACGACGATGCGGCCAACCCATCTGCTGGCTAAGCATCAGGCCACCGCTAATATCGGAGGCCCGCATTTTTCTCAACACGATTGCCATCTCCCGGTCACCCCTCTGTTGGCGGCGGCGAACTCGCGCGGCTGGCGTTTTCCTGCGATAAGCGCCAGAAATCATGCCCGGCGGGATACTGGTAAAGACGCAGTGAAAACTGCCCGGCCACGGCGGTAATGTATTCAAAAATAGCAGACTGGGTGTTCTCGTAATCCATCCACAGCGTCGAGGAGGTAAAGCAGTAGATTTCCAGCGGCAGCCCGGACGGCGACGGTTTTAACGTTCGCGCCACGATGTACATATCTTTAATGATATCTGGCCGTTCGGCGAGATAGCTCATCAGGTAATGGCGAAACAGCGTCAGGTTAGTCAACCCGTTATCAATAAACCAGCGATCCGCGACGCCGCCCGGATCCCGGCCATCCAGTAATTTACTGAGCGGCTCACTCACCCCGCGGATTGCCAGCATCGGGGTTAACATCTCCTGATTCAGGAAGGTTACCGAGTGCTGATCGATATTTATACTGCGCATGATCCTTCGTGCGCCGGACGAGAACATCGCCTGCCAGTTGGTATACGTTTCTGTAAGGAAATTCTTGGTCGGAATACGCGAAATGGTGTTGTCCCAGTTACGGATAGTAATGGTATGCAGCGCGATATCCGTCACTTCCCCGCTCAGGTTCTTGTCTGGCATTTCGATCCAGTCGCCCAGTTGCAGGACATCGTTTGACGATAGCTGGACGTTGGCCACCAGCGACAGCAAGGTATGTTGAAACACTAACATCAGCACCGCCGCGACGGCGCCGAGGCTGGAAATGATAATCACCGGTGATTTATTCGACATCACGGCGAGGATCATAATCGCGGCCAGAATGTGAACTAAGATTTTGCCTATCTGGATATAGCCTTTGATGGAATGGTTTTTGCGCTTGGTCTTACGCAGATAAGAGCTATTGACGATATCCAGCATTTCGTTGAAAAAGATCGACAGAAAAATAAAAAACAAAATTCCGCAGATGGTATTAATCGCCGTTACCAGTGATGCCGGCATATTGGGCATGAACTGCAGAACATAGTAGACGATAATAACCGGAATGAAGTTTGACAGTTTCTCGGCGATACGGCGGTCTTTTTCCAGCGGTACGTCCTGTTTATGGCTGGCGAAGAACACCTTGCGTATCACTTTAATCAGCAAAAACTTGCACAAAAGATGGGCAAAGATGCCGGAGACGACCAGCAGAATAAGGTTAAAGCCGATCGCTAATGCCGGATTACTTTCAATAAACGTCAACAGATGATTCAAATACGCCATGCGTTATCGCCTGAATAAATATGCCCTTTTGTATTAGCCCTTCACTCTCGGCGATTAATACAAAAATTTAACCAATGTGCATCATGACATGTCCAAGCCGGATAAGTCCACGCTTTGCGCGGGTGATCACATTCATTGTATAAATATGTTCATTTGCATTAATGATGCTCTGCACCCACTATTAAGGGGCCCGAAATGAGGACATATCAACTCCAGGAGGAAACATGTTCAAAGCACTTGCCGCCATCGTCGCACTCACCGCATCCGCCAGCGTCATGGCGCAAAGCGATGTTACGCTGACTTCACTTGCCAAAGATAATGCGACCAAAGCGTCGTTCAGCCAGATGGTAAAAGGCCATAAGCTCCCGGCCTGGGTTAACAGCGGTGGTACCGGATCCCCGGCACAGACCGTGAAACTGGGTTCTGAATCCTGGCAGGTATTAAGCGCCTGTAAACCACACGATTGTGGAAGCGAACGTATCGCCGTGATCTGGTCTGAAAAATCCAAACAGATGGCGGGCGTCTTCTCAGTGGTTGATGAGAAGACATCGCAGGAAAAACTGACCTGGCTTAACGTCAGCGATGCGCTGTCGATTGATGGTAAAACCGTGTTGTTTGCCGCGCTGAGCGGCAGCCTTGAAAACCATCCTGACGCGTTTAATTACCCGCAATAAACAAAATCCCTGGCTATCCGTTGATAGTCAGGGGTTGCTCACCGCCTTTACCACTCCCTATTTGCGCTGCCGGCGTAGTTTGCCCGCGAGAAGAGCCAACCGCTGGCTACGACAATAAATCGTGAACAGCACGAATCCCTGGCGGTTAAATATTAGCCGGCAACACAGTAATGCCAGCGCGGCGAACGCCAGCGGCCAGAGACTTTCACCTGCGCTGACCATCGCTCTCAACGCTTGCGCCGCCGTTGACGCTGAGAGGAGAAGAAATAGCGCCAGAAATCCCTTCAGCCCGAGGGTATAACCGCGAGCCAGCAACACGCCGCTGGTCAACAGAACAATAACCACCACTAGCGCAGGTACAAAGAAACTCGCTACCCGTATCGGCGCAGAGAATGGCGGGAGCGTCTGCAAAAATGGTAGCAGATTGAATGCAAAAGCCACTAAGAACAGTGGGAATAGCGCGGCGACCGGAAATGGGTTTTGCCGGGGACGTTCGCCAGGTGGACGCGAAAAGTAGCGTTCAAGTTCTGGCGTGGAGTGATTCAGTGAGGTGCCGTCCCGGCGCGCAATAGCGCGGTCTATCTCCCGGCCATGCTGCAGGAGATCGTAAAAAGGCTTCCCGAGAATGATGTTCAGGTATGGCATCTGGAACGTGTTTCCTACGGCGCCAGCATCAATACCTTGAACTGGCTGGGGACGATGCGCATACCGACCGCATTTGTCGAATTTTGCAGGCTAACGCTGGTTAGACGCGTCGCCGGCGTGCCTTTTAACAACACGGTAAATGCACCGGTCAGATGACGCGACGGCCCCATCACCGTACCTGACGCCACCCCGGTCGCCACGCCGGGGTTATCGCCGTTGGTGAGCGGCGTCACCGTCGCCATATTGTGCGCGGGCATGCCCATAAACAGAATATTGAGCGCGTTAGGGATCGCCGTCGGCCCCAGCGCGATGTCCGGATAGGGAATTGGCGTCGGCGCTGGCATCGGGGTCAGACAGACGTCGGGGAAGGCTAAATCGACACCGAATAGCTGGCAGTTAGCAAACATAATTAGCTCCTTAGCCCATGTGGATCTGTTCTGAATCGACTTTGGTGATCGCTTTTGAGGTGATAACCGTATTGTGCGCATGCAGGCGGGCGTAATCTTCCGCTTTCATATCCAGCTGCCCGGCGCGCACCTGCTCGGTCTGCCGGGTAGTGCGCAGCAGATTGTGGCTAATTTGCGTCACCGTTTGCCAGACCGATTCGGCGCGTTTGCCAACAATACGTGACAGTGTCACCCATGCCGATAGCTTATCGCCGCTGTAGTTCATCTCGCTGATATGGCAGTCCCCCTGCGCGGCATTGACGCACAGCCGCTGACCGCTGAGGCTGAGTTCCCCCTGGCTTTGAATATGCAGGTCACCCGGTACGCTGAGCTCCGCCTGGCGGCTTTCATCACGCTCCAGCACCGCTAACAGCCAGATCTGGTTGTCCACGCTGCTGATGAGTACGCGATCCCCAGCCTGCGGCGCGATCAGACAACTGACCGCTCGCCGACAGTGCCAGCCGCGCCCTTCGCTCTCGACGGTCACGCTGCCGTCGGCAAAGCAATGGGTCACCGTGCCGGAAGCCTGTGCCGGCGGCATCGCCGCCTGGGCCAGTTTGTGATTAATGGTTGTCATCTGTTGTCTCCTTAACAACGGCTGTGGCGCTGGGCGCTCCACGCCTCAGCGGCTAATAACTCTTCATCGTATTCCAGGATCCCCTGGCGGCCGGTAAACAGCGCTTCGTCCTGGCGGGCGCGATGCAGCCGGGTACGGGAAAAGGTCGCGCCGCGCAGATCCGCCTGACGCAGGTCGGCAGCGGAAAAATCGCTCCACGTCAGATCGCAGAGCGCGAATCGCGCCCCGGCGGCCTGAACCCGCTGTAAAACACTCTGGAACAACCTGCTCTGGCTAAAGTCGGCCTGCTCCAGGAGCGCGCCAACAAATATCGCCTGGTCGAACAGGCTGCCGCGACACTGGGCGCCGCGCAGATCGGCCTCCATAAACAGCGCCTGGCTGGCGTTCACCTGATTGAACTCTGCTTCACGCAATGACGCGCCTTTGAAATTGCACTGGGTTAGCTGGGCGCCGTTAAACTTCGCGCCGTCCAGCGGACAATCGGTGAACTGGCAGCCGGTAAAACCCTGCCTTGAATAGTCTTTGCCGCGCTGATCGCACTGGAAAAACACCAGCCGGTCGCACTGCATTCCGTCCAGCGCGGTGTCCCGCAAATCGATATGGTAAAAGGTGGTCAACAGGCCGCGGCTTTGCGCAAAGCTGGCGTGTGTCAGATCAGCCTCATAAAACACGCTGCGTTCCAGCGTTGAACCGCGAAAACGGCTCCTGCTCATCTGGCAACGCATAAACTGGCTGCTTTGCAGCGTCGTCGCCGAGAAATCGCTCTCTTGCAGGTCGCACTGATTAAACACGCAACTATCAAGCGCGGTTTCGGCGGCCTGAAGATGGGCCATTTCACACTGATTGAAGGTCGTCTGCTTAAGTTGGGCGCCTTGCAGCTGCAGGTTCTGCAGCTGGCACTCGGTAAACAGGGTTTCATGCAAATTGGCGTTTTGCAGATTAGCGCCGCGTAGCGACACCTCCTGAAACAGACCGCCGGAGAGATCGCAGCCCTGCAGGTTGATACCATCCAGCGATATTTCATTGAGTGGCTCGCCGTTTTTGATGCGCTGAACGATCTCCTCCGGGCTCAGTATCGTCATATCACTTCTCCATCGCGCTTCGGCAGGGTTTTAATGCGTTTGGTCCATGCGCCGTCCAGCCGCGTGGTTTTACTGGTAAAGGATTGTGAAAGATCGGCGCGGAACAGGTTGGCGCCTTCGAAATTGGCTCCGGCAAGCTGGCTTTTTTGCAGCAACGCGCCCATCAGATTGGCGTCGGTAAAATCGGCCTCGCGAAAATCGGTGCGAACAAACAGACTGCCGACCAGATTCGCGCGTATAAAGCTGGCATCACGGCAATAGGCCTCACTCAGATCGCTGTTTTCGATTTTTGCCAGCGCAAAGCGCGCGCCCTGTAATGGCGTCTGGCGTAAATTGCTCTGCTGCAGCGTAGCGTGGCTGAAGTCGGCGCCGATAAGTGAGCTTTCCGACACCGCAGCGCTGGCTAGCCATGTTGCAGCGCTAAAATCAGCGCGCTCCGCGATGGTCTGCACCAGAGAACAGCTTTCCAGCGTCGCCTGATGGAAAATGGCATGCTCCAGTTCAGATTGTAAAAACGAGCATTTGTGCAGCCGCGCGTGGCTGAAATCAGGTTGTGCCAGCGTCAGTTCCATAAAGACGCAGCCATCCAGCTCGGCGCGATGAAAACGGCAGTCAATCAGGCTGATTTCCCGAAGGATCAGCGTTTTTAGCGTCGCATTATCGAAAATGCATTGCGCAAACAGCGCGTTCTGTAGCTGACTATCTTCAAAGCGAGCGCCGGTGAAGTCGCTTTGATGGCACTCCGCCAGTACCAGGCTGGCGCCGCTAAAATCACAGTTACGCAGCGACGAATGCTGTAGCTCCGTTCTGGCCAGCACGGCCCCCTGAAAAGAGGCGTTATCCAGCTGACAGTGGCTGAGGTCCGCGCATTCCAGTAACGCCTTTTCAAAATTGGCGCCGCGAAAATCCATGCCGGAAAAATCAACGCCGGTCAGATCCATCCCGCTAAAATTGCCGCCCTGCGCCATGGTACGCTCGGCGCGTTGGCGCAGGATCATCGCCAGATCGCCCTTCAGCCGGACCGCCGGCGGCTGATGCTGCACCGCGGCCAGGTACATCTGATGTAGCGCCTCGCGCGTTTGCGCGCGCTTTTTCTCGCTCAGTTCGTGCTGGTGCTGATGCAGCATCTCCTGCATCCGGTGCATGGATTCGGGGCCGCGCGGTTGGTTTTCATCGTTATTCAACTGCGGATAGTGCGCCTCCATCTCACGCTTGCGCTGTTGTGCATCATTCTCCATTTCCTGCGCCTGACGCTCCATGTCGGCGATAAACTCCGGCAGGTCTTCAAGCTTAGGCAACGTGGGTTCGTCGATATCCGCCAACAGGCTATCGATATCACCGCCGCTGGCTTCAATGGCGGCGCGGTGCTGTTCACGCAGCAGACGGGCGCGGTTTTTCATATTCTCCTGCTGCGGACTCGGCGACTGTTCAATTTCATTGTCGATCCACGGGCCGATGGTCTCTTCCGGTATGAGATCCTTTTCGCGGAAGGAGAAGAGCGCGCCCTTCTCTTTATCCATTCGCTGGGCCAGTACCTTGCGATAGTGATTAAGCGAACGGGCGGCGCCCTCTTTTTCCAGCGCCGGGATCAGCTGCAGGACGTCGGCGGCATCGTCTTCATTGATACGAATGTGCCCCTGCCAGATAAGCATCATCTGTTCCCGATGGGGAAAGAACCATACCGTGGTGGCGCGTAAGGCAATTTCTTCAAATAGCGTTTCATCCGCGCGCTGGCGATGAATAAAACAGCGAGCCTGCCACGGCGGCAGCTGGCCCTCCTGCATTGGTTTCTCAGGATGCATATTCCAGATCCGCCATTTCGCCC
Source organism: Klebsiella sp. CN_Kp097 (assembly GCF_040064495.1). Classification (NCBI taxonomy): domain Bacteria; kingdom Pseudomonadati; phylum Pseudomonadota; class Gammaproteobacteria; order Enterobacterales; family Enterobacteriaceae; genus Klebsiella; species Klebsiella sp. CN_Kp097. Next base: position 527,344 of record NZ_JBEAIL010000007.1, on the reverse strand, counting down.
CTGGCGGCAAGGTATCCCGATCCTCCCACCATTGGTCCGGGCTGGCGGCGTTAAAGACTTTCCAGTCAATATCGCTGGCAAAACCGGGAAAATCCTGTTGTAGCCAACTGGCATCATATTTTTTGCCCATACGGCTAAAGCGCCGCGGCCACTGAATATCCAGCGGGCCAAAACTTGCCGGCTGCGGTTTCTGCTGCGGCGAGCTTACTCTTCCCTCCAGCGGTTCAATATTCGGCAGAGGATGATGTTCGCGCCCCTGCTGTTTTACCGGCGCGACACCAAGCCCGTGCGGGTTGTCGGCATAATCACCGCCGCCAAAGGCGCGGCTCCAGTCGAGGCGCATTTCGCTAAACGGCTGCGGTCGGGTCATACGTTGCCCCGTCCACTGGCGATCGCCGAACACCACCAACGACTTACTCAGTTTGTCGATATCGATGCGCGCCACGCAGGCGCTTTTTTCCTGCTGATGATGGGTATAGGCAAAACCGGTGGCAAGAAATTCGGCGCGGACTTTAGGGATGGCCATATCCACCACGCCGCCGCTGGTTTGTAGTTCGTCGGCGGCAAGCTGCCACAGTTCCATCTCGGGGCGCAGCTGGGGGTTTGGCCCCATATCCGCCAACGCCAGCACCGAAACGCCAAGATAATTTTTGCCCTGCCAGCGGAATGGCCGGTTCAGTACGCTCAGGCGTAAGGGTTTAATGATTTTCATATAGCCCTAATGCGATAGGTTCTTAAGGGGAATTGATGCTTAGCATCAGACATTACGATAATCGAGGTAGTAGAAATGTTGTGGGTCGTCCTGGTGAACGCGAATATTGATTAATTGATTCACCTGAACCTCAGATTGGTCTTGCGCGGGGAATATAACGCCGCGGATGCCCTGCAGTTCTTGCTCATGCCAATGATAACGAAGGGTCAAAATGGCTGAGTAGTGATTATTAATTCGCTGGTCGCGATCGTATTTGATCTGCAGGATGGTGGCCTTAACATTGACACCATTCATTTTCGTTTTTTTATCTTGTCGCGCAGAACGTATATTCTGCATCGCAACCCAGGCCACAAAGAGCAATACTACCAGCGGAATGGCCCATGCCATGGTTAGCACTATGGTAGAGACGATTTCCATGTTATCTCCTGATTAGTTCTTACAAAAAAAGCGGCCTGTCGTATAGCGCAATTCTCTGCGGGTTCGCCGGATCGTATTTAATCGTTGTGCCATTACCCGGCTTAAAACGTTCAATGTCGCTGAAATTCAGGGTGTGATTCAGGCTAGCTTGAACTTCCACCTGCTCGCGGGTCTTAAATTTAAAGGTGATACGATAGATCGGTTTACTTCCGCTCCAGGCGCTGGTCTGGTGTGCGGCAATTATATCCGCGTTGACCGCAATGCCGGATTGCAGGACCTCACTGTGGGTGAAACTATCCTTTAAATACGGGTAAAAATCCTGATAAAGAAAACGGGCCATGGGATAGATACCAAACACCAGGACAATCAGCCCCATGACGATAAAAAAGAGTATATCCATAGTGAATTAACCCACATCACCGATTTGCATAATAGCAATCTTATTGCCGCGTCCTTTCTTAACGACAATGGACAGCCCTTTACGTAATAGATGTATTTGTGCTGGTGCAATCAGCGCCTTGGCGCAAAATAATTGAGGCATTTCATCGATGCGAAAATATATATCGAAAAATAGATTATTACCGAGCATTACATTAGTTTGTTGCCAGAATTCAATCCGCGAACTCAGTAAGTCTCCTCGCCAGCGTTCGCGTTTTAAATAGATTTTCACTGACTTTAGTTGTAACGATGACTTTCTGAATGTGAAATAGGTGGCCATCATGAATAATATACTTACTGATAAACCAATAATCACGGGTATCATTTCCCTTGGAGACATATTGGTGATCCATTTTTCAAATGACATAATTATCCCTGGTGGGTTTCAGTTCAGGCTTCACAATTCATTATTTTAGGTAAAAAGACATCTTGGTTTTCTCACAATATAGAGAGACTCCATCACTCCATCTCCCAAGGTGTTGGTAATAACTCTTTGGGATTATCAGGCATGTAGTAGATGTAAATAGTATTGTTTCTCATGATTTTTACCATATTTTGCGGGGAAATATACTGTTTAGCCGTTGCCGTCACCAGACCTGAGTCAGTATTGAAAGATAATTCCATTTTAAGTTTAGTGCTCCCTCCGCCACTCGCGCCAATTTTTTCCATGCTTAATATTTTAGCCTCGGTACGAATGCCATTTGCCTTAAACTTATCATAATTGGAGCCTGAACGATAACAATATAAGAACAAACCAAACAAAATTAAAACGGCTAATATTAATGTTCCCCACATAGAGTCAAACATAATGATCCATTAATGATGAAGTTCACCACATATTAGAAATTCTGTGAGTGTTTTTAAGTGGCCACCTAAATGGCCACGAGCATAGAAGTCTAGTGGATACCCTGTTTATTCATAATCCACATCCATAACAGCCATTCGTTTTGGCGGAACGCCCTCATGCTTTATAGTTAATTGAAGCCCCGGTTTTAATTTGGGGATTTCTGAAGCACGTACCACGGCAGCAGCATTATACTGTTTTGTCGTACCCTCAATGTTCGCCTCAAAGGTAAATACGAAATAATAATCGAAATTATTGGTCGCGTTAGTTTGACGCCAACTTACCAGAGATGCGTTTTTTATCTCACCGGGCCAGCGCTCACGGCTTAGCCAGTTTTTTATTTCAGTAAGGTCCCCGCCCTGTCCTTTGAGACTTCGCAGCGAACCGAACAATAGAAAAAAGCTAAATGCAACCGATGCAATAACAATTAACAAAGAGTGTTGATAAATAAAGTTCATTGTTAGCTCTTTTAGGTTTTAAATATAAATAATTGTCACATTATAAAAATAATGGTCTGTCATAAATTGCGATTCGTTTAGGATTTTTAGCGTCGTATTTTATTGTTGTCCCATTGCCGGGTTTAAATCTCTCAATTTCTTCAAAGCTTAGCCCCATATCAACACTCGCTTCGGTTTCAACACCTTCAAGAGTGTTAAATTTTAAGGTCAAATGGTATATTGGCTTATTTCCACCCCACATACTAGTTTGATGAGATGCAATAATATCGGCATTTACTGCGATTCCTGTTTTAAGAACAGCGCTTTCAATAAACCCAGCCTTGATCATAGGGATAACGGAACTACGAAAATTCCGCCCAATAATATAGAGTGCTATAAGGCATGCCACAAGCAGAATATAAAACCATTTTGTATTTAGAAAATCCATTTAATCAATTCCAGGTCGTGATTTTATAGGTAGAATGAAATATCAAATATTACTGCACCATTACACATTTAATAATTAACGGAAGTAACCGCTATCTTTAGAGGCGTGTTATTACTGTACATTACTGATAATAACATTCCTTTCTTTAATTTATGAATATCATCGGGTCTTACAATGCCTTTCGCAATGTATTTTTTTACAGAACCGTTTATATTTGCATTAAAATAGAAATCATAAATATAATCATTGCCGTACTTTGTTTCTGTCTGACGCCATGATTCTAGCGGAACCTGGATTGTTTGACCGGACCACTTATCTCTCGACAACCAGTTTTTAATTGCTGAAACTTCAGTTTTATTCGGTTTGAAGGCAGCAAATGATATACCTAATGCTATGATTGTCACCACAATGCCAAAGATAAAAGATGGTTCCGTGATGACATTCATAGGGTTGCATCCGTGCTGTTAACAAAAACTATCATCAATAGTTTACTCCATATCTCCAGGAACAAGGTAGACTTTTTCAGGGGCACCTGGGAGGTAATATAAAAAAACTGTATTTTTCCTACCAATTTTAACCATTTCTTCCGGAGTTATAAAGCGACGAGCATATGTGACGACAATTCCATCGGGAGTCATAAATTCCAATTCAAACTTAAATTTCATATTTCCGGTGCCAGAGGTACTTATATGTTGTTTACTAATGATTTTAGCTTCAACTTTAATGCCTTCCTTACGAAACTTCTCATCATTATTTCCTGACTTCATTATACTGTATAAGAACCACCCCAAAACTAAAATGGTTATAAAGATAGACCACATTGTTGAATTTGACATCGTAAAATCTTACATTAAGTGAACCATTGATGGCTGTCTTATTTTAAATGCTAAAAATTGAGAAATCGTTAGGTTCTGGATTGATTATTTATTACCAGCTAAAACCAATGGAAAGGAAACGCAGCATTTGGAGGCCGTTTCTATGCCATGTTCCCTATCAAAGGGTAAAGCAGCAATTATATGTCGTGCATCGACTAGTACTAGCCTACGCTCATGACTGCTGTTTTTTTTGGGGGTACTCCCTGGTATTTGAACATTACAGGCATATCCTTTTTTAATTTAATGACTTCAGAGGTCTTTAACACAGTTGCTGCTTTATATGTTTGAGCTTCACCACTCAAATTAGACTCGATAGTAAAAATATAGAAATGGTCAAAATTATTGGTAGTTGATGTTTGTTTCCATTCTTTTAATTTTCCTGTTGCTAATTCGCCGTTCCAGTTGTCTCTTGCAACCCAATTTCTTATTTCACTAAAATCTTCCTTCTGTCCCTTTAATCCTCTGAGACAGATGAAGATGAATATCAACATTACACCTAACGCAATAGGTCCTGAGTGTTCAGAAAGGAAATTCATATATACCTCTTACATAAACATGTGGATAAAACCAATAACTACATTCTGCAATGAAGATTCTATTTTTGTTAGAGATCTAGTTACATTCATTGGAGAGTGGACAATACTTGCTAATGACGTTGGCATGTTTAATGGTGTCCAACTAAACGATGCACCATTCACAGATGTGCTAAGTCCGTTGAAGGAGTGTGTTGTGCCATTTAATGATACACTTATTCCCTTGTTAGTGAACAACCCCTCAGGGGAAACAATTTCTACTTTAGTATCGCTTTTTATAGATATTTTTAATGGTGAGTTAATAGATATTTTGCCTTGAACCGTTTCATTAAGTTCACCCAGGATATTTCTAGCAACATTCCCTTTAACGTCTACTATTTGATTATTATCCACGGTAAGTTTGTCAATACCTTGGATATGCGTTACAACCCCTTTTTTGTATGTCACTCTGGTGGCAGCGGAAACTGCGCTTGTAGAGGCTGCTGCCAAATAATCTGTTGCGTAGAGCTTGGTCCCTGGTGCAGCCATAATCTGCCCAGCGGTATTTTTAATATCAAAAGGTATATTGGGAACTGCACTTTCTGTACCTTTGGCATCGACAACCTGACCAAAGATAACATCTGGCGTTTCGTACATTATCTTCGATGCCGCCAAAGTGCTAACCGTATCACCGCTTTCGGTTACCACATTGCCGGTATAACTATTACTTGAATAACCCGTAACCGATTTTGTTTCACTATCGACAATGCTTTCATTACGTCCATTAGCCGTGATAGCGATGGTTTGCCCGGCATTAAAGGTTTGCGTATCGTGGCCTACCACACTAGTGGAACGCGTATTTAGATGTGAATAGATCGTTTGCTGATGAACAACTTCATTGTGCATCCCTTCAACAGACACGTTCATATTTTTTTCAGAATGCAAATCGACGGACTCTTCACCAAGCTTATCTTCAAAAAACAGGTAACTGGCATTGTCCTGATTCCCATCCTTACTCCGCGTCATAAAGCCCATCCGGGTGGCGTCGCCGGGGAGATCCCATGGCGGCATGCTGGCTTCATTATACACACGTCCGGTGACGATCGGGCGGTCAGGATCGCCGTTGATAAAATCAATGACCACTTCATCGCCGACGCGGGGAATTTGCACGCCGCCAAAGCCCTGGCCTGCCCAGGCGCTCGACACGCGAACCCAGCAGGAGCTGGTGTCATCGCCTTTGGCATGGCGGTCCCAGTGAAACTTCACTTTGATGCGGCCATACCTGTCGGTCCAGATGCTTTCCCCTTCAGGCCCGACAACTTTCGCCGTCTGCGGGCCATAGGTTCGCGGCCAGTCGGTTACCTGCGCCGGGCGATAGACTACCGAAGAGGGGATCACTCTAAAATGGATTTGGTGCGAGATATCGCTATTGCCGCCGCTGGCGTAGCTGTTCTCTTCAAACAAGTAATCTGCGGCGGTCGTCAAATATTCGCCATTATCGCTAAAGAATGGCGCATTAGTTAGGGTAAACGTTGCGCCGGGAGCGATGCCTACCGCGGTGGCGGACGCCTGGATCTGCTGATGTTCAACCTGCCAGCGCTCCTGGCGGATACGCGCGTAGAATTCACCGTGTCCGTGATCGACAAACCGCCCCGGCCAGTCGTACACGTCGATACTGCCCGGCGAGGGCGATGCCGGGTTCTGCCGCGCCTGAAACAGCCAGGCGTTAGGTTTACGGAAATCATAGTCATCGAGGCTGTAAATCCCCGGCGTCACGCTATCTTCCAGCGCCCACTGACCGATCCCCTCTTCAGTGGTAATACCGCCCGATGCCGTCTGGTGGTAGGGAATGGTTTCATAGCCGCTTACCGGTTGATGCTGGGTGGCTGAATCGGTCAGAACCATCGTATGTTTACCCGCCTCGTGACGGAAATGGTAGGCAATCCCCTCCAGCTCCATCAGGCGGCTGATAAAGGCGAAACTACTTTCCTGATACTGGACGCAGTAATCCCAGACGCGGTAACTGCCGTTCAGCTTATCCTCAACGTTGACCTGGTATTCACTCAGCAACGTATTGATGATCTGCGGTACCGTCTGCCCCTGGAATATACGCAGGTTGCGGTCGCGTTTCATCGGCCATAAGTCGGGTTCAACGATCAGTTGGTAAGCGGCGTAGCGGATACCGCTCAGTTCAACGGCGCTCACCGCCACGCGGGTAATTTTACCGTTGAAATAACGCGAACTCAGCGCGTTTTGCGTCGGAATGGTCACGGTGACCGGCTGGCCAAGCAGCTTGCTGCGATCCAGACGCGCATCGCTGCCAAGCAGCGTTAAGCTGAGCTCGAACATTTCCGACATGGCTTCATGTCCGCTGAGTTTCCAGAAAAGCAGCCCCTCAACGGGGAGCTGAACGGTGATCCTGTTAGACATAATATTATTCCATTCAGGGGGATACAGTTTGTGCAGCACTAGCTGCGCGTTAACAGTGGGTTCGGCAGATCGACCAGCACCTGTTGCGGGTCAAGGCGCAAGTAGCGTAACGGAATCGGCTTTCCCGGTTGAAAGTTTTGGATACGCGTAATATCAATAACGATATCCCGCTGACCGGTCAGCAATTCACCTTTTTCGTTAACGTAATTAAAATCGACGCTAATATTAATAAACCCGGAATTACCGCCCGAGCGGCTTCTCACATTTGTGATGGTGCCAGACACCGCAACGCCATCATTGTGGATAGCCGCTTTGAGTTTTTTATTTTTCGCATCGCGAATCAGCAATGACGCAAAAATATAAATAAACAGTAGGACCACGGCCAGAACGATTACGTTAGTAAAAATATTCATCTTCCACTCGTCAGTTTTGGCTTATCGTTAATATCTCTTACAAACACAATGGCGTTATCTTTTGGCTCGAGTTTTGCTTCATAAGTCACTCCGACCTGCCAGGCATCGAGGGTAATGAGCAAAACCGTTTCCTGGTGCTTTTCCACAAGCCACGTTTTTCCATTATTTAAATCCTGTACCCGCAGATCCATATCAATGACAGGATTGTTGTTGATAAATAATCCGGTTTGCCGCATTGCGAGTATCGTAACCTGGATATCGTTCCCGTTTTCGATAATCCGCTGCTCCCGCCGTTGCGAGTTTTTTACTATGCGGTTGGCAAGGTAAAAGCTGATGAAAATAATAACCAGCGTCAATACTGCGTTGATAATCCAGCCTGGCGTCATTAAACACTCCTTGTTGACCAGTGATTAGCCACCCGCCGTGCATTTCTGGCGGGTGGATTTCGCTCTCAATTGCGCCATCTAGCTCGATGGATTAATAAGCCAGGTTCCCGGTTTGGCGATATCCAGCGTCTGCTCGCGGGTTTGTCCATTACCCTGCAGGGTAATTTCATAATGTCCCGGCGCCAGTTTCAGCGAGGCGAAGCCGTTTGTGGCCGGTTGCGTATTATGTGGTTCGCCATTGAGTTTGAGCTTTTCCCCTTCCCGCATGCGCACGTAAACCTGAGCAACAGGCGCCGCCGCGGCGGCAGGTTTGCTCTCTTGAACAGCAACGGGCGGAGCGGTCTGCGCGTTAGCGGTCTGCGTTGTTACCGGCGGCGTAACCGCCGCTGGCGGCTGGGTGCTGGCGCTCTGTGCTGGTTGCGCCTCGCTGCCGCCGCCGCTGAACAGCATACCGCCGGCAATAATGCCGACCAATACGCCTGCGGCGACCATCCCCGGAACCTTATAGCGCCGCCAGTCTGTCGCGGCCGGCGCCTGTTCTTCCTCTTCGACCAGCGCCAGCATGGTGCCGGTTTTTTTGACCGACAAGACGTCATCGATACTGGACACCGGCATTTCAATCAGCTCGGCGAACGCGTCGATTGACTGGGGACGATCTTCCACCCGCAGCGCCAGAGCTTTATCTACCGCCTGTAGCAGCGGCAGCGAGTAACCCGCCGGCTTCAGTTCCGCCAGCGGCTGATAGTTGTCCTGAATACTCCGCACCACGCTCACCGGCGGCGGTGAACCCACGATCAGCGTATGCAGCACAGCGCCGACGGCATAAATATCGGTCCAGGCGCCCTGTTCGCTGTCATTATCGTCGGTATACTGCTCGATAGGCGCATAACCCGGGCGCAGCATAGTTTCGGTTTCGTCGGAGAGATTACCGATGGTCCGGCGCGCCGAACCGAAATCGAGTAGCACCGGCAGGCCGTTATCCTGGATCTGGATATTTTCCGGTGAGATATCACGGTGCAAATAGCCGGCGTCGTGAATGGTTTTAATGGCGCCGAATAGCATCGGCAGCATCCGGCGGATCCATGCCTCATCGATGAGGTTTGGCTGCTGTTCGCGCAGGCGGCTCAAGGTGGTGCCGCTATAAAACAGCGTGCCCATATAGGCGGTGTCGTTCTGAACCCAAAAGCGCAGCACGTGCAGCAAGTTGGGATGATTAAAGCGCGCCAGCAGCCGCGCCTCCTGGATAAAGCTGTTTAATCCGGCTGAGAACGCTTTGCTGAAGCGCTCGCTACGCAGTACCAGGGTCATATCTTCGTTACGTACCGCCAGCGACGAAGGCATAAACTCTTTTATCGCGATGGTACGTTCCAGCTGATGGTCCCAGGCGCGATACACAATGCCGAAACCGCCGCCGCCAATCACTTCCTTTATTTCAAATTCGTTAAAACGATACCCGACCGGCAGCGCGTTCAGGACAGTCCGATTGTTTTCGTGATCCGTCATCTTAAGACTCACTTTCTGATGGTGTTACGCGGCAAATTGACAATGAAACTCGCCTTGCGCATAGCTGATGCGCAGTTGCGTAAACTGCTCATCGTTACGGTTGGCGGTTAACAGAATTTGGCTCATCTGCGGCAGCAGCGTGTTGGTCAGAATCGCATCGACCATACGCCCGCCGGATTCCACTTCGGTACAACGCTGAACCACCTGCTCGACGACGCTGTCGTCAATCTCGCAGACAATGTTGTGATTGTCCTGCAGACGGCGCTGAATACGCGCCAGCTGCAGACGCACGATTTGCCCCAGCATCGCATCGCTCAGCGGGTAGTACGGCACCACCAACAGGCGGCCAAGCAGTGCTGGCGGGAAGACCTGTAACAGCGGCTGACGCAGCGCGCCGCTCAGCGCTTCCGGCTCGGGCATCAGATCCGGATCGGCGCACATAGCGCTAATCAGCTCGGTACCGACGTTAGACGTTAAGATAATGATTGTATTGCGGAAATCGATATGGCGGCCTTCACCGTCTTCCATCCAGCCTTTATCAAACACCTGGAAGAAAATTTCGTGCACGTCCGGATGCGCCTTCTCGATTTCATCCAGCAGCACCACGCTATACGGGCGGCGTCGTACCGCTTCAGTCAGCACCCCGCCTTCGCCGTAACCCACGTAACCCGGTGGCGCGCCCTTCAGGGTCGAGACGGTATGCGCCTCCTGGAACTCACTCATGTTGATGGTGATAACGTTCTGTTCGCCGCCGTACAGCGCTTCCGCCAGCGCCAGCGCGGTTTCGGTCTTACCCACGCCGGATGGCCCGCAAAGCATAAAGACGCCGACCGGCTTATTGGGATCGTCGAGCCGCGCGCGTGAGGTGCGAACACGTTTGGCGATCAGATCCAGCCCGTGGCGTTGGCCAATCACTCGCTGGTTGAGCGTGTCGGCCAGGCTCAGTACGGCGTCAATTTCATTTTTGACCATCCGCCCCAGCGGAATGCCGGTCCAGTCAGCGACCACCGCCGCCACCACGTTCTCATCTACCGCCGCGAACAGCAGCGGCATCTCACCCTGCAGGGTTTTTAGCGCCAGCTGTTTTTCATTAAGCGTCTGGCGCAGCGCCGGCTCGGCGTCGTCATCAGCCTCCTGCAATTGCGCGCGCAACGCGATGACTTCATCAACCAACGCGCGTTCCTGCTCCCAGCGACGACTCAAGGTATCGCGTTCGGTTTCCTGCTGCTGACGCGCCTGCTTGAGTTGCTCAATGCGCTGAGCATCGCCAATCGCCACCCGGTTCTCGCGTTGGGCAATCTCCAGTTCCACATCCAGGGCGGCAATGCGCTGCAGGCAATCTTCCAACTGCGGCGGCGGCGCGCTTTGGCTGACGGCGACGCGGGCGCAGGCGGTATCCAGCAACGCGACCGCTTTATCCGGCAACTGCCGCGCGGGAATATAACGATGCGACAGCTTCACCGCCGCGTTAACCGCTTCATCAAGCAGCAGCACCCGATGGTGTTTCTCCAGCGGAGATACGGTACTGCGCAGCATCAGCAACGCTTTCTCTTCATCCGGCTCGTGGACTTGCACCGTCTGGAAACGGCGGGTCAGCGCCGGATCTTTTTCAATATATTTTTTGTACTCCGCCCAGGTGGTCGCGCCGATGGTGCGTAACTGTCCGCGCGCCAGCGCCGGTTTCAGCAGGTTCGCCGCATCGCCGGTGCCCTGCTGGCCGCCTGCGCCAATCAGGGTGTGGATCTCGTCGATAAACAGCACGATCGGCGTCGGGCTGGATTGCACTTCGTTAATTAACGCCTGAAGACGGGCTTCAAATTCGCCTTTCATGCCCGCACCGGCCTGCAGCATGCCGATGTCCAGCAGCCACAGCTCAATATTACGCAACGGCTGCGGGACATCGCCTGCGGCGATCCGCCGCGCCAGCCCCTCCACCACCGCGGTTTTACCGACGCCAGCCTCCCCGGTCAGCAGCGGGTTGTTCTGCCTGCGCCGCATCAGGATATCCACCATCTGGCGGATCTCTTCATCGCGGCCAACCACCGGATCGATTTTGCCCTCCTGCGCCCGCAGCGTCAGGTTCTGTCCGTACTGGGCCAGCGTACCCTGCGCCGTCGGCGTCGCGCTCGTGTTGGCCGCCTCCACCGCCGCCTGCTGGCTCTCTTTACTGGCGGCCAGCAGCGTCTCAAAGCTCTCGCTCAAGGCATCGACATTGATTTTGCTAAACTGCGGCGAAATGCCTTTCAGAACGTTAGCCAGATTCCAGGTTTTCAGCAGCCCTATTAACAAATGGCCGCCGCGGATGCGGTTGACGCCATATTTCAGCGAGCCATAAACCCACGCGCGTTCGACGGCGCTATCGATATGCTCAGAAAGGTCGGAGACCGAACTGGCGCCGCGCGGCAGCGCATCCAGGGCCGCGATGATATCGCGGGTCAGCGCCTGCTCATCAAGGGCGAAATGGCGGATAATGTGTTGCAGATCGCCGTCCTGCTGCTGCATCAGCTGATGCAGCCAGTGCACCAGCTCAACGTAAGGGTTGCCGCGCAGTTTACAAAAGGCGGTTGCGCTTTCCAGCGAGGTAAACAACAGCGTATCCAGTTTGCCGAAGAGTACGGCACGGCTGATTTCTGACATGTTCGGTTCCATTGATAACATTAATAAAGGTGTCAGAGTGCAGACGACATCAAGCGTCGCTCTGCTCCACGCTAAACACTAAATCGCCACGCGGCGCGGGGGCTGGCTGGTGGCCAAGCCAGGTGCTGTAACCCAGTTTGCCGTCGCCGCTGAGGACCGTACCGGGTATTTCATCGCCGCGGATAAGCACCCTGACATCCCATGCATATTCGATCCCGAGATACTGGCGGATCCAGTCGCGTAATTCGTTTACCGCATTTTCGCCCGGCAGAAAACGGGCGTATTCGGCGGCGCTAAGCGGGCCGATTTCAAGGCGGAATTTATGCTGAACATCGCGTACCGCGACGCCGAGAAACGCCGAGACGCCCAGGCGAGGTAAACGCCTTCCCGCCCCCAGTTGCGCTTGTTCTCGCGAGGTCAGCGGCATCCATTGCGGCACGTTGCTGATAATGTGGACCGGGACTTTGAAGTAATTTCGCAGGATCTTCTCCAGCCCTTCCGGATCCCGACCATGGCGGCTGAGATGGCCTGCGTGGGTGAAACGCGCATGCAGGCTCAGGTCGCCCTTCTCCAGTTGCCCCGGCTGGCCCATGCCGATGAGTGAGGCGAGATAGCGCTCAAAGCGGCGGTTGTCCGCACGGTCTAACGATACCGTTGGCTGCGCGTCGGCCCAGGCGCGGTAGAACAGTAGCGTCAGGCGGTGATGAAAGAGATCGGCAAAAGCGCTCAGGCTGTCGTCCTGATGATGATGAATACGCTCGCGGGCGTATTCGGTCATATGAACCGGCAGCGGGCCATTAGGGCCGAACAGACCGAAGCTGAGAATCGATATCTCATGCACCGCGCTATTTTCCCGTTTTTGCGCGCTAGCCAGCGTCGCGGGGGCAAACCCCATTGATGGCGTCTGCCCGATGCGCAGCGATTCAAATTTCGGCAGCGGCGCGCGCCCAAGCGGATAACGTTCGCCCCCTTGCGCGTCAATGCGGCGCAGCAGATGAAAAAGATCGTAGCGCCAGGGCGCGGCGGTAACCTCGCGCCAGAAAACGTCCGCCAGCGGCGTCAGGCGATGAATGGTAGCCAACGTGTCACTCATATCAGCGCCCTTTTCCCCATTCGCGGCGCCCAGTAACCGATTTCGCCGCGCTGCTGGCTACATAAGGTGAATTCGGTAAAGCTGTTGAGCGACACCAGCCGGGCAAAGACCCGTTCCAGTACGCTGCCAAACAGCCACGGGCTGGCGCCGGAAAAAGCGCGCTCGTCAACGGTCAAGGTAATGCCGATACCGCGGGCGAAGACGATCGGCCCCGGCTCCGGCACCCGGCGATGAACCGGCTCCAGCACGCAGTGGCGTACCCCTTCGATTTGGCGGGCCACGGCGGTCTCCGCCAGCCCGGCATACAGCCCAAGCAACTGGCGCAGCGCTGCTGCGCCTTCGCCATTTTCACCGTCCATCAGGCTGAGATAGTTCATCTGCAGCTGGCTTATCAGCCGCCAGGTGCTGAGCCCTTCCGCCAGCGCCGGTCGCGGCGGCGTCGGGCCGCTACGCATTTTCAATGTTTTTACCGGTAGCGAATCCGCCAGCACGAATTGCCCCAGCTCCTGTTGTAGCATCAACGGTAGGTCGCGGCTGGTGCACAGCACCTCGGCGGTGATGTAACGCAGATCTTCCTGCCACGGCGCATGCTGCTCATCGACCAGTGAGACAAAGGTCTCAGAGCCGGTATAGCCGGTACGCGTGCCATAGCGCAGCGCGTGTTCGGAAAGCACCCGCTGTTCGCGGCGCAGTGAAAAATAAGCGCCGTAATCTCCGGCATCCTTGCTCCATGAACTCCAGAATGGACGGAACTCGCGATCGTCGCGGTGGCCATCAGCGCTGCCGTGAATTTTACTCACCGAATAGATTTCGTAGTCCAGCGGGCGGATGTTATCGACCACCAGATGGTATTCATGTTGGCTGTCGCTCAACGACTGGCGGGCGGCGATTTTCGGAAACAGGTTAATCACCGGCGTGCAGTGCAACGCGAAGTGGTTAGCTTCCACCACTTGTTCCAGCCGGTCGTCGGTTTTATCCAGCAGAATAATGATATCGAAGGATTTTTCTTCCTTGCACTGGCCGATTAACTTGCTGAGGCCGTTAATACTGATAAAGCGGAAGCGCGCCGGGAAGGCAAAGTATTCGTGCAGCAACCGGTAGCCGTCAAAATTGCGAAGATCTTCCGGTAGCAGCGCCTGATTGGCGGCGAAACCCTCTTGTTGGATAGCCTCTTCGCTCAGCGAAAAACGCAGCGGATCGCGCCCGGTGGTCTGGCACACCACGCCGACCTGGTGGGCAAGAATCAGCTCCAGCAGGCGCAGCGCCTCAATATCCGGGCCGCTTAAGAAAAACGCCAGCCGGTCAAAGGTCAGATGGCCAAGATGTTGAGCCCCTTCACAGCTTATACGCAGGCGCAAAGCGCTGACGGCGCCGCGCTGGCTGAGCCCAAGCGCGGCCAGCGGCACATCGGCGGGGATCCCGCCAAGTTCGGCTTTCTCAATACGCAGCGGCAACAGCGTGACATCGTGCGCGGTAGTGTAACTACAGGTGACGCCATTTTTCTTCAATACCTGGCTGTCCATCATCGTACCGCGCGGCACCACGAAACCTTTACTCAGATCGCCTTTATTGATGTCCGGCTGCAGTTCGGCTATCGCCATCGACGGCGTAGGCGCCAGATAATTGGGCGCGATCATCTCCAGCAGGCGCTGTGAAAAACGCGGGAATTCGGCGTCCATTTTTAGCTGCACGCGGGAAGTCAGAAAGGCGAACCCCTCCATCATCCGCTCAACGTAAGGATCGGCGACCTCAATACCGCGCATGCCCAACCTGCCGGCAACCTTCGGATAGCGTTCGGCGAATTCAGCGCCCATCTCACGCAGATAGGCCAGCTCGCGGTTGTAATATTCAAGCAGTTTGCCTTCCATCGTTACCCCGCGTCTTTCAATTCAAAGTGGCCATTTTCGAGATCCACATCGGTACGGAACAGAAACTCTAATGGATACGGTACGCACCACAGCCGCCCTTTAATTTCAATCGACAGGACATTATGTAAATCCAGTGACTGGGTATCAGAAATACAGCGGACCTGCAGCCCCTGCGGCAGAATGCGCGGCTCGAAGCTGATAATCGCCTCGGTAAGTTTGCGCTGAATATCCTGCCACTCAATATCCGACATCCGTTTCCCGGCCAGCGGCGCGACGCCGAAATTAACCACCGAACGGCGCACGTGCGCCAGCGCGGCCAACGCCTGCGGATCGTCATGATTTATGGTATTAAACAGCCACTGCAGATCGCGCAGCACGTGACGGCGCAGCGTACTGTGGGTGATCAGGTTGCTGTTAAGCGGCTCCGATTTTTTCTGCGGCTGATTATCGGTCAGGCGGTCGAGCAGCGACGGCTGCATCTTATCGCGGGCGCCAATGGTCTCTTGCTTGCTA
Source organism: Klebsiella sp. CN_Kp097 (assembly GCF_040064495.1). Classification (NCBI taxonomy): domain Bacteria; kingdom Pseudomonadati; phylum Pseudomonadota; class Gammaproteobacteria; order Enterobacterales; family Enterobacteriaceae; genus Klebsiella; species Klebsiella sp. CN_Kp097. The sequence goes on along the minus strand of NZ_JBEAIL010000007.1, from coordinate 511,818 downwards.
CGCGCCTGCCAGCCGCTGCGCAGCGCGTCACCGTCGCGTACCGGTTTGTTCATGCAAAACTCACCACGTCGAGAGAGAGAATCGGGAATTCATCGTTATCGTTAAGCCATACTTTCTGCCCATGGCCCTGATACAGCGCGCCTTCGTCGTCCAGCGGCTGCCACTCGGTGGCGCGGCCCAACTGGAAGCGCGCTTCCGCCTGCGGCGTGACAGGGTAACGCGCGGGGATCTGACACACCTGCTCGCTTCCATCGGTCAGGCGCACCAGCGCATGGCGCCACACCAGATCGGTGACGCTCGCCGGGGCCTGAAAACGAATTTCGGCGATAGCGGCGAACGGCAGCCAGCAATACCGGCCATTTACGATTAGTTCGCAAACCGGGCCCAGACGTGCGTCGCCGTCCATCAACCAGTGAAAAGCGACCGCGGGGGTATCCGCCTGATTGAGATTGCCAGGATTAAGGGGCGTTTGTTCAAAGGCGGCTAGCCGCTGTCGCTGGGCGTTTTCTGAATCGGAACAAAGCGCGGAGGCCAGCGCAGACAGCCACGGCCACTGGCTGTCCGGCATCTGCGGGCGGGCGCTGCCGGCAAATACCGCATCGCGCTGCTGCTCGCCCTGAATGCTCTGTTCCAGCAGAGTGACCGTTGGCTGGGCCTGCGGCTTCAGCGCCAGCCAGCTTTTTAGCTGCGCCAACGCGCGCGTCCAGTTACCGCTCAGACATAGAAACTGGACGAACGCCGCACGTAAATCGGCATCGGCGGGACGGCTTTTGATCTCGCTTTCCAGGCGCTGCAGCGCCGCGCCGACGCTTTCGCCAGCCAGCTGTTGATATAGCGTGTTCATCGTCGCTCCTTAGTTTGCCGCGCGCCATGCGCCGGCCGCCGGGTTACGCAGCAGCGGGTGCAGGCCGTCGATCAGCACAACGTTGAGTTTAATATCCGGCGCCAGCCACGGCGTCCAGACGCTACGCGCCGCCTCTATCCGCGCCTGTAGACGCGACGGATCGTTGGCCAGTTCCTGGGACATTTCGATAGCCAGCGTGCCGGTCATCTGCCAACCGTTTTGCCCGGCGACATAGGGCAGGATCATCCAGCTTTGTTGAGCGTTTTCATTGCTGACTACCATGCGTTGATTATTGACCGCGGTGATCAGAAGTTTATTGGGGTCAGCGGCGGCATTGAGACCCAGGACCGGGAAACCATGTACGAAGGTCACGGTGCTCTGCTTTTCTTTACCGTTAACGGATTGAGTGATGACGGTGCGACCGCTCAGCCAGCCGCCCTTTTCGCAACTACCGGATTCAACGGCGGGGATGAATAAGGCGGCGGCGTTTTCCTGCCAGAAGGTGCGCAGTCGACAGCCGCCCTGCAATGTGAACTCCTGCCACGGCGTGCGGTCGGCGGCGGGAGACAGTTTTTCCGCCTTCTCTTCCGGCGGCAGCCAGGCTGGCGCGACGGGCTTTTCCGCCGCCGCGGCGGTCTCGGCGGGCGCGACTTTTACCGCCCATTTTTTGTTTTTCGCCGCGCTTCCCTGGGCAATATGCCCATTGTTAGCGTCAACCAGCGTCCAGTTCAGCTGCTGTAAACGCGAACACTGATGCTCCATTAATGCGCCGACGCGCGGCAGGAAGTTATCCAGTATCTTAACGTTCTTGTTACCGTTGGCGACGATGCGTAGCGCCACTTCATTAGCGCACCAGCTCTGCGCGGTATTACCCTTGATGTTATCGATCCAGACATCCAGTTTTTGCGAAGGCGATTGCACGATACGGTAGTTTTCCGCCTGTGCGACGCCGGTGGCGGCAAATAGTGCCGCACCCAATATCCAATGTTTCATAAAAATCCTTCTTAGCCTGTCTCAATCCCGCAGGGGGAAAAATTGCGCGGCGTCGGCCAGCGAGTGCAGCAGCGTCGCCTCTTCCGGGCTGCCCATCCATACCGCGACGGCGCTGTAGTTGTCTTGCGAAGCCTGGTCACCGTCATTGTTTCTCTGAAGATACTGATTCATCAGGGTTAACCACTCCTGCGGGGTGTTGACCATCTGCAGGGAGGATTTCATCTGCTCTTCGCCGACGCCGTGCCAGAAACCATCGGTACAGAGCAAAAAGGCATCGCCATCTTCGACCGGCACCACATCGCTATAGCTGGCTTCCGCACCGTCGCTGGCCATGCCTAACGCCCGGTACAGCAGGTTGCTGTTAATATCGTCGGTCTGATGTCCGGCATCTTTCATCTGTTGGACCAGACTGTGGTCAGTGGTGACGTGGTACAGCCAGCCGCGGCGAAACAGGTATAACCGGCTATCACCGGCGTGGGCCCAATAGGCCAGCTTATAATCGCGATCGATAAACAGGCTCACCAGCGTGGTGCCCATTCGCCGATAATCCGGCGTCGCCTGCTGTTGCTGGAGAATGGCGCCGTTGGCCTGCTGTACATACTGGCGAATGGTCTGGGCGTTCAGATGATTATCGCCGTCAAACCGATCCAGAATCGCGTTGCGCGCCAGTTCCGCCGCCACCTCGCCGCCGGGCAACCCGGCAATGCCGTCGCAGACCACAAAGCAGGCGGAGCGCTCACCCACGCATTCGCCTGTCTGATCCTGATTACTGGCGCGCGTTCCCTGGCGGGAAAGAGAAGCCGTGGTAATGTCCATTATTCTTCCGATCCGCTCTGTGAGTCTTTGTACTGGTTCACTTCCATGTCATAGGCATAGAGGAACGCTTCGCCAAACAGGGTGTGGAAATCGTCTTCAATTTCCCCGGCGGTTTCGCCGTAGGTACGGACAAAATAGTCCCATAACGCCGCTTTGCGGCTGGCCGGAAGCGCCAGGCGCGAAGTATGGCCATCGCGCTTAGCCTCTTCTTCCAGCTGCTCGGGATTAAAGGACTGCAGCATCGCGGCAATAATGGCGCGGATCCCCGAGATCATCCCTAACTGATGGGCCTGCAGGTCAATTAGCGCATCGCGCACCGATTTTTTCGGCGGCATAAAGCCCGGCATCCGCGCGCCGAACATCTGCATCAGCACGGTTTTCCCGGAAGGCAACAGCTTGAACGGGTTATTGGCGTCGTCCAGTACCATGGTCATATCGGCTTTGACACCGCGTTTGAGGATCGAACGCGAAGAGAGCAGCGCGACGGTTCCCTGCGAGAACATGCTCAGCATTTGGCCAAGCTGTCGCATATTCTCTTTGTCGAACTGCGGCACCGGCTGCATATCGCCGAGCCCCATGCCTTCCAGTAAGGCTTCCAGTAGCTCTCCCTGCAGCACTTCGCCGTTACCCGGCTGCGGCGTGCTGGTCGCCTGATGTTCATGACGTACGGGATCGATACGCAAGCGCCCTTTTGGCGTTTGGGCGGCTTGCCGCGCCACGGCCTGCGGCGTCGGTAAGGTTATTTCCGGCGCTTCTTCACGCGCTGCCGCGGGCGGCTCCTGCGGCGGCTGGGCCATCAATAATGGCGAATCAAAAGCGGCATCAGGCTCGTCGGCAACCGTTTTAGCAGGCTCTTCGTTGCTGAAGGCATCTACCGATGTCAGCGGCGCGCCGCCCATTAGCCCCAGCGGATCGTCATGACGCGCGGTTTTGGCGCTGGCGTCGCCGCCAAAGAGCGCCAGCGGATCCAATTCTGCCTGCGGCTCATCGGCGACAGGCTGAGCCGGTTTTTCAACTGGTGGCACCAGCGTCGTTGGCGTAACGTCGGCAAAAATACTGTCGCGATCAAATGGGGTGTCATCGGCAAACAGGTCGTCCGTCGCCACCGGCGGGCGCTCAAACAGAGGTTCACTATCAGCGAACATCGCCAGCGGATCTTCCGGATTACGTTCGGCAGGCTTCGGCTCGGCGAAGGGATTAGGCGCATTATCGGCCTGCGGCTTAGCCCGGCTGCTGGAGATGCTGTCGGCAATCGAGAATTCCTGCATCAGGCTATCCCAGATTTCTGACGGTACCGCGGTTGGCGCGGCTTCCGCCACGGTGGGCGCTGCGGATGGCGCTGGTGTCGACGGTTTCGTAGTGACAGGCGGCTGACCGCTCGCCGCCATTCGGCTTATCGGTTGGCTATCCTGCAGCAGATCGCTGACTTCGATGCGATAGTCGTCAATGGCGAGGATATCGCCATCCTGGAGTTCAACCTGACGCCCCCGCTCCAGCGGGATCTCGTTGAGTACCACCCGCGTCACGTTGCCGCGATTGGTAATTTTGCACTCGCCGTCTGCCGCCACGTGAACGATGGCCTGTAGGCGAGAAATGGCGCGGTCGTCATCCGGCAGCACCAGGTTATTGTCCGTGCCGCGCCCAATGGTACCGCCCGGCGCGTAAAAGTCACAGCTGCCCTGTGGGGGCTGATGACCGGCTTTGGTCGAAATAATCGTGAATCGCATAGCCTATTCCTGCTGATATGATTGGCGCACAAACGCTGCCGCTCTCGAAATAAGAACGGCGGCGTTTGCGGGCGAGTTATTGAGTCATTTAGAAAAAAGAGAAGTAAATTTAGTGAACTAATTATCGCCCAGCAAGGCCAGGACGAACATCACCGCAAATAAAAATAACATTAACCAAGTCAGGCGCTGAAAATTCTGTAGCCAGGAAATGTCATAGCATTCTCTGACTAGCTGACTCGCCCCAGGCTTAAGCCAACCGCCCCCTTTTCTTTTTATCTTTTTCTCCTTAAGAATTGCGGCCATTAATGATGCTCGAAAACCGAAACCGGGTAACCCCAGCTTTTCATATAAATAATAATCCTGGTAATCAAGAAAACCGTTCCGCCGTAATAATTCGAAAGCGCCAGCTAACTCCTGATCGTGTTTTTTATAATAACCATGATAGATAATCAACGTTACAAATACTGCAACAAACAAAACTGAAGAAATGATGAGGTGATAACTAACAATAGACATTTTAGTTAACGCATAAGCGTCCATACCAGAAGCAATAAGAACTCAATAGCCATTATAGTAACGCATTTATAATAATTACGAATCCAGTCGAGTTCGAAGTTTGCGATGCAACGCTGACCTTCCCTGGCATCCAATATTTTGGCATTACTCAATTTAACTGGCTTGCCATTATGAATTCGTGAAACCATTGCCACGCGAAAACTAAACCCCCAGAATCCTAACCGCTGCCAAAACTCATAATCCTGAGCACTAAGCACTCCCGCTTTCGCGAGTAATAGGCACATTGCTTCCACTTGCTTCGTGTGGCGGCGATAAAATAAAAAAGAAAAAATAATAGAGATAAAAAACACAAACAAGAAGAGTATGTAAATCATATCCATAATATAGCTTAGGGCTTTATCTGTAAACATATACCCACACTATGTGAAGCTTTGTATTTCAGTATGTGAAATTAACACTCATCAAGTGGAAATGACTAACCCGACACTAAAGCGAATTGAGAAAAACTATTCAATATAACTTATAAAAATTAGACCAATCACAATCCATAAAGTGAAAACACATGCCTGAATTATATAATACCGATGTAATTTCAACATCCAGTCAAACTCGCCATCTGGCAAATTTCGTATATATTCATAAGCTTCACTTTGCACATAACGCACATTGGTGAATTTCATTTTTACGCCTTTACGAAGACGAATAAACCAAATTATTTTTTGATAGTTTGCGAACGAACCAAAAAATGATGCATAATTTGTCACGAGGTCAAGGTCGTATCCTTTTCGTCGATATTCAGAAAGGAGATGATTGTAATCATTCTCATGTTTTTTAAAAAACCGTGAGCTAAGTAGATCCATTACCACAACAATGAGAAATAATATTACAACAAGAGTTAACAATAATAGTTCTAAATTCACAGTAATTTATCCATGATATATTCGGTAGCCCCATCAGCAATTTCACCACCAATATAACCACCTGCTGCAGCCCCAGCAATAGAGCATGCGAGTAACCCGAGACCACCAGTAGCAATGCCGAAGGTCACATATACACCAGCTCCAGCCATTGCTCCATATTTACCTCCATAAATGCCACCAGCAAGACTTGCACTAAATTGGCTATATTTTTTTACAGCTATTTTAGAGCAGCTTTGCTCTCTTCCCACGCTGCAAGCATTGTATACCTCATTAGTCGTATTAATACTGGCAAAACCAATGGCGAGCCACCCTCCAGCCTTAAGAAAGCGAGCAGCTTTTGCAGCATTATTAACATATGTCGAATAACCACGAATAGAACCAACTCCTACCGTACTCCATTCATGGACAATGGCTTTACTTGATAAACCAAGTGCATGTCTTAGATCATTGTATGGCTTTATTTTTAGCGTTAACCTGGATAACTTGTTTAATAGTACGTTTAGCTCTGAGAAAAGTCTATGTCGTTCAATGAAAAATTGCTGTCCGATTAAAATCCCTTGGGTTCTATATTGCCTTTGATAAGCCAGTTCTATTTCTTTTAATTTTCTCTCTATTTCCGTGAAATACCTTTCACCAGCATCAGAAACAATTCCAAGAGATTTATCCATAACATTAGTTAATGCTGCTATAGTACCAAAGTGCTGATTCAAAAAACCCGCTTCATCTGAGTTCAACCCAGCCATAACACCATTAACATTACACTTTGCAAGTTTTAAAGCCTGTAATTGCAATGCATTTTGATTACTCGGGTCATTAATGACCATTATTTGCCCAGGCTTTAACCACTGCGTATCACTATTAAGCTGCATAAAGTAACGGGCGGATTCACAATTGATATTATTGAATAATAAGCGAGCTTGAAAATCCAATGTTCCCGGCTGCTGTACAATACAGTAACCTGGTAATAGGTTTGATTGTCCCTTCATTTACTTAGTCCCTGGTGAATTAAACCGAACCAGAGAATACACCCCGGTTCGGTTAAAGCAATATAATTACGCTTCTTTATTTTCTTTGATATTCCAGCCGGCGCTGCTTTCTGCCCCTTTACCGCCAGCGGAAGTCTGCTCCCAGTACTGCTGCTTCACTTTCGCCGCCTGGAAGGCATAGGTTACGCCAACGGTGTCGCCGTTATCGGCGCCGGTGTACTGCACGGAAGTCACCAGTACATCTTCGAGGGTGATTCGCGCATATTCAACCTGCTGACCACCGGCTTTGCAGACCGAAAGTTCAACTTTGGTCAGGTGCTTGCCGCTGGAGCAGTGCTTCAGAATCGCGGTGGTGGATTTGTCGATCAGCGCATTTACGTGCAGGTCGTTGAAATTCACTTTACCCGCACCGCCACCGCCGCCCACGCTCATATTACCCGGCTGGGATGCGCCCCAGGAAAAAGAGGTAATATCAGTCCAACCGGTGTGATTAGAATCTTTTGATTCACCAGTTACACCCTCGACCTTCAGAAACATATCAATAGCCATAATATCTACTCTTCGTTAATGAAAATTATTGCTTTCGAAAAAGCACTTATATGGCAAACAGGAAAGCATGGGGCTGAATAAAACCATCCATATTTTACCTCTGCCTCAGAGCAACAGGCTTAAGCCCATTGCTGGTCTTAACACTCATGCTGTGAAATAGCAGGAATGCAAAGTTGAAATTAATGCGGGTTATCCTGACTCCATGTTTTATTAGGATCACCGATGATTATCTGGGAAGTTAATTTATCCAGTTCCGTACTATGATAAAGGCGCAAACAATTCAAAGTGACGCCCTGAATTGCGGGTTGTCTTTCGGAATGAAAGCCATTGGTGGCACTTTTGTATTGAGCAATAATGGCGTTAATTTTGTCATTACCGTTTTCAATATCGAAAGGCACCCACTCCAGCAACGCATTGCTACTGCGCGCAGCATCTACAGAAAACTGACTTTTATCATCGGCGACCTGCGCCAGACAGCGGGATAAAACCACGTCTTTAACAACCTGCTTATAAGGTAGCAATACCGGGTCGTCCCCGGCATAAGCCGACGCACTGCTAGCAAGCAGCAGACTGATAATGATTCTGTTCATAGCAACTCCCAAAAATTGGCTTTGGTTGCTACCTCAATTCCCAAAACCATATTTCTTTGCAGTCGGTGTAGCAATCAGAGTTGCATTGCATCATGTTGTCGCCAAGGGGTTCCAGTAGATCTATATGTCCACCGTTATAGTTGGTTATTCTATTAAAGAAGATAACGCCTTTGCGATTACGCAAACTCTCTGCTGCCTGACGTATCTCCTGATAAATCTCAGCTTTCCCAAACAGGTTATTTTTATACAGTTGGTCGGCCAATAGCTTGGCGCCCGGTTCAATCTTTTTACCCTTGTAAGCGCCTGCTTTTATGGGTAAACGCCCGCTAAAGCTCACATTGCATTTCAGCAGTGCGAGGCTCATACGTACCGCACAGGTATTCATATAACCAGGATTTGATTTAATGAGCGCACTGGCGTCATAGCCAATCTCATTAAATAGCGTTTCACGAGGTACATAGCCTGGGCGTGATTCATTCGCCGAATAATGTTGCATTTTGAGCTGTGCATAAAGAGGTCTCATGACGTCGCTCCCTGTTTGCAAGGCAACTCCTTCGCCAACGCTTCGGTAATCAGCATCGCCGCAGGCTGTTTTTTACGCTCGTCGGGCAGCTTTTTGAAATAGCTGTAGACGCTTTCTCGAAGCGATCCCGGCAGTGCCTGCTGATAACCGCACCAGGCTTTACCTTCTGTTGCATCCATCACGCCAAGCAGATACATATTGGCCTTTAACTGCTGCTGGGTATTGTCTTGCGCCAGCCAGGCCTTGAGAAACTTTTCGCCGCTCAACCGCACATCATTACGTGATAGTTGATTGGGATCGCGCAGTAAATTTGCGGAATCATCAGCCGCCTGGACGACAGTAAATGGCGTCAGCACCGTGAGCAGTCCCAGCGTGCAGAGTGGTAATAATTTCATTTCTTTACCTTCTTCCATGGCGTTGTACCTGCCGGGAGTCGCCTCCCGGCGGCATCATATTACGCTTCCTTGGTCTTCAGCGACGGCAGCTTGGAAACCAGACGCAGCGACACGGTAAGCCCTTCCAGCTGGTAGTGCGGACGCAGGAAGAACTTCGCGGTGTAGTAACCCGGGTTGTCTTCGATCTCCGCTACCTGTACTTCAGCGGCCGCCAGCGGTTTGCGCGCTTTGGTCTCCTGCGACGAGTTAGCCGGATCGCCATCGACATAGTTCATCACCCAGTCGTTCAGCCAGCGTTCCATATCATCGCGCTCGCGGAAGGAGCCGATTTTGTCGCGCACAATGCACTTCAGGTAGTGAGCAAAACGGCAGCAGGCGAACAAGTACGGCAGACGCGCAGCCAGACGGGCGTTAGCCGTGGCGTCGGCATCATGATATTCCGCCGGTTTCTGCAACGACTGCGCGCCGATAAAGGCGGCAAAGTCGGAGTTTTTGCGATGGATCAGCGGCATAAAGCCGTTTTTCGCCAGCTCCGCTTCGCGGCGATCGCTGATGGCGATCTCGGTCGGGCACTTCATGTCCACGCCGCCATCGTCGCTCGGGAAGGTGTGGCAAGGCAGATTTTCCACCGCGCCGCCGGATTCCACGCCGCGAATGGAGGTGCACCAGCCAAACTCTTTGAACGAGCGGTTAATGTTCGCCGCCATCGCATACGCCGAGTTGGCCCACGCATAATTGTTGTGATCCGCGCCGTCGGTCTGCTCTTCAAAATCAAAACTGTCCACCGGGTTGGTTCGAATACCGTACGGCAGGCGCGACAGGAAGCGCGGCATCACCAGCCCCAGATAACGCGCGTCTTCCGACTCGCGCAGCGAACGCCAGGCGGCGTATTCGGTATTCTGGAAGATTTTGGTGAGGTCGCGCGGATTCGCCAGCTCCTGCCAGGACTCCATCTGCATCACTTCCGGTGCGGTACCGGTAATAAACGGACAATGCGCAGCCGATCCGATTCGCGCCATTTCGCCCAGTAATTCCACATCCTGCGGACTATGGTCGAAATAGTAATCGCCAACGATGCAGCCGAATGGCTCGCCGCCAAACTGGCCGTACTCCTGCTCATAAATTTTCTTAAAGATCGGGCTCTGGTCCCAGCCCACCCCTTTGTAACGTTTCAGAGTGCGCCCCAGCTCCTGCTTGGAGATGCTCATAAAGCGGATTTTCAGCATCTCGTCGGTTTCGCTGTTGTTGACCAGGTAGCTCAGGCCGCGCCATGCGCTTTCCAGTTTCTGGAACTCGTCATGATGCAGGATCTGATTCACCTGACGCGACAGTTGCTCGTCGATACCGGCAATCAGGTTCTGGATGGTGCGATAGGTGTCGTTGGAAAACGTGACGGTGTTTTCCAGCGCCTGCTGCGCGAGGGTTTTTACCGCGCTCTCAACGGCGGAACGCGCCTGGTCGGTTTTCGGGCGAAACTCTTTGTTCAGCAGCACGCTGAATTCATCCTGGCTAAAGGCCTGGCTGGACTGCTGCTCATGTTGTTGAGTCGGGTTGCTCATCGATTACTCCTCGCTACCTTTCGCACTGTCATCTTGTTTCGGCATCTGGCTCAACGATTTGAGCAGCGTCGGATCCTGCAAAATTTTGGCAATCAGCTCTTCCGCGCCGTTTTTGCCGTCCATATAGGTGAGCAGATTCGAAAGCTGGGTACGGGCTTCCAGCAGTTTGTTCAGCGGCTCCACTTTGCGGGCCACGGCATCCGGCAGGAAGTCGTCCATGCTGTCGAAGGTTAAGTCGACGTTCAGTTTGCCTTCGTTGGTCAGCGTATTGTCGACCTGGAAAGCGACGCGCGGTTTCAGCGCTTTCATACGTTCGTCGAAGTTATCAATGTCGATATCGAGGAACTTACGTTCATCGACCGCGGGTTGGTTGTCGACCGGTTTACCCACCAGATCCGCCATTACCCCCATTACAAACGGAAGCTGGATTTTGCGTTCCGCACCATAAATCTCTACGTCGTACTCGATCTGTACGCGGGGCGCACGGTTGCGTGCGATAAATTTCTGCCCACTTTTACTTATTGCCATGATGTTCTCCATCGAAGATGCGCGGTAAAGGTTGAGCGCCAGACCTTATGCCTGTCGCCATAATGTCCGGACGCGTCAGTCGCGACGTCCAAAAATGTTTTCCAGTTGATGAACGCCGTCCGGCGCTAAATCGCGGATGATGTCCATAAAATCCAGCTCAATCAGCCGCTGTACCCGTTCAATCATCAGCGGCGCAGGGTGACTCGGTTCGTGCTGGGCGAAGTACTGTTTTACTTTTTCCAGCATTTGCTGCGCCTCGGCGCGGCTGCTGATTTGCGCGCTGCGCCAGTCAACGGCTGACGGCGCATGCGCGTCGGGAATCGCTTGATGTTCACTCACGGCACTCTCCTCGCGGGACGCGTGAAAGGACGAAATATCGGTTATCTGGCAGGCGCCGGCGACGATACCGACGGTCTTCTGCAGTTGTTCCATTTCCGGCACGCCGCTTTCACCCAGACAATCGCATAATATTTCGCGGATGGTCTGCAAGCGCTGGTGAATGGCGAGGATGGCGTCTATCCCCGGCTGTCCGCCGCGGGCCAGTTCATCAATCAATCGCGAACGGCCGCCGGGATAATCCGCGCATTCGGTTTTACTGCCATCGAGCAGCGCCTGCGCATCGCGCAGCAGCAGTTCATCGCCATTACTGCGTAACAGCACGGCATTGCGTAACGCGCTGGTCAGCGCTGATTTATCGCTTAGCCCCGCGAGCGCATTGATGCGGTAAAACGGATCAGTTTCGCCATACTCTTCCAGCAGCGGATAGATAGGCTGCCAGTAAAGCGACAGCGCCTGTTGCACCAGCAGCAGGCCATCCGCGTAACCACTCAGGCCGCGGCGTTTTGTCCACGCCTGAGTCAGCGCCAGCATGACGCGTAAATCTTTGGTGCGGCTAAGTAGCCCAGCCGCCAGCTTTTCTACCGTCGTCCAGTCAGCGGGTTCCGCCGGGATAATGGTGTCGCCGAACTGCTGCTCGGCTTTACCCTGCATCGCTTGTTCCATTGCCTGGAAATCGGCGTCATATTCGAGGTTTTCACCGCAGGGCTGCTCCGCGCTAACCGGAGCAAGGAATTCATCAATATTCATGGCCTACCTGCTTATTCAAACATCGGCGGATACAGACCGTGACGGCCCGGTCTCGCGCCCCCGGCGGGATCAAACAGCAGCGTGAACAGCTGGCCGGTCAAATTACCGCTATGGACGTGGGTATAGAGCGGATAACCATCGGCGCGGTTGGTCCACCAAAAACTGGTCTGACGCTGCGGATCAAAACAGTCCGCCGCCTGCTGCCAGCCAAGGGAGCTTTGCCCATCTTGCTGATAGCCAATCACGTCGAGTATTTCCGAACGCTTTTCCGCCTCTACCAGCTTTGGCGCCGGAATGGCGAGTAGCGCCTGGTCAAGTTGTTCAGCGGAAAAGCCATTACGTACCGCATGCAGCAGCGTTCTGCCCACCTGCTGATACCACTCTCCGGCCTGAGTGAGGATTGAAGGCGACCACTCCAGCGGGTTGAAGGCCATTTGCGCGCAGATGGGATACTGGCGGCCTACCCGATCGCGTCCGGGGATCAGACACCCCATCTGTACCATCTGGCCGCTCAACATCGGCGGGACGATAAAATTCCACACCGGCGCGTTGCTGAACTGGCGTTCGCCGCTACGCTGTTGCTCCTGTTGCCAGGCCAACAGCCCCACCTGAAACCATTGCGACCACTGGCGAACCAGCATGTCCGGAAATCGACGTTGTAAAAAATCGCCGGTACTGGGGAGTTTCCCGTACCAGCTCATCGCAGGGGCGTGAGTCATTCGGCTTTCCTTGCGGTTATGGACATGAGAAACGGGGAAGCTGGAACGGATTGCGAATACTGTTCGGCGCAAACTCCAGCGTGACCTGATAACCATCGACGTTAAACGTTGCCTGACGGCTCAAACTGCTGCTGCCGGGCGCGGTGCGCGCTTTATCAAAAAAGCGGTTCAGCGCCCATGAGCCGCTGGTCACCAGCGTCGAGGTGGTACCATCGGCCAGACCGAGTTGCATACGCACCTGATTGGTGCCGCCCGGCCCTGGCCAGCTCATCATTTGCACCGCCTGCGGACCGTGGCTGTAGCGCAACTGCTGGCCATCAACATCCAGCGTCAGGTTGAGGATCCGGTTGTCCATGCTGATGGTGCGCACCGTCACTTTAAATGACGGCGTGGTCGCGCCATTGGCAAAGAACGCGTCGCGGATCGATTGCGCCTGCTGGAAAGGCCTTAATAACCCTTCACTACCCGGCAACGTTTTGCCATCGATGCCGGGCATAAAACGCCAGCTTGATTGCGTGGTATCGACTTTATTGGTCAGGTTGTCACGGAAGAAGGTATCCATCATGCCGGTACCCGGCGCGAACATACGCGCCAGATCGTCCGGCGTGACTTCGCTTCTGGCGCTGCGAACCAGCGGATAGCGCCCGGCGATAGCCTGGCGGCAGAATCCGCCGACTTCCACGTTAATCCGTTTACGTACGTTATCGAGATCGCGGCGCTGGGTATCACTGCTGGCGCCGACCGCCATTTTGCTGAACATGGTTTGCAGGCCGCCCGGTAAACGCCCGGCGCTGGCCTGCAGACGGCTAATCGCATCGCCGCCCGGCGGTTGCATACCGCTGTTGGCGGCATCCTGTACCGCGGTCAAGTAGCGATAAAGTTCGTCGATCTGTTTGAGGAAGTCGTCAAACACAATCGTTTTGCCGCCCTTTTCCAACGGCTGCGCCAACTCGATCAGCGGCGCGTAGTGTTCGGTTACCAGCTGTTCCGGCGTCTGGCTAAGCGCCGCGCCCTGGGTTGCGCCGCCCTCATCATGGCGAAAAAGCGCTTCCAGCGTTCGGGTCGCACGGTTGCCCTGCTCGGCTGAACTTTCGCTTTTAACCGTATCCGGCTCGGCGCGCGCCAGGTTCAGCACCTGGCTCAGGCTGATAACCAGCCGGCGCAGCGGCGAGTTACTGGCGGAAAGCAGGCGCGCGGTGTTGATCCGCGATGACAGATCGGCGCTATTGTTGAGCTGAATATCGGCGAGGAAGCGATCCCAGTTGGCGATAAAATCACGCATATAGAGCTGGCGGACGGCGTTATCGGTTTGCTGCTTATCTTCCGACGCGCTGGCGGCGCCCAGCACCCAGATATCATCTTCATGCAGCGCGCTGGTCACGTTATCGATCTGTTTATTGAACACCTGCCAGTAGCCATCTGGCGTGTACAGCCCTGGCACGCCTTCTGCGATCGGTGTACCGCTTTTACGCGAGAACACCAGTTCGCTCTGCGGCCCGCCGAGCGTCGCCAGCGAGACCGCTTTCAGATTGTCGTCATGCTCAAGCAGACGTTTCAGCCGACCATACACTCTTGAGGAGAGCGGTTGCTGGTTAATCAACGCCCGTTCGCGGGCGACAAGCGCATCGTCTTTGGCATACGGCGAGGACTGGATTTGCGGTTCCAGTAGCTGGACCAGATGCCCTTCCAGCTGTCGTAGCTGCGCCTGCGTCACGTTTTGCGGCAGGTTACGCTGCAGGTTAAGCATCACCCAGGAGAGTAAAAACTTGCCGTCATACTGCTTGGGCTGATAGAGCATTTGATAGGCTTTCAACGCCTCGTAGCTATATTCGGCGTCACTGCCATTGTCGTTGCGTAACCAGGTAGTGATACGCATGGCGACATCCGGTAGCAGCATTTGCTGCAGCGCTTTTTGATACAGCGTCTGCGAGGCGTCGCTGACATCATTTCCGCGGTAGAGCCCCATCCGGCGGCTAACCGGCGGGTCGTTGACGTCAAAATCGGCGCTCTTCGGCAATTCCAGCAGGCCGTTGAGTAGCGGCAGCATGGCGAACAGATCGCGCTGCTCGGGGTTTTGCAGCGCTTTGCTCTGCTGCTCAACCTGCGGCACCTTCGCCGAGACTTCTTGCAGGTAGGCCTTGTTTTTGCCGTAGCTGGTCAGCCACAGTACGCATGAAATGATTAACAGCGCCGCGAGCGCCGCATAGCCTGACCAGATCGCCGCGCGGTTACGCAGTTCCCACCAGCGGTTCTGCCCGGCGATGCCGGCTTCCTGGAAAATCACGTTTTGCAGCAGGTTTTTAATGAAATAACTCTGGCCCTTGGCGCCGGGGATGGGCGCTTCTTTACTGACCGAGTCCCAGTTGTCGTTTTCATTTCCCTGCGGCAAAGACAGCGCGCGATTGAGTTCGCCCATCACGCGGTCGAACGGTAACCCTTCCTGGGTGCCGCTGGCGAAATAAATGCCGCGCGGTGAAAACTCGGTTTCAAAGTTAGAGCGGGCAAAAACGGTACTAAGATAGTCCGCTAACAGCGGTCGCAACGCCGCAAACTCTTGCGGGAACAGCCAGGCTTCGGCGCGGGTTTTGGCATCATGCTCTTGCAGCATCGTATCCGGCAGCCCCGCTTCAAGCCGTTGTTGCAGTAACGCAAACTCCTGGGTAAAGCGGCCCATCAGATCGAAGTCAGCAAGGCTTGCCTGCTCCCACGGGAAAGTGAAGCCCCAGATTTGATCGCGCTGCGCCTTGTCGTAACCGGCAAACCAGGCGCGGAAGCCTTTAAGCAGATCGGCCTTCGTCACCAGTACGTATACCGGGAAACGAATACCCAATTGTTCATGTAGTTCAGAGAGACGCTGGCGCAGATTAACCGCCTGCTGCCGCGAGGCCTCCGTCGATTGCGTTAACAGATCGGAGATACTTACCGTGACGATAACGCCGTTAATCGGCTGGCGGCGGCGGTATTTACGCAATAACCCCATAAACTTCAGCCACTCGCTGGCGTCCTGCGCCTGCTCGCTCTCTTGGGTGGTATAGCGCCCGGCGGTGTCCAGCAGCACGGCTTCGTTGGTAAACCACCAGTCACAGTTGCGCGTGCCGCCGATGCCGCGTAACGCCGTTTTACCGAAGCGGTCGGCTAGCGGAAACTGCAGCCCGGAGTTGGCTAAGGCTGTGGTTTTACCGGAGCCGGATGCGCCAATAATCACATACCACGGCAGCTGATACAGATAGTGGGTGCTAAAGCGCTGGGTCCACTGACCATTACCGGTTTTGCTGAAGTGCGCTTTTTTCAACATTTGCGCGGCTTCATCAAAGCGATCGGCGAGGATCTGGTCTTCGCTATTGAGGCGCTGCTGCGGATCGTTGCCCTTCGGCGTGTCTTCCTTCAGGTTATCCATCAGCTTGCGGTTAAGCCAGGCGTTGTACAGACGCGGCAGAATGTGGCTTTGCGCCCAGATGAGGTACACCAGCGCAATAGATATAACGCGGTTTTGTTCCGATTCCAGCGGCCTGGTATCGACAATCGACAATAGCGGGCCAATCATCCAGATGACGGCCGCCACCGCCGTGGCGCCGAGAAAACCCCACAGCAGCCGGTTGGTCAGTATGGAAAGCAGAAGTGTCAGCATCCTTAATTTCCTTGGGGCAATCCGTTCAGCTCAGCCCGGGTATTATCGGGCGACACCAGCAGAGTAATTTCCACACGGCGGTTACGGGCACGGTTCTCAGGAGTGGTATTCGGCGCGATGGGGTTCATTTCCCCTCGCCCTTCGGCTTTTACGCGTTCGGGCTGCGTCAGATGATTTTGCAGTTGTTTTTGTACCGAACGCGCGCGTTCCAGGGACAGCTCGTAGTTCGAGGCAAAGCGCGCGCTGCGGATAGGCACGTTATCGCTATAGCCGACCACCAGAATGCGGCCACTGACGTTGTTCATCGCTTGCGCAATACGGTCAATTACCGGGTCGTAGCGATCGCGCACCACCGTTGAGGCCGAAGCAAAGAGCCCGTCGCCTTTGAGGATCACCACGCTGCGGTCCGCTTCGTCACGGACCGCAACCAGCCCTTCGGCAATTTCCGGGCGCAGAAAACCTCGCAGGTTAAGTACCGCCGGCAATTTTTCCGCCGGCTGAGCAATCGACGCTTCCGGCAACGGCGTCTGGTAAATTTTCGCCAACACCGGGTTGGTGGCATCGCCAAGCCGCCAGTTAAGAATGATATAGAACAGACAGGCGGCGAACCCCGCCAGCGCGACGCAGGCCCACAGCGGCACCACCGGACGCCACAGTTTACGCAGCACCGGGCGATCCTCGCCGTGAACCGATAACGGCGGCGCGTAGCCGCCGCGTACGCCGCAAATCATCTGCCACAGGCGCTGTTTGATGGTTTCCAACTGCGTGCGGCCGTTATCCATTACCCGGTAACGCCCTTCAAAGCCGAGCAATAAGCAGTAGTTGATCAGTTCCAACAGATTGATGTGTTCACGCGGATTCTGCGACAGGCGTGCAAGCAACTGGAAAAACTTCTCCCCGCCCCAGGTTTCGTTATGAAAGGTCACTAAAAGACCGCTGCCCGACCAGACGCCGCTACTCCCCCATGGCGTCAAGGCCGCCGCCTCGTCCAGTGCGGTACACAGGCAGTAACGGGCGCCGACTATCACTTCGTAGGGTAACCCCGCCTGCTGACCGCGCACTTCAAAACGGCGGATTTCATCAATCAAACGCTGGCGCAAACCGGCCTGGTCATCGTGAGATACCGAATGACGGATTTGGGGGATCGCATTTAGCAATGGGTTGGCGGCCGTCACCAGGGGATTATTGCCGCTTACGCCATGGCTGGCAGCGGCCTGTTGTTCCTGCATCATCAACGCTCGCTTTCTTATTCCGACGGGCTACGGATAGCCCAAAATTCCATATCCAGGCCGGGGAACTCGCCTGCCAGATGCAGGGCGAAGGCGCCAGATTTCTCCATGTCGTTCCACAGCTCGCCGCCCTTCTCGACTGCAAAGTAGTTGTAACCGGCATGCCACGGAATTTGCGGCGGCGCGGCGGGCATAGCGCGCAGAATTAAACCCGGAAGCTGTAGTTGCACCAGATCGCGAATTTTGCTCACCGGCGCGACTTTCATCTGCGCCGGGAAGTGCGTTTGCAGAACATCACCTGGTACGCTGGCTTTAACTGCCAATACGAATCCGAAATCACGCACCATGCTGCTCTCGGGTACCGTCGCGATGTTCAACCCATGCGATCGTTCTATCAGCGGTAGTTGGATGGCGTTGTCTTCCATTACCTGTGATAACCCCTGGCGCAGCAACAGCATCAGTTTGCCGAAGCAGCTCGCGAGATCGTCATGGTCGTAAATCGGCAGCGCAGCATCCGGACCGCGCTGCGCCATCCAGGTCGTCAGCTCGGCGGCGAACGGCAGCCAGCTATTCCACAATGACTCGGGATGAACTAACGGCAGCGTTTTGAGATGTGAGAGATGGCCGAGATGGCGATTGACCAGCGCAAGTAGAGTGAACTCAATTAATTCGGAAGTATTAAAACGCCCCGGCTGTCGTAGCCGGCTGCCGATTTGCTGGCTACGCTGCGCCAGCAGACCATGCAAGTCGTTGATCATCGCGTAAATCAAAGGATGATTGATGCCGTTAAGCATCGGCGGGATATAGCCATTATCGAGTTTTACGGCGTTATCGTTGCGCTTTTCGGCGATGAACGCCACGCCGATGGCCGTCCACTCGGCGGTCAAATCCTTTTCCAGCATCAGGGTGAGCCGCGGGCGGGCAAACTGCACGGTGGCATCGCCAACCGACAGCGCATTGTCATCTTCCACATCCTGTTCAAACGCGGTAAATCGCGCCAGCGAGTCTTTTTCCTCGCTGAAGATAACCTCTTCCCGACCGCCGCGACGAACCGGCAAGGCCAATACGACTTTTTCGCCCGTGACGTTATCCGGGATTTGCAACGGCGCCGGGCCCTGACGAGCATCGCGAAACTGGAAGAAAGTTCCATCCGGCAGCAGGCCGCTGGCATAGCTCAGGGCAATGCACCCCTGACGCAGCATTGCATCATCAAGTTCAATCTCAAGAAAACCCCACAGCCAGGAGCGCTGTAATCCGCCCCATTCGCGAATTTGCGTTTGCAGGTAGCTTTCTGCCCGCTGAAAGTGATGCGGACGCAAAAACATGCCTTCGGTCCAGACCACCTTTTCTGCTTTATTCATACAAATTTCCTGTTAGGGCTCGCGCTATTGCTGCACGACGCGGATCCCGTTAACGTCAAGATATAAATTGGCTTGCAGTTGATCTGCCGACAGTTTCCAGAACTGCCAGAAAGGGGTTTCGCCAGGCGTTGGCAGAGGAAGAGAAATGCGCCACTTTTTACCATCCAGAGATTGGTATTCCGCCATCACTCCGATATAACGCGCCTCCGGCGAGCTTTGCCCGCTGAGTTTTTTTGCCAGTTGCCCCGGCATCAGGAAAAATTCATCGCTGTTCAGCAAGTTGCCGGCGAGAACTTTTTGCGCGTTATTTTGTAAGGAGTAGAAATCGGCGGACATGAATTCCGCATCGGATTTCAGCACTAACACTCTGACCTTTAATGGCGCAGAACGGTTAATTTGCGGGTGGGCCTGGAACTGAAGATTGTATCGGGCAGGGTCGCTGTGTGAAGACGAACCACATCCACTAACCAACGTAAAAAGAAACAAATAAAACGCCAGCATGACCTGGCGTAAAAGAGAGTTATTATTCATACGGTGTCGCTCGTAAAGGCGGGATTAATCCAGAATCCAGGTACCGTTATTGCCGTTTTTGCAGGCTTTGGTATTTCCGTCGACGCTCACGCAGGTCGCTTTCTTACGCGCCTTCGGGCGCTTCGACTGTTCGCGAACCGTTTTATCATACAGCTCACTTTTGACAACGGCATTGGCCGGAGCATAGCCAATTAAATTTTCCTGACCTTCATTGGCTAACGCTATCCAGCCGTCCTGGGCCTGTCCCAATGCAATATAATTAGCACCTGGAACTAATTGCACAATCACTTTGCCGCCATACCCGGCCTGGCTCATTACCGCGGCGGAATACAGCGCGCGATATTCTGCGTTAATCGGGATAAATTCCGTTGGAGGAACAACAATATGGCGATGGGTCAAATTGACGCCGTTAACCTGCGTGGTTTCAATGGTGTCATCGGTAATTTGCGGCTTCGGCGGCGCTTCGCACCCTGCCAGTGAAACCGCAATCATAGCGGCTAAAAACACTCGCGTTTTCATATGCTTTTCCATTGCAATGCTATTATTTTCTTAAGGGTTATCCCTGCTTGAATAACAAGTCTGAATATCCTTAATCACTGTGCGTAAAAGGGTTCCAGCTGTGATATGGCCATAGCTACCGCACGAATCTTCACCGCAGTGGATCCCTTTATTACATTTCATTAACTATCACCACACAATTTTACAGATCGATCGAGTCAATTCAACACGCAATTTCGCCTCGTAGTTATGGGTGGTTAGCGTATTTAAATTTTTAGGATTAATCTCACTCACGCATTTAGCGCTGAAAGACGAACAATCGCCAAAAAAGTGTAATCCCAAAAACCATACAAAATAAAGTGTAATTTAACCATGTGATTTAAAAGATATATTTAATTATTTTGCAAATCGGATTTTTCATTCGCTGTGAATATGGAATAGTCTTAAAAAATATTTGGCGGCAAAATAGCCCACCAATCTTGGTAGGCTATTTTTATTGTCATCAGGTAATGCTTACACTGTAAAAACTCAAAGCGATATTTGACATTATTGCGGTGGGCTTCTAAAGGCAGATTACGCGAAGCAACTACAACAGCGAATAATGAGTTGAATCTTAGGAGGATGAAATGCAGGAACTAAAACGGAGCCTGATGGCCCCGTTGTTGTTTTAGTGATGATGATTCTTGTGGTGTTTATAGTATTCTTTCTCACGCTTCTTCGCGTCTTTACGACCGTCGTGATAGCCCTTCTCGTAGGCTTTACGCTGTTTTTTCTCTAGCTTTCGCCAGTGCTTGTCACGATATTCATAATGACGATGCCAGTAGTCTTTGTCACGCCAACGGCCGCCATCCCAGTAATGACCGTAGGAATCCCGGTCGCCTATCTGCAGTTTAATAGCCGGTAAAAGCGTAATCTCCTCGGCCTGGGTGACGATCGGTGCGGATGCCAGCAAAACGGCGGCCAGCAATAATATTTTTCGCATCGGATTCTCCTTAGCTGTGCGTCTCGTAATATGTTGTAACACAACTGACCAGCTAATTATCCAGGTTAATTCTGCTTTTTCAGCTACCTGCTGAGAAAGGTTGTCGTTAGTTCTGCACGTTACGCGTACGGATAATAGACAAAATGCGTTTTATTTTTCTTTGCATCGGAGCGCGGCTTGCCCTGGTGGGGGAATCATAAGACAATGTGATTTTTCAAGCGTCTACATGCCTACGGGAGTAATGATTATCGCTTCTCGTCGCCTCCTCTCCGTCACCTGCATGACCCGGCTCGGCGCAGTTGCTGCCGCCGTATTGCTGCTCGTGACTTGCACCAGTAAAGCGCCAAAATCGCTGGTGACCGCCAGCAATCCGCCCGTTACGCAAAAATCGGCAAAAAATCAGCAGCCAGTACGCGGCGTTTGGATCACCACGGTTTCCCGTCTCGACTGGCCCCCGGTGGGTTCAATTATCGCCAGTAGCCCGGAAAGCCGCATCAGCCAGCAGAAGCTGGCGCTGATCGCCAAACTCGACAATCTGCAACGCCTGGGCATCAATACCGTCTTCTTCCAGGTCAAACCGGACGGCACCGCGCTGTGGGATTCCCACATCTTGCCGTGGTCAGACATGCTGACCGGCAAAATTGGCGAAAATCCCGGCTACGATCCGCTGCAGTTTATGCTCGATGAAGCGCATAAACGCGGGATGAAAGTTCACGCGTGGTTCAACCCGTATCGGGTATCGGTTAATACCAAACCCGCTACCATCGCCGAGCTTAACCACACCCTGACTCAGGTCCCCGCCAGCGTATTTGTCCTCCACCGCAACTGGATACGCACCGCCAGCGATCGCTTTGTGCTCGACCCTGGGATCCCGGAAGTCCGTGACTGGATCACCAGTATCGTGGCGGAGGTGGTGCAAAACTATCCCATCGACGGCGTGCAGTTTGATGACTATTTCTATACTGAGACGCCGGGATCGACGCTGAACGATAATCAAACCTATCAGCGATATGGCCAGGGTTATGCCTCGAAAGCCGACTGGCGGCGTCACAACACCCAACAGTTGATAGCGCAGGTCTCACAGACCATCAAGAAACTCAATCCGCAGGTTGAGTTTGGTGTCAGCCCGGCGGGGGTATGGCGCAACCGCTCCCACGATCCGGCCGGTTCTGACACCCGCGGCGCGGCGGCCTATGACGAGTCCTATGCCGATACCCGCAGTTGGGTACAACAAGGGCTGTTGGATTATATCGCGCCGCAGTTGTACTGGCCGTTCGCCCGCGACGCCGCGCGCTATGATGTGCTGGCTAAGTGGTGGGCCGATGTCGTGAAACCCACTCACACCCGGCTCTATATCGGCGTGGCGCTGTATAAAGTCGGCGAACCGTCAAAAAATGAACCAGACTGGATGGTCGACGGCGGCGTGCCGGAGCTGAAAAAACAGATCGACCTCAATGAAACCACACCGGGTATTCAGGGGACGATTCTGTTTCGTGAAAACAACCTTAACCAGCCGCAAACCCAGCAGGCGGTTCAGTATCTGCAGCAGCGCTGGGGTAGCTAATTCCGGCTAATCACCCTCCCCGTTGTCGCAACGGGGAGTTTCTGTTTTCCGCATGAGAACGCGGGAAGGCAGATTAAACCGTCAGTTCCTCCACCACTTCCGCTACGCTCTTGATCCGCTGAATACTGCCGATGCCGGTTCCCAGTGAAATGTAGCCTTCGTCAGTGTTGCCCTCCAGCATACCAATTCGCAGGCCGCGTAAACCGCCCATTTCCGCGGCTATGGTTTCATTACTGGCGCCGGATTTATCTAACGCCACCAGCCTGGCGGCTAATTTACCCGGCAGCGAACGATAGTAATCTGGCAATGTGCGAAATAGCTGCAAATCCAGACCGTTAGCTTGCACGATCATCTCTTTCACCGATGGCGGCACGCGGCTCTCGGTGGTGCTGATAAACACGGAGCCGGCAAATACCCCCTGCGCGCCCAGCGCGTGGGCGGCCCTGGCGGTGCGCCGGTCGGTAATCCCGCCAGCCGCCAGCACCGGCACACGCTTCACCGCATCAACAATCAATGGCACGATTGAAAACGTCCCTAGCGCCGTTCCCGGAAGCGTTCCGCCTTCGTCGAAGCCGGTGGCGACAATAACATCAGCGCCCATCTCCTCGGCCTCGCGGCTGTTTTCCGGTGTTGGGTTAATATCACGATAAATAATGCTGATCCCGGCCTGCTTAAGCGTGGCAAACAGCGAGGGAATAATAGCTCCTTGACCATAGCCTGTATAAACCACCGCTTTAACCCCCTCTTCCTTGACTACCTCTACAATCGGCGGCGTCCAGATATCGTTTTCAACCGTCGGAATGAGATTTACAGCGAAAGGTTTCTCGGTGAGTCGTTTCGTTTTACGGATCTCTTCACGCATCTTTTCTGCCGTTTCCTGCGGCGTCGAGACAGCGGTTTGTGCGGTTAAACCTGCGTTCGGCCCTAATACGCCCAGCCCGCCGGCATTACTGACTGCGGCGACTAACCGGGCGTCGGTTAGCCAGGATAGCGGCCCCTGAATGACAGGTTTTTCAATACCGAGAATATGGCTAACAGAATGGTTTTGCATGATGCGGCTTCCTTAGTGTGTTTTCTGGCGCTTAGCGCTGGGATGACGCCACTGTAGGCCGCTTTATTGTTGGGAAAAATAGTAAAAGTTATCCTTCACTGTTATTAAATAAGTAATAATCAAAGTGAAATACGATGTTGTCATCGGAGCACATTGGTACAAATGAACTTAAATTTGTTTGAATCTATTAAGATTTTTATCGAGATTATCGAGTCTGGCAGCTTTACGCGCGCCGCCGAGAATCTACAGATCCATCGCCCGGCGGTCACGAAAGCGCTACAGCAGCTTGAGCAGCACTGCGGCGTTCGGCTTCTGCAGCGAACCACCCGACAGATCCACCTCACCCCTGATGGCGAGGCGTTTTATCGTCGTAGTAAACCCCTGCTGGCGCAGGCCGATGATCTTATGGAATCTTTCGCCCCGCAGCGTCCGCTACGTGGTCAACTGCGCATAGATATGCCTATCTCCCTGGCGAAGTTAGTGGTCGTGCCGAATCTCCCCGCCTTTTATCAGCAACATCCGGAGATTGAAATTGTGCTGAGCAGCTCCGACCGGCGGCGGGATATGCTTCGCGAGGGCCTCGATTGCGTCCTGCGCATTGGCGAGCTTGAAGACGGTGACTATATCGCACGTCATCTCGGTACCGTCGGTATGAAAACCTGCGCCAGCCCGGCCTATCTGGCGAAATACGGCGTTCCCGCAACCCTTGACGACCTGCGGCATCATCAGGCGATCAACTGGCTGAATAACAGTAATCATCAGACCATGCGCTGGGTGTTTCAAACTGACGCCGGGCAGCAGAACATTTCGCTAGCGGGTAAACTGGTGGTGGATAATTCAGAGACTTACATCGCCGCTGGCCTTGCTGGACTCGGCATTATGCAGGGTCTGGATCTTTTCCTTCACCCCTGGTTGAAAAGCGGCGAGCTGGTTGAAGTCCTGCCGAATAATCCGGTTCCCTCCAGGAAGTTATCGCTTATTTATCCCCATCGTCATGTTTCGCGCAAGGTGCGCGTCTTCGCCGAGTGGCTGGCGACAATGTTATAGAAATACAGATAAAATAAAGCCCGGCGCTATCTGCCGCCGGGCATGAATTAAGGTGCGGTAAGTTCATCGTAGAGCGTTCGCAAACGGCTGCGAAGAAACAGCACCGCTTTGTGTTTACGCGACAGCCACGCCTGCTCGCTAGCGCCGCTCTCTGCCGCCAGCTCCCTGTAGCTATAGCCCTGCAGCTCGGTTTTCTCGAAGGCTTCACGCTGCAGCGGCGGCAGCTCCGCCAGCGCCTCGGTTAAAGCCTCCCACAGCAGTTCTTTAAGATAGGCTTCCTCCGGCGTCTGCGCGACGCCAAACAGCGTTTCCGCCAGCTCATCCTCGGCAAAGCCGCCATCGCCATCTTCATCAGTATCGAATGTTAATGGCAACTCGCGCTTCTTACGCGACCGGTCGGTCATTTCATTACGCGCCGCCCGGAATAACCATGCCGCCACGTTCTCCACCGGTTGCTCGACCTTCATCAGTTGCAGGGTGACTTCCTGCAGGATGTCATCGGCATCGTCACGTACGGCGGTTCTACCGCGAATAAACGCGCTTAAACGCGCACGACAGGCGGCAAGCGCAGACAGCAGCCGTGATTCCCCCGCCATCGCATTGTTTACCTCGTTCACTCGGCATCCGGCGCTTTCGCCGATGGGTTATCGTCAGTCGGTTGCCCACCGCGACGTTCATGCCAGCCGCAACGGCCGCGATGTCCGTGGCGGCCGAAACGTTGGGCAAACTCCTCTCGCTGCTCCGGGGTCATGGTCATCCAGCGTTCATGCATGCGTCGACGCGCCTGCGCCATACCAAACATACCGCGATGAAAACCTAAACCGCCAAACAAGATACGGCACAGCGCCAGTAATCCCAAAGCCTGCCAGAAACCGATGCTTTTCACCCCGAAGATAGCTGGCAGCAATGCGTTCCATAGCGACATCACGACCAGACTCAGCACCACAACAATCACCGCGCCGATAATCAGCGGCCGCGCCATTCTGTGACGTCCAAAACCCTGGTGATGATGCCCGTGTCGTTCAAAATCTCTCATCGTCAATTACCTCATAAAAATGTATGTATCGAGGTAGACGAATCAGCGAAGAAAATATTGCCAATAAAAATGAAAAAAATAGCGCAATCATGAAAACGGGTAAATGACTCAGAAACTCATCGCTAAACCGAGGCCATACCCTTCGGTGTTATTACCGAACATATAGCGGGCCACCAGTCGGGTACGGGTGATAAATACCGGATACTGGCTGCTGTCGAGTTCCAGACCAATGCCGAGCGAACTCAGGCTATCAAAGCCGAGTTCACCGCGCTGGTCGCCAAGATAGATAGTATGAGCGCCTTCCAGCACGTAGCGCACCGGGCTTTTCAGCAGCGTCCAGTCGGCTATCGGCGCGCGTCGACGAAGGTAGATACCCAGATTTTCGGCGCTGGCCTGCCCCTGGACCGCTTCTGATGTGCTACCGAAGGTTTGCAAATTCATCGCGGAATAGCGCGCTTCTATGTCAATATCCTGCGTTTTGGAAAACAGTTCATAATCAAGCATTAACGAACCGCCCAACCCATAAGCGTTCAGTCGCCCACCATCGAGGAAGCGAATATCAACCTCCGTTTTACGTTCGAGCGCCCAGCGACCGAGGCGTGCATCGCTGGCCATGGTGCCCAGCATCATATTGAAGATAGGCCGTAGCACCAGTTTTCCGCCCCATCGGTCCTGATACAATGGAAAGTCCCAGCCGACGCCGCCGGTAGCGGTCAGACTGTTCCATTTGGTGGGAATGGTACGGCTCTGGGCACCATCGCTGACCACAAATTGCGGATCGTAGCGACTGTAACCGAGGGTGCCTTCCAGATAGAGCGGAAAATCCTCACTCAAGGTGGCGCCGCCGCCAAATTGCGTGAGGGTTAGTTCGTTTTTCTCATTCGCGCCGGAGCCAATATTCAGATCGCTGGCGGTAACGTCAGGTACCACGGTGTAACTCATTAAGGTGAGCACCGCGTCCGCGCGCTGCTTTAGCCGACTGCCGTCCAGGGCATAACATTCCTGACTAACTAATAGCACCGCCAGCAGTAACCAGGACGCGCGCGGAACGACAAATACCATGGTCTGATACTACCTCAACGGGGGGATTCGTTTGATTGAGTATAGCCAGCAGCGTCCAATCGTTAGTTATTTTTCAATACGCTGCAGCTGAATGGCATCCGCCTGCTGCGCTTTATCAGCGAGCTCCTGGAACTGCTGCGGAGAATAAAAATTATGCGGCGCTGGCAGCGACTGCATATCCTGCCCCGGATGGATTTGCAGTTGACCCAGTTCCGCGAGCGTAAACCCGGCAACTTCCTTTGGCATCGTCAGGCGATACGGCGGCGTGCGTTCAAAAGGAACCGGCGTTGGCAGGCGATTTTCGCTGAGATCGTAATTCCGCTTCAGCACCAGAAATTTATCCGGCACTCGCCGTTTACTGTTCCACCAGTCGCCGTCGACTTCACGGAACATCCTCTCGGTCTCACTTTGCGGCGCGACCAGCAGTTTAACCAGCGCCTGTTTTAACGCCGCTTCCATCGCCCGGTTATAAGCATCGACTGAACCGGCTTGCCCTTGCAAAATGACGTTAATCGCCAGACGCGCGCCAAGCAGATTGGAATAGAGATCTTCCGGTGAAAAGGCGGAAATTTCTTCTGAAAAACCCGGAACCGACTGGAAACCATACCATTGGGCGATCTCATGCCATTGCGCAATTTCGAAGGCCAGATGGCCTGCAAGCCAGGCGGCAATCGTATATCGCTGCGGCATTGAAGCCG
Source organism: Klebsiella sp. CN_Kp097 (assembly GCF_040064495.1). NCBI lineage: Bacteria > Pseudomonadati > Pseudomonadota > Gammaproteobacteria > Enterobacterales > Enterobacteriaceae > Klebsiella > Klebsiella sp. CN_Kp097. Next base: position 484,380 of record NZ_JBEAIL010000007.1, on the reverse strand, counting down.
GCGGCGTAAAGGCATTTAACTGGACGCGGCGTACGCCCAGTTCCTCGCTATAAAAGATGCGTCCTGGCTGCCCTAGCGTCGGGTAAATTCGGCTGAATAAATAAAAGGTGTAATCAGCGGTATCACGAACATGGGCGATATCAATAAAACCGCCGCGGCGGGTATAAATAAGGCCATTGTGCTCATCGCTTAAGCCAACCAGATTTTTGACCGCGCCGAGCGCGCTATCGTTGTAATGATGTTCACCTAAGGTATCGAGCGTCAGCACATTACCAATCTGATAAACCGGGATTGGCACGCCAATGGCGCGCACCCGCAGATCGAAACCGAAGGCGCAGCATGGGCGCAGCGATTCCGGCGGCGATAATTCACCCACTACCGGGCTGACATGGTTAACGGGAATCGTCGGTAATACCGGGTCCTGGGCAAATACCGAAAAAGCAGCCGCCAATAACCACCACAAACTCTTACGCATCAAAAGCGTTCTCCATGACACAAAAACAGCGCGCATCATACTCGCCGATGGCTACACGCCGTTAAGTCAAAAACGGTATTCACCGGCGACAAAGAAACTATTGCGATCGTTAAAGCCAAATTCGGTCAGAACGTTGAAGTTACGCGTGATTTCGTACTGGGCGCCGATCAGCATATTCCATGGTGAAGTGAGTTTCTGTTTGACATCAAACTTGCCGTCGCCGTCTTTATTGACCGCGGCAATCAATGGCTGCAGCTGTGGCGGCATATGCAAATCGGCCAGGTTGCCTTTAAATTCCTGCTGCACATCCTGATACATACTGCCGACCCACACGCTGAGATGCGAAGGGCCGGAAATCCCCTGAAGGTTGAAGCGATAGCCAACGCGAGGTGACACTGTCACGGCAGAAATACTGCCGTCGAGAATATCGAAATCGGTGCGGGTGTAATTTGTATCGACGAGGGCAAACCAGTTCTCATAGCCGCCAGCCAGCGTGAACCCGCCCCCCCAGGTGGTACCTTTGAAATCGAGAACAAAATCGATATTTTGCAACTCGCCACTTTGATTAAGGTTATGCACTGTGCCGGCGATGATGCGATCCAGGCCGCGGTATTGCGTTGGGTCGGCATCGACCGACACATTCGACACCGACGAACCGCGGGTGTGGCCTAAAATCCCGTAGACATTAAGGAACGGAAATACCCACATATCGAGACGAAGATTCTCGGTTTTGCTCTTCTCCCGCGTGTGCCCGGCATCTATGGCGAACATATCGCTGGGGATCGGATGGTTACCCAGCTTCAGTCCGGAAAAGGTGATGCTGTCGACCATAATATCCTGGCGCATATTCATATAGCTGAGATTGACGCCAAATGGCAGCGGGATGGAATAACCGCGGGCGCGGGCTTCGTCTCCCCAGATGGGAAAGTAGCTATCACTGTCGTCACTTTCCGCCGCACAGGCATTCCACACGGCGCCAGAGGTCAACAGCAGCGTCATGACGGTTATTTTCCATCTCATTTTTATTCGTACCTTTACAGTCCGGAACCCACGTTAAAATAGACCGCCTGTTCGTGTTCGCTAAATGCGACATCGACGCCGGTAAATAAACCATACTGACGGGCGACCAGATAACGAAAACCGGTGCCCCACGCCACTTCGGTTTGCTGCCACAGCGACCCCGCCTCATCGCTCGCACTGCCGATACCGACAAAACCTTGCAGGATCCAGCGCGGCGCAAATTGCCAGGCCAGTTGCGTCTGGGCGACAGCGACATAATCGCCCTGATAGCGAAAACGCGAGATGCCGCGCAGTTCGATGTAAGGCCGGGCCATTGGCGTTAGATGCTTGTCATGATGAGTCAGCGACTGATAATTTGCCGCCAGCGCCAGGGTTAAGGTCGGCGCCAGCGGGATAAAGTATTTACCATCCAGCGACAACTGATTGTAATGATAGTCGCCGCCGAGAAGAGCGCGGTAAAAACGGTACTCGCCCTGCAGTGATAACCCTTTCTTAGGGTAGAAAAAATTATCAGTGGTGTCATATTCCGCCACCACGCCCAAGGCCGAAGAGGTGCTGTTTTCCCCCAACACCCGCTGCCACACCTTGTTGATCAGCTGATTGTCCGCGGTTACATCGGTGTGCGCATAGAATTGCGAGGCGCCGAGAAAAACCGGTGAGTCCCCCACGCGGAACAACAGCTTTTGCAGACCGCCAAAGCCTTTGGTATGGGTTTGCACTGCCACATTTTTGTTAAACCCGGCAATGTCACCCGAATAGATATCGAGATTGACATTGGCGTAGCCCGCGCCAACCAGATAACGAATACTGTCATGATTCCAGGTATGACGATGCGCGGCGCCGATGAACCAGGTACCATTTTGCGTCCCACCGCCGCCGAATCCGGTCAGCGCCGGTGGAATAAAACGATCGCCCTCGCGGGAGCCTTTACCATGCAGAAATAAACCAAACAGACCGCCGCCGTAGCCGATAGCCGGTTCGGTAATCATCACCGGCACCGGCAAAAAACCGTACGGGTTATCCTGCAGATACTGGCTCATATCGAGCATGCCATCTTCAGGGTCGAACAATTGGGCGGCACGAGACGCGCCAGGCGCGAGAGCAAGCATCAGTAAAAGAGTAAGGCCTGCCAGCTTCATGCGGTCTCCAGCACTGACGCATTCATAAGGGAATATTAAGGGAATGAGCTAAAAATATATCGTAAGCCCTTGTTCTTCGCCAACTTACCCTCTCCTTACTTTGCTTATTTTTGGATAAAAAAGCGTGGTTAATCACACAAATTGATAAATGTTATTTATCGTTCTGGTTCATGACCATTAATAAGTGACAGTGTCACCATGTGCGATGGTTTTTAGTTCGCCGCCGTTGTAATCAAAAAGTGAATGACGTATAACATGTCGCAACCGAGGGGTGTCCCGTGAGGGCTGAGATGGCGTAAAAGCCGAACCCTTTGAACCTGATCTGGGTCATGCCAGCGAAGGGACGGGTCGGCATGTTCGCCAGTTTTCAGTTTTGCCTGTTCACACTTCTGCACGCCCGGATCTCCCCCTATTTTCAGGAGGTCCCATGATGATTCCCGCTTTTACCCAAGGTCTTTACGGTCGACTGCGCGAGCAGGCCGGTGGCGAATGGCAACGCTACGTGTCGCACCCTTTCCTCCAGCAATTAGCCGCGGGTACGCTGCCGCAGGCAGCCTTTCGGCGCTATCTGACCCAGGATTATCTTTTCCTAATCCATTTCGCCCGCAGCTATGCCCTGCTGGTCAGCAAACTTCGCACGTTGCCGGAGATGCGCGCCGCCGCCGCCTCGATGAATGCCATCCTTGCTGAGCTACCGCTACATGTAGGCTATTGCGAGCAATGGGGGTTGAGTGAAGACGCTATGGCCCTGCAAAGCGAAGCGATGGAAACCATCAACTACACCCGCTACGTACTGGATATCGGCCACTCCGGCGACGCGTTGGATCTACTGGCGGCGCTGCTGCCCTGCGTCGCGGGCTATGCGGAGATCGGGCTTGGTCTGCTGCACAACCCACAAACCAACTTGCACGATAACCCCTACGCGCCGTGGATCCGCAATTACGGCGACGAGAGCTATCTTCACGGCGTCAACGCGGCGATCGACCTGCTGGAAACGCTCTGGCAACAGCGCGGCGCGGAATCCCGGTTAGCCGGACTGAGCGACATATTCACTACCGCTACCCGGCTGGAAGGTAATTTCTGGCAGATGGGACTGAACGCCGCCGGGCAGGACCAGGGGTGATGGCGCCAGGTATTCACATTCGCGATTTATGTCTGCGCTTTGGCACCCGGACCCTCTTTCGCGATCTCTCCTTTGATATTGCCGCCGGGCAATGGGTATCGCTGCTGGGGGCCAGCGGCGCGGGCAAAACCAGCCTGTTGCGTATTATCGCCGGGCTGGCGGCGCCAACCCGCGGAACCGTCGTCGCCAGCGATGGCCTTCCTGTTACTACGCGATTGGCGTGGATGGGGCAAAAAGATCTGCTCTATCCGTGGCTTAACGTGCGGGAAAATGTCGCCCTCGGCGCCAGGCTGCGCGGTGAAAAGGCCGATAACGCGCGGGTAAACGAGCTTCTTGAGCTGGTCGGGCTCGCCTCCTGCGCTGATGAACGCCCGGCCGCGCTGTCCGGTGGGATGCGCCAGCGCGCGGCGTTGGCACGCACCCTCTATGAGGATCGTCCCATTGTGCTGATGGATGAACCGTTTTCCGCCCTCGATACGCTTACCCGAACGCGGATACAGACCCTTGCCGCGCGCTTGCTCACCGGGCGTACCGTAGTGCTCATTACCCACGACCCGATGGAAGCCTGCCGCCTCAGCCATCGGCTGCTGGTGCTTTCGCCGACGGGCAGGATTGATGATAGTCATCATTTAAGCGGAATCCCGCCTCGCGCCCCGGATGATCCCGCGCTGCTGGCAAGCCAGGCGCAGCTGCTGCAGCAATTGATGAGGGCGAACGGATGAGGGGCAAGTTACTGCGCGGGTGCAGCGTATTTTGTGGCCTACTGTTGCTCTGGCAGCTGGCGAGCTACAGCGGCATTCCCACTTTTTTGTTGCCTTCTCCTGCGGCGGTCGCTGAAGCGCTGTGGAATAACCGTAGCTATCTGGCCAGCCATACCCTTGTCACCCTGAGCGAAATTCTCAGCGGAATGGCGCTCGGCGTCGCGCTCGGTATGGTGCTGGCGCTTTGTATGACCATGTCGCCGCGATTACAGCGGTGGGTAATGCCGCTGGTACTGACCAGCCAAGCCATTCCGGTCTTCGCCCTCGCGCCGCTACTGGTGCTGTGGTTTGGTTTTGGTATGAGCGCCAAGGTCATGATGGCGGTGCTGGTTATTTTCTTCCCCGTTACCTCGGCTTTCTTTGATGGTCTGCAACGGGTCAATCGCGACTATCTCGATCTGGCTCGTACCATGGGCTCCTCCTTTGGTGCTCAATTGCGCCATGTCCGACTCATGGCGGCGCTACCCGCGCTCGGTTCCGGCCTGCGGATGGCCGCCGCCGTCGCCCCCATTGGCGCGATTATTGGCGAATGGGTCGGCTCCGCCGAGGGGCTTGGCTACGTAATGCTGAATGCCAATGCCCGCCTGCAAACCGATATCTGCTTCGCCGCCTTGTTCATTTTAGTGCTGCTGACCATCGCGCTGTGGTTGGTGGTCGACGCCTTTTTGCACCGGCTGATCGACTGGTCGCCGGAATAACTTATCAACAGATAATAAGGAAGAGATATGCGTATACCTCTGTTGGCCGGCCTCACTCTGCTGGTTTCCGGTCAGGCATCGGCAAATGAAAAGCTGACCCTGGTACTGGACTGGTACATCAACCCGGATCATGCGCCCATTATGGTGGCGGAACAGATTGGCGCCTTTCGGGATGCCGGGCTGGATGTCAACATCATCCCCCCTTCCGACCCGGCGCTCCCTCCGCGTCTGGTTGCCGCTCGCCAGGCGGATTTAGCGATAACCTATCAACCGCAGGTTCACTTCTTCGCCGATGAAGGACTGCCGTTGATTCGCGTCGGGACGCTGATCCACTCGCCGCTGAATACCGTGATTGCGCTGGATCCGCGCATCAAATCTCCGGCCGATCTGCAAGGGAAAAAAGTGGGATACTCGGTGAGCGGTATTGAACAAGCGACGCTGGCCACCATGGCGCAGCACGCCAACATCGACCCTAACAGCATTAAACTGATCAACGTTAATTTCCAGCTCACCAGCGCTCTGCTGGCCGGCCAGGTCGATGCTGTTATCGGCGGTTATCGCAATATCGAAGCGCTGGAACTCAAACTGCAGGGCAAAAGACCGGTGGTCATGAATGTGGAAGACTATGGCGTGCCCGCTTACGACGAACTGGTGATCGTGGCAAACAAAGCCGAGGTCAACGCCCCTAAAATCAAAAAGTTTCTCGACGCATTACAGCAGGGCGTGAGCTATTTGCGCGCCCATCCGCAGCAAACCTGGCAGCGGTTTGCCAAAGAGCATCCGGAACTCAATACCGAACTGAACCAGCAGGCGTGGTTGCAGAGCGTGCCGCTGTTCGCCACCGATCCGGCAGCGTTAGATAAGCCCCGCTATGACGCGTATGAACAATTTTTATATAACAACAAGTTGGTGAAAAAAGTAACACCTTTAGCAAATTATGCGGTTGAACTGCGTTAAGTAACCATAAAACTGACGGAAGTATTTCCGTCAGTCATTCAGCGAAGCGGTAATAAAAATATATAGACTTTCTCACTAATAATTACACTTTCCATGGTTTTAAAAGCAATCGAAATTTAGTTTTAAAATCAGCCAATTATATTGACATTCCTGTATGTAATAATCGCGTCAAAATAGCGCCTTAAATTAAAGATTGAATGCGGATTTAAAAAGCCATATATTGTGCGCGCTTTATGAATGCCGATTCAATTTTCTAAACCTTTTTATTCAACCAGAGTTCAAACGTAACGCTGGTTGTGGGAGTGATATGATGACGGATAAAGTCCGTATTGATACTTTAAGTGCAGATTTATTGGACGCGAACAACGAAACCTTTTTGGCTCGTCAGGCTGAATTCGAATCGAATGTCAGGAGTTACCCTCGCAAGTTACCGCTCGCTATCACCAAAGCCGAAGGCGTTTGGCTGACCGATGCGGATAACAAACAGTACCTGGACTGCCTCGCCGGCGCCGGGACCCTCGCTCTGGGCCATAACCATCCTGAAGTACTGCAGAGCATCCAAAGTGTCATTACCAGCGGCTTGCCGTTACATACCCTCGATCTGACAACACCGTTAAAAGATCGCTTCTCTGAATACTTGCTCTCTTGCCTGCCGGGCGAAGGGAAAGAGTATTGCCTGCAATTCACCGGTCCTTCCGGCGCTGACGCCGTTGAAGCCGCGCTGAAACTGGCGAAAAAATACACTGGCCGTACGGCGGTGATCAGCTTCTCCGGCGGTTATCACGGGATGACCCACGGCGCGCTGTCCGTGACCGGCAATCTGTCGCCAAAAGCGGCGGTCAACGGCATGATGCCGGAAGTCCAGTTTATGCCTTATCCGCACCTTTACCGTTGCCCGCTGGGTATCGGCGGCGAAGCGGGCGTCAAGGCATTGACCTACTACTTCGAAAATCTGATCAACGACGTGGAAAGCGGCGTTCGCAAACCTGCAGCGGTTATCCTTGAAGCCGTACAGGGCGAAGGCGGCGTGAACCCGGCGCCGGTTGAGTGGCTGCAGCGCATCCGCAAAGTCACCAAAGAGCACGGCATTCTGCTGATCATCGATGAAGTTCAGGCAGGCTTTGCCCGTACCGGTAAATTCTTCGCCTTCGAACATGCCGGCATCGAGCCGGACATCATCGTGATGTCGAAAGCCGTTGGCGGCGGTCTGCCAATGGCGGTTCTGGGCATTAAGAAAGAGTTCGATGCCTGGGAACCTGGCCATCATACCGGTACTTTCCGCGGCAACCAGCTGGCGATGGCCACCGGTCTGACCACCCTGCGCCATCTGCGTGATAACAAGATTGCCGACAAAGTCGCCGCCCAGGGCGAATGGCTGAAAGGCAAACTGGCGGAAATGCAAAAACGCTATCCGGTTATCGGTCACGTACGCGGTCTCGGTCTGATGATCGGTATCGAAATCGTGAAGCCGAACGAGGCGCAGGATCATATGGGCTGCTACCCGGCTGACGGCGAACTCTCCGCACTGCTGCAGAAGAAATGCTTCGAAGCTGGCCTGATCCTGGAACGCGGTGGCCGTCACGGTTGCGTACTGCGTCTGCTGCCGTCCCTGCTGATTAGCGACGCGGAGCTGGAAGTGTTCCTCGATAAGTTTGAACAGGCCCTGCTGGCCGCCGGCGTAAAACCGGTCTGAGTGGAGTAAGTGAGCGCAATGTCCAAATTGAATCCGATTCTGGCTGGGTCCGCGGCAAGCATTGACGCTTACCAGCAGGTCATTTCCCAGGCCAGCCAGGCGGTTGCGCAGTGGCTGCAACAACCTGAAATGTATCAGGGGAAAAGCGTTGATGAACTCCGTGAGCGCATCACCCTTGATTTTAACGAACAGGGTCTGGGCAACCAGGCGGCGATTGAACGTGCGATCGAGTACTTCCTGAAAGACAGCCTGTCGGTGCACCATCCGCAGTGCGTGGCGCACCTGCACTGCCCAAGCCTGGTGATCAGCCAGGCGGCGGAAGTGCTGATCAACGCCACCAACCAGAGCATGGACTCCTGGGATCAGAGCCCTTCAGCCACCATCATTGAGATGAAGCTGATCGAGTGGTTGCGTGCGCAGGTCGGTTATCCGGCTGGCGATGCCGGCGTCTTCACCAGCGGCGGCACCCAGAGCAATCTGATGGGCCTGATGCTGGCACGCGACGCCTTCTTCGCCCGTCAGGGGCATTCCATCCAACAGGATGGTATTCCGGGCGATATTCGTCAGTACAAAGTGCTGTGCTCGGAAAACGCCCACTTCTCGGTGCAGAAGAACATGGCGCTGATGGGGCTTGGCTACCGCTCGGTCACGCTGGTGAAAACCGATGAATTCGCCCGTATGGACGTCACCGACCTGAAGGCCAAGATTGCGCAAGCGCAGGCCAACGGCGAGCAGATCATGGCCATCGTCGCCACCGCTGGTACCACCGACGCGGGCGCGATTGACCCGCTGCGTGATATCGCCGGTATCGCGGCGGAGCACCAGATCTGGCTGCACGTTGATGCCGCGTGGGGCGGCGCGCTGCTGCTCTCCGAGCAGTATCGCGATTACCTCGATGGCCTGGAGTTAGTGGATTCCGTTACCCTGGACTTCCATAAGCAGTTCTTCCAGACCATTAGCTGCGGCGCCTTCCTGCTGAAAGATGCTCGCCACTACGAGCTGATGCGCTATCAGGCGGCCTATCTGAACTCCGAGTTTGATGAAGAACACGGCGTTCCGAACCTGGTCTCCAAATCGCTGCAGACCACCCGCCGCTTCGACGCGCTGAAGCTGTGGATGGGGCTTGAGGCACTGGGCAAGAAACAATACGCTTCAATCATCGATCATGGCGTGACGATGGCGAAAAACGTCGCGGAATTTGTGAAATCTCAGCCAACGCTGGAGCTGGTCATGCAGCCGCAGCTGGCAAGCGTGCTGTTCCGCTCACGTCCGGCGCAAATGGCTGGTAGTGATAGCGCCGCGATCGCCCTGCTCAACCAGCGCGTGGGCGACGCCCTGCTGGAATCCGGCCGCGCCAACGTCGGCGTGACCGAGCATAACGGCGTAACCTGCCTGAAGCTGACGCTGCTCAACCCGGTGGTGACGCTGGACGATGTGAAGGTCTTGCTGAGCCTCGTTGAACGCACCGCCCAGGAACTGCTGGCGAAATAAGACACTGCCGATTAGCAAGTGTCCTGCAAAGCCGATAACTGCTGTTATCGGCTTTTTTATTTCCCTCTCACGTCCGCGCTTCGCGCAGCAGTTGTTGGATCACCTGCTCCTGACGGGCATAATCGCCTTCGCCAAAGGCGGTATAACGCAGTTGCCCCCGCGCGTCGAAGAAATAATGCGCCGGCCAGTACTGATTACCAAACGCATTCCAGATGGCGTAGTTGTTATCTGCGACAACCGGATAGTTTAGCTGCCGCTGGCTGACCGCTTCACGAAGCTGCGGCAACGACCGTTCCCACGGATATTCCGGCGTATGTACGCCAATCACCACCAGCCCCGCATCGCGATACTTATTGGCCCACGTCCGTACATAAGGCAGCGTATGCTGACAGTTGATGCAATCGCGGGTCCAAAAATCAATCAGCACCACCTTGCCCTTTAACGCCGCATTGGTAAGGGGTGGGCTATTAATCCATGCGGTACCGCCTTGCAATTCCGGCATAGCGCTGGTTGGCCGCGGCGCAACGATCGGCTCCAGCCGAACCCGTTGTTGATCCTGGGGCATAAACGCGCTGAGCCGCTGCTCCAGACGATGGGTTAAACCGCTGGCGCCCAGCAGATAACGATCGCTGCCGCTGGCGATTAACGCCACCGCAGCCAGCATTGCCATGCCAGCCAGTTGGCGCAACAGCCCACTTATCACCTGGCCACCGCGCAAACGGGAAATCAGCCGCGCGCCGAACCACCCCAATAGCAGCAACATCAGCGCGCATCCGCTGGCATAGGAAAGCAGCAAGATACCGGTAGTCACTGAATTTCCTTGCAACAACGCCAGGCTAAATATCGCCCCCAGCACCGGTCCCGCGCACGGCGCCCAAAGTAGTCCAATCGCCAGTCCGGCGAACACTGAAGCGAGACCACTGCCATAACGATAGCTCTGTTGGTTAAGTTGATTACCCAGCGCAACCGCTGGCGATCCGAGCCAGCCTGCAACGCGTGATGACAGCAAACTGATAGCCACAACGACCAAAAAGCCCAGCGCCAGCCAACGCCCGACGATGGTCAGATTGACTAACCATCCCCCTGCCGACGTGGCCAGCAGCGATACAGCGGTAAACATCAATCCCATACCGAACAACAACAGGATGAGTTGTCCCTTACGCCCGCGAACGCTGGCAAACACCAGCGGGATCACCGGTAAGGTACAGGGGCTGAGCAGCGTCAACATACCGGCCAAAAATGCAATCACAACAGCCATGATCATTCTCCTTCGCAACGTTGCCGAAGTGGCAACGTCAGCATTACAACAGGCGACTGTATGGCGGATATGTCCGTGAAACGGCGGTTTAGTATATGGATTTATCTGCAGTTGGAATGGATACAGAAGGATACAAAACGGCGGCATTGAGACGTACCCGCGCCTCAAGACCGCCCTGTTGCAGGTTGTGCAGGGTCAAACTTCCCTGCATCTGCCCGGCGAGCTGGGCGGCGATTGCCAGCCCCAAACCGGTACCGCCGGTATCGCGATTACGTGACTGCTCGAGGCGATAGAACGGCTGCAGTACGGCGGTGAGCTCTCCTTCCGGGATGCCGGGGCCGTCATCAACAACGTGAATGATAACATCGCCATTCGGCGGGTAACTCAGGCTGATTTCCACCTTTTCGGCGTATTTCAGCCCATTATCGATTAAGTTACTCATGATCCGCCGCAGCGCCTGCGGCTGAAGCGTCATGACGTCCGCCCCTTTACCGGCACGAAAACTGACCGCTTTACCGATATCGGCATAATCACAGGCGATGCTATCCAGTAACGCATTGAGACTCATCCGCTGCGGCGCTTCTGCCAGCGGTTCGGCCGATCGTGCCAGCGCGATGCCTTCGCGAACCAGTCGGGTCATGCTATCGAGATCCTGTAACAGCTTATCGCGGAGTGCCGATTGGTCGGCCATCTCGACTCTTAGCTTCATACGGGTAATCGGCGTCTGCAAATCGTGGGAGATCGCCGCCAGGATCCGCGCGCGCTCCTGCAAATGGTCCTGTATTCGCTTTTGCATCGCGTTGAAGGCGCGCGCCGCGCGCTGCACCTCTTGTGGTCCCTTCTCGGCCAGCGGCCCTGCAGCCGGAGTAGCCGGTTGCAGCGTATCAATGGCGCGGGTAAAGCGGGTCATCGGCGCGACCACCTGGCGGACGGCGTACCAGGCGCAAAATAGTAGTAACAGAAACTGCGCGACCAGCACCAGCGGTAGCCAACGTGCGATGGCCGGCAGCTTTGGCCACAGGTCAATGCTTAACGGCGCGCCGTCGCGCAGGGTCACGTGGGCCTGAATATGTTCGCGCGGTCCAGGGACGGCGATAATACTCACAGGATAGCGACCGCTCAGGGCTTCCTGTAACGAGCGTACCGCATCACGGGTACGCCAGCTGGTGGGATAATCGCCAGTTTGTCCGGCAGAAAGCTGATAGCGGTAGTTACCGCGCGCCAGACGCGCCAACCAATGCGGCCGTTCTTGCGCAGGAAGACGATCAAGGATAGCCACGCTGGTGGCGACATCGTATTCAAGGTTGCCCAGCATGACGCTACGGGCACTGCTCATGCGCTCGTAGAGCAGAAGCGATAGCGTCAGGGCATTAGCGAGCAGCAGAGCGAGAAAAATCATTATCATTAAGCGCGACTGCAATGACGCCGGCCACACTTTCATTATCGCGCCTCGCGGATCGACACCGGCACTGACAGCACGTAACCCTCGCTGCGCACGGTTTTGATATAGGCGGGCTCACGCGCGTCCTCCCGCAGGCGCTGACGCAGGCGGCTCACCAACAGATCGATAGACCGTTCAAACAGTTCGGCATCACGCCCCTGGGTAAGATTCAACAACTGATCGCGGTTGAGCACCCGTTGAGGATGATCAAGAAACACCCGCAGCAGGCGATATTCCGCCCCGCTTAGCGCCACAATTGTGCCACTCTCGTCCAGTAGATGCCGCGCCGAGGTATCGAGCAGCCAGTCGCCAAAGGCGATAAGCCTGCCGGCTTCGCTGATTTGTAAATTGGGGGGAAGCGCGCGGGCGCGGCGTAAGATGGCTTTGATCCGCGCCAGTAGCTCCCGGGCCACGAACGGTTTCACCAGATAATCGTCGGCCCCCATTTCGAGACCAAGTATACGGTCGCTATCTTCGCTACGCGCGGTCAGCATCAGCACCGGGATATCCTGTTGGCCATCATTGCGCAACTGGCGACAAAGGGTTAAACCATCGTCGCCGGGCAGCATGATATCGAGGACAATCAAATCGATTTGATGGTTTTTAAGTACAGACCACATCGCTTTGCCATTAGCTGCGCCGCTGGCGCGATAGCCCGATTTCTCCAGATACCCAACGATCAGTTCGCGGATATCGCGGTCGTCATCGACAACCAGGATGTGGTCAATACGTTCCAAAGGCGGCTCCTGCGGAAAAATAAGCTCATGAAAAGCATATGCGGCTTTTCCGCAAGCGCAACTCTGCGCTTGCGGCGTGGTGAGGCTTATAAGCGATCGGCATCAATAACCGCCTGAACAAATTCCGCTGGCGCCTCCTGCGGCGGGTTATGTCCCACTGCGCCTTTGAAATCCCGATGCTCATATTTACCGGTGAATTTCGCCCGATAGCTATCCGGCGCTGGATGCGGCGCGCCATTGTTTTCCCCCTCGATGGTAATGGTGGGTACGCTAATCGCCGGCAGTTTCGCGAGTCGCTGTTCGTAGGCCGCATATTTCGCTTCGCCCTGCTCCAACCCCAGGCGCCAGCGGTAGTTACTGATGGTGACGGCAACGTGATCCGGGTTATCCAGCGCTTTCGCGCTATTGGCGAACGTGGCATCCGTGAATGTCCACCGCGGCGAAGCCTGATGCCAGATAAATTTGGCAAAGTCATGGGTATTTTTCCGGTAGCCCGCCTCGCCGCGCGGGGTGGCAAAGTAGAATTGATACCACCACGACAGTTCCGCCTGCGGCGGTAACGGCTTCTCGCCAATTTGCTGGCTGCTAATCAGATATCCGCTCACCGATACCAGCGACTTAACCCGCTGCGGCCAGAGCGCCGCGACGATATCCGCTGTACGCGCGCCCCAGTCAAAGCCGGCGAAATCCGCTTGCTTAATATTTAGCGCATCCATTAGATGCACAATATCCGCCGCCATCGCCGATGGCTGACCGTTACGCGGCGTTTTAGCCGACAGGAAACGGGTGGAGCCGTAGCCGCGCAGATACGGTACGATGACCCGGTAACCCTTCTGCGCCAGCGCCGGGGCCACCTGCGCGTAGCTTTGAATATCATACGGCCAGCCGTGCAGCAAAATTACCGCCTGGCCATCGCGTGGCCCCATATCGACATAACCGATATTCAAATCGCCGGCGTTGATTTGTTGCACCTTGTCGAAAGCGCCTGCGTCTTCAGCAGCGCACACGCTGGCAGACCACAGCGTGGAGAGACACAGCGCCGCCGCGCTGACATGACGGATTGCGGATAATCTGTTCATCCTCATTTCACCTTTTATCTGGAAGCGTTAAGCAAGTACGTGAACAGTTAATCAGGCCTGTGTATCCAGCATGTGTGGGATTTATCGTGTTTTTGCATCGCCATGTATGAGGTTTGCCGATTGATACAGTGTGATACAAACGCCAGATTTGGCGATTGTTGCTAAGTTGTGAATTTCCACTTGCCGCAGCGAACAAATCAGTTACCGTGTCAGGCATTTCTAGTACAACCACCAGATGGAGCGCGCTATGGCGATTTTTGATGGTCACAATGACCTGCTGCTCAATTTATGGCTTCACCATCGCGAGGATCCTTCAACTGCTTTCTTTGCCGGGATTGAGAACGGTCATCTCGACTATCCGCGCATGCTGCAAGGCGAATTTGCCGGCGGGCTATTCGCACTATTCGTGCCACCGCAGGAATATATTGCCCGTATGGCGCCGCAATACGCCAGACAACGATGGGATCCGATCGATATCCTCTGGCAGCAACTGGCCATCCTGAAACAACTTGTCGCGCACTCCGCTGGACGCTTGCGATTATGTCTGAGCGCGGCGGATATCGAACGCTGCCACGAGGATAAGGTACTGGCGATGGTGGCGCATATTGAGGGCGCCGGAGGTTTTGATGGCGAGGGCCACGACCTGCAGGCCTTTTATGCCGCCGGGGTGCGCAGCATTGGTCCGTTCTGGAACATTGCGAACCGCTTCGGCAGCGGCGTTAACGGTTCGTTTCCCGGTAGCCCGGACACTGGGCCTGGACTGACAGCGGCAGGTATCGATCTGATTAAGCAGGCCAATGCCTTGAAGATGCAGATTGACGTGTCTCATATGAATGAAAAAGCGTTCTGGGATACCGCCCAGCACTCGACGTCACCGCTGGTCGCCACCCACTCTAATGCCCACGCGCTATGCCCGCAGCCACGTAATCTCACCGATGAACAACTGCGGGCGATTCGCGACAGCGGCGGCGTGGTCGGCGTCAATTTCGGCAACGCTTTCCTGCGCGCCGACGGCAAACGCGACAGCGACACCCCATTAGCCACCATCGTTCACCATATCGACTATCTTATTAACATTATGGGCGACGATCACGTGGCGTTGGGGTCCGATTTTGACGGCATCACCCTGCCGGACGAATTGGGCGACGTGAGCGGTTTACCACGGCTAATCAACGCGTTGCGCCATAGCGGTTATGAACAATTGGTGCTGGATAAACTGCTTTGGGGCAACTGGCAAAAGGTATTAAAAAATGTTTGGCAACAATAGGTTATATTGTAAACGTAAGGTTAAATGCTTACATGTTGCCGGTTGACCTTTGTCTCCCTGAGGGGCAATATTTGATGGCCATCACAAAACCGACACAACCGAAGACGTTGATGTCGCATTTTTATAGAGGAAAAAACGATGTGGAAGAAACCTGCTTTTATTGATTTACGTCTGGGTCTGGAAGTGACGCTGTACATTTCCAATCGCTAATCGCTCCGCCCGCCGTCCGTGCGGGCATTTTGTTTTTTTATCTGGTCCGTCTTCATGTTTATAAAAGTCCTCGGTTCCGCCGCTGGCGGAGGTTTTCCGCAGTGGAATTGTAACTGCGCCAACTGTCAGGGGCTGCGCAATGGCACAATTCAGGCCACCGCCCGCACCCAGTCTTCCATTATCGTTAGCGATAACGGCAAAGAGTGGGTGCTGTGTAACGCCTCTCCGGATATCAGCCAGCAAATTGCCCACACGCCAGAGTTAAACAAACAAGGCCTACTGCGCGGCACGCATATTGGCGGCATTATCCTTACCGATAGCCAGATTGACCATACTACCGGGCTGCTGAGCCTACGCGAAGGGTGTCCCCATCAGGTCTGGTGCACGCCGGAGGTACATGAGGATCTCAGCACGGGTTTTCCCATTTTTACCATGTTACGGCACTGGAACGGCGGCCTGATTCACCATCCTGTCACCCCGCTGAATAGTTTTACCGTTGACGCCTGTCCCGATCTGCAGTTTACCGCCGTCCCCATCGCCAGCAATGCGCCGCCCTACTCGCCGTTTCGCGATCGCCCGCTGCCGGGCCATAACGTGGCGCTGTTTATCGAAAACCGCCGTAACGGCCAGACGCTGTTCTATGCGCCGGGGCTTGGCGAACCGGATGAAGCGCTCCTGCCGTGGCTGAAAAAAGCGGACTGCCTGCTGATTGACGGTACCGTCTGGCAGGATGATGAACTACAGGCGGCCGGCGTCGGGCGCAATACCGGTCGTGATATGGGCCACCTGGCGCTTGGGGATGAACACGGCATGATGGCGTTGCTGGCCTCACTCCCGGCGAAGCGCAAAATTCTGATTCATATCAATAACACGAATCCTATCCTTAACGAGCAATCGCCGCAGCGCAAGGCCCTGACGCAACAGGGAATTGAAGTGAGCTGGGACGGGATGCCTATCACGCTTCAGGACTAACTATGCAGATACGCGAAACCCTATCGCCACAAGCGTTTGAACAAGCGCTACGGGAAAAAGGCGCCTACTACCATATCCATCATCCGTACCATATTGCGATGCATAACGGCGAGGCCAGCCGCGAACAAATCCAGGGCTGGGTGGCGAACCGTTTTTACTACCAGACCAATATCCCACTAAAAGACGCGGCGATTATGGCAAACTGCCCCGATCCACACACCCGACGCAAATGGGTGCAGCGGATCCTCGACCACGATGGCAGTAACGGCCAGGAAGGCGGTATTGAAGCCTGGCTGCAGTTGGGTGAAGCCGTGGGGCTAAGCCGTGATGAGTTACTCAGCGAGCGCCACGTGCTGCCCGGGGTGCGTTTTGCCGTCGACGCCTACGTCAATTTTGCCCGCCGGGCCAACTGGCAGGAAGCGGCGTGCAGTTCGCTGACCGAACTGTTTGCCCCGCAAATTCATCAGTCGCGCCTCGACAGCTGGCCGCAGCACTATCCATGGATCAAAGAAGAAGGCTATTTCTACTTCCGCAGCCGCTTAAGCCAGGCCAATCGCGACGTCGAACATGGGCTGGAGCTGGCGAAGATCTACTGCGATAGCGCGGAAAAGCAGAACCGGATGCTGGAGATCCTGCAGTTTAAGCTCGACATTCTGTGGTCGATGCTGGATGCCATGACCATGGCCTACGCGTTGCAGCGCCCGCCCTATCATACGGTCACCGACAAGGCGGCCTGGCACACGACCCGACTGGTATAACTATGCAAAAAAGCGCAATCATCGCCTTTCGTCGCGGCTACCGCCTGCAGTGGGAAGCTGCTCAGGATAGCCACGTGATCCTCTATCCGGAAGGAATGGCGAAACTGAATGAGACCGCCGCCGCGATCCTCGAACTGGTCGATGGTCAACGCGACGCGGCAAAAATAATCGCCGAACTCAACGCCCGTTTCCCGGAAGCCGGCGGCGTCGATGACGACGTCATCGAATTCCTGCAGATAGCTTACCAACAGAAGTGGATTATCTTCCGTGAGCCAGAATAAACCCGCCGTTAATCCGCCGCTGTGGCTACTGGCGGAGCTGACCTATCGCTGTCCGTTGCAGTGCCCCTACTGCTCTAACCCACTGGACTTTGCTCAGCAGGAGAAAGAACTCACCACCGAACAGTGGATTGAGGTCTTTCGCCAGGCGCGGGCCATGGGTAGCGTGCAGATGGGTTTCTCCGGCGGCGAACCGCTGACGCGCAAAGATCTGCCGGAGCTTATCCGCGCCGCGCGCGATCTCGGTTTTTACACCAATCTGATTACGTCAGGCATTGGGCTCACCGAGAGCAAACTCGACGCCTTCAGCGAGGCCGGGCTGGATCATATCCAGATTAGCTTCCAGGCCAGCGATGAAGTGCTTAACGCAGCGCTGGCGGGCAACAAAAAAGCGTTCCAGCAGAAGCTGGCGATGGCGAAAGCGGTAAAAGCACGCGACTACCCGATGGTGCTGAACTTTGTCCTCCATCGCCACAATATCGACCAGATCGATAAAATCATCGAGCTGTGTATCGAGCTGGAAGCGGATGATGTTGAGCTCGCCACCTGCCAGTTTTACGGCTGGGCGTTCCTCAATCGTCAGGGGTTACTGCCGACCCGCGAACAGATCGCCCGAGCTGAACAGGTCGTTGCTGATTACCGCCATAAAATGGCGGCTAACGGTAATCTGACCAATCTGCTCTTTGTCACCCCGGACTACTACGAAGAACGCCCTAAAGGCTGTATGGGCGGCTGGGGCTCAATATTCCTCAGCGTGACCCCGGAAGGCACCGCGCTGCCGTGTCACAGCGCGCGCCAGTTACCGGTCGAGTTCCCGTCGGTGCTGGAGCAGAGCCTGGAATCGATCTGGTATGACTCGTTTGGCTTCAACCGCTACCGCGGCTTCGACTGGATGCCGGAGCCGTGCCGTTCCTGTGATGAAAAAGAGAAAGATTTCGGCGGCTGCCGCTGTCAGGCCTTTATGCTGACCGGCAATGCAGATAACGCTGACCCGGTGTGCAGCAAATCGCCGCACCATCATAAAATCCTCGAAGCGCGGCGCGAAGCGGCCTGTAGCGACATCAAAATCAGCCAGCTGCAGTTCCGCAACCGCACCCGTTCACAGCTGATTTATAAAACCCGGGAATTGTGATGACCACCGCCACCCGCATCGTGGAACTGGCAGGCGGGATTCGCGCAACGCTGGTTCATCAGCCGCAGGCGACGCGTGCTGCGGCGTTGGTTAAGGTGGGGGCCGGAAGCCATCACGAAACCGATGCCCTGCCGGGGCTGGCCCATTTACTGGAACATTTGCTGTTTCGCGGCAGCCAGCGCTATCACGCAGACGAGCGATTAATGGCGTGGATCCAACGCCAGGGCGGCAGCGTCAACGCCACCACCCTTGCCCGCCACAGCGCCTATTTCTTCGAGGTCGCCGCCAGTAGTCTGGCCGAGGGCATCACCCGTCTACGGGATACGCTCCAGGCGCCGCTGCTGTCGCCTGAAAATATCCGTCAGGAACTGGCGGTCATCGATGCGGAAAACCGGCTTATCCAGCAGCACGATCCCTCCCGCCGTGAAGCCGCAGCCCGTCACGCGATGGCGGCGCCCGCGGCTTTTCGCCGTTTTCAGGTCGGCAGCATGGATTCTCTGGGCGGAAACTTGCCTGCGCTGCAGGTTGCGCTCGGCGAGTTTCATCAGCGCTATTATGTCGCCAGCCATCTGCAGCTATGGCTTCAGGGGCCGCAGTCGCTTGATGAATTAGCCGCATTGGCCCATTTTTTTGCCGCGGGATTCCCTGGCGGCCTGCCGCCGGAAAGCCCGCCGTCTGCGTATTTTAGCAACAATGTGGATCTTCAACTGGCCGTTGAAGACCAACCGGCGGTATGGCGTTGTCCGCTCATTGCAGTAAGTGACAACGTCACTACTTTTCGTGAATTCTTACTGGATGAAGCGCCCGGCAGCCTGCTGGCCGGGCTACGTGAATGCGGGCTCGCGGACGATGTCGCGCTGAACTGGCTTTACCAGGATGAACGTGTCGGCTGGCTGGCGCTGGTATTCAGCAGCGACCATCCCGACGCCATCCAGCAGCATCTCGAGCGATGGCTGCAGGCATTGCGCCACACCTCACCTGAACAGCAGTTGCACTATTACAGGCTGGCGCAGCGGCGTTTTAACGCACTCACCCCGCTCGAACAGTTACGTCAGCGGGCATTGGGTTTTGCGCCCGATTCCCCGCCCATCGACTTTGCCCGTTTCTGCGCCAGCTTGCTGACGGCGCCAGCCTCTTCGCTGGTGTGCCGCAAAATAGCGGCTGGCGATGGCGTGGCAACCCAGGGCTTTACCTTGCCGCTCGGCCGTAGGCAGCCACGGACAGTCGTGATTGATCCGCTGGCATTTAGCTTCTATCCGCAGGCGGCGACCGCGGCAGCGCCTGACCTGCCGCCAACGACCAGCCCGCTGCTGCATGTCATTGCAGATAATCAAACGCCAACGCTGATCGTTCGCAAGCCATTCTATAGCGTGCTTAGTCAGGCGCAGGGGATGGCGATAAGCCAGCAGCTCCGTCCCTTGCTCGCGCAACTTCGCCATGCTGGCGGCAGCGGCGAGTGGCAAACGGTGGACGGCAACTGGCAGCTTACCCTACAGCTACCGGAAGCCGGCGGCGTAGCGGAGCGCGTCGTCACCGCACTTATGCGCCGATTAGCCCAACCCGCGCCGGGGACGACGGTCGCACCTGAAACCATTGCGATTCGCCAGCTACTGCAACAATTACCTGAACATCTGACTATCGCCCCGGCGCAAGAGGGTTGGCTGGCGGCGATGGTGGGCGGCAGCGGCAATCTGGCGCAGCAGGTTGCCCGTCAGTTGACGCTGCTCAATACCCCGATCAACGCCGAGCTTCACTCTTCGGCGGGCTGTCGCCGCGGTATTCAGCGTATTCCCCACGCCAGCTCGGATAACGCGCTACTGGTTTTTATTCCATTGCCCGAGGGGGCATCGCTGGCCGCGCTGCAACTGCTGGCGCTACTTTGCGAGCCGCAATTCTTCCAGCGTCTGCGGGTCGAACAGCAGATTGGCTACGTGGTGAGCTGCCGTTATCAGCGGATCGCCGATCGCGATGGCCTGCTGCTGGCGCTGCAGTCGCCAGATCGTTCCATCAGTAACCTGCTACGCTGCTGTAAAACCTTTCTCCGCCAGTTAACGCTGTGTGGGCAAGCTGAGTTCAGCCAGTTACAACACCAGCTGGCTGAGCAGAACGGTCAGGCGCAGGACGCCAGCGCCACCGCACTCTCCGCCCTGCGCCAGCGCTATCATCTACCGGTAGCCACGCCGCAGAACGTTAACGACCTACAGCTGGACGAGGTCATCGCGCTATGGCGTGAGATAACTCGCCGTCGCCGCAGCTGGCGAATCCTGTTTAGCGCGCCGACGACGTCCGCCACTTAAAGTGGTTACTGCGCATCGGCGCTTTCGACCTGCGGAACGTTACTTTGCGCGCTATCCGCAGCCGGCGCATTCGCCGGGTCGAAGATATGGTCGAGAATCGCTCGCGCCGTCGGGCCGGCGACAACGCCATCGCCGCCGCCATTTTCGAGAATGAGCGCCATCGCCACTTTCGGATGCTGATACGGCGCAAACAGGGTATAAAAAATGTGGTCGCGCAGACGTACCGGGATCATTTTGGCATTGTAGGTCTGGTTCTCCTTCAGGCTAAACACCTGCGAGGTGCCGGACTTCGCCGCAATCTGGTACGGCGCGGTATGAAACAGCTTATATCCCGTTCCGTTCGGCAGGTTCGCCATGCCATACATACCATTGCGAACAACCCCCCAGTATGGCGATTTCGGATCGCCGACCTGCGGTAAATTGGCTGGCTGCTGATAGCGTTCGACCTTATTCCCCTGCTTCATTGAGTATAAAAGATGCGGGTTTTGTACCTTGCCGTTGTTGATTAGGGTGGTCAGCGCTTTCACCATTTGAATAGGAGTGGCGATCCAGTACCCCTGGCCGATACCGACGGAAATCGTATCGCCCTGATACCACGGTTTTTTATGTACCCGCTGTTTCCATTCGCGGCTCGGCAAAACCCCGGCGTATTCTTCATTGAGATCGATGCCGGTCGATTGTCCGTAACCAAACTTGCTCAACCACTCCTGTATACGGTCGATGCCCATCTCAAAAGCGACCTGGTAGAAGAAGGTATCCGCCGACTCTTCAATCGCTTTGGTCACATTCAACATACCATGTCCCGTTTTTAACCAGTCGCGATAGCGGCGCTGAGTACCCGGTAGCGTCCAGGTCGGCGCGCCGAAGAAGGTGGTATTTGGCGTAATCACCCCGGCGGAAAGGGCTGAGAGCGCCATATACGGCTTGACCGTGGAAGCCGGGGGATACAAGCCCTGAGTGACGCGGTTAATCAGCGGGCGATCCTGGTTATCGAGCAGCGATTTGTAAGCCTGGTAGCCAATCCCCTTAACGAAGGGGTTGGGGTCATAGCTGGGGCTGGAGACCATTGCCAGTACGCCGCCGTCGCGCGGGTCGACGGCCACGACCGCGGCGCGCTGGCCCTTCAGGACCGACTCAATATACTGCTGCAAATGCAGGTCTAGCGTCAGATAGATATTTTTGCCGGCGACCGGCGGGACTTCTTTCAACAGGCGAACGACGCGACCGTGGTTGTCTACCTCGACTTCCTGATAACCGGTGGTGCCATGCAGCTCTTTCTCGTAATAGCCTTCAATCCCCTGTTTACCGATATTGCGATCGGCCGCGTAGTTTTCTGCTTCGCCGTTTTTCGCCAGCCGTTGTAAATCGTTATCGTTAATTTTCGAAACGTAACCGACAACGTGCGCCAGTTCCGCGCCATAGGGATAACTTCGCTGCTGGTAGCTCTCGACGGTGACGCCGGGAAAACGGAATTCGTTGACCGCAAAGCGCGCCACTTCCACATCGGTAAGATCGGATTTCAGCGTCACCTCTTTATAGCGGCTATTGTGGTGCATATCGTCGCGGAAACTGGCGATATCATCCGCCGTCAGGTCGACAATCGGGCTTAACGCCTGCAACAGCGCCGACATATCGGCAATCTTGCTGGGGATCACCTGCAGGCGATACAGGGTGATATTTTGCACCAGCGGAATACCGTTGCGGTCGAAAATCAGCCCCCGGCTTGGCGCGATCGGCAACATTTTAATGTCGTTTTGATTGGAGCGGGTCTGATAAAAGTCGTGCTGCTCTACCTGGAGATGGTAGAGATTGAAAATCAACACCCCAAAGCAGACCACCACCAACAGGAAAGCAATAACGGCGCGGCGGATAAACAGCATCTCTTCTGCCGAGTGGTCGCGGATCTCATCTCTCAATAGGGCCATTGGCGGCAATTTACCTGCGTCACTGGAAAGCACAAAAACTAAAGGCGGGGAAGAATAGCTTTATTGACGCATTAGCCCTACTGAAAGGTTGCTAATGAACTGGCAGAAATGTATCAGTATGTTAGAACGTGAGTTGCCTTTCTCAACGAGAGAAAGGCATAAGAACGCGTTGTCAGGCGGTAACGATTATTTTCTGGCCTCAAAAGCGATCTTTACCGCCATTCCGGCAAGTACCGTCGCCATCAGCCAACGCTGAAAGTGTTGCCAGCCCGGTCGCCGCCCAAGAAACAGCGCCACCTGCCCGGCCAGCATAATAATAAGCCCGTTAACCGCCACGCTTATTAGCGCCTGGGTGCAGCCTAGTATTAGGGACTGACTCAGCACGCTACCGAGTCCGGGGGTGATAAACTGCGGCAGCAAAGACAAATACAAGATAGCCACTTTAGGATTCGCCAGGCTGGTAAGAAAGCCCATCAGAAACAGCTTACGCCCGCTATCAGCCGGTAAGTCGCGCACCGCGAAAATCGGCCGCCCACCGGGTTTAATCGCCTGCCACGCTAAATAGAGTAAATAAGCCACTCCGCAAATTCGCAACGCATCGTAGGCATAGGGTACGGCGAAAACCAGCGCGGTTATGCCAAAAGCCGCGCACAGCATATAAAAGAAAAACCCCACCGCAACGCCAGCAAGGGATATAAAGCCGGCGCGTTTTCCCTGGCAAATCGACCGTGAAGTGAGGTACATCATGTTGGGGCCAGGCGTTAACACCAACCCCAACGCCACCGCGGCAAAAGCCGATAATGAAGCTAATTCAGGCATAACTTATCTCCAGATAGGGGTAATGCCCAGGCGCGCGGCGTACTTGACCATGCTCCCCAACAGTATTCTGTCTTTAGCGCCAGTCACATGGTGTCTAAGTATTAGCTTATTCCCGTTCGGTCGACAACCATTTCGCCTTTCCCGGCCGTTTAGAAGGTGCAACTGCTCCTGATACGCCAGAGGCGTATATAAAGTACAGTGCTAACGCCAAACACAGCACCGCTGCCAGGCGTTGTGGCGAAAAGGCAATAGCGCTATTTCCCAACCACCCGAAATTATCAATCAGCAAGCTCATCGCGAGTTGACCAAATATTACCGCCACCGTCGCCGTTGCCGTGCCGATTCGCTGTACTGCCAGCACCATGATGACAATATAGGGTACCCCGCAGAACGCGCCAAGCAGTTGCCACTTTGGTACATCCAGTAGCGTCATTGACTGCTGCGGAGCAAAGAAAACGATGAATAAACCGGTCACCAATGCGCCAATGGAAAAGGTCAAAAAGGCGCTACGCAATATTCCGACTTGCGCGCCAAGACGGCCATTCACCGCAGCCTGTACGCTTAGCAATGCGCCGCCAATCAGCGACAAAATAATCATCAACATATTCATATCAGCACCTCAATCAACGGCAATCAGCACTAATGCCGCCACAATGAACAACAGAGCAATAACCCGGCGGCGATCTATTTTTCGCCGCGGGCTACCAAACCAGCCAAAATGATCGATTAACAGACTCTTACATACTTGACCGGCGAGAATACCGGTAATCGTCATTGCGATACCGATCGTCGGAGTAACAATCGTTAATATCAGCACATAACCTGGCCCCAATAGACCACCGGTTAATTGCCAACCGGGGAGCGAAAAAAAAGAGGGACTTTGTCGCGGGCTAAAAAAAAGCATCAGTAAAAACGTTAATGCCGCGCCAATGGCGAAAATACTCATTGTTGCCCATAAATCACCGACCTGACCCGCCAGCGGCCCCAATAGACCTGCCTCTACGGACAGCCCCATTCCGCCGGCAATCACTAAAAAAATCAGCACACGCTGCATGTTAAATACTCTTCAGTTGTTAAGAGCGGAAGAGAATAGAACGGCGCGCTAATGCAAAAAATAGTATAGTTTTGCAAACACCTTTGCAGGATTTGCATTAATGGCCGACGTAGGTAACATCAATCTCCGCGCCCTCCAGCTGTTTATCGCCGTGTATGACAGCCATAGTTTTTCCGTTGTCGCGCGCCGTGAAGGCGTGTCCCCTTCTCTTATCTCACGGGTCATCCAGCAACTCGAGGATGCGCTAGGCCAGCAGCTGTTCTACCGCAATACCCGTGCGGTCGTTCCAACGGAGGCCGGAAACCTGTTTGCTGACTATGCTCGCGGGATGACCGAGCAATTCGCTCACGCGCAACGCGAATTACAGGATCGCGCCCGACAACCTGGCGGACTCGTGCGCATCAACGCCCCGGTCTACTTTGGCCAACGGCATATCGCGCCATGGTTAGCGGGACTGGCCGATCGTTATCCCGAGCTGGAGTACGAATTAATCCTGACCGATGACTTTGTCGATCCTCATCGCCAGGCGACTGATATCATTTTTCGTATCAGCGCCCTGCCTGACGCCAGCTATCACGCAAAGGTTTTTGGCGCCCAGCGCTATTACCTCGCCGCAGCGCCTGGTTACCTTTCCCGTTTCGGCGCGCCGCAATCGCCTTCTGAGCTTAATCAACACCGCACGCTGGTGTATCGCGGTTCACAGGGCGCTAACCGTTGGCTTTTTCGCCAGAGGGAAGAAGAGTGGACCCATTACCCGCAAACACCGCGGCTAATCTCAAACAACGCCGATGCCCTTCTCACTTCAGCGATTGGCGGAATGGGCATTGTTTTGTTTCCGGACTGGATGGTGAGCGACGCGCTGGCGCAGGGAACATTAGTAGCGCTGATGAATGACTACAGCGTTGGCATTAACCATTTGCCCTCTTACATTGCCGCGATTTATCCGCATGCTCGTCATCCGTCGCTCAATGTACGCACCGTTATTGATTATTTTACCGACGTTTTCGGCACGCCGCTTTACTGGCAACGCTAATCCTTTCATCGCAGTAAAATTGTCATATCTCAAACAATTAGCGATCCGTTGCGGGTAACGCATCATAACGTTTCCTTTACCGCTGCGTTACGACTATGTTTAAAGGTGTGGTTTTGAATTTCGCCGAGTAAACACACTAAAACACTGGTTTTAATTATGTTTGTTGAACGGTAAAAGCTATTAAATCCGTAGACTCATTCAAATATCGCTTATTGGTAGCAGTGTATATCGTAATGGCATTCACAAAAGCAAACGGAGCCTGATATGAGCACGTCAAATGATCCCACTAACAACCCATCCGCAGGGAAATGCCCTTTCCACGCCGGGACGCCGAAGCAAAGCGCCGGCAGCGGTACCGCCAACCGTGACTGGTGGCCCAACCAACTTCGTGTTGACCTGCTGAATCAGCACTCCAATCGTTCTAACCCATTGGGTGAAAACTTCAACTATCGGGAAGAGTTCAAAAAGCTCGACTACTCCGCATTGAAAGCCGACCTTCGCGCGCTGCTGACCGACTCTCAGGAGTGGTGGCCTGCCGATTGGGGCAGCTACATTGGCCTGTTTATTCGTATGGCGTGGCACGGCGCGGGGACTTACCGTACCGTCGATGGCCGCGGCGGCGCCGGTCGCGGGCAGCAGCGCTTCGCCCCGCTTAACTCCTGGCCGGATAACGTCAGCCTTGATAAAGCCCGTCGTCTGCTGTGGCCGGTGAAACAAAAATATGGTCAGAAAATCTCCTGGGCAGACCTGTATATGCTGGCGGGTAACGTGGCATTAGAAAACGCCGGCTTCCGTACCTTCGGTTTCGGCGCAGGGCGTGAAGACGTGTGGGAACCGGACCTCGATGTTGACTGGGGCGATGAAAAAGAGTGGCTGAAACATCGCCACCCGGAAAGCCTGGAAAAACAGGCGCTGGGCGCCACAGAAATGGGTCTCATCTATGTCAACCCGGAAGGCCCTAACGCCAGCGGCGATCCGCTTTCCGCCGCGGCAGCCATTCGTGCGACCTTCGGCAATATGGCGATGGACGATGAAGAAATCGTCGCGCTGATCGCCGGCGGCCATACGCTGGGTAAAACGCACGGCGCCGCACCGGCAAGCCACGTTGGCCCGGAACCGGAAGCCGCCCCGCTGGAATCTCAGGGTCTTGGCTGGAGCAGTACTTACGGCAGCGGTGTAGGCGCGGACGCCATCACCTCGGGTCTGGAAGTCGTATGGACGCAAACCCCGACCCAATGGAGCAACTACTTCTTCGAGAACCTGTTCAAATACGAGTGGGTACAGACGCGCAGCCCGGCGGGCGCTATTCAGTTCGAAGCGAAAGATGCGCCGGAGATTATTCCCGATCCGTTTGATCCGAATAAAAAACGCAAGCCGACCATGCTGGTGACGGACCTGACGCTGCGCTTCGACCCGGAATTCGGCAAAATCTCGCGCCGTTTCCTGAACGATCCGCAGGCCTTTAACGAAGCCTTCGCCCGCGCCTGGTTCAAACTAATTCACCGCGATATGGGGCCAAAATCCCGTTATCTCGGTCCGGAAGTGCCAAAAGAAGATCTGATTTGGCAGGATCCATTACCGGCTCCGACGCATAACCCGACCGCCTCCGACATCGCTACGCTGAAAACGGCCATTGCGGATTCAGGCCTGTCGGTCAGCGAACTGGTCTCCGTTGCCTGGGCTTCCGCCTCAACCTTCCGCGGCGGTGATAAACGCGGCGGCGCTAACGGCGCGCGTCTGGCCCTGCTGCCACAGAGAGAATGGCCGGTCAACGCCATTGCCAGCAAAGTGCTGCCAACGCTACAGGCCATCCAGAAAGCATCGGGTAAAGCGTCTCTGGCGGATATCATTGTTCTGGCGGGCGTTGTGGGGGTTGAGCAGGCCGCAGCGGCTGCCGGCGTTCAAGTAAACGTGCCGTTTGCGCCGGGTCGCGTAGATGCGCGCCAGGATCAGACCGATGTTGAAGCAATGGATCTGCTGCAGCCGCTGGCCGACGGTTTCCGTAATTACCGTCGCATCGAAGGCGGCGTATCAACGGAAACCCTGCTTATCGATAAAGCGCAGCAGCTAACCCTGACGGCGCCGGAAATGACGGCGCTGGTCGGCGGCCTGCGCGTGCTGGGCGCTAACTTCGATGGCAGCCAACATGGCGTCTTCACCGATCGCGTCGGCGTCCTCAGCACTGACTTCTTCGTCAACCTGCTGGATATGGGCACCGTATGGAAAGCCGCGGATGAACAGGCTGAGCTGTTTACCGGTCACGACCGTAAGAGCGGCGAAGAGAAATATACCGCCACTCGCGTCGATCTGGTGTTCGGTTCTAACTCGGTCCTGCGCGCGCTGGCCGAAGTCTATGCCTGTGCCGATGCGCAACAGAAATTCGTTACTGATTTCGTTGCCGCATGGACCAAGGTAATGAATCTGGATCGTTTCGATCTGTAATTCCCCTGCCCGCCGGTGAATAACCGGCGGCAGGTTACTCTGTTAAAGCGCCGCTCATTATCGAGTGGCGCTTTTTTATGCTTCCCGAGCGAGCTGCTGTAACCGACTGTAGGTGCGTTGAATATCATCCAGCTCCACATCCGCCACCAGTGTTTCCAGCCCGCAATCGGTAATTAAAATTAAGCGGCACTGTTTTTCATACAAAATATCCACCACGTTGATAAAGCGCTGCTGTGCCGCAGGGCTAACTCGCGCCAACGGTGGAACCTTCTCGACGAGCCAGTTCTGGTGTTGCTCACATAGCGTCAGGTAATCCATAACCGAGGTAGGCGCAAGGCAGAGCTGGTCGAAAGTGAAATGCAGAAAAGCACCTTGCCGAGATGCCGTCTGCAGGGTGCGATAACCTACTTGCAGAGCCTGCGCCTGCAGGGCAATATCCGGCAAACCGAGCGTCGCGCGAGTACTGGGGGTTGGCTGCACCAACAGTTTTCCCTGGCAGAAATCATTCTCCAGCGAGGCATGTCGCTCGCGGTAATCCTGTTCGCCGTTGAGCGCCGTTACCGTCATATGACGTTTAATGAGGTTAATGGAAGGCAAAAAACGTTCGTGATAGAGCGGATTCGCCAGCAAACGGTCGGGGGGATAATTGGAGGTCGCTAATAAGACGATATTTCGCGCGAACAAATGCTCCAGTAGCACCTTTATCAACATCGCATCAGCCGGGTCATGAAGATGAAACTCATCAAAACAGAGCAGACGACAGTTGTCGGTCATTTGCGCGACGACCTCTTGCAACCGCGGCGCCGAAGGGGCGTTCAGCCGCTGATGGAGTTCGCGGAAAAAGTGATGAAAATGCACCCGCCGCTTTTCACGCAGCGGCAAGCTGGCAAAGAAACTATCGAGAATAAAGCTCTTCCCACGCCCGGTTCGCCCCCAGACGTACAATCCTTGTATTGCCGTTTGCTGCCGGAATAACTGATGGCTCAGCGTTTGCAAGTTGGCAACCAACGCGAGCTGGTCGGCATCAAGGGTGAGATTTTCTTTTGCCGCCCGTTGAGCCATCACGGCGCTAAAACAGAAATCAGCGTACTGTGGCATGGAATTCACTAGCGCTATTTTTATTGAGAATGGTCGCCATGACGTTGTCAAAATGCGGCAGATCCTTAGCCACGGTAAATGCGGGATTCATCGCTTTACGGCCAATCAGACCATCGATGAATGCAAAGATGGTGAGCGTTGCTTCTTCGACGTTAACGTGTGGGCTGAGCTCGCCTGCGGCAATTCCTTGAGCAATAATCTGTGCCATTCCGTCGCGCATGATCCTGTCGCTATTGACGAAAATCTGCCGCAGCGCCGGCTTTCTTGCCGATTCCGCAATAATTTCCACCCACAGCTGGTGCGAAGAGGGATACCCCACTTCTTCTATACAGGAAACGGCTAAGGCGCAAATCTGCGCAAAATGGGAACCTTCGAAGCGCTCCTGATGCTTAGCTAATGCCGATTTTTGCTCTTCAAGGATAATCGCCTCAATGAGTTCATCTTTGCCTTTGAAGTAGGTGTACATCGCGCCGAGGCTAATACCTGCGCGCAGTGCAATTTCGCGCACGCTGGTTCCATTAAATCCTTTTTCGGCAAAGCACGCCGCCGCGGCGACAATCAGCTTATGGTACGTTTCTGAATTATTTAACATTTCAACTACCTCCGGCGATGGGCAATTCTACCTGCTTCAAGCGCTTTTTGGCTAGCAGCCTAATGTTAGGGTAAATAACCCGTTTTTACTTGCCATCACCGACAGTGCGCCTCATTATTAATGAATGAACGTTCGTTCATTTGTGATGATAAATATGAGGAGAACCATGATGCCAAATACCCAATCCAGTCTGCGTTTGCTTTTTCCGCAATGGCAAGGCGGCAACAATCCGCCCTACTTCTTCGGCTCCCGGATGCTGTCCTGGCTGGCGCCGCCTGCGCAAGGCGTTGTCGAGGAGGTCTGTGTCCCCGAACCAGGACACGCTCAACTGGCAAATGAAGATGGAATTGTCGGCCGCCGGGCGATCGTTGAACAGTTGCTTGATGCACAAGACAAAATCACTCGAAATCAGCCAGAGACCATTGTCACCTTAGGGGGCGATTGCCTGGTCTCCCTGGCTCCTTTCGCCTGGCTTGTGGAAAAATATGGCGATAAATTGGGGGTATTATGGATTGATTCTCACCCGGACGTTATGACGCCAGAGCAGTTCCCACATGCCCATGCCCACGTTCTTGGGGCTTTAATGGGCAATGGCGACGCGGAATTAACCCAGGTGGTCAGAAAGCCATTATCACCTGGCAAAGCGCTCATTGCCGGGATCCATAGCCCGCTCGATGTCGAAAAACAGTTTATTAGTGAACGCGGTATCGCCACCTTAAGCCCATCAGAGCTGCGTCAGAATCCGCAGGCGATTGACGAGTGGAGAGCGCGTGAACGTATTGAGTACCTGGCCATCCATCTCGATCTTGATGTCCTCGACCCGGCCCTGTTTCGAGCAGTGCTGTTTGCTCGTCCGGGGCGCGGCGTACACGATTTTGGCGATGTCGCCGAAGGGAAACTGACGATTGCCGAAGTGGTTAATCTTATCAATCAAGCCGCCGCTCAGGCCAAACCGGTCGGCCTCACCGTCGCCGAACACCTGCCCTGGGATACCTTAAACCTGAAGAATATGCTCGAAGCTCTACCATTATTGAGTTAATCGACGTGTTCCCCGTGGTGGAAAGTACCATTTGCCATGTTGCAGGAATACCGCAGGGACTTTAGGCCCGGAGCGATAACGCCCCGGGCCTTAAACTACCTAATCCAGACGGTGAGTAAGACTATCACCACCATCATCAACACGGCCTGGAGAAAGATTGGGTCTAACGACGTTTTGCGCATAGTCCCCCCGCTATTCAAAGATTTGCCGTATCGCCAGCGCCAGTACCAGCAAACCGGCCAGTAAAAACATCCAGGCGATGAGATCCTCCGGTGAACGATTCATCGTCATCCTCCTTTTTGTCATCAAAACCACTGGCCAAAGCGCTTGATATAGAAACGTTTCATACCCTGCGCCACCAGGCAGTAGCTCAGCAACGTGGCAACGAGCCACGGGAAATAACTCAGCGGCAGCGGCTCAAGCCCCACCATGGCGCCAAGCGGCGAGAACGGGATATAGATGCCGATGGCCATAATGGCGGCGGTGGTGAGCAAAACCGGCAGCGTCGCGCGGCTCTGAATGAACGGAATTTTCTGCGTTCTCAACATATGCACCACCAGCGTCTGCGACAGCAGCCCTTCGATAAACCAGCCGGACTGGAACAAGGCCTGCGCTTCCACATGATTGGCGGCGAAGACGTACCACATCAGAGCAAAGGTGGTGATATCGAATATCGACGACGTGGGGCCAATCCACAACATAAAGCGGCCAATGTTCTTCGCATCCCACTTGCGCGGCTTACGCAAAAACTCCTTATCCATTTTGTCCCACGGCAGCGACAGCTGTGAGATGTCGTACATCAGATTCTGAATCAACAGATGAATCGCCAGCATCGGCAGGAACGGGATAAACGCGCTGGCGACTAATACCGAAAACACGTTGCCGAAGTTGGAGCTGGCGGTCATGTTCAGATACTTAATAATGTTGCCAAAGGTCTCGCGTCCTTTAATCACCCCCTCTTCCAGTACCATCAGGTCTTTTTCCAGCAGAATAATATCCGAGGACTCCTTCGCGATATCCGCCGCGCTATCGACAGAAATACCCACATCGGCATCGCGCAGCGCCGGGGCGTCGTTAATGCCATCGCCCAGAAAACCAACGGTATGGCCATTTTTCTGTAGCATCTGCAGAATGCGCGACTTCTGCAGCGGCGTCAGTTTGGCGAACACCGCGCGTTTCTCGACCTCCTGCTGAAGCTGGCGGTCAGTCATTGACTCAACCTGTTGGCCGGTGAGTATGTCGTGCGCATCAATGCCCACTTCAAGACAAATCCGCGCCGTTACAACCGGGTTATCACCGGTAAGTACCTTGACCGCGACACCGTTATCACGCAGTGCGGTAATGGCTTTGCCCGCGCTTTCCTTCGGCGGGTCGAGGAACGTCAACATGCCCTCGACGGTGAGCCCCTGTTCATCAGTTGCGGTGAGCGGCACGTTTAGCGCGGCATCATCCAGCTTGCGGGTAGCGACCAGCAATACCCGAAAACCCTGAGCGTTATAATCTTCGGTTTTCGTCAGCAATAGTTCCCGGCGCAGCGCGTCCAGTTCAACGATCTTGTCGCCCTCACGAATATGGGTCGCGGCTTCGAGCATCTCTTCAACCGCCCCTTTACAAATCAGGCATTTATCGCCATAGCGGCTGTCTTCCACCGAGACCGATACGCGGCGGCGTACAAAATCGAACGGCAATTCATCGAGCTTCACGAAACGCTCTTTTTCCGCCGGCGCCAGCCGCCCTTCCCCATAGCGCAACACGGCTCTGTCCATCAGATTACGCGCTCCGCTTTGGCTGCTGCTATTCAGCCACGCCAGCATTAATACTCGATTGCTTTCCGCGCCGCCAACGTCGAGATGATGCTCAAGGATGATATTGTCCTGGGTCAGGGTGCCTGTTTTATCCGTACACAGCACATCCATTGCGCCAAAGTTTTGAATGGCATTGAGACGCTTAACGATCACCTTACGCCGCGACATGGCAATCGCGCCCTTCGCGAGGTTCGAACTGACGATCATGGGTAACATCTCCGGCGTTAAACCGACCGCCACCGCCAGGGCGAAAAGCGAGGCTTCTACCCAATCGCCTTTACTGAAACCGTTAATCAACAACACGATCGGTACCATGATCAGCATGAAGCGGATTAACAACCAGCTCACGCTATTCACGCCGCGATCGAAGGCGGTTTGCGTGCGGGTGCCGACGATCGATTTTGCCAGCGAGCCAAACCAGGTCCGGTCGCCGGTCGCCACCACCACCGCCCGCGCCCTGCCGCTGGTGACGTTCGTCCCCATCAGACAGACATTGCCCATCTCTAACAGACTTTTATTTTTATCCGGCGTCGGTAGACGGTCGCTGCATTTACCCGACACGCTGGCCATCAGATCATATTTTTCTACCGGTAGTGATTCACCGCTAAGAATGGACTGACTGACAAAGAGGTCCCGTGATTCCAGCAGACGAACATCTGCCGGCACCAGATCGCCTGCGGCAAGGAAAATAATATCGCCCGGCACCAGCTCTTCAATGGGTATTTCCTCCTGGCTGGGGCCAATATTGCCCGGCCCGCGGCGCAGTACCGTTGCGGTGGTACGGACCATGGATTTCAGCGCCTGCGCGGCTTTATTGGTCCTGAATTCCTGCCAGAAGCGTAATAGACCACTCAGGCTCACCATCGTCAGGATAATAATAACGCCGGTGAGGTCTGTCTCTTCACCGTTTCGCAGCGGTAGCCAGTAATCGGTAATAAAGCTGACTGCCGCCAGCGCCATCAGTACGTAAATAAACGGGTTATTAAATGCCTGCAGTAATTGAATAAAAAACGGCGGCACACTTTCGCGTGCCACTTCGTTGCGACCATAGTCGTCCAGCCGTTCCAGTGCATCGGCGGTCGTTAGTCCCTGCCGACTGCTATTTAAACGTGCCAACGTATGGTCCGGACTATTAAAGGCCTCCGTTTCAATCGCAAAGCTCTTTTTATGCTGCTTATCATTTTCTGACGCAGACCGGTTGGTATTCCGGTTTTCTACTTTCATGTCAGTCATGATTCATCCCCAAATTTAGATGTGGTAATCCCTGCATAAATAAATCATGCATAGTTAGATGTTATTTTTTTACACTCACAAATTGCGCGTAGTAGATATTCCTGCGTAGATTGCTTAACCGCAGTGAGATAGCCTTAATGGCCTTTGTGAGCGTGTGTTACCGCGTAAAAGGCGGAGGGAACAGGGCGTAGAAAAATAATAGCATGATGAATTACCTCGCAAAAAAGCGAATTCCAGTTCTCAGGAGGCAATCAGGATTGGGAAAGGATTGCTGCCTGCCGGTTGGCAAACAGCGCAGAATAGATAGCGTCAGTTTGCCTTGATGTTTAAATAAGGGTGACTGTCCAACATATCTCTCCTGTATAAAGTTGTGCTTAGTATAGCCCGCCAATAATAGCTGTAAAGTTTAATACTCTCCCTAGTGAGGATTGGTTTAATAAAGAGATCAAATGTTATTAGAAAAGCAAAGCCCCGTTTATCACGGGGCCTCTATGTTAATCAAAGACGCTATTAATGATCGCGGTGACCACGGCGGTACTGAGCGCAATCAGAACCAGATCGTCACCCACCACCCGCCACTCATAGCCAGGATAATAAGGTAATTGGTTGAGCATCGAGGCAGGCACCGTTTTTTTGGCAATGCCCGGAGGTAATGGTTTTCCACGCGCGAGATTTTTCGCAATCCCCGGAGGCAGCGCTTTATAGCCGGTCAAGCCGTAGTTCACCGCTAGCGCGCGAGCGGTGGTATAGCTGATATCCCTATCGACGTGATCCGGTTTGCCGTAATTCTTACGCTGGCCTTTGCCAGCGGCGTTATCGCTATGGCCATGATTACCTTTATCGCCATGATAGATGTTTTTACCGCTATTGCCATGTTCACCATTGCCATTACCGTTCCCGGGATTAGCAAGCGCCGGTGCCGCGACCATCGTTACCGACATCACCATTGCCAACGCCGTTTTTATTGCCTGACGCTTTAACATATTCTTTTCCCTGGTAGACATAGATACACACTGCAAATGTAGGTGATTTTCACCGAAGTCACCATTTCTCTTAGTCTGATTGATCGCTGCTGGTCGTTTACTTCAATTCTGCCGTCTGTGCTGACAAAAAAGCAGCATATTTATCATCTATCAGCGTATTAAACATGATTTCCGACTGTTAAATCGCCACACCGCTCACAATTAAAAATTTAAAACCATTAACAACCAATTAACATTAGCAGGCAAACATTTCTCCTGAGGAAAATAATAATATGTCTACTACCCAGGTTCTCGGCGACGCCTCCTTTAGCCCGCCAGGACAACATCCCGATAGCTTAACCGCGCGTATCGACGCTCTGCCCTCCTCCCCCGGTCTTTGGTCCTTTATCACCCTACTGGCATTAGGCGGCTTTTTCGAACTCTACGACCTGTTCCAGACCGGTTATATCAGCACCGGCCTGCTCGCCGAGGGTATTTTCCATACCGGGAAAGATGGGGTATTTGGTATTGCCGATCAGGCAGCCTTCGCTTCCTCGACCTTTATGGGGCTGTTTATCGGCGCCAGTTTGCTCGCGCCGCTGGCGGACAGACTTGGACGCCGCCTGACCTTTATGTTCGCGCTGGCGTGGTATGGCATCTTTTCGCTGATTATGGCGCTGCAAAATAGCGCTGAAGGGGTTATTTTCTTTCGTTTCCTGGTGGGGATCGGCCTGGGAATTGAACTGGTGACTATCGATACTTATCTCAGTGAATGGATGCCGACGCATTTACGTAATAAAGCCTTCGCTTACGCCTTCTTTATTCAGTTTCTCTCGGTACCGACGGTGGCGCTGATGTCCTGGCTACTGGTGCCAATGACCATTCTCGGCCTGAGCGGCTGGCGTTGGGTGATTATTCTCGGCGCACTGTG
Organism: Klebsiella sp. CN_Kp097; assembly: GCF_040064495.1. Lineage (NCBI taxonomy): Bacteria > Pseudomonadati > Pseudomonadota > Gammaproteobacteria > Enterobacterales > Enterobacteriaceae > Klebsiella > Klebsiella sp. CN_Kp097. The sequence goes on along the minus strand of NZ_JBEAIL010000007.1, from coordinate 448,661 downwards.
TTCACTGGTCATTTGGGTTATCCGCAAAAAGCTGCCGGAATCCGCCCGCTGGCTGGAAAGCAAAGGTCGCCACGATGACGCGCACCGGGTTATGGGTGAAATGGAACAACGCTGCGGTTTATCGCCTTCCCGGCGCCATGCCAGTCCGGCGGTAGCGGTGCCGCAACGCAGCAATTTTAAAGAGATTTGGGCGCCGCAGTACCGTCAACGCACCCTCATGTTAATGGTGATGAACTTTTTCCAGGCCATCGGCTTCTTTGGTTTCGGTAACTGGCTGCCCGCGCTGCTTTCCGGCCAGGGCGCCAGTATTACCCATAGCCTGCTGTACGCCTTCTTTATCACTCTTGCTTATCCACTTGGCTGCCTGTTCTGTACTCGCTTTGTCCATCGTTTTGAAAACAAATGGCAAATTGTTCTGTCAGCGCTGATGACGGTGATCTTCGGCACACTGTTCGCTTTACAAAATAGTCCGGTACTGCTGGTTATCTGCGGCTTTATGATCACCTGGTCCAATGCCTGGCTCACCATCAGCTATCACGCCTATCAGGCGGAGGTGTTCCCTACCCACATCCGCGCCCGGGCGGTGGGCTTCTGTTACTCCTTTAGCCGTCTGTCCACCGCGGTTACCAGCATTATGATTGGCGTGATCCTGCAATATGCCGGAACGCCGGGCGTGATTAGCTTTATCGTCGCCAGTATGCTGATGGTCATGCTGTCGGTAGGCATATTTGGGCCAAGAACCCGGGGTATTCGTCTGGAGAATATTTAAAGCTCACCAACGCCGCCGGTTGCCCGTTCGGCGGCGTTGCGTACGAGTATTTTTTCCTGATAGCGCAGTAAACATGGCAGCAGCAAGGCGCTAGCGCCGCTAAATGCAATCAACCCAGTAGACGCCTGCTGACTCATCTCGCCGTCGGCCAGCCACAGTGAGCAGAGCATAAAAGCGAGTGCCGTACTGAATGACATGACACCGCCTTGCAGAGTGGTAAATCCCGCGCGCCAGTCATCGTCCGGGAAACGAATCGCCACCGCCGAGGAGGCAACCAGCCGGCTATAAGATGCCCCAAGGAAGGTAATCATAAACAACCAACTCGCGCCATCCAGCCACAGCACCATCAGCAAACTAATGATAAAAACTGCGGTTGCCGCCAGGCTCAGCCGATAGCCGCCAAAGCGTTGACACAGGCTGCCGCTCAACTTTGTCGCCGCGAATCCCGCCATACCGCCGAGAAAGAATAACCACGGTAGCGCCTCGCTGCTTGCCCGCATATTGCCCAGCAGCAAAGGCACCAGGATCGGCAGTAATAGCATCGGGCTAAACTGGGTTAACGCATTGCCGCTGGCAAATAACAGCATCGTTGGCGTGATGCGTATCTTTGTACCAGAGCCAGCGCCGCCGGAAGCCTTCGGCAGACCAACAAAGATCATGATGAGCGCCAGCAGGCAGAGAACGCCAATCAATGCCGGCGCCGTCTGCCAGCCGAAACGTTCGCAGAGAAACAACATGGCAGGCATGCCGATAATACTGACCAGCGAAAAGGCAGAGATGACCGTGGCCAACAATCGCGCGCGATGTTTCTGGTCCGCCGCGTTGATCAGTAAACTGCTGGCCACCCCCATCGTCATTCCGCCGAGGAGCCCGGCCAAAAAACGCAGTATCAGCAACAATATAAAGTGCTGGGTAGCCAGAACCATCAGCGTTAATGCTCCCAGTAAGGCCATATTAACCAGTAGAAACTTACGCGGATTTAGCTTTCCCACCAGGCGCCACGCGCCGATTCCAGAAATGACCGACGCGAGCGTGTAAATACCGCTGACATAACCTGCCCAGCTCACCGGCACCTGAAAAGTTGGCGCCATATAGACAAATAACGGATTAAAAATCATATATTCGAGCGCGTTGGTAAATTGGATAAAAGCGATGATCGCGCCCATTCGCCGTAGATTTATGGTCATTACACTTCCTCTCATCAGGGGGAGCGTCAGTTTATCGGCTAGTAAAAAAACGCATAAGTCGGTAAAAATGGGCGTGTTAATTATCAAAAATGGGATAATCAGCGGTGAGTAAACTGGATTTGAATGCACTACGCGTGTTTGTGAATGTCGTGGAAAACGGCAGCTTCAGCGGGGCGGCGCGGGCATTACGTATGCCTTCGTCAAATGTCAGTCGCCAGATTTCTCAACTGGAAGAAAAACTGCAATTGCGCCTTATCCAGCGCAGCACCAGACACATGCATCTCACCGATGCCGGGCAGGCTTTTTTTATTAGTATGCGCCCCCTGCTTGATCAGCTCGCGGCAACCGAAGCGGCCTTAACTCAACAGCAGGCCGATCCTGAGGGGCTGTTGCGCTTATGTCTTCCCAACGAGATTGGACCGACGCTTTTTGGCCCCATGCTGGCGCAGTTCGCCATGCGTTATCCCAAAATCGAAGTAAGCTGTGTGGTCAGCCTTGCCGGAGCCGACGCGCTTAAAGAAGATATCGACATTGCCGTCGCCATCGTCCGAGGCAAAATGGAGGATGCCAGCTATATCGCCAGGCCGTTGGCGACATTTCCCTGTTGTGTTGTCGCGGCGCCTTCGCTGCTGGAAAAATGCGGACAGCCAGTACGTTGCGAGCAGCTTACCTCGCTTCCCTGCATCACCACCGTCAGCGCGCTGAAGGGGCAAGCCTGGCAATTTATCACCGCACGAAACGCGTTTAAAAAAGTGAACGTCCAGGCTCATTTTCGGGTGAATAGCGGAGAGATCGCCCTTCATGCCGCCGTCGCCGGCGTAGGTTTCGCCATCCTCGCTGAACAGGCTTGCCGCCCGTTTATCGCCTCAGGTCAGTTAAAGGTGGTTGAACTGGAGCTACCGCCGGCACCGCTACATTTAGTGGCGCTGTATCGCGAACGCCACTTTTTACCTGCCCGATCTCGCGTCTGGCTCGATTTCATGCAGCAGCATTTGGCCGCCAATTAAATTTGCGGCGCTTCGCCAAAAATCATCTGCGCATCGGCGAAACATTTTTCCGCCAACGACGACACCGGCTCCTGGTTGCGCATGATAAGCGCAAGCGTGGAATCAACCTCGGTTTCCCCGATAGGCATAATCGCCAGATTGTCGCTCAGCGCCTCCAGGCCGTTATTGAGCGGCATGATGGCGCAACAGATCCCGGCCTGTACCGCCTGGATTATCTGAAATGTCGAATCGCTTTCAAAGACATATTTTGGCGTTAACCCTTTGGCTTTAAAGCTCATTTCAATCGATTCACGATAATACATTCCCTTGGTAAGGAAACCTAGCGGCAGCCCCGCTAATGTCTCCCACTCAGGTATGCCTGCGTCAAACTGGAAATGGCGACTGTCGTGCAGCAGGCCCATTCGCGTTTCCGGCAGCCAGGTGACGTTAAATAATGCGCTATCGACGTGGTGTAAATAGCAGATGCCCAGATCGAGCTGATTACGGCTGACGCCGTCAATAATTTGCTCAGAGGTCATCGACAGCAGACTGAACTGTAGTTCAGGGTATTTTTCCGCCAGCGGTTTGATCAGCTGCATCGGGTTCAGGCTGGCTAACGGCACCATGCCTACACGTAACTGGCCCACCATCTGGCCGCGACAAATAGCCGCTTCAGCCGCCAGGCCGTCGTGCGCCGCCAGCAGCGCCCGCGCCCAGGCCAGAATGCGTTCCCCTTCCGGGGTGAAGCCTTCGAAGCGTTGGCCGCGCTGAATCAGCGTGAGATTAAGTTCGTCTTCCAGGTTGCGAATGCGCATTGAAAGCGTCGGTTGGGTGATATGGCAGGCCGCCGCGGCCTGGCCGAAATGGCGCGTCTGATCGAGCGCGATCAGATATTTCAGCTGTTTAATGTCCATCTTAACTTCCAGAATAGTGACGTCCGCGGGTCAGTGGTGGACGCGATGCAGAACACAGCTGCGATAAGATATGTTATTTAAATGTTACTTGCGGTAGGGGCTGATTTCAAGATGCCATTTGCCAGTGGCCCGATCGCAGGCCACTGGCAATATTCAGCAAATTAACGCAAACCGGGGACGGCGCGCACCTCTTTCGAACGCAGCGTCAGGCGGATAGGAACTGATTTGTACGACGGCGTGCCGCTCTCTTCATCGATGTAATCCAGCGGCACCAGCACGTTGGCTTCCGGGTAATAGGCGCCAACGGTGCCCGGCGCAATGCTGTAAGCAACCACGGTGATATCCTCAAGGCGCAGGTCGCTATCCGGCAGCGCGGTGAAAATATCGACGCGGTCGCCATGCTCCAGCCCCTGCTCGGCCATATCCTGCTCATTCATAAACAGCACATCGCGGCGGCCAAACACTCCGCGATAGCGATCGTCCATCGCGTAAATCGTGGTGTTGTACTGATCGTGACTGCGCAGCGTAACCAGGCGCATCACGTCGTCGCCGTCAACGCGGAAGTTCTCATGGACGCCTTTGAACACCGAGAACATCGCTTTGCCGGTCGGCGTCGGCCAGATCCGCTCGGTTGGCGGCAGCGGCATACGGAAACCGCCCGGATGACGAATACGTTCGTTATAATCCTCGAACCCGGGGATAGTCTGCTCGATGAGATCGCGGATGCGGTCGTAATCAGCCACCAGCGATAACCAGTCGATCTTACTGTTCGGCAGCGTCGCCGCCGCCATCCCGGCGACGATAGCCGGTTCCGAGCGCAGCCGGTCAGAGGCCGGTTTCAGTTTGCCGGATGAGGCGTGGACCATCGACATCGAGTCTTCCACGGTAATCGACTGGCGTCCGCTCTCCTGCATATCGAGTTCGGTACGGCCCAGACAAGGCAGAATAAAAGTCTCTTTCGCCACCAGCAGATGCGAACGATTCAGTTTGGTGCCGATGTGCACACTAAGATCCAGCCCGCGCATCGCCGGGAACGCCCGTTCATGATCCGGCATCGCCACCGCGAAATTACCGCCAAGACAGATCAGCGCTTTCGCGTCGCCGGCAACCATTGCCTGCAGCGCTTTCACCGCATCGTGACCATGTCCGCGTGGAGCGACAAAACCGAACACGCTTTCGAGGTTATTCAGAAACTCCGCACTCGGTTTTTCGGTAATGCCGACAGTACGGTTGCCCTGCACGTTAGAGTGACCGCGCAGCGGGCAGATCCCAGCCCCCGGTTTGCCGATATTGCCGCGCATCAGCAGAAGGTCGGCAATCAACCGGACGTTAGAGGTGCCTTTGTTATGCTGGGTGATCCCCATGCCATAGGTCACGATAGTGGCGTTGGATTTGGCGTAGGCAACGGCAACGCGCTGCAGATCGTCGCGGGTTAATCCGGACTCACGCTCAATTTCCGGCCAGTTGGTCTGACGTAAATCTTCGGCAAAAGCCTCGAAGCCGAGGGTGTGCTCGTTAATAAACGCCTGGTCCAGCACCTGGCCCTGGTTCGCTTCGATCTCCAGTAATGCTTTAGCGATCCCTTTCAGCGCCGCGGCATCGCCGCCCGCTTTCACCTGGAAATAGGTTGAGGCGATATTCGTCGAGCTGTAGGTTGCCATTTCAATAACGTTCTGCGGGTCGGCAAAACGTTCCAGCGCCCTTTCACGCAGCGGGTTAAAGACGATAATCGGCACACCGCGGCGGGACAGTTCATGCAACGTACCCATCATGCGCGGATGGTTGGTTCCGGGGTTGTGACCGATGGAAATAACCAGTTCGGTTTTATCAAAGTCGTCCAAAGACACCGTGCCTTTGCCGATGCCGATCGATTGCGGCAGACCGACGCTGGTTGCCTCGTGGCACATATTAGAGCAGTCCGGGAAGTTATTGGTGCCGAACTCGCGGGCGTAAAGCTGGAACAGATATGCCGCTTCGTTAGAGGCGCGCCCGGAGGTATAGAACTCAACTTCATCGGGCTGCATGCCCTGTAATACTTCGCCAATGCGGGCAAACGCGCTTTCCCAGGAGACCGGGCGCAGCGTGTCGCTTTCGCGATCGTAAGACAAGGGATGGGTAATACGTCCGTAACCTTCCAGTTCAAAGTCGCTTTTCGCCAGTAGCGAGGTCACGGTATTGGCGGCGAGGAACTCCGGCGTCACGCGTTTGCTGGTAGCTTCCCAGGTGACCGCTTTCGCGCCGTTCTCACAAAACTGGAAGGTTGATTTATGTTCTTTATCCGGCCAGGCGCAGCCGGGGCAGTCAAAACCGTCAGGCTGGTTGGTACGCAGCAGCGTGACCGGGGCGTCAAGCGCGTCCATTTGCGTACGCACGGCGATGGCGGTCGCTTTTAACGCCCCCCATCCACCCGCTGGGCCATCATAGGGATGAACACCGGGGACAGCGCGTTTTTTCTTATTCATATGAACTCCTGAATACTCTCTTCAGCTAACGGATGTTATTAACAACATTGGTCACGGTTTTTTGCGGCGATGTTAAATAACCACATTAATTAAGCGGGAAATACCGCATTTCATTTTGCAATGAATAGCAAATGACAGGGTTAACTCGTTGTTTTTAATCTTTAACTAAATGTCTGGTTAAAATGAAATGAGCAACTTTACTCGTTAACTAAATAATAACATCTCATTTCGTGTTGTATAATAGATGTTATCTATCGGGTGTTAAATTTAACCTATTTGATAATTAAAGAATTATTTTTAAACTTTATTATCAAGGGCATTAACATATTTCAATGCCCGTCAACGCCGTAATTTAATTGTCATCAACAGGAGGCTTTACGCAGGTAAAGCCGTATCCGCTATGCAGAAAATATTCCATAAATACAATGAAGTAATGTCGTACAGGGGTGAGCCATGTTCGGATTAGATGCCTTTTATTTAGCCAGGATACAGTTTGCATTTACTGTATCTTTCCACATCATTTTCCCCGCTATTACCATTGGTCTCGCCAGCTACCTTGCGGTACTGGAAGGGCTGTGGTTAAAAACAAAAGAGGATACCTACCGCCAGCTCTACCATTTCTGGTCAAAAATATTTGCCGTTAATTTTGGTATGGGCGTCGTTTCCGGGCTGGTGATGGCCTATCAGTTTGGCACTAACTGGAGCGGGTTCTCGCAGTTCGCCGGTAGTATTACCGGGCCGCTGTTGACCTATGAAGTCCTGACCGCCTTCTTCCTCGAAGCTGGCTTTCTTGGCGTCATGCTGTTTGGCTGGCATCGCGTCGGCCGCGGCCTGCACTTCTTCGCGACCTGTATGGTGGCGCTGGGCACGCTGTTTTCCACCTTCTGGATCCTCGCGTCCAATAGCTGGATGCACACGCCCCAGGGCTACATTATCGAGAATGGCATCGTGGTGCCGGTAGACTGGCTGAAGGTCGTTTTTAACCCTTCATTCCCGTATCGCCTGCTGCACATGTCTACCGCCGCCTTCCTTGCCAGCGCCTTTTTCGTCGGCGCTTCGGCAGCCTGGCATCTGCTGAAAGGCAATGATACACCGGCAATCCGCAAGATGTTCTCGATGGCGCTGTGGATGGCGCTGATCGTCGCCCCCATTCAGGCGATGATTGGCGATGCGCACGGCCTGAATACGCTCGAACATCAACCGGCAAAAATTGCCGCGATTGAAGGGCACTGGGAGAATAAACCGGGTGAAGCCACGCCATTAGTGCTGTTTGGTCTGCCGGATATGGATGAGGAGCGCACCAAATATAAAATTGAGGTTCCCTATCTTGGTAGCATCATCCTGACCCATAGCCTCGATAAACAGGTTCCGGCCTTAAAAAGTTTCCCGAAAGAAGATCGCCCAAATTCCACCATTATTTTCTGGTCGTTCAGGGTGATGGCCGGGCTCGGTATGTTAATGGTACTGCTCGGCGTGGTCAGCGCCTGGCTGCGTTGGCGTGGCCGGCTCTACACCTCAAAACCGTTCCTGCGTTTTGCCCTGTTGATGGGCCCTTCCGGGCTGGTCGCGCTACTGGCAGGCTGGTTTACCACTGAAATTGGCCGTCAGCCGTGGGTAGTCTATGGCGTTCAGCGCACCCGGGATGCGGTCTCCGCCCATGGCGATCTACATATGTCCCTCAGCCTGCTGGCCTTTATCGTGGTTTACGCCTCGGTGTTTGGCGTCGGCTACGTGTATCTGATTCGCCTGATAAAAAAAGGGCCGGAAAGTGCGCACACGCCGGAGGACCCGACTCAGAACCAAACCCCTGCCCGCCCGCTGTCTGCGGTGCGCGAACCTATGAATACTTCGGGGAGAAAATAATATGGGTATCGACCTGTCAATTATCTGGTTCACGATCATCGTTTTTGCCACCCTGATGTATATCGTGATGGACGGTTTCGATCTCGGGATCGGCATTCTATTCCCGTTTAATAAAAATGAAACCGACCGCGATATGATGATGAATAGCGTGGCGCCGGTGTGGGACGGCAACGAAACCTGGATGGTGCTGGGCGGCGCGGCGCTGTATGGCGCGTTTCCGCTGGCCTACGCGGTGATTATCGATGCGCTCAGCATCCCGTTAACCGCCATGTTACTGGGGCTGATTTTTCGCGGCGTAGCGTTTGAGTTTCGCTTTAAGGCGACGCCGGAACATCGTCCGTTGTGGGATAAGGCGTTTATCGGCGGCTCGCTACTGGCGACGTTTAGTCAGGGGATCGCCGTAGGTACCCTGCTCAACGGCCTCAGCGTCACGGGTCGCGAATTTAGCGGCTCAACCCTCGACTGGCTGGCGCCCTTCCCGCTGTTTTGCGGCATCGGGCTGGTGATTGCCTACGCCTTACTGGGCTGCACCTGGCTGATAATGAAAACCGAAGGCGCTCTGCATCGCAAAATGTCTGAGCTGGCGATCCCACTGACGCTTGCTTTGCTGGCAGTGGTCGCCATTATCAGCATCTGGACGCCGCTGACTCACCCGGAAATTGCTCACCGCTGGTTTACCTTCCCCAATATCATCTGGTTTATGCCGGTGCCGTTGCTGGTGCTGGTTTGCTGCTGGGGGATTGTCCGTAGCGCCTATAATCGTCAGGCCAGCTATGGGCCGTTTTTACTCACCCTGGCGCTGGTGTTCCTCGGGTTCAGCGGCCTTGGGATCAGCATCTGGCCGAATATTATTCCACCGGCAATCTCTATCTGGCAGGCCGCTTCGCCACCGCAGAGCCAGGGCTTTATGCTGGTCGGCGGATTGCTGATCATTCCGGTTATTTTGATGTACACCTGCTGGAGCTACTACGTGTTCCGCGGCAAAATCAAACCCGATGAGGGGTATCATTGATGGCGACTCAATCTGATAAAACGTTAACGACGCATCATCGTCCGTTCTGGCGCAAACTGATGTGGCTGGTGATTATCTGGGGGGCCAGCGTGCTGGCGCTCGGCGTGGTCGCCACCTTCTTTAAGCTATTGATGACGGCGGCAGGAATGCACACTCACTAATACTCAACGCCGGACGGGCTGACCCACCCGGTGTTTTTTTATGTGAGGTTGTAATAACGGTCGGGCTGCATTTTTTCCGGTAACGGATGTTGCCCGGTCATATCCATCAAATTACGTTCAATGGTATTGCACATTGCATTCAGCGGCAGGTCGTTGGCCGAGGTGCCAAACGGATCTTCCAGCTCTTCCGCCAGGGAATCCCATGACAGGAAGGTGTAGGAGATAAACACCGAAACAAACGGCGTCATGTAATGCAAATCACCCACCAGCGCGAAGGGCAATAACGCGCAGAAAAGATAAACGGTACGCTGCAAAATCAAGGTGTAGGCAAACGGCACCGGCGTGCTCGCCAGACGCTCGCAGCCCCCCAGGACATGGGCTAACTCATCGAGTTTATTATCCATCAAGCCGTAGGTAATATCGCCGAGCTTACCCTGCTCGCGCAGCTTACCTAACTCATTACCAATCAATAATAATATTCGGTTAGTCGGCATTGAGCTGGCGAGAATTTCCGCCACTTTTTCTTTCGGCAACAAGCGATAGAGGTCAACCGCCGGGTCGGTTTTACGCAGCTGATGCTTAAGGCTCCAGCTGAACGCCACCAGATAACTGACTAACGTTTTATGCGTTTCCTCCTCAGCGGGAAGGATATTTTTCAATTGCCTGACCAGGGTTCGTTCGGCAATCAGCACGGTTCCCCATAAATTACGCGCCTCAACGAAACGGCTGTAGCTCGCGCTATTACGAAAGCCGAGAAAAATCGCAATCGCGATCCCCAACAGGCTAAATGGCGCAACGGTTAAGTGAATGCCAAGTTGTTCATACCATTGATAGCTGATGATGGCGATGACCGACATCAGAACGTTCAATAGCAGACGGAAAACAATTTTTGACAGCACGGAACCGTGCCAGTCAAACAGACGAAAAAACCAGTGTTGTTCTGGCCGGATGATCATTGTATTACTTCCTGAAGACCCAATGATGCTCAGTACATACCCTAATGAAAAATGATGGGTATATACCCGTCATACTTCAAGTTGCATGTGCGTTGGCAATAACTCGGCCCATCCCTGGGCCTCGCCCTTACGGGCGCAGTGAACTGCGTTCAAATTCGTTCCTGACGAATTTGTCCTCGCTCACCCCAGTCACTACTGGAGTAAGCTCCTGGGGATTCCCTGCGTCGCCGCCTTCCTGCAACTCGAATTATTTAGGGTATAGATATTATCTATTAAGCCATTGGTTAATTTTATTGTACACAAACACGACATCGCGTTGATAACCGCCATTAATTAGCGATAAATTAATGGTGGTTTAATTATGGGCTCTTTTTATTTTCCACGCAATATACGGCCTGCAAGCAGGCCGGAGAAATAAACCATCAGTAACGGCTTAATGGCCGATATTATGCAGGGTTATTCAGCCTGGCGGCTGGATAATTCTTCAAGTAGCGTCGCGGAAGGTACAAAGAACAAACTGCCGGTAACCGGGCGGCTATAATCTAGCAGTCGATCGTAATTACCGGCCGGGCGACCGACGAACATGTTTTCCAGCATCTGTTCGATGGGCGCCGGGCTGCGCGCATAACCGATAAAATAGGTACCAAACTCGCCCATACCGGGCTTGCCGAACGGCATGTTGTCGCGCAGGATTTTAATCTCCTCGCCGTTCTCTTCAAGGGTGGTCAGCGAACTGTGCGAACAGCTGGGTTTGACGTCGGCATCCAGTTCGATGTTAGTCATTTTTTTACGCCCGATAATACGCTCCTGCTGTTCGACGGTTAGCGCATTCCAGCCCGCCATATCGTGCAGATATTTCTGCACAATCACGTAGCTACCACCGGCGAAATCCGGGTCTTCGTCACCGATAATGGTGAAATCCGCCGCCGCGCGCCCCTGCGGGTTTTCGCTACCGTCAACGAAACCGATCATCGCCCGACGGTCGAAATAGCGAAAGCCGTGAACTTCATCGACGACCGTTACGGCATCCCCCAACTTATCCATCAACTGCGTCGCCAGCTCGAAGCTAAGCCCCATATCATCGGAACGGATATGCAGCAGCAGATCGCCCGGCGTAGAGACCGCCACGCGCTCTCCGCTGCCCACGCGGCGGAAAGGATGCAGCTGCTGCGGGGTGGGCTGGCCAAACAACTGCGGCCAGATTTCAGCGCCAAATCCGCAGATGCAGGAAATCCCCGCCTCCGGCATGCGGGTACCAACGGAACGCACCACCGCGGCAAAATCATCGCACCAGTCGCGCACGCGGCTCAGGCTCTCAGCGCTGCGCGCTACGGTCGCGACGATGAATATCGCCGTTCGCGGCAGCGGTAAAGTAATCGCCTGAGGTTCGTTAATTTTCATATCATCCTCTGTTATTGCCAATTAACGGCAAGGTAGCGTTGGCTCCTGCAGGCAGGAGTCGCAAGTTGTTTACGCGTGAGCCAGTTCGACGCCGGGCGCTTCGTAGGGATCAATGTGAATCATCACCTGTAGCACCTCGTGGCGCGCGAGCACATTTTCCCGCACCGCCAGCGCGATAGCATGGCCTGCACGAACCGACAGCTCACCCGGAACTTCAATATGGACATCGACGAGGATCAGGTCGCCCGCCTTACGAGTTTTTAGATCGTGCAACCCCACAACGCCGCCGGTTGCGGCAATGGTGTCGCGTATCGCATTCTGGGTTTGCGTGTCGACCGAGCGATCCATTAAATCATGCAAGGCATCGCCGGCAAAAGTGTAACCCATTCGTGTAATCAATACCCCTACTAACAATGCCGCCACGGGATCCAACCAGACAATACCGGCGAGGTTACCCACGATCCCCACCGCCACCACTACCGACGACGCCGCATCCGAGCGCGCATGCCACGCGTTGGCAATTAATAATGACGACTGAATGCGCTTTGCTACCGCCAGCATATAACGGAACAGCGTCTCTTTTGCGATCAGCGCTGCAAGGGCCACCCATAATGCCGTTACATGCACGGATTGAATGGTTTCCGGATGGAGTAGTTTATCCACCGCCGACCACAACATGCCGACACCGACAACCATTAAAATCGCGCCCAATATCAGCGACGCGCCATTTTCATAGCGCCAGTGGCCATAATGATGATCGCTGTCGGAAGGTTTACGGCTTTTCTTATTGGCAATCAGAACCACAAAATCAGCAATTAAATCGGAAAGAGAGTGGATGCCATCGGCAATAAGCCCTTGCGACCCTGAAAACAGGCCGGCGATAATTTGCCCGGTCGATAAAAACAGATTAACCACGACGCTGACCAGGGTGCTTTTACGCGCAGCCTGTGAACGCTGATGATATTTATTATCACTCTGTAGATTTTTATTTGCCATCATCCCTCCCGAATAAAGTATGGATGATAGCCTGATATGAATCAGCGATATTCAATATTAATAGCTCGTTGATAATAAATTTAAAATAAATAGCCTGAGTTATAATATATAAATGCGAATGATTACGCTTTAAAAATAATAGCCGACATCGAACGGCTATTTTTTACTTTTATGATGTTGCCATTCGGCGCATAGCGCAGTGATAAGCGCCATTGCGCACCGAAGCGCGAAGTACCCGCGCCACGCCATTGACCGCCACTCTGGCGGTTCGCCGCTGCAGCGGATTGATGGGGATCGCCAGCATCTGCTGCGCCCAATCGGGAAGCAGATCGATACCCGCAACCATCATCCAGCGCCCTACCGGCCGGCTTAGCCGGCCCGGCAGACGGGTGGTGAGCAGCACCTGCGCCACTTCCTGCGTTCGTTCATCACAACGTAACTGGGGGCGCATATCCTGCAAATACTCCGCCACCTGACGTGGCGTTTCGGGGATGTCTTCGGCGCCAAGTCGCCGGGCGACCTCCGCCGCTTCGCGGTAGTATTGCTCCTGACGCGCGGCAGTGACGATGGTGCGCTTATAACGCAGATGAGAGGCCATAAAGCTGCTGCACTCGGCCACATGAACCCAGGTTAAGAGCGCCGGATCGCTGGCGCGATAAGGCGTACCGTCCGGCGCAACGCCGCTGATGCGCTGATGGATCCCCTGCACTTTAGCGATTAATCTTTCGGCATCGTCGGTAGTGCCAAACGTGGTGGCTGAGATAAATTGACTGGTTCGACGCAGGCGGCCAAAGATATCCTCACGAAAACGCGAATGATCCCACACACCGGCCAGCGCCAGCGGATGCAGCATCTGTAACAGTAGCGCGCTAATGCCGCCGCAGAGCATTGAGGTAAAGTCGCCGTGTACCTGCCAGATAGCCGACCGCGGGCCAAATAAGCCCGGCTCGCCCTTCGGGTTTTCAAAATCAATCTCTTTTAACGCCATCCCGGTTAAACCCAGGACCTGTGATTCAATCATGCCGCGTATGCTGGTCATTGCGTTGCCCGTCGCTATCCGTAACGCCACCAACATAACACCATTCGCGGCGGCAGGCATTTGCCGACGGTGACTTTAAACGCCAACGCGCCCGCGTTCCCGCGGGCACGCCACGGATCAAGCGTTGAGCTGATAATCGAGGGAGATGTCGGCTTTCAGTACCTGCGAAACCGGGCAGCCAGCTTTGGCTTTCTGGATAATCGGATCAAAGGCCGCTTTATCGATACCCGGCAGGACAATATTGCTCTGCAGCGCGATCTTGGTGATGGCGAAGCCGCCGCCGCTCTTATCCAGCGTGACCACCGCAACGGTATCGATAGAGGTCGCCGTATAGCCCTCTTCGCTAAGCATTAATGATAGCGCCATTGAGAAACAGGCGGCATGGGCCGCGCCGATAAGCTCTTCCGGGTTAGTCCCTTTAACGCCTTCAAAGCGGGTATTAAAACCATAAGGTTGTTGGTTAAGCGCGCCGCTTTCCGTCGAGACGGTGCCTTTACCGCTTTTCAGATCCCCTTCCCAATGCGCCTGACCTTTCTTATGAATTGCCATCGTTTCACTCCTTTTTGACGTTAAAGGAGTAAGTATAGACAGCTCTAGCTGACCTGGGACAACTGTTGCTGAATGGCCTCCAGAAACAGCGGCAGCGCGCTGGGCTGATAATCTCGTGACAGATAGATGCCATAGACGGCCAGGGATTTTGGCGTATAGCCAGGCAGCACCTGTTTTAGCGCGCCGCTGTTTAGCGCGCGCCGGGCTTCCAGTTCCGGCAGCATGGCGATGCCGCACCCCGCCACCGCCGCTTCCATCAGCAGAGAGGAGATCCCAGCGCTCAGGTTGCCGGAGACGGCCACCGACACGGGTTCGCCCTGCGGATCGGTAAACTGCCATGTTGGGGAGGCGAAATGGCTATAGTGGAGACAGTTATGTTGACTAAGCTCCTCCGGCGAATTTATCTGGCCATGCTGCTGTAACCACCGCGGCGAGGCGCAGAGCACCGAGCGGCAAATGCCGAGCCGCCGCGCTATCGCCCCCGGCTCCGGATTATCGGTGATTCGGATGGCGACATCGATACGCTCGCCAATCAGGCTCACCGGATGGTTGTTGATATCCAGTTCGAGGCGCAGTTGGGGGTAACGGGCCAAAAACTCCGGTAGCAGCGGTGAGAGCAACTGCATGGCGGTAAAGTGCGCGCAGGCGACCCGCAACGTGCCGCTCGGCACCGCGCGTTCCGTCTGCCCCGCTATCTCATCCGCCAATTGCGTGAGGCTACGCGTTTTCTGCAATACCTTTTCGCCTGCGCTGGTTAAGGTCAGTTTGCGCGTCGAACGATGAATGAGCCGGGTACCGGCCCAGTGTTCCATCTGCTCCAGATAGCGACTCACCATCGGTCGCGACATACCAAGCGCCCTGGCCGCCGCGCTCAAACTGCCCAGCTCGCATATGCGCATATATACCTGGGCGGCGATAACTCGATCCATATCCGTATCCATCTGCACGTTTTATGAAACTCAGCATCTCTTTTTTCAGGAATTTTCGCAAATCAAGAATGACGTAAAATAAACCTATTCACCTGAAAGAGAGAAAACCAACATGAAAGTATCTGCCCTGGCTATCGCCACCGCCCTGTTCAGCACCACCGCTTTTGCCGCGCCGTTGACCCTGCAAACCTACAACCCGCAGGAGAACGCGATCTTCGCGGTGAACTCCACGCTGGCCTCCGGCCCGCACGAAGCGGTGCTGTTTGACGCCCAGTTCAGCGTTAAAGATGGCGAAAAGCTGGTTGAGATGATCAACAAAAGCGGTAAGAAGCTCACGCACATTGTGATCACCTCTGGCGATCCGGATTTCTATTTTGGCCTCGAGCCGCTGGTGAAAGCCTTCCCGCAGGCCAAAGTGGTGGCAACCGAGCAAGTGGTTAAGCATATTGAAGAGACCAAAGCGGCGAAGCTGGCATACTGGGGCCCACAGATGAAAGACGGCGCGCCGAAGCAGGTCTATGTTCCACAGGTATTAGCCGCAGATAGCTTCACCATTGACGGCGAGAAAGTGGAAATTCGTCAGCCGCAGAACTACGCCGCGTTCGTCTGGATCCCGGCGAATAAAGCGATTCTTGGCGGCACCGGCGTCGCCTGGGGCATGCACGTCTGGACCGCCGATACCCAAAGCGCGGCGAGCCGTCAGCAGTGGCGCCAGACCCTTAGCGATATGGCCGCGCTGCATCCGCAACAGGTGATCCCGGGCCACTATCTCGGCACGCCGCCGGCGGGCGACAAGGCTATCGTCTTTACCCGCGACTATCTGGAGAAATTCGAGCAGGCGCTGAAAGCGCATAAAGATTCCGCCAGCGTCATCAAAGCCATGAAGGCGCAATATCCGGGTCTCGCTGAAGAAAGCTCGCTGGAGCTGAGCGCGAAAGTGAACACCGGCGAAATGAAGTGGTAATCGGCCACGCCTGAATCGAGAACGCTCTTAATCTGCCGACGCAAGGTTGCTATTCGCAAAAAAATGGACCACGATAATCCCGTCGCGTTAAAAAGCGCGGCGTACTTAGGGTTACGTTTCGTCCGGCTTGCGTCGGGCTTGTCCTTGAAACCAGAACAGGATTAAGGAGTAAGAATGAAATCGAACCATCAGGCACGTCATCTTCTCGGTCTGAACTACAAGCTTTCCCGCCAGAAAAAAGTGGTGCTCGAAGGCGACGAAGAAACTACCGTTAACCATATCCATGCTACGGGCCGCAAACGCCGCGGTGGTTAATTTTTCAGCTGAGTGATGATAAAAACACCATCCGCCAAACGGGATGGTGTTTTTTTAAGACAATCCCACGCTTCGCATCCTTCTTTTGTTACCATCTGCTTTATACTCTGCCCGCTGCATTTCCTGCCAGACCGATCGCTTATCGCCGCGCCCGGGTCTGAAGTGAACATCAAGGAGTTAGTGCGATGCAATTCATCTATAAAAAAAACCGCTCTCTTTATATCCCCTACGCTGGCCCGGTTCTGCTTGAGTTTCCGTTACTCAACAAAGGAAGCGCCTTCAGCATGGAAGAGCGTAGCAGCTTCAACCTGCTGGGCCTGCTGCCGGAAGTGGTCGAAACCATCGAAGAACAAGCTGAACGCGCGTGGATCCAGTATCAGGGATTTAAAACCGAGATCGATAAGCACATTTATCTGCGCAACATCCAGGACACCAACGAAACCCTGTTTTATCGCCTGATTGGCAATCATCTCGATGAGATGATGCCGGTTATCTATACCCCCACCGTCGGCGCCGCCTGTGAGCGTTTCTCGGAAATCTACCGTCGCGCGCGCGGCGTGTTCATCTCCTACCAGAATCGGCACAACCTCGACGATATCCTGCAAAACGTACCGAACCATAACGTCAAAGTGATCGTGGTGACCGACGGCGAGCGTATTCTCGGTCTCGGCGACCAGGGTATCGGCGGTATGGGCATCCCTATCGGTAAGCTGTCGCTCTATACTACCTGCGGCGGTATCAGCCCGGCCTACACCCTGCCTATCGTGCTGGATGTCGGCACCAACAACCAGCAACTGCTCGACGACCCGCTGTATATGGGCTGGCGTCATCCGCGCGTGACCGACGACGAGTATTATCAATTCGTTGATGACGTTATCCAGGCCATCAAAAACCGTTGGCCGGACGTGCTGCTGCAGTTTGAAGATTTCGCGCAGAAAAACGCCATGCCGCTGCTTAACCGCTATCGTAACGAGATTTGCTCGTTTAACGATGATATTCAGGGCACCGCAGCGGTCACCGTCGGCACATTAATCGCCGCCAGCCGTGGCGCGGGCAGCCAGCTCAGCGAGCAAAAAATTGTCTTCCTCGGCGCGGGTTCCGCCGGTTGCGGTATTGCTGAACAGATCATCGCGCAAATCATGCGCGAAGGGTTAAGCGAAGAAGAAGCCCGCCAGCGCGTATTTATGGTGGACCGCTTCGGCCTGTTGACCGACGGTATGCCGAATCTGCTGTCGTTCCAGAGCAAGCTGGTGCAGAAACGCGAAAACCTGCAAGGTTGGGATACGACCAACGAAGCGCTCTCGCTGCTCGACGTGGTGCGTAACGTGAAGCCGAATATCCTGATTGGCGTCTCCGGCCAGCCGGGGCTGTTCACGGAAGAAATTATTCGTGAAATGCACAAGCACTGCCCGCGGCCGATCGTCATGCCGCTGTCGAACCCGACCTCCCGCGTTGAAGCCACGCCGCAGAACATCCTGACCTGGACCGACGGCGAAGCGCTGGTGGCCACCGGCAGCCCGTTCACCCCGGTGACGGTTAAGGGCAAGCAGTACGCCATCGCGCAGTGTAACAACTCCTATATCTTCCCGGGCATCGGCCTTGGCGTGATCGCTGCGGGGGCATCACGCGTCACCGACGAAATGCTGATGGCGGCAAGCGAAACCTTAGCTAACCACTCGCCGCTGGTGAATAACGGCGAAGGCCCGGTACTGCCGGAACTGAAAGATATTCAGGCCGTGTCGCGCGCTATCGCGTTTGCGGTCGGTAAAGTGGCTCAGGAACAGGGCGTGGCGGTGAAAACATCGGCCGAAGCGCTGCTGCAGGCCATTAGCGATAATTTCTGGCAGCCGGAATATCGCAACTATCGCCGAACCTCAATTTAACGCTTTATTTCAACGGGCCCGGAGATCGGGCCCGTTTTTTTATCCCCGCCCTTTGCCGTTATTTATTCCCCTTTGTTTACTAAACACCTGCCC
Organism: Klebsiella sp. CN_Kp097; assembly: GCF_040064495.1. NCBI lineage: Bacteria > Pseudomonadati > Pseudomonadota > Gammaproteobacteria > Enterobacterales > Enterobacteriaceae > Klebsiella > Klebsiella sp. CN_Kp097. The sequence continues at coordinate 430,182 of NZ_JBEAIL010000007.1, read as the reverse complement.
ATCCTTACGAGGCGCTTCACAGATGCTTTATTTCATTCGCTTGCCGGGAGGTAAATACCTTGCCCGCCTGTTCGCTCACCGATAAATTAGCAAACAGATACCGCGGCGCTGAAATAAGCGCGCAGCAGAAAACAGAAGGTTTAAGTATGGCGAATATTCGTGATGTCGCCCGGCGGGCTGGAGTTTCAATTAGTAGCGTGTCCAACGTACTTAATAATCGCACGCAACAGATGCGCGAAGAGACCCGACAGCGGATAGTCAAAACGATGGCTGAGCTAAATTACCGCCCTGCGCGTTGCGCTCCGCCGGTCGCCGATTCAGCAACCAAAATGCTCGGCCTGATGGTACCGTCTATCGTCAATCCCAGCTTTTCAGCGCTGGCGCATGAACTGGATACTGCGGCACGCGCGTTTCGCCACCGGCTATTATTAGGCATTTGCTGCCGCGATGCCGACGAGGAGTCAGCCTTTATCGCGGATATGTTCTCCCACGGCGTGCGCGGGTTGATAGTCGCCGCCAGCGACGTACGCAAAACCCACTTTGTGCGCGCAGCGGAACAAGGCATGACCATTATTAGCTATGACAACCGGCTGGCCGAAAGCGTCCCGCCTCGGGCGCGCTACTTCGATAGTGTCTCAATGGACAACGTTGAAGCGGGACGTCTGGCGGCGCAACATCTGCTGGACAACGGTTGCCGTAATATCGTCTTTGCCACCGAAAGCGGGTTAACGCTGGGACGCAGCCATAAAATCCTCGGCTTTCAGTCCGCGCTTTCCCAAAGCGGTACAGCGGCCAGAGGCGTGGTGATAGAAGGTAAAGGCAATCGGGAATTCGGCGACGCCGAGATGTTCGAACTGGGCGTAAGCCTGGCGCAAAAAATTAGCGCCTTAACGCCGCGAGTGGATGGCGTGGTAGCGATTAACGATGCTTTAGCCATCGGCCTGATGGTTGGGCTACGCGCGCAGGGCCTGAAAATAGCGGAAGATATTTCGGTGATTGGCATCGATAACATCTCCCTGTCGGCGTTATCGTCACCGGGCCTCACCTCGGTAATGGCCCCGCTTTCGGCAATGGCGTCGATGATGGTTGAGCGGCTTGTCCAGAGAATTACTGAGCCGGGATTACAAACCGACGAATTTATCTTTGCACCGGAAGTGATACAGCGTCAGTCGGTAAAAATAAAGCAACCCTAGTTGTTTTTATAAATAAATAGCATGGTGCAGATAATAGTTATTATCTGCAGGGAGACCTATACCCTATTACATTCAAAACGCATATTAATGTCGGGATTTCCATCCCATTCTTTTGTACTTTAACGAGTATAACCGGAAATAATGATGAACCTACAATCTGCGCAATATATAGAAAAGAGCGCCATTAAGAAATTGACATGGCATATTGTTCCATTAATGATATTGCTTTATTTTCTGGCTTTTCTTGACCGTAATAATATGGCCTACGCCGCAATGGCCTTAGAGGATAGTCTCGGCCTGACGGCCACCGCCTTTGGCTTTGCTTCGGGAATATTTTTCATCGGTTATTTTATGTTTGAAATTCCCAGCAACGCCGGCACGATTAAGTTCGGTCCGCGGCTGTGGTTCGCGCGTATTCTGATCACCTGGGGAATATTTGCCACTTTGATGGGGTTCGTCAGAACGCCGACCGAACTCTATATCTGTCGTTTTATGCTTGGCGTGTGCGAAGCCGGTTTCTTCCCTTCAGTGGTGTACTACTTCACGATCTTTTTTCCGCCCGCCTGGCGGACCAAAATTCTCGGCATGTTCATTATTGTCCAGCCGCTATCCAACGCCGTGGGTTCACCGATTTCAGGCTTAATTCTGCATATCGATAACGGCTGGTTTGGCCTTGAATCCTGGCAGTGGTTATTTATCCTCGAAGGTATTCCGCCGATCGTTATCGGCCTGTTCATCCCTTTTATTATTAAGAATTCACCGCAAGAAGTCGGCTATCTCAACGCTGAAGAAAAGGCGTGGTTAATGAGTAGTACGAACCGTTCAAAATCAGGGAGTAAAGTTTCGCTGGCTGAGTTCGCCAGCGGTATTAAAAATCCCAAATACCTGCTTTATGCGCTGCTGAATTTCGGGATGGTTTGTGGGATTTACGGCTTCGGGATGTGGCTACCGTCGATTATTACCGCTATTTCCGGCGATGATATTCTTCGCGTAAGCCTGATTGCCCTTATCCCCTACGGCCTGGCGGCGCTACTGGTTTATCCATGGAGTATGCTGGCCAGTAAAACACGCAAAATCGCCGTTTTTGCCGGTATCAGTATGGTCGTCGCCGCATTAGGGCTCGCCGGCGCGGTGGTGTTCTTTAAGTTCAACGTCGCGATTTCACTCTCATTCCTGACCATTGCCGCCATTGGTATCTATACCGCGGTACCGTGTTTCTTATCGATGCCTGCCAACGTCTCGGCAGGCGCAGCGACGGCCGCGGGTCTCGCCGTGGTGAGCTGCATCGGCAACCTGGGCGGCTTCGTCGCCCCTTACGTGGTCGGCCTCCTTAACGACTTCAGCCACAGCAGCACGCCGGGCCTGATTTTCCTCGCCATGTGCCTGCTGATCACCGGCCTGATTTGCATTTTCTACTGCGCCAGACAGCGCGAAGGCGTCATTCAATCCTGAAAATTTAAGGAAACATCATGGGAACTCTTATTGGAAAAAAAGCATTTATCACCGGCTCTGAACAAGGTATCGGCTGGGCTACGGCGGAAAAACTGATTCTGGCGGGATGCGATGTCTTTTTGCACTACCACAGCGGTGAAGAAGGCCCGCAAAAGTTGGCGGCTATCGCCAGCGCGCGAGGGCAAAAAGCGGCCTGGCGCTATGCGGACTTGATTGACACTGAGGATGCGACCGCCTGCGTGCAGGCCGCCGCGGAATTCCTCGGCGGTATCGATATCCTGGTGAATAACGTCGGCGGTATCGTCGGGCGTAAGTGGCTTGGCGAAATTGACCGTCAGTTCTGGCAAACGGTGTTAGACGTCAATATGACCACCATGCTTAACGTCACCCAGGCGGCGCTTCCCTGGCTTAAATCGGCAACGGATGGCGCCAGCATCATTAACCTCGCCTCGCTGGCGGGGCGCTCCGGGGGGCATGCCGGTTCTCTCGCCTATTCAACCACAAAAGGGGCAATTCTGACCTGGACACGCTCGCTGGCGGCTGAGTTGGGCGAGCACGGCGTGCGCGTCAATGCGGTTGCGCCGGGGCTTATTCTCGGCACCCGTTTTCATAACCGCCACACCACACAGGCTTCGGCTGACGAAACCATCCGGCAAATTCCGCTTCAGCGCGCGGGAACGCCCGATGACGTCGCCCGCGCTATCACTTTCCTTGCCGGCGAGTATGACGGATTTATCTCCGGCGCCACTATCGATATTAACGGCGGAATTTATCGCATGTAATGCAAACCGGGCGGCCAGAAATCGCCGCCCGCCAGGGAGTACCTGATGATCAAATTCGAAATTATCCATCCACAACTGCTGGCTGCTCTGGCGTGGTGCGGCCATAAATCACAAATTCTCATCGCGGATAGCAATTTTGCCTGTCGCGTTAATGCCAATGCCGATGCCACGTTGATTCAGCTCAACCTCGCGCCAGGCATGGTACCGGCAACTTATATCGTCGAAAAACTGCTTACCTGCGTTAATGTCGAACACGCGACGCTGATGGCATCACCAGCGGAATTCACTAACACCATTGCCAGTGAATACCGGGAGCTTCTACCGACAAACTGCCCGCTTGAATATGTCGAACGCGAAGCTTTCTACGCAAAGTCCCGGCTGCCATTGACCCAACTGGTCATCGCTTCCGGCGAACAGCGTCGTTTTGCCAACCTACTACTCACCGTGGCTCCGGCCTAATCGTCATACCCGCCGCCGATAAAACCGGCGGCGCGATCCTCAATGCTGGTATCTGGTCAAAAGACAATTTAGCCACTACACTCCCTGCATCCATCAACCTACTGAAAAAATAAGGAGGATCCCCATGCTGTACTGTGAACTGTTTAATGTTTCACATACATTTGGCGATCGCACCAGCTCAAGCGTTATCGGTATCGTGCTGCGATAACTTTAGCTTGAGCGAAGAAGCCAACGACTAAATCCCTTCCTCGGGCTTACCGGGTTATCGTCAGCGATGTTTGACGAGGCATTCTCATGCCTGTAACTCTTGAGTAAGTTCACAATGAGCACACTTTTAAGCGCACAATCTCTCCACGTTGATACGGCCTTTGGCCCACTTTTCAACGACCTCTCCTTTACCCTGAAAAAAGGCGATCGCATTGGCCTGATTGGCTATAACGGTTGCGGGAAAAGCACGCTATTGCAGGTGCTGGACGGCACTCTCACGCCTAATTCTGGCTGCGTATCGCGGGCTAATCACTGCCTGCTGGCGCGCGTGGAACAACATCTGCCTGACGCCCTACTCAGCCAACCGCTATTGCAGGTGGTACTGGAAAAACTGGCGCCTGGCGAACGGGATTCGCTGCGCTGGCAAGCGGAGCGGCTGCTCGCTGAAATGGGTTTTACCGTTCAACAGACCCAACAGCAAGCCGCCACCCTGAGCGGCGGACAACATACCCGTCTGTTGCTTGCCCGCGCCTTGATCCAACAACCCGATTTGCTGTTGCTGGATGAGCCAGGAAACCATCTCGATCTGCCGACCCTGCTGTGGCTGGAAAGCTTTTTACAAACCTGGCAGGGGAGCTTCGTGGTGGTGTCGCACGATAACCTCTTACTGGATGCTGTAACTAATACCAGTTGGATTTTACGCGATAAAACGCTGCACGCTTTCTCACTCCCCTGCAGCGCCGCCCGTCGGGCGCTGGAAGAGCAAGATGCAAGCGATGCTCTGCGCCACAAAGCGGAACAAAAGGAGATCGACCGCGTCGCTGCCAGCGCCAAACGGCTGGCCATCTGGGGCCGGGTTTACGATAACGAAGATCTGGCGCGTAAAGCCAAGCAGATGGAAAGGCAGGTTTCACGCCTGAAGGATAGCCAGACGGAACTCACCGCCGGCACGCCGTGGCATCTTGAGGTGCATGGCGACGCCGTTCGCGCCGATCGCCTGCTGGAGATGGAAAATCTCCCCGTGCCGCCGGCGCCGGGTCTTCCCGCCCTGTTCACCACCGGTGTGGCGCGGCTGCAAAGCGGCGACCGGGTAGCGATAATGGGTCGCAACGGCGGCGGGAAATCGTCGCTGCTGCGCCTGTTATGGCGGCAAATGCAGCAACCGGCTAGCGAAGCCGGCCTGCGTTTACATCCGCGGCTCCATGCGGGTTATTACGATCAAACCCTGCATCAACTGGCGGATGAGTCCAGCCTGCTGGAGGCGCTGGAGCCCTTTGAGCCTTCGCCGGAAACGCGCAAGCGGGCGCTGATTTCCGCCGGCTTCGGCTGGGCGCGACACGGGCAGAAGGTCAGCACCCTCAGCGGCGGCGAACGTTCACGGCTGCTGTTTGTCGGCCTGTCGCTAGCGAGCTATAGCCTGCTGCTGCTCGATGAACCCACCAACCATCTGGATATGGAGGGAAAAGAGGCGCTGGCAGCGACGTTGCGGGAGTATCCCGGGGGCCTGCTGCTGGTTAGCCACGATCGACAGCTCATCAGCCAGAGCTGTAACCGCTTCTGGTTAATTGATGAAAACGGGTTAAGCGAGTGGCACGACGTCGACGAGGTGTACGCCCGTCTGCGCGGCAACGAGCGCCTTCAGAGCCCGGCGACGCAAACGCCGCCGCAGTCGCCGCCCGTCGACGACCTGCAAGAGGATTTGCTGGAACGTCTGGTGATGCTGGAACAGCTATTGGCGGACGATCTGCAGCGTAAGCCGAAGCATCAGAAGCCGCAGCTACAGGCGCTGTGGCGTCAGGAGATTGAGGAGATAAATACCCATCTGAGTTAAATGCCTATGCCACCGGAGCGTCAGCGCCCCGGTGGCATAACAGCTTTAGCGGCGGGTAAACTGCTGCTCAAGCATGGTCTTCCCCCATTGATCGCCCTGCCACTCTTTACTCAGCGTAAACCCAAAGGATTCATATAATTTACGCGCCGCCTGCAAGCCGCTAAACGTCCATAGCTGAACCGCATCGAAGCGCTGATTATCACAAAAGTTGATAGCTTCAGTCAGCAAGCGGCGCCCCACGCCGCTGCCCCGACAGCCATCGCCGAGAATAAACCAACGTAGATGCGCTTCATTATTCCCGAGGTCTTCGCCATCAATGGCGACAGAGCCGACGATGACGCCATTTTTGACCGCCAGCCAAATCTGGTTACGTTGATTGTTCAGCCTGCCAGAAAATTCAGCCAGACCGCTGGCGACTTTACCTTCAAAAAAATGCCCGAAGCCGTAATGACGGGCGTAATACTCACCGTGCATTTGCGCAATGCGGCCAATCATTCCCGGCTGATAGCCGGTAACTATCGTGATGTCGTTTGGCCTGCTCGTGACCGGCTGCTGACGACAGCGCTCAAGCGCCCACGAATAGGCCGTCAACCCCTCGGCAACGATCTGCTGCTGTGCGCTATCCAAATGCGCCAGCGCCTCAATCACCCGCATGGCGCCGTAGTCATGAATGCGGGCGACCGTCGCCTGCCCTTTGGTTGTCAATGAGAGTTGTTTAAAACGCCCGTCATCAACACAACCATTTTCCTCTATCTCGTTAGCGGTCTGCAGGCGCGATAACATTCGGCTGACGCTCGATTTGTCCAGCCCCAATACCTGCACCAGTTGCGCGGCGGTCATCGCGCCATGAGTAGAAATCTCCAGCAGCGCATGCACCGCTGAAGGTGAATAGTCGGTCGCCGCCAGCGTGCTGTTCATAAAGCCGAGCTCGCGCACCATCAATCGTGACGCGGAACGAATTTGATTGATAAGTAAAGTGTCAGGCATGGTAATATCCGCGAAAGGTAGTTGCACAATACAACCATTATCAACACGCTCTGTCAATGGCCCTGGCATACTCCGCTCCTTTCGGGTTGCGCCCCCTAAAATTGGTATAAACGGATGAATATTGCGCCAAATATGCGGCAAATCCCCCCATTCCCAACCATACCGCTTGTAATTAGCGACATAAGATCTAATCCTTAATGAGTATTATTTTCGCTGTTAGCACCTTCGTATCATTAACAAGGAGAAACGCATGAAAGCTGCTGTAGTCACCCACGACCACCAGATTGATGTAACCGATAAAAAGTTACGCCCGCTGGAGCATGGCGAAGCGCTGCTGAAAATGGAATGCTGCGGGGTCTGCCACACTGACCTGCACGTGAAAAACGGCGATTTCGGCGATAAAACCGGCGTCATTCTCGGCCATGAGGGCATCGGCATCGTGGAAAAAGTCGGCCCTGGCGTGACGTCGCTGAAGCCGGGCGATCGCGCCAGCGTGGCGTGGTTCTTTGAAGGTTGCGGCCACTGCGAATACTGTAACAGCGGCAACGAAACCCTGTGCCGCTCGGTGAAAAATGCCGGTTATACCGTCGATGGCGGGATGGCCGAAGAGTGTATCGTCACCGCCGATTACGCGGTCAAAGTGCCGGATGGACTGGATTCCGCCGCCGCCAGCAGCATCACCTGCGCCGGCGTCACCACCTATAAAGCGGTGAAGGTCTCACACATCAAGCCCGGCCAGTGGATTGCCATTTATGGCCTCGGCGGCCTGGGTAACCTGGCGCTGCAATATGCCAAAAACGTCTTTAATGCCAAAGTGATCGCCGTTGACGTCAACGACGGGCAGCTGGAGCTTGCCGCCTCGATGGGCGCCGACCTGACGGTAAATTCCCGCAACGAAGACGCCGCCAAAATTATTCAGGAGAAAACCGGCGGCGCCCACGCGGCCGTGGTTACCGCCGTTGCTAAAGCGGCATTTAACTCTGCCGTGGATGCGGTTCGCGCCGGCGGCCGCGTCGTCGCCGTTGGCCTACCGCCGGAAGCGATGAGCCTCGATATTCCGCGTCTGGTGCTGGACGGGATTGAAGTAGTAGGTTCGCTGGTAGGTACCCGTCAGGATCTGATTGAAGCCTTCCAGTTTGCCGCCGAAGGCAAAGTGGTGCCGAAAGTCACTCTGCGCCCGCTCGGCGATATCAACGCCATCTTTAAGGAGATGGAACAGGGTCAAATCCGCGGCCGTATGGTTATCGATTTCCGCCGTTAATTCTGCCTGACTATGTCAGACGAAAGAGCCTAATCTGCTGACTATTCCCGCATGATGGGAATAGTCAGATTTCGCAAATGCTTAGCGCAAATCGTTGGTTCCTTTGTATTCCGTCGCGCCTGATGATGGCAAGACAATAGATAACAAAGGAATTCACCATGCAAAATCGCTTTCGCCTGCCTACGCTTGCCGCCCTTTTTATCGCAGGCGCATTTTCAGTTTCGGCCGCTCAAACGCCGATCAAAGGCGGCACCTTAATTTATCTGGAACAACAGCCGCACACCAATCTCTATCCGCCAGCCGGCGGTTTTTACCCTAACGGCGGGATCCTCAATCAGATAACCGACAAGCTGACCTGGCAGAACCCGGAAACGCTAGCTATCGAGCCGTGGATCGCCGAAAGCTGGACCAGCAACGACGATAAGACCGAATATACTTTTAAGCTGCGACCTGGCGTCACCTTCTCTGACGGCACCCCGCTCGATGCCAACGCGGTCGCAAAGAATTTTGATACCTACGGTTTGGGCAATAAAGCACTGCGTCTGCCGGTTTCCGAAGTGATCAACAATTACGATCGTAGCGAAGTCCTCGATCCGTTGACCGTCAAATTCTACTTCAAAAAGCCCTCCCCGGGATTCCTGCAAGGTACCGCAACGATTGGCTCCGGGCTGGTTTCCCTCAGCACTCTGGCGCGGAGCTTTGAGGCGCTGGGCGATGCCCGCAATATCATCGGTTCCGGCCCCTTTACGGTAAAAGATGAAAAACCCGGACGCGAATTAACGCTGGTAGCGCGGAAAGATTATCAATGGGGGCCGAAAAATCTTGCTCAGCAAGGCCCGGCGAACCTCGACGGCATTACCTATATCGTAACGCCGGAAGATAGCGTACGTATTGGCGCGCTACTGGCGGGACAGGCCGGGTTTATTCGCCAGGTGCAGGCCTATGATGAAAAACAGGCAACCGACCAGGGCTTTAATATTTACGCCGCGCCGACACGCGGCGTAAACGATAGCCTGAGCTTCCGTCCGGATAACCCGCTGGTTGCCGACCTGCGGGTACGCCAGGCGCTACTGCATGCTACTAACGCCAAACAGGTTGTTGAGACCCTTTTCTCGCCAAACTATCCGCAGGCAAGTTCCGTTATCGCCCGCACCGCGGCGGGATACGTCGATTTAAGCGACAAACTGGCCTTCGATCAGCAGAAAGCTAAACAGTTGCTGGATGAGGCGGGCTGGACAGCGGGCGCGGATGGTATCCGACAAAAAGCGGGACAGCGGCTGGCGCTCACGGTCTATGAATCCCTGCCGCAGCCGCAAAACAAAGAGGTGCTACAGCTGGTTGCGCAGCAGTGGCGTCAGGTTGGCGTGGCCTTAAGCGTGAAAGCCGGCGACGCCGGCAGCCGGGTACTGGATAATCTCGACCCGCTGAAAACGCCATTAACCGTCTCTGAAGTCGGCCGCGCCGACCCGGATGTGGTGAAGAGTATGTTCTTCCCCGCCAACCGCGATGCCCTACTGCAACAGGGCGGTTCGAGCGACAAAGTTAAAACCTTCCGTGACGATAAGCTCAACGCCCTGTTAACCGCAATCTCTGCCGAAGTGGATGCGCAAAAGCGTCTGCAGTTAACTGGCGATGCGCAGCGTTATCTGCTGGACAACGCCTACGTCATTCCCATCTTTGAAGAACCGCAGGTCTTTGCCGGCGCGCCATGGGTAAAAGGCGTACGTTTTGAAGCCGTGGGACGTCCGTCGTTTTACGGCGCATGGCTGGATAAACACTAAGGGGGCGCCATGAGCCACTATCTTTGGCGACGGTTGGCACAAGGCGTGCTGGTACTGTGGGCGGCCTTCACCCTGACCTTTTTTCTGCTGCAGGTACTGCCCGGCGACGCGATTTTGATTAAGTTTCAGAACCCCGACCTGGGGCTGAGCCCGCAACAGATCGCCGAAATGCGTGTGGTCTACGGTGCTGACAGCCCGCTGTGGCAGCAATATTTCCACACCTTGTTAGCCATGCTGCAGGGGGATTTCGGCTATTCACTGCAAGCTGGACTGCCTGTTAGTTCCCTGATTGCCAGCAATTTACCCGACACGCTGGCGCTGGCGTTGCCGGCCTTCGCGCTGGCGGTTCTGCTGGCCTTTGCGATCGCTATCGCTTCGCGTTTGCCGGGGCTACGCGGTATCAGTAATCTGCTACAGTCGCTGCCGGTGCTGTTTATCTCACTGCCGACCTTCTGGCTCGGCATCGCCTTAATCCAGATCTTTTCATTTCAGTTGCATTGGGTCCCGGTTATCAATCCCGGACCACTACAAGGGCTGGTGCTGCCGGTTATCGCGGTGGCGATACCGATTTCCGCGCCGCTGGCGCAAATTCTGTTACGCACCATGGATCACATCGCCGCACAACCCTTCGTCGCCGTTGCTCGCGCCAAGGGAATGAGCGAAACACGGGTGTTATGGCGGCATGTCACCGGCAATGCTCTGTTACCGACATTAAACATTGCCGGCCTGCTGTTGGGAGAACTGATCGCCGGGGCCTTAATTACCGAAACCGTTTTTGGCCGCAGCGGGCTCGGCCAACTTACGCAGCAGGCGGTGAATAATCAGGATATTGCCATTCTTCAGGCCGTGGTGATGATTTCAGCGCTGGGCTTCGTCGTCATCAATCTGCTGGTCGATCTGCTGATGCCGATGCTCGACCCGCGCTTAAAACCCCTGCGCGGAGGTGCGCTATGAGTCTGGTCGATTACGCCTCGGCGGTGCGACGCCGTCCGGTCAACTGGCGCCGTTTTTCCTTGCAGCCGGGGCTGTGGCTGGCATGGTTGGTAATGACGGTTGCGGTGCTAATGGCTTTCGCGCCGCATTGGTTCACCGAATTTAATCCACTCGACGGCATCGCTGGCGCCCAACGTCTGGCGCCGCAGGCGGGACACTGGTTAGGTACCGACCAGCTCGGTCGCGATGTGTGGAGCCGCATCGTCTACGGCGCAGGACATTCGCTTTCCGCGGCCCTGGCCGCCGTCGCCATGGGCCTGGTTTTCGGCACGGCGTTGGGCACCGTTGCCGGCGCGCTGGGCGGGCGGGTCGAAGCGGTCGTCATGCGGATTGTCGATATTCTGCTGGCGATTCCTTCGCTCCTGCTTTCGCTAACGGTAATCATACTGCTTGGTTTTGGCACTCTGAACGCCGCCATGGCGGTCGGCGTTGCCGCGATCGCCAGTTTCGCCCGACTGTCGCGCGCCGAAGTCGTGCGCATTCGTCACAGCGACTATGTCGAAGCAGCCTACGGTAGCGGGGGAACCTTTTTGGCCGTGTTCTGGCGGCATATTCTGCCTAACGCGCTTTCGCCGGTGCTGGCTTTCGCCACCCTCCAATTTGGCCAAGCTATTCTCGCCCTCTCAACCCTGAGTTTTCTCGGCTACGGCACCCCGCCGCCGGTGCCGGAATGGGGATTACTTATCGCCGAGGGGCGTAACTATCTTTCCACCGCCTGGTGGCTCACCACCTTCCCCGGAATCGCGGTTATTGCCGTGGTACTGGCAGCCAATCGTATCAGCCAACAACTCAACAGGGAGCGCCGATGAACGTGCTTAGCGTAGAAAACCTCACCATCAGCTACCGCTCTGGCGGGTTGTGGCGCGAAGTGGTTCACCGGGTCAGTTTTACGATTAAACGCGGCGAGATGCTGGCGTTCGTCGGCGAATCCGGTTCGGGAAAAACCACCACCGCCCAGGCGATTATCGGTCTGCTGGCGGAAAACGCCCGCCTCGATGCCGGGACGGTTCGTCTCAACGGTGAAGAGATTAGCCGCTGGTCAGGCAAACGGCTGGATAACCTGCGCGGGGCCAGAATCAGCCTAGTGCCGCAGGATCCCGGCAACTCGCTGAACCCGGTGCAAACCATCGGCGCGCAGGTCAGCGAAATACTCCGCCTGCATCAAAAAAGCAGTAAAACCGAGCGTCGACAGCAGGTTATCGCCCTGCTGGAAAAAGTCGGCTTAAGCCATCCAGAGCAGCGTTTCGACCAGTATCCGCACCAGCTCTCTGGTGGTATGAAGCAGCGGGTGCTGATCGCCATTGCCATCGCCCTGAAGCCGGATTTGATTATTGCCGATGAGCCGACCAGCGCGCTCGACGTGACGGTACAAAAAAGAATCCTCAATCTGCTCGATCATTTGCGCCGTGAATCCGGCACCGCGGTGCTATTTGTCACCCATGACCTCGCGCTGGCGGCGCAGCGTGCCGACCGGCTGGTGGTTTTTCGTCACGGTGAAATTCAGGAACAGGGCAATACGGGTGATGTTATTCGCACCCCGCAGCACGGCTATACCCGCCAGTTGCTGTGCGATCTGCAGGGACAGAACCTGCACTTAACCACCACGATTCGCCCGTTTGTTACGCCGGCAATTCGGGTTGAAGGCGTGAGCAAACGCTTTGCGTTAGGGGGCAGCCATCTCCAGGCGCTGGATAACGTAAGCTTTATTTTACCGCGTGGCAGTACCCATGCGCTGGTCGGCGAATCGGGTTCAGGAAAAACCACCCTCGCCCGTATCTTGCTGGGTTTTGAGCAGGCCGATAGCGGACAGGTGACCATCGACGGTATTGCCTGCGGACAATTGAGCCGCGAGGCCCAGCGGCAGCTGCGGCGCAAAATTCAGTTTGTTTATCAAAACCCTTTCGCCTCACTCGACCCTCGCCAAACCCTGTTCGACATTATCGAAGAGCCGCTGAAGAATTTTCAGCGCCTGTCCAAAGAAGCTCGGCGTCAACGGGTAGAGTCCGTCGCCGCCCGTGTCGCGCTGGCGCCGGAGCTACTCTACCGAACCGCTCGTGAGCTCTCCGGCGGCCAGCGACAGCGGATCGCTATCGCCAGGGCATTGATCCTCGACCCCACGATTCTGGTGCTCGATGAGGCCACCTCAGCGCTGGATGTCACGGTGCAGGCGCAAATTCTCGCCCTGTTGCTGCAATTACAGCAACAGCTCGGGTTGAGCTATCTGTTTATCACCCACGATCTGGCGACAGTACGCCGCATCGCCCATAGCGTGACGGTGCTACGCACCGGGCAAGTCATCGAACAGGGCGAGGTTAAGCAGTTGTTCGCCGCGCCGCAGCACGACTATACCCGCGAGCTGCTCGCCGCCATTCCTCATTATCACGCACCGAGCACGGAGGTTGCATGACGCCTAAACGCCTGGGGTTTTTTACCCGCTTACTCGACCACGCCACGCCGCAAGAGCGCTATCAACTGGCGACGGAGCAGATCCGCCACGCGGAACGGCTGGGCTTTGATAGCGCCTGGGTGGCGCAACACCATTTTCATGAAAATGAAGGCGGTTTACCGTCGCCGCTGGTGTTTCTTGCCTACGCGGCGGCGCATACGCAACGGATCCGACTCGGCACCGCCATCATTACGCTGCCGATGGAGAACCCGCTGCGTGTCGCAGAAGATGCGGCAGTACTGGATTTACTCGCAGAGGGTCGCCTGGAAGTGGGTTTTGGTTCAGGCGGGACGCCAACCTCTTTTCTCCCCTTTGGCCTGGCCTGCGAACAACGCGGCGCGGTCTTCGCCGATCATCTGCATTTGATTGAAAGCGCCTGGCGCGGCGATACGTTGGCTCATCCGGACAACCATCTTTATCCGCCCGCGCCGCAGCTGGCAAAACGGATTTGGATCGCCACCTTTTCGATTGAAGGCGCTATTCGGGCCGCGAAATCCGGCCACGGGTTGATGCTATCGCGCACACAGCCGCGTCCGCCAGGTCAAAGCGAACTGCCGCTGGATGCGATTCAGAACCCGATTATCGACGCCTACCTCGCCGCGCTGCCAGCCGGCGTGGCGCCGCGAATTCTGGCTTCCCGCACCGCGTTTATTGCCGACAGTCAGGGGTACGCGCTACAGGCCGCAGAGCCGGGATTAAGTAAACAGGCGGCAGCCCATCGCGCCGCCGGCCACGAGATTATTGGTGACACTGTCACGGATTACGCTCGCCAGCTTGATGCCCACATTGGCGATGCGCCGCATGTGCTTGCATCGCTGGCTAAAGACAGCGTGCTAGCCCGGGTGACTGACATTTCGTTTCAGGTTCATTCGGTGGAGCCATCACATCAGGACACGCTGCGTTCTATCGAACTCATCGCTAAACACATTGCCCCGCAATTCAGATAAGGAGTCGCTATGAGCTTAAGTCAGGATATTTTGGCTGAACTGGCGGAGATCGCCGCCGATTCACCGCTGGGCAAGGCCCGCGCGTTACGCGACGCTGCGACCCGCCACGCCCAGGGAAGTTACGAGGTGCTATTTAGCCAACAGGATGAGGATTTTCCGCTCGAGGAACGGTTCGCCATCGCCGCAAAAGTGGCCAGACTTCATCAGGCAGACGCGCTGGCGGCGCATTACGCCGGTTTCGGCATTGCCGACCCGACAACCCCACGGCTTGCCGCCGCGCTGGGGTTTGCCCGCCTGCTGACCTTTACTCCGGTGGAAGCGACGCCCGCGGCGTTACAAACGCTTAGCGACGCGGGCTGGAGCCTGCGCGGTATCGTAACGCTGGCGCAGCTTATTGCGTTTGTCAGTTTTCAAAGCCGATTGCTGAGCGGCTTGCGTTTGTTAAATGACAAACCAACCTCCGCGGCCGAGACCCCGGTGGTCGCCGGCTACTGGCACACACATCCCAGGACTGCCAGCGGTAAACCTGCGCCGGTGGCCTTTACGCGCGATGAATTACACTGGGAACCGTGGATTGCCGATAAGCCGCTGGCTGAATTTAATCCCGCCGAGCAGGCGCTGCTGGCGCAGTTCGGCCACAGTGACTCCCCCTACTTCCGCCTGCTGGCGCGCAACCAACCGGTGCTTGAACAGCGCACGCTAACCGATAAAGGTATTTTCTATACGCCGGGCGGCCTGCCGCGCGCCGAACGTGAACTGGCGGCAACGGTGGCCAGTAAAATCAACGGCTGCATCTACTGCGCGTCGGTACACGCGCGCAAGGCGGCGCAGTTGGCAAAAGATGAGCGAGCGGTGGAGACCCTGCTGGCGGTGACGCCTGGGGAGAATCTCAGCGATGGTCAAGGGCCGCGCTGGCAGGCGGAGATTGACGCCGCCGCCGCGCTTTCCGTTACCCCGTCTGCGATAACCTCAGCGCATCTCAGCGCGCTGGAACAGCAGGGTCTGGATATCGTCGAACAGTTGGATCTGCTGCAATCGGCGGCATTCTTCGCCTGGGCTAACCGCCTGATGCTAACCCTTGGCGAACCGTGGCGGGATTAATCAGGCCTGCTCTGCCTGGGTAACGCGATGACGCGTTACCCGCCGCTGATATCGCGCATACAGCAGCAACGAGCTCATCGCCAGGAACGACAGCGCTGCCGCCGGCAGCGCCACCGAACGCCAATCTGCGCCAAAGGTAATCATCATTCCGCCGCAGTAGGCGCCTATCGCGCTGCCGAGGTTAAACGCTATTTGCCCGCCCGCCGCCCCGAGCATTTCTCCGCCTCTGGCATTTTGTAACAGTAGTATTTGCAGCGGCGCGGCGAGTGCGAAGAGCCCGGCGCAGCAGATAAACGCCAGCGCCAGCGAAGCCAGAGGCTGTATGCCGAAGGCAAAGATGAGCAGTAACGCCGCGACAATGACGCCGTTGGTCATCGCCGCAATACGCAGCGGACTGTAGCGTCCTGAGATCCTGCCGCTAAAGAGATTACCTAAAACCATCCCCAATCCGACCAGCATCATAATTAACATCATCGCCGACTCGCTAAAGCCGGAGACATTCATCATGAAGGGCTTGATATAGCTAAACCAGGCAAAAACGCCGGCATTGCCGAACATCGTGGCGGCGAAAATAAACCACGGCGCCGGGGTTTTAAGGAAATGGAATTGTTCGCTGAGCCGGGAGGCAGATTTGTCATATAGCGTCGGCACCCAGCGCAGTATCGCCAATAGCACCAGCACATCAAATAGCGCGATGGCAGTGAAGGTATAACGCCAGCTGAACTGATGGCCAAGCCAGGTGCCAGCCGGTACGCCAAGCAGGTTCGCCACCGTCATTCCCGCTATCATCCCGGCGACCGCCGCGGTAACCCTGCCCGGCGAGGCGATTTTCGACAAGATAATCGCTCCGACGCCAAAATAAGCGCCGTGAGGAAAACCGGAAATAAAGCGCCCGAGCGCCAGCATGGGATAACTTGAGGAGAAGGTAAACAACGCGTTGCCTGCCACACACAGCGCCACCAGAAACAGCATCACTGATTTCAGCGAAAAACGGCTGGAAAACAACGCCATGACAGGCGCGCCAAACACCACGCCAAAGGCGTACCACGAGATCATGTTGCCGGCCGCGGGGATGGTAATGCCGACATCATGGGCGATTTCAGGCAATACCCCCATGATGCCGAACTCCGCCATTCCGAGGCCAAAGGTCCCCAGCGCTAAGGAAAAAATCGTTTTCTTCATCTATTCGGTCACTTTAATGTGCGTTCACGACGCTAGTGTAACCGATTTCACACCCTGTTTTCTCCCCTTACGACCGACGACAACTTAACCCATCCCCAGATAAGCATTTCTGACTTCCGGGTTATCCAGCAACTCTGCGCCGCTACCGCTCAGACGTATTTCGCCGTTGACCAGCACATACGCGCGGTTAGCCAGTTTCAGCGCGTGGTGCGCATTTTGCTCCACCAGCAGCAGCGTCATGCCCTGGGCGGTCAACTCGCGCAAAACGCTGAAGATCTGCTTCACCACCAGCGGCGCCAGACCCAGGCTCGGTTCGTCTAATAGCAATAGCTTTGGCCGGCTCATCAGCGCGCGGGCGATTGCCAGCATTTGCTGCTCGCCGCCGGAGAGCGTCATCGCCCGCTGCGCGCGACGCTCTTCCAGCCGTGGAAACAGCTGATACATCCGCGCCTTATCTTCATTCTGATAACGATTACCTATGGGAATAGTGCCCATCAGCAGGTTTTCTTCCACCGTCATATCGGCAAAAATACGCCGTCCTTCCGGCGCCTGAGCAATACCGTTGGTGGCGATATAGTGCGTCGACTGGCGGCTGATATCATGTCCGCGATAGATAATACTGCCATCGGTAATCCGCGGCTGGCCGAAAATCGACATCAGCAGCGTGGATTTTCCGGCGCCGTTAGCGCCGATTAACGCCACCGTTTCGCCTTCATTGACCATTAGCGATACCGACTTCAGCGCCTGGATTTGCCCGTAATAGACGTTCACCTCGCGAAATTCCAGCAACGGTTGGCTCATCAGGCGATCTCCTGTTCATCGGTACCCAGGTATGCGGCGATCACGCTCAGGTTGGCCTGGATCTCGGCCGGGGTGCCATGAGCAATAACATCGCCGTGGTCGAGCACGATCACGCGATCGGAGATTTCCATCACCATGCTCATATCGTGTTCTATCAACAGTACGCTGACGCCATGATGTTCACGCAGAAAACGAATAATCCGGCTCAGGGCACGCGTTTCCGCCGGGTTGAGCCCGGCCGCGGGTTCGTCAAGACACAATATTTCCGGCCCGGTACACATCGCGCGGGCGATCTCCAGCCGCCGCTGCTGGCCATAAGAGAGCGTTCCCGCCAGTCGATTGGCGCAGTCAACCATCTCCACCACTTCCAGCCAGTAAAAGGCCCGCTCTACTGCGCGGTTCTCCGCCTGGCGATAGCCGCGGGTATTCAGGATCCCGGCGATCAGGTGGCGGTTGACCTGCATATGCTGGGCCACCATCAGATTTTCAATCACCGTCATTTCGCGAAACAGGCGGATATTCTGGAAGGTACGCGCCAGCCCGGCGCGGTTGACCAGATGCGCGCCGCCGAACATTTTGTAGTACATCCGCCGTCCCAGGCGCGCGGGATGGAAAAAATCATCGGCATGCAGTTTCTGCCCGAGAACCTGAATCACATCGGTCATTCGTTGCCGGGCATTAAGCCGAATGGCGCCGCCGCTGGCGCGGTAAAACCCGGTCAGGCAATTGAACACCGTGGTCTTCCCCGCGCCGTTCGGGCCAATCAGGGCGGTAATCGATCCGCGTTCAACCTCAAGGTTGACATCATTCAGCGCTTTAATCCCGCCAAAATGCATCATCAGATGCTCGACCTGCAATATTGCATCGCTCATGGCGCGACTCCTTTGCGGATTTCCACTCCGGTGCGCCCGGTGCGCACCAGCCCGCGCGGTCGCCAGATCATCATCAGGACCATCAGCACGCCAAAGAGCAAAACCCGGTATTCGTCAAAGCCGCGCAGTAACTCCGGCGTGACCGTCAGCACGAAAGCCGCCAGCACCACACCCAATGTCGAGCCCATGCCGCCTAATACCACGATGGCGAGAATCAGCGCCGACTCGAAAAAGGTGAACGAGGTCGGGTTCACGAATCCCTGATAAGTGGCGAAAAAGACCCCGGCGATGCCGGCTGTCGACGCGCCAAGCATAAACGCGGACAGCTTAACTAGCACGTGATTCAGCCCCATCGCCCGGCAGGCGATTTCATCTTCCCGCAGCGCCTCCCAGGCCCGGCCAATCGGCATTCTGGTCAGGCGGTGTTTTATCAGCAGCACCATCAGTACCACGATAAATAACACGGCATAGATAAAAATAAATTTAAGGTTGGGGTTGTAGGCGATATGCAGAAATTCATGAATCGGGGTGCCGCCCTCTTTGGCTCGCCGGGCAAACTCGAGGCCGAAAAGCGTTGGCGACGGCACCGAAACGCCGTTGGGGCCGCCGGTAAAGCTCACCCAGTTGTTGAGCACCAAACGGATGATCTCGCCGAATCCGAGGGTAACAATAGCCAGGTAGTCGCCATGCATTCGTAATACCGGAAAACCCAATAACGCCCCCGCCAAAGCTGCCATCACCGCCCCCAGCGGCAGCATTGCCCAGAAACCTAAGCCAAGGTATTGATAGCCAAGCGCCAGGCCATAGGCGCCAATGGCGTAGAAGGCGACGTACCCCAAATCAAGTAACCCCGCGAGACCCACCACGATGTTTAATCCCAGCCCCAGCAGGACGTAGATAAGCCCGAGGATCGCCACGGTAAGCAGATACTTACTGGCCATTAACGGGAAAACGATAGCCGCAATCACCAGCAGCGGCAGGACAAAACGCAGCCGACTACGATAGCCGGGGGGACGGACAAATACCCCCTGATCGTTGCCTTCAAAACGTCCGATAAACCGCTTCCCCCCGCGGGTTTGCAAAAGCAGGCTGAGCAACAGACGCCCCGCCATCACCACCGCCACCAGCACGAAGACGCGCTGCGGGGAAAGCGTAAAACTGTACCCCTTCAGCACGATCCCCACGATCGGGCCAAAGACTATCAGCGCGCATAAACCGGCCAATACGCTATCGATAACGCTGCGCTTGACGTCGATGCCGTCTAAACGGGAAATATCGGTCATATATCCCCCTTAGACCTTGGCGACAACAGGACGGCCTAACAGCCCCTGTGGACGAAAAATCAGGATAGCCACCAGCAATGCGAACGAGAAGACATCCTTATAATCCGAGTTCACTAACCCGGCGAACTGCGCCTCGGCAACGCCCAACAGCAGGCCGCCAAGCATCGCCCCCGGCAGCGATCCGATCCCACCCAGTACCGCTGCGGTGAAGGCCTTAATGCCGATAATAAAGCCAATATAAAAATCAAACGTGCCGTAATTCATGGTCACCAGCACCCCGGCGAGGCCCGCCATGGCGGCGCCAATCATAAATACCAGCGAAATCACCCGATCGGTATTAATGCCGAGAATGGCCGCCATCCGCCGATCCTGCTGGGTCGCGCGGCATACGCGCCCGAGCTGCGTGTGGTTGATTATCCAGCTCAGTACCACCATGCCGACGAAGGCGGCGAGCAGGATGAAGATTTTGGTCCAGGTGATTTGCACCACGCCATCTCCTACCGTAAGCCGCAGTACGCCGTGCATCAACGTCGGGATCCCCTGTTGATTTGGGCCCTGACTCAGTTGGACGTAGTTTTGTAAAATCAGCGACATGCCAATAGCCGAAATCAGCGGCGCCAGACGCGTTGAGTTACGTAGCGGCCGATAAGCAATGCGTTCGATGGCCCAGCCGTACACCCCGGTGACGATAATCGTAAACACCAGCGTGCCGAAAATAAGCAGCGGGAAAGAGTGAATACCGAAGTAGGCCAGCAGCGCCAGCCCGATAGCGCACAGGTAGGCTGAGACCATATATACCTCGCCGTGGGCGAAGTTAATCATACCAATGATGCCATAAACCATGGTGTAGCCAATGGCGATAAGCCCATATACCGCGCCAAGCGTTAAGCCATTGATCAGTTGTTGCAGAAAGAATGCCGCCATAGGAACCATCCTGCCAGTCAAGGTGCAGCAGACGCAGAGGCCTTAACGTCTGCTGCTTACGGTGGTACGACGCCCCTCTGATGAGGGCGTTATGCGCACTACAATCCCGGGTTACAGCTGATGATATTTGCCTTTATCATCCCATTGATAAACCACGTAATCCGATACTTTCAGGTCGCCTTTGCCATCCCAGGCCTTTTTCCCCATCACGGTATCGACGCTGTGGTTTTTCAGCCATTCGCTGGCTTTGGCATTATCGGTACCGGCGGCGTTATAGGCGGCGGCGATAGCCTGAATGGAAGCATAGGCGTAAAGGGTATAGCCCTCCGGTTCAAAACCGCTGGCGCGGAATTTGTCGATCACCGCTTTACCTTCTGGAATGGTGCGCGGATCCTTACCGAAGGTCATTAACACGCCATTGGTAAACTGCGGCCCGCCCGCGGCGGTAACCAACTCTTCGGTCACCACGCAGTCGCCGGAGAAGAACTTAGCCTGGACGCCCTGCTCGCGCATCTGGCGCACCAGCGGACCGGCTTCCGGATGGCAGCCGCCAAAATAAACCACATCCGGTTTCAGGGCGCCGATTTTGGTTACCAGAGCATTGAAATCTTTTTCCCCGCGGGATAAGCCTTCATACAACACCTCTTTCGTCCCGCGTTTAGCGAGCGCCGCGCGCGTCGCATCGGCTAAGCCCTGACCGTAGGTATCTTTATCGTGAATGACGGCGATCTTCTTCGCCTTCAGCACATCCAGCATGTAGTTGGCGGCAATCACTCCTTGCTGGTCATCGCGCCCGCACATGCGGAACATATCTTTCATTCCGCGTTCGGTGATCTGCGGATTGGTGGAACCCGGCGTGATGGTCAGGATCCCGGCTTCGTCATAGACCTCGGAGGCGGGCATCGTCGAGGAAGAGCAGAAATGGCCCACCACCGCCGAGACGCCGGAATCATCAACCAGGCGGTTAGCCACCGCCACTGCCTGCTTGGGTTCACAGGCATCATCGCCCTGCACCAGCACAATTTTTTCGCCTTTAATTCCCCCGGCGGCATTAATATCCGCCGCCGCCTGCGATGCCCCTTTCCAGTATTGGGCGCCATAGGTCGCATTCGGCCCGGTAAATGGGCCGGCCACGCCAATCTTCACATCCGCCTGTGCATAAAATGCCGCGCTCAAACAACCTGCTATTGCAAAATGCAGAGTCAACTTTTTAAGTTTTAAAGACATTCGGATAGTCCTCAGCGATATCGAACAGACGCCATAAACTGGCGCAGTAAAAACCACTTACAGCGTAACGTGCCAATGCTGGAATAAGCCGTAGCGGCTTCGGTAGATAAAGCAAAAAACCCGCCAGGAAGAGAGGTATCGCCAGATCGATTACTAATAGTCGCGTAGCGTGACCGCAATCGGTACCACCCCGGCGATGCGCCAGTCTTTACAGGTCAGGAGGTCTGTTGCCGTCACGTGGCCTGCCGGGAACGCTGGTGTCCATACCGACAGTGAGCTAAACATAGAACGTCTTTAGCAACCTTGCGCACCGGGCTGGTGCAAAAGTGCGGAGATGATCAAAACTAGTGAAAATTTTGCTGCATTAATGTGAAATCAATGACAAGTGATGGGGAATGCTCGGTATTACAGGCAGCTACCATAAAGAATTATCGAGGAGTAGCAATTTTATGCGACCAGACGGCGTTTACGCTTTGAAACATTAACTTCTTTTACGTATTATCTTAAGCCTTGCTCTTTTTACCTGCCGCCGTGGCGGGTTTTTCCTCATGGATGAAAATCATGACTTTAAAAAAATTAATTATTATTGCCTTCAGCGCGCTTTCTATTAACGCCTGCGCCTTCGCGGCGGGGAGTCTCGCCGACCAGTTACACTATACGCCGCCGGAACCGGCAGACCTTGCCGCTAATCCACCTACGGAATCGCCTGAATCGAAAACGGAACAACCAAAATTAACGATGACCCCCGACGTTAACGCCTACACCTATTACAACGAAAAGGTGAACCCCGTTACCAATGATATTGACCGTATTGAACAAGGCGGCGTCGTCGAATTCTGATTTATACCGGCGCATTGTTCGCGCCGATAAACGTTGACCATGGAGTATTCGCCATGATGAAGGATTATCTGATCATCGCCTGGATTACTATTGTCGCCTGCTGGCCCATTACGTTACCGGTGTTAGCCGTGGTCGCGGGAATACTTTTCTATTCCCGCCATCGCGTGGCGGGTGTTGTGGTATTCGGGCTGTTTATCCTCGAAGCCGTGGCGGCATGGCAGTTTGAGCGCTATATGTAACCACGGTCTCATATTAATTGAGCGGCCCGTGGTTAATCTGGCTGAGTGGTAAATTGACGTCGAAAATCTTGTAGAACATCTCCTGCACGCCAAATTGCCGCAGGCGTGCGGCGTGTTTTTTCGCATAAGCCTGCGCGCTCTGTTCATCTTCGAACAGATATATGCCGCCGGCTTCCTGCGTGGCGCGATTCTCCGTCCAGATCTTCCAGATAAAACCGGGCTCCTGGTTAATAGATTGCGCGAGTTCGGCTAATTGCGTCGACATTTCATCGCCAAACGGTCCGCTAAAAGCAAAGTGCACTTGCAGAAGTTTATTCGACATACTCTCTCCCTGAATGATTTTAGTAAATTGACGAGACTATCCTACCCGATTCCTCATTAAGCAACAGTGAGTTGATGCGCTTAATGGCTATCTTGCGCCCTCCACTGGATGAGAAGTTTTCCGCCGCTTTGCCTGGCTCTGATTACACTTTAAACAGCGACCTGCCTTTCAGGCCACCACGCATGAGGACAGCCATGGGAAACAAAAAGAAAGCCGTTGCGCCCGTCATACCCGCCAAAACGGAGCCGTTAAGCGAGAAAGAATATCAGCAGGCGTTGCGTAAACTGCACGTCGAGTTGGTCAAGCTACAGCGGTGGGTCGTGCATAAAGGGCTTAAGGTATGCATCGTCTTCGAGGGTCGCGATGGCGCCGGCAAAGGCGGCACCATCAAAGCGATAACCGAACGCGTCAGCCCGCGGGTTTTCCGCGTCGTCGCCCTGCCCGCGCCAACCGAGCGCGAACGCAGCCAGCTCTATTTTCAGCGCTATATCAAGCATCTTCCCGCCGCCGGCGAGATAGTGATTTTCGATCGCAGCTGGTACAACCGGGCCGGCGTTGAGCGGGTGATGGGATTTTGTACCGAGGAGGAGGTGCAAAAATTCCTCGACGGCGCGCCAATGGTGGAGAGAGGGATGGTTGATTCCGGCATTATTTTACTGAAATACTGGCTGGAGGTGACGCCGCAGGAGCAAGAACGGCGCCTGCGCGACCGTATCGATGATGGGCGCAAAATCTGGAAGCTATCGCCGATGGATATAAAATCCTTCAACCGCTGGGATGACTACACCGTAGCGCGCGATGCGATGTTTGCCGCCACCGATACCGCCTGGGCGCCGTGGTTTGTCGCCCGTTCGGAAGATACAAAACGCGTACGCCTGAATATTATTACCCATTTGCTTTCGCAGATCCCCTACGAGTCTCTGCCAACGGAACACATTACCTTACCGAAACGCAAAATTGGCAAAGTGAAACCGACCCATTTTCCTTTCCGGTTTATTCCTGAGAAATTTTGAATGAATAGCTTTATCACCTTTGCGCAGTATTACCCCTGCGCAAAGGATTATTACAACTAACGTTAATATTTCATCTGTTGCGTTGCGCTGGAATCCGCCTCGCAAAATAAATATTAAAATTACTGCTGAGGTTTATTTTTAAGTGAGTAAAGAGAATAATCACTGAACCACCAGCAAGGAGCCTACGATGAAAAGTAATACGCTACGTAAAAGATGTACTGACGTGCCAACCCGGAAGGAGTCAGCGCAGGCAGGAAAGGATTTACGAGAAGCCGATAAGCAGCGACAGCATAAGGAATTCATTGCCGCAATGAATGAATTTATTGCAAAAAAAGGTACTCTCACAGATGATGAATTTTTCAGGGTACTATGATGCTTGAACAATTCAATGTCTATCGAAATTGTTCTGCGCAAACAAATAACACCCTGCCGTATTATATGATAGTGTAGAATGATTACTATGCTGACCTGGCCACTAGAGTCATTATTCCTTTAATACGGGCGCGACAGTTACCTCGTTGGCATCAGCATGTCGCCCCAAGGATAAATATAGAGTTTGACAGCTTTTTACTTTGTACGCCGATGATCAGTAATTTAAATAATAAACGAATCCAGCTACAGGATTTCGTATGTAATCTGAGTTGTGCGCGTCAGGGGGTCATTGATTCAATCGATACACTTATCACTAACTGCTGAATGCGGGGAGCCCGCCCCAATATCTTCGGAGCGGGTTTCCCCCGTAAAGGCTTACTTCATTCCCTCACGGCTCTCTTTTTGCGCTTCCAGGCGTTCGACATCGCGATACCAGCGCGGGTGATGTTTCTTCGCCCAACGGCGGCTCACCTTGCCTTCGATCATGCCTTTAATCGACCCTTTGACCCAGAATGCCATATACATATGGATGAGGATCGCGTGGATCAGGATAATCGCCGAAGTGGCGTGTATCAGCAGGCTGTAACGAATAACCGGTATCGGGAAATATTCCGCAAAATATGGGCGCCAGATAATCACCCCGGTCACCAGCAGCACAAAAATCATGCTCATAATGGTCCAGAACATCATCTTCTGCCCGGCGTTATATTTACCGACGCGCGCGACCTTATGTTCATTGCCTTTCAGAACCTCCACGATGCCTTTCAGCCAGGGGATATCCTGTTTATCAGGGATATTGTGGTGGACAAAACGCACAAACATAAACATCAGCGCGACAAAAATCAGCACCCCGAAAAACGGGTGCAGGATACGCCCCATCTGCGGTGTGCCGAAGGTTTCCGTCAACCATTGTAGCGTCGGGAAGAAAAACGAAATCCCCGACAGCGCCACCAGGAAGAAACAGATAACCACCGTCCAGTGACAGGCGCGGTCGATAAATTTGGTGCGCACTATCATTTTCGATTTATTCATCATGTTCTTCCTCATCGTCATCAACTTCCTTGTTCGGCCCGATACCGATGTAGTGGTAAATCAGCCCGGCAAAGGTGGCAATAAAGCCCGCCGCCGACAGCGGTTTCAGCGCCCCCTTCCACAGATTGATACTGGTATCGATCTGCGGCGCTTTCGGCAGCTTGTGATACAGCTCCGGCTGGTCGGCATGATGCAGTACGTACATCACGTGGGTGCCGCCTACGCCCTGCGGGTTGTAGATCCCGGCGTTGGCATAACCGCGCTTTTTAAGCTTATCCACCCGCTCCTGCGCCACTTCCAGCATCTCTTTTTTCGTGCCGAAGTGGATTGCGCCGGTAGGACAGGTTTTCACGCAGGCCGGTTCCTGACCGACGCTGACCCTATCCACACACAGCGTGCATTTATAGACCCGGTTATCCTCTTTATTGAGGCGCGGAATATTAAACGGACACCCGGCAATGCAGTAGCCGCAACCAATGCAGTTTTCCTGCTGGAAATCGACGATGCCGTTGGCGTACTGAATAATCGCCCCGGCGGACGGGCAGGCTTTCAGGCAACCCGGCTCCTCGCAGTGCATACAGCCATCCTTGCGGATAAGCCACTCCAGCTTGCCGTTCTGTTCGGTCTCGCTAAAGCGCATTACCGTCCAGGATTTAGCGCTGAGATCCGCCGGGTTGTCGTACACGCCGACGCAGTGCCCCACTTCATCGCGAATGTCATTCCACTCGGAACAGGCCACCTGGCAGGCTTTACAACCCACGCAGGAGGAGACATCGATAAGCTTGGCGACTTCGGCCTTATAGTCCCGCGCGCGTGGCGCGGGAGTTATCGGGTTAGTCGCGGAGCGTTTAATAATGTCTTGTGTTTCCATCGCCATTTAATCGCTCCTTACGCTTTCTCAATGTTGACCAGAAACGCCTTATACTCCGGCGTTTGCGAGTTGGAATCGCCGACGTTAGGCGTCAGGGTGTTGGCGATGTAGCCTTTACGCGCCACACCTTCAAAGCCCCAGTGCAGCGGGATACCGACGGTTTCTACCTGCTGGCCGTTGACGTTCAGCGTGCGCAGTCGACGGGTCACTACGGCAACCGCGCGAATAAAGCCACGCTTGCTGCTGACTTTCACCCAGTCACCATTAGCGATACCTTTGCTTTTCGCCAGCCCTTCGCTGATTTCGACAAACTGTTCCGGCTGCGCAATCGCATTGAGCAGCGCGTGCTTGGTCCAGGTATGGAAGTGTTCGGTCAGACGATAGGTAGTACCGACATACGGGAACTTATCCTTCTTACCTAAGCGAATGGCGTCATCTTCGTATAAACGCACCACCGGGCTGGAGACCACATTGGGGTGCAGCGGGTTGGTGCCAAGCGGCGTTTCCATCGGCTCGTAGTGTTCCGGGAACGGCCCTTCCGCCAGTTTATCGAGCGCAAACAGGCGCCCAAGCCCCTCTTGCTGCATGATAAACGGCCCGGTGCTGCTCCCCGGCGGCGCGGTATTGAAGTCCGGAATATCATTACCGACCCACTTACTGCCGTTCCACTGGATCAGCATCCGCTTCGCATCCCACGGCTTGCCATTAATGTCGGCTGAAGCGCGGTTATACAGCACGCGGCGATTGAGCGGCCAGGCCCAGGCCCATCCCAGTGTATTACCAAGCCCCGAAGGATCGGCGTTATCGCGATTCGCCATCTGGTTACCCTGCTCGGTCCAGCAGCCGGTGTAGATCCAGCAGGACGACGCGGTGCTGCCGTCATCGCGCAGCAGCGCGAAGCTATTCAGCAACTCTCCTTTTTTCGCCAGCAGCACCCCATTACCATCGTAGAGATCCGCCAGCGCATAGCCGTTGTTCTCTTTTGCTACTTCTTCCGATTCCGGATGATCTGGCTGCTTATAGCTCCAGCTCATGTTCAGCAGCGGTTCCGCGCCCTTACCGCCTTCGCGACGGTACAGCTCACGCAGACGGTGGTAGATCCCGGCAAGAATTTCACCATCGTTGCGCGCTTCGCCCGGCGCGTCCTGGCCTTTCCAGTGCCACTGCAGCCAGCGCCCGGAGTTGGCGATCGAACCATCCTCTTCGGCAAAGCAGGTCGACGGCAGACGGAAGACTTCGGTCTGAATCGCGGTCGGGTCGACATCATTAGACTCGCCGTGGTTCTGCCAGAAGGTCGAGGTTTCGGTTACCAGCGGGTCGATAACCACCATATATTTCAGCTTACTCAGGCTACGCACCACTTTGTTTTTGTCCGGGAAGGACGCTACCGGATTGAAACCCTGGCAGATATAGCCGGTAACGTTGCCGTTATCCATCATATTGAAGTACTTGATAACGTCGTAGGCCTGATCCCATTTCGGCAACCAGTTGAAGCCCCAGTCATTCTCTTTCTGCGCCGCATCGCCGTAGAACGATTTCATCAGGCTGACGAAGAATTTAGGGTAGTTGCTCCAGTAGTTCACCTGGTCGGCCAGCGTCGCTTTTGGCGTGTTGGCGCTAAGATAACTTTGCAGATCGCTCTGTTTATCGGACGGCAGCGTCAAATAACCCGGCAGACTGGTCGACAACAGGCCCAAATCGGTCAGACCCTGAATATTGGAGTGTCCGCGCAGAGCGTTGACGCCGCCGCCTGCCATGCCCATGTTGCCGAGCAGCAGCTGGATCATCGCCATGGTGCGGATGTTCTGCGCGCCGACGGTGTGCTGCGTCCAGCCCAGCGCATACAGGAAGGTGGTGGTGCGATCCGCGACGCTGGTTGAAGCCAGCACCTCGCACACTTTGAGGAAGTCTTCTTTCGGCGTACCGCAGATGTTTTCGACCACTTCCGGCGTGTAGCGGGAAACGTGCTGCTTGAGCAGATTCCACACGCAGCGCGGATGGCTGAGCGTTACATCGCGTTTCGCGTAGCCATTTTCATCGAACTGGTAGTTCCAGGACGATTTATCATACTGGCGCTTTTCCGCATCGTAGCCGCTGAACAGGCCATCTTCGAAGGTAAAATCATCCCGTACCAGCAGGCTGGCGTTGGTGTAATGCTTAACGTACTCGGCATTGATCTTATTATTTTCGATCAGATACAGCAGCACGCCCGACAGGAACGTAATGTCGGTACCGGAACGAATCGGCGCATAGATATCGGCCACCGACGCGGTACGCGTAAAGCGTGGGTCGACGACGATAAGCGTGGCATCGTTATTGTTTTTCGCTTCCATCGCCCAGCGGAATCCCACCGGATGCGCTTCCGCGGCGTTGCCGCCCATCACCATCACGACGTTAGCGTTTTTGATATCAACCCAGTGGTTGGTCATCGCACCGCGACCAAATGTTGGAGCAAGACTTGCTACCGTTGGTCCGTGTCAGACGCGCGCCTGGTTGTCTACCGCCAGCATGCCGAGTGAGCGCACAAATTTTTGCGTCAGCATGCCGGTCTCATTACTCGCCGCCGAGGCGCACAGCATCCCGGTGGAAAGCCAGCGGTTAACCGTCACGCCCTGCTCGTTCTTTTCAATAAAGTTGGCGTCGCGGTCGGCCTTCATCAATTTGGCGATGCGGTTAAAAGCTTCATCCCAGGAGATGCGCTGCCATTTATCCGAGCCCGGAGCACGGTATTGCGGATACCGCAGGCGGTTTTCGCTGTGGACGTAGTCCAGCAGACCGGCGCCTTTCGGGCACAGGGCGCCGCGGCTTACCGGATGATCCGGATCCCCTTCGATATGATAAATCGCTTCTTTGGCGTTTTTCGCGCCGTCGCCCAGGCTATACATTAATAGCCCGCAGCCCACGGAGCAGTAAGTGCAGGTGTTGCGGATCTCTTTTGCGCGCAGCAATTTGAAATTGCGTGCCTGAGCCAGCGCCATTTTCGGGGCAAAGCCCAGTGCAGCAGCTGTTGTTCCGGCCATACCGCCTGCGCAGATTTTAAAAAACTTTCTGCGGCTGACGTCCATTGATTCCTCCATGCAGGATGTTTGTTCATCGCGCGGAGGAAACTAACAGCAATATCCCTTTTTTTATTGCGTCAAATCAAGGTCGCCAACGCTCGCCCCCTTAAGAGTCAGCGGCGACGAGTTTGACTAACCCCAAAGAGTTATGCGAAGCGGAAAAGATCGACCGCCGGGAGGCAAAAGATGTTATAAATTCCGGCTGCGTTTGAGTCATTTTCGGGTTAAACATGGAAAAAAAGAGAGCGACGTCAATCGGCTTCGCCGCCATTATCTTATGGAGCACGATGGTCGGTTTGATCCGCGGCGTCAGCGAAGGGCTTGGCCCTGTCGGCGGCGCGGCGATGATTTATAGCCTGAGCGGCCTGCTGCTCATTTTCACCGTCGGCTTTCCCAACCTGCGCCAAATCCCGCGCCGCTATCTGTTGGCCGGCAGCGTGCTGTTTGTCAGCTACGAGATCTGCCTCGCCCTGTCGCTGGGTTTCGCCGCCACCCGCCAGCAGGCTATCGAAGTGGGGATGGTCAATTATCTGTGGCCCAGCCTGACCATTTTGTTCGCCATTCTTTTTAACGGCCAGAAAAGTAGCTGGCTGGTGATCCCCGGCTTATTGCTGGCGCTGTTCGGCGTGAGCTGGGTGCTCGGCGGCGAGCATGGACTCAACCTTGATGAAATTATCAATAACGTCATCTCCAGCCCGCTAAGCTACTTTCTGGCATTTATCGGCGCGTTTATCTGGGCGGCCTACTGCACGGTTACCGCGAAATATGCCAAAGGCAAAAATGGCATTACCCTCTTCGTCTTATTAACGGCGCTCACCCTGTGGCTGAAATTTTTGGCCAGCGCGCAGCCGCCGATGCTGTTCAGCTGGCCGGTAGTCATTAAGCTGATTACGGTCTCCGTGGCGCTGGGGCTAGCCTACGCGGCATGGAACGTTGGCATCCTGCACGGCAACGTCAGCCTGCTGGCGGCGGCGTCGTACTTCACGCCTGTACTCTCTTCCGCGCTGGCGGCGGTGCTGCTCAGCGCCGCGCTCTCATGGTCATTCTGGCAGGGGGCCGGGATGGTGTGTCTCGGCTCCCTGCTCTGCTGGTATGCCACTCGCCGCTAGCCGAGATCGCCGCCCGCCACCGGTATCGTTACGCCGGTGATATAGCTGGCCTCATCGCTGGCGAGAAACAGGATCGCATTCGCCTGTTCCGCCAGCGTGCCGTAACGGTGCATCAGGCTGCTCGCCACCGTCTGATCGACAACCTGCTGATACCACGCCTTTTCCTGCTCGCTCGGCAGCTCTTCGTTGCGCGGCGTCAGGCGCGGCGGCGCCTCCGTACCGCCCGGCGCGACGGCGTTAATCCGAATGCCGCTACCGCTGTACTCCATGGCAATCGAGCGGGTCAGCGCATTCACGCCTCCCTTCGCCGCCGAATAAGGCACCCGGTTCACCCCTGCCGTCGCCACCGACGAGATATTGACGATGCTGCCTTTCCCCTGCTTCAGCATCCAGGGGAGCGCCGCGCGGCAGCCCCACAAGGTGGGGAACAGCGAGCGGCGGATCTCTTTCTCAATTTGTTCTGGCTGATACTCAGCGAAAGGTCGCGCCCAGATGGTACCGCCGACATTGTTGATTAGCACGTCGAGGCGGCCAAAATGCGCGACCCCGGCGGCAAACGCCTGTTCGGTACTCTGCCACTGCTCAAGGTCAGCCTCCAGCGCCAGTACCTGGCTTCCGGCCTGGGCTAAAACGGCAGCCAGTTCGTGTACGTAAGGCGAGCGGTCAATCAGCAACAGGGCGGCGCCTTCAGTTGCCGCCTGCTCCGCGGTCTGCCTGCCAATCCCCTGCGCCGCGCCGGTAATAGCGACGACTTTATCGGTAAAACGCATCATGCCTCCTTATGCCGCCGCGCTCTGGCTGGCGATAAATTTCTCATACCAGAACCCTGCCGGGGAAACTCCCCTTTCGCGCAGCGCCGTGGCGACCGCATTTACCATCGGCGGCGGTCCGCAAAGATAGATGTCAACGTCGCCGTTATTCAGCATCGCGTCATCCAGATGTTCGGTGACAAAGCCGCGCTGTGGGCAGGAACTGCTTTCATCCGCCACCACCGGCAGCCAGCGATACCCCGTAAGCTGTTGAGCAAAGGTGTCCAGCGCATCGGTTTTCACCAGATCGCCGTCACGGGTCACCCCGTACAGTAGCGTTACCGGACGCTGACTACCCTGTGTCTGCAGGGTGTGTAACATGGACAGCAGCGGCGCCAGCCCGGTACCGCCCGCCAGCATGAGCAGCGGGCGTTCGCCGCTGCGCAAATAGAAGCTGCCCATGGGGCCGCTGAGGGTCAGGCGGTCGCCGGGCCGCGCCTGCTGGGTTAACCACTGGCTCATCATGCCGCCAGGCACGTTACGAATCAGAAAACGCCCTTCGAGAGAACCCGGCAGCGAGCTGAATGAGTAGGCGCGCACATGAGTCGTGCCCGGCACCTGAATATTGATATATTGCCCCGGCAGAAAAGCCAGCGGCTCATCCAACGCGACCACCAGTTCGATGGCGGTATCGGACAGTAAATTCACCTGCCGCACCTGCGCCCCGGTGTCGGTCAGCGCGGTTTTACACTGCGCGGCGGCCACCGGCACATCGATCACACAATCGCTGGTCGGGACCATCTGGCAGGTCAGCACCTGGCGAGCCTGCGCCTCGTCGTCGCTTAACGCCTCGTCGAGATAATCTTCACCCAGATCGTATTCACCGCTGGCGCAATGGCATTTGCAGGTGCCGCAAACGCCGTCCGAACAGTCCATCGGCAGGTTAACCTTCTGACGATAGGCCGCATCCAGCACCTTCTCCCCGGCATGGCATTGAATAAAGCGGGTAATGCCGTCCTCAAAATTAAGAGCAATATTAAAAGTCATAAGCGCCTCTTAAATGTGGTAAACGTCGATAACCTGACGGATATAGTCGTTATTCAGGCGTACCGTTTTACGAACGATCTGCGGCCTGCCGTCCTGCTCAATTAGCGTGCAGCAGGTAGAGCCAAAATAGGCATCCGTGTGTTGATAGCGATGGCTCCACGTAACCCAGTTGTAGCGCACCGCAAGCCCCTCCTCGCTTTCGCCCATCAGCTCGACATTGCTGATAATGTGCGTGGTGCGCGGTTCCGGCGTGCTGGCGCCGGAACGCTCGGTTTTAATGCGATAAACACGATCCTCCAGTCCTTCCCGGTTGGGGTAGTAGATAAGGGAAATCTCTTTTTGCGGGTCGCGCGTCAGCTGATCATCGTCGCCCCATGCCGGCATCCAGTAGACCACCTGCGGGCTGTAACAGCTCAGCCACTCATCCCACTGACGGTCATCTAACAGACGGGCTTCGTAATAGAGAAACTGGCGAACTTGTTCGAGATTCAACATCAGGCCACCTCCACGCGCTGGGTAATGGACTGGTCGTAACGCTGTTGTTCCTGTTCCAGCGCCGCCAGCATGACCGTTTGCCAATGGTGATGATGGGCGATATACAGCGCTTCATCTTCCGATTTCACCCCGCTTAGCCGCGGCGTAAAGCCCGCATGCCTGGCGTGTTCATCCGGGCCGTCGACCCAACGTAGCGCGCCGCGGCTGAGGTCGCTCCATGCCAGATTTTCGCCAAGATAGCCGCGCTGACAGGCGCTGAACTCTTCCAGATCGTCCGGCGTCCCCATTCCGCTGACGTTAAAGAAATCCTCGTACTGGCGGATGCGTAGCGCCCGCGCCTGGTCGGATTCGCCTTTTGGCGCAAAGCACCAGATGGTGACTTCGGTTTTATCGACCGCAATCGGGCGGATTACGCGGATCTGGGTAGAAAACTGATCCATCAGGTAGACGTTGGGATACAGGCACAGGTTGCGGGTTTCATTGACCATCTGGTCGGCGCGCAGTTCGCCGAATTCCGCCTGCAGACGCTCGCGGTGGGCATAGACCGGGCGCACTTCCGGGTTCAGCGCCCGGGTCCACAGCAACATGTGGCCATTGTCAAAACCGTAGCCGCCGCCGACGCTCTTTGACCAACCGTTGGCGTCAACCGCATGCGTCCCTTCCGCTTCATAGTTGCGGCGTGACAT
This sequence comes from Klebsiella sp. CN_Kp097, assembly GCF_040064495.1. Lineage (NCBI taxonomy): Bacteria > Pseudomonadati > Pseudomonadota > Gammaproteobacteria > Enterobacterales > Enterobacteriaceae > Klebsiella > Klebsiella sp. CN_Kp097. The sequence continues at coordinate 396,619 of NZ_JBEAIL010000007.1, read as the reverse complement.
GGTTGAGGCATAGTTCCAGTGCACCACGCTGACGTGATAACCATCGGCGCCGTTCTCTGCGCCCAGCTTCCAGTTGCCTTCGTAAACGTAGCTCGACGAGCCCATCAGCACTTCCAGCCCTTCCGGCGCCTGATCGACGATCAGATCGATGATTTTGCTGGTTTCGCCGAGATACGCCTCTAGCGGCTGCACGTCGGCATTGAGGCTACCGAATAAGAAACCGCGGTAAGACTGAAAACGCGGCAGTTTGTGCAGATCGTGAGACCCTTCATGTTTGAAGGTGTCAGGATAGGCGCCGGTGCTCTCATCTTTGGCTTTTAATAATTTGCCGTTATTGCTGAAGGTCCAGCCGTGGAACGGACAGGTAAACGAATTTTTATTCCCGGTTTTGCGTCGGCATAACATGGCGCCGCGGTGGGCGCAGCTATTAATTAATGCATGCAATTCGTTCTTTTTATCACGGGTAATAATAACCGGCTGCCGTCCCAGCGTCAGGGTATAATAATCTCCCGGCTCGGCAATCTGGCTTTCATGGGCGAGAAACGCCCAATTACCTTCGAAGATATGTTTCATTTCAAAATCAAATAACTGCTGGTCGGTAAATATAGAGCGGTGGCAACGGTAAATATGATTTTCACGGTCGACAATTAACGCGTTGTTAATTTTGTCTTTAAGCGCTGATAGCGTTTTTTGCATGAGTTAACTCCTCCTGCAGGATTCAGGATTAAAGATATTTGGCGAATGTGGTGACTATCGGGTGTAGAGCGCGGCCCGGGCCCGCAGCGTGACCGGGGCCGCTAAAGCAGATTACTCTTTGGCGCGCAGACGGGCGCCGCGATGCTCTTCGTCGGGGCTCAGCGCTTTACAGAGGGTGAAATCAAAGCGCACTTCGGTATGCTCGCCGTCCAGTTCACGCTGTGCAATCGTCTCGCGGTCGCTCACTTTCACCGGGTCGGCAATCAGACCATCGCGGGTGGCAAAGGCAAAATCATCCCACAGGTATTTGTCGCCGCTGAGGTTGATCTGGCTGGTCAGATGTTTATGGCCCGGCGCGGAGACGAAGAAGTGAATGTGCGCCGGACGGTTGCCGTGGCGGCCTAGTTGATCCAGCAACTTCTGGGTTGGACCATCCGGCGGGCAGCCGTAGCCGGATGGCATGATGCTGCGCACGCTATAGCGGCCATCGGCGCCGGTGCGAATACGACGACGCAGGTTGTAGTCGCTCTGGCTTTGATCGAAGAACGAGTAATTACCCAGGGTATTGGCGTGCCAGATATCAACGATGGCGTTAGCAATCGGCTGGCCCTGATTATCTTTAACCTGACCGTGCAGCCACATCACTTCGCCGGCATCGGTGCCATCATCCATGCGGGCATGGCTGTCGGCCAGCGGGGCATTGGCTACATACAGCGGCCCTTCGATGGTGCGCGGGGTACCGGTTTCACGATGCGCCGCCGCGTCGATAGCGTCCTGACGCAGGTCGAGGAAGTGCTCAAGACCAAGACCCGCCGCCAGCAGCGCCGCTTCCTGGCGCCCACCCAGCTCATGCAAATAGTTTACCGCGCGCCAGAACTCTTCTTCTGTGACGTTATAGTCATCGATCAGCGTGCAGATATTTTCCAGTAAACGGTGGACAATGGCTTTAAAGCGTTCATTACCGCCAGGGACATTTAAACCCGCGCCTTCACGTAATAATTTCTGCACGGCTTCTTGTTGTACGAAAGCATTACTCATAATTATTCTCTCTTATCATTGTAGGATATTTGCCGGGTGCCCCCGGCATGAGGTCGACGTTATTATTATTAGCTATCGTCTTCACGAATCGACGAGGGATGACGGCACAGCGCCTCTACGCGAATATCCATAAATGGATACAGCGGCAATCCCATTAAAATTTGATGCAGCTCTTCGGCATCTTTTACATCGAAAATGCTGACATTGGCGTAAAGACCGGCGACACGCCAGATATGTCGCCACTTGCCTTCACGTTGTAATTGTTGCGAATAGGCTTTTTCGCGTTGTTTAATTTCATCCGCTTCGGCGGCAGGAAAACCGATCGGAATATTAACGGTCATATCAACTTTAAATAGCATTATTTTCTCCTGTTATGCTTTACGGGAATAGAAGCGCAGCTTGTCTTCATCCAGCTCCACCCCGAGCCCTGGCGTTTGCGGCAACACCACCTGACCGTCGGCAAAGGTCAGCGGAACGCTGACAATATCGTCTTTGAGTAGCAGCGGACCGAACATCTCGGTTCCCCACTGCAGCGGCAATGTCGACCAGGCATGCAGAGAAGCAACGGTACCCACGGTTCCTTCCAGCATCGTGCCGCCATACAGGCCAACCCCCGCCGCCTGCGCGACGCGGGCCAGCGCCAGCACGCTATTCGGCCCGCCCGCTTTGGCGATCTTCAGCGCGTAAGCGCCGGTAAAACCCTGCTGCGCCAGTTGATAACCATCGTATGCGGTCGCGACTGCTTCATCCGCCAGAATCGCGGTCTCGATTTGCTGGCTCAGGCGCACCAGCGCTGCATTGTCCTGCGCACTCACCGGCTGTTCGATGAGATCGACCCCCATCGCCGCCAGCTCGCGGCAGCCTTTCGCGCCGGTGGCGGCATCCCAGGCCTGGTTAACGTCAACGCGAATGCTGGCGCGATCGCCTAAAGCTTCGACAATGGCGCGAGTATGGCGGAGATCGGTGGCTAATTCCCGCGCGCCAATTTTCAACTTGAATGCCTGATGGCGGCGCTCGGCTAACAGCTTTTCCCCTTCGGCAATATCTTTTGCGGTGTCGCCGCTGGCTAACGTCCACAGCACCGGCAACGACGTTTGCAGCGCGCCGCCGAGTAGCGCCGATACCGGTAAGCCTAAGGCTTTCCCCTGGGCGTCCAGCAGCGCGGTTTCAATGGCAGACTTTGCGAAAGTATTGCCTTTAATGGCGCTGTTCATACGCGCCGTCAGCGCATTCAGATTATCGGCCGGCTGCCCTTTCAGCAGCGGCATCAAATAGTGAGTCAAGGCCGATGCGATAGCCTCCGGGCTCTCGACGCCGTAGCTCAGCCCGCCGATGGTCGTCGCTTCACCGATACCGCATACGCCATCGGAACGGGTAATGCGCACGATGACCAGCGTCTGGCAGCCCATGGTGGTCATCGATAATTTATGTGGCCGGATAGTCGGTACATCCACTAACCAGCTCTCAATGCGTTCTACGGTCGCAGTCATTTTTTGTTCCTGAAAGATGCATAACTTTTTGTACCCACATCCATAACGGGGATGTCTGTGCTTTGACAATAGGGTCCAGCCTGGCGGATGGTCAACGGCGATAATCGAAATGTTGTGCGATTATCGGCACGCTTGTTAAATTGCGGTTAATAATGTGATCGAGGTGGTAAAACAGGCACAATTCGCCGCGCCCTGGTTTGCGCGCGGTATAGTGATTCCTCGTGAGCTTTACGTTGCAACGGAGAAAGATGCAATGAGCGACAATACCCACACTACGCTGAGCGCCAGGCAGGCCGAGCACGACCCCAATTTTATGCTGTCTCTCGCCCGCGGGCTGGAAGTGCTCAACGCTTTTACTCCGCAGCGCCAGCGGCTGACCATTTCGCAGTTAAGTCAAAAAACGCAAATTTCCCGCGCGGCGGTGCGCCGCTGCCTGTATACCCTGGCGGCGCTGGGGATGGTGCACAGCCCGGATGGCCGCAGCTATGAACTGCTACCGCGCGTGCTGGCCGTGGGTCACGCCTATCTGGCGGGAACCCCGCTGGCGAAAGTGGCGCAAACGGCGCTGGATAATCTTGGTAAGACGTTAGGAGAAAGCTGCTCCGCCGCCACGCTTGATGGCGACAACGTACTGTATATCGCCCGCGCGGCGGTCAATAACTTGCTCAGCGTCGATCTGGGGCGCGGCAGTCGCCTCCCGGCATGGTCGACTTCAATGGGACGGGTATTGCTGAGCGCGTTGCCAGAAGAACAACTTGAAGTGACGTTGTCACGCGCACATCTTATGCGCTACACCCCGCATACCCTGTGCGACCCCGCGGCATTACACGAGGAAATAGCTAAAGTTCGCATGCAGGGCTATGCGCTGGCGGACAGGCAAATTGAAGTTGGATTATGCTCGCTTGCGGTACCGCTGTTGTCGCGCAGCGGCCAGGTGGTGGCAGCACTCAACGTTGGCGTCCCCGCCTCTTCGATGAGCGCCGCGGCGCTGAAGGAGAAAGCCCTCGCGCCGCTGCGTCGCGCGGCGATGGAGCTTTCTCTTCAGCTATGACATTACCGTGGCGCCGGCGTATTGGCCAGCCCGCGCCAGATCCCCAGCGCCAGTAATAACAGCAGAACGCCAGCCGTCGCCAGCGAAATGCTATGGGCGCTAATGAACGCGGTTTTCGCCGCCGCAATCAGTGAATCTGCCGGTATCGCGGGGAGCGATTGCGCCACCTTCATCGCCTCGCCGATGGACGATGAGGCCTGTACCGCTGCTTCACCGCCAATCCCGGCAGGCAGTTCAATCGCCGAACTGTAGCTACGGGTCAGAATCAGGCCGAACAGCGCAATTCCGAGCCCGGCGCCCAGTTCATAGGCCATGGTTTCAATCGCTCCTGCCGCGGAGGCCTTTTCTTTCGGTGCCGCCGCCATGATCGCCGACGTTGACGCCAGCAGCGCGCTGGCGGCGCTAAAGCCCAGCAGCGTCATTAACCCCCACGCCTGCCACTGTTGGGTGCTGAAGTCGGTCATCGATAGCCCCAGGAAACTCAACGCGCTCAGCAACATACCGCCGGTCGCCACCTGCCGCAGCCCCAGTTTAGATACCAGCATTCCGGCAATCGGCCCGCTAAAGCCGCTGGCGACCATCACCGGTAGCATAAACAGCCCGGCCTCGAACGGTGTTTTCTGATGCACGAACTGCAGCTCCTGCGCCATCAGCAATTCAAAACCGACCAGCGTAATGAGCGCGGTCATCGCCATCATCACCCCGCTCAAAATAATGCGGTGGGTGAAGAGACGCATATCCACCATCGGCGTCGGCATCGACAGCTGCTTGCGGACAAACCAGGTCAACATGGCCGCGCCGCCGATAGCCACCAGCACAATCAGCCACAGCGCCAGCTGCCCCTTTAACGCTGACTTAGCGCTAAATACCAGCATCAGAATGGCCGCAATCAGGATCAGCGCCTGCGGCAGATTCAGCGGCTGCTCGCGGCGTGCGGGCTGGCGTGGAACGACCTTAGCGTTGATGGCGATGACCAGCAGCACGATTGGCACGTTGATCAGGAACACCGATCCCCAGTAAAAGTGTTCCAGCAGCATGCCGCCCACCAGCGGGCCAAATGCCGCACCGCCGGAGCCCACGGCGGCCCATAATCCCAGCGCCATGTTACGCTGGCTGGCTTCGGCGAAAGTGCCGCGGATCCCGGCAAGCGTCGCCGGCACGATCATCGCCGCGCCAACCGCCAGCAGCGCCCGGGAGATAATCAGCGTTATCGCCGTCGGCGACAGCGCGGCGCACAGCGAAGCGATACCAAAAATAGCGCTACCGAGCAGCAACAGGCGCTTAAAGCCGATTTTGTCGCCCAACGCGCCCATCGGCAGCACCATACCGGCCATCACCAACGAATAGATATCAATGATCCACAGTAGCTCATTGCCGCTGGTGCCAAGCGCGACGCTGAGCGTCGGGGCGGCCACATGCAGCACCGTTGCGTCAATCGCCACCGGGATATAAACCAGTAAAATCGCCATCAGCGTTAACCATTGCCGAGACATACTTCTTTATCCTCAATTCATCAAATTGGACACGCGTCCAGGATTGCGATCCTGCCGGATTGTTGAACGCCTGTCCAACTTTTTGTTACCATTCCCCATCACCTCTTGGTTACGAGTCGCTATGCACTATTTAAATCGGGAAGCGCGTCGGGAAGTTATCATGCAGGCCGCCATGCGGGTGGCGCTAAATGGCGGGTTCAGCGCCATGACCGTGCGCCAGATAGCCAGCGACGCCGGCGTCGCCGCAGGCCAGCTACATCATCATTTTGCCTCGACCGGCGAGCTGAAAGCGCAGGCCTTTATCCGCTTGATCCGCGAAATGCTCGATATTCAGCTGCTGACCGATGACGCCTCCTGGAGTGAACGCCTGTTTTCATTACTTGGTAGCGAAGATGGCCGTCTCGAGCCCTATATCCGTCTGTGGCGGGAAGCGCAGATTTTGTCCGATAGCGATGAGGAAATTAAGGCCGCGTATCTGCTTACCATGAGCATGTGGCATGATGAAACGGTCACGGCGATTAACCGCGGCGCCGAAGCCGGTGAATTTCAGCCGCAGGATACGGCTGACAATATCGCCTGGCGTCTGATTGCTCTGGTTTGCGGGCTGGATGGCATTTACGCGCTGAGGATGCAAGCGATTGACGATGCGGCATTTATCCGTTACTTAAAACATTATATCGCGCTGGAACTCCCTCAGGTTTAAGTTACATTTAGTAACAATTGACCACCCTTCATTGTCGGCGTGAATTCTTTCACGCCTCGATTCTTATCTATCCTCAAACAATACAATTATTAAAAACAGCTGAAGCTTAATTCCAGCCTGCATAGTTTCAGCTGTTTTTTATTTATCCTTTTGATCTCGTACGCTTTAGTGAGGGTGTTATGTCGATAGAAGGTGATAAAAAGAATCATTATCTTTTAAAAGATTGGCGACCAGAAAATGAAGCCTTCTGGGAAAATAAAGGAAAAGCGATTGCGCGCAGGAACTTATGGATTTCCGTATTTTGTCTGTTACTCGCCTTCTGCGTCTGGATGTTATTTAGCGCAGTCGCGGTCAATCTCAATAAAGTGGGTTTTAATTTCACTACCGACCAGCTTTTTTTATTAACGGCGCTACCTTCGCTTTCCGGCGCAATATTACGCGTACCCTACTCCTTTATGGTACCTATTATGGGTGGGCGCTACTGGACGGTTATTAGCACGGTTATTCTGGTGATTCCCTGTTTATGGCTGGGTTTGGCAGTACAAAATCCAACTACCCCGTACTGGGTATTTATCGCAATTTCGTTACTCTGCGGTTTTGCCGGCGCCAACTTCGCCTCCAGTATGGGCAACATCAGCTTCTTCTTCCCCAAGGCCAAACAAGGCAGCGCATTAGGGATTAACGGCGGGCTCGGCAATCTCGGGGTCAGCGTGATGCAACTGGTCTCCCCCATTTTTGTCTTCCTGCCGATTTTTACCTTTCTGGGCGTTCGCGGCGTAGAGCAACCTGGCGGCGCCATGCTGTGGCTCGGCAACTCACCGCTGCTGTGGGTGCCGTTACTGGTTATCGCCACCGTTTTCGCGTGGTTCGGCATGAACGATATTGCCAGTTCCAAAGCTTCGATTCGCGATCAGCTACCGGTGTTGAAACGCCCGCATATGTGGCTGCTAAGTCTGCTGTATCTGGCCACCTTCGGCTCGTTTATTGGCTTCTCCGCCGGCTTCGCGATGCTGGCGAAAACCCAGTTTCCGGATGTCGATATCCTGAAACTGGCCTTCTTCGGCCCGTTTATCGGCGCGCTGGCGCGCTCCTTCGGCGGTATCATTTCCGACCGTCTGGGCGGCGTACGGGTGACGCTGGTCAACTTCATTCTGATGGCGGTCTTTACCGGGCTGCTTTTCCTCACCCTGCCGGGCTCCGGTTCCGGCAGCTTCTTCGCCTTCTACGTGGTGTTTATGGGCCTGTTCTTAACCGCCGGGCTTGGCAGCGGTTCCACCTTCCAGATGATCGCCGTGATCTTCCGTCAGCTCACCATTGATAGCGTGAAAAAGCGCGGCGGCAGCGACGAACAGGCCCAGCATGAAGCGGTGACCGATACCGCCGCCGCGCTCGGGTTCATCGCTGCAATTGGCGCCATCGGCGGCTTCTTTATTCCAAAAGCCTTCGGTACCTCGCTGGCCATGACCGGCTCGCCGGTGGGCGCGATGAAAGTCTTTTTTGTCTTCTATGTGGTTTGCGTGCTGGTGACCTGGCTGGTCTATGGCCGCCGTAAACCAGCACAACCATAACGACCTATTTACCGGATGGCACGATGCCGGACATTAGCGGAGCAGGAGGAATGTCATGAGTAAATTACTGGATCGCTTTCGCTACTTTAAGCAGAAACGCGAGACCTTTGCCAACGGCCACGGTCAGGTCTACGACAATAACCGTGACTGGGAAGATAGCTACCGGCAACGCTGGCAATTCGACAAAATTGTCCGCTCCACGCACGGTGTGAACTGTACCGGCTCCTGTAGCTGGAAAATTTATGTCAAAAACGGTCTGGTCACCTGGGAAACCCAGCAGACCGATTATCCGCGCACCCGACCGGACCTGCCAAATCACGAACCGCGTGGCTGTCCGCGCGGCGCCAGCTACTCATGGTATCTCTACAGCGCCAACCGCCTGAAGTACCCGCTGGCGCGCAAACGGCTGATTGAGCTGTGGCGCGAAGCCCTTACACAGCATCCCGACCCGGTACAGGCCTGGGATAGCATCATGCAGGACCCGCTGAAAACCCGCAGCTACAAACAAATCCGCGGTAAAGGCGGCTTTGTTCGCTCCAGTTGGAAAGAGTTAAATCAACTGATCGCCGCAGCCAACGTCTGGACCATCAAAAACTACGGTCCGGACCGCGTCGCGGGCTTTTCGCCGATCCCGGCGATGTCGATGGTTTCCTACGCCGCGGGTACCCGCTATTTATCGTTGATCGGCGGCACCTGCCTGAGCTTTTATGACTGGTACTGCGATTTACCCCCCGCCTCGCCGATGACCTGGGGCGAACAGACCGACGTGCCGGAATCCGCCGACTGGTATAACTCCAGCTACATTATTGCCTGGGGTTCAAACGTCCCGCAGACCCGAACCCCGGACGCCCACTTCTTCACCGAAGTGCGCTACAAGGGCACCAAAACCATCGCCATTACTCCGGATTATTCGGAAGTCGCCAAGCTCTGCGACCAGTGGCTGGCGCCGAAGCAAGGTACCGACAGCGCGCTGGCGATGGCGATGGGCCACGTGATCCTCAAAACCTTCCACCTCGATAACCCAAGCGATTACTTTCTCAACTACTGCCGTACCTATACCGATATGCCAATGTTGGTGATGCTCGACCGTCGTGACGACGGCAGCTATGCGCCTGGCCGTATGCTGCGCGCCGCCGACCTGCTTGACGGGCTGGGAGAAAGTAATAACCCGGAATGGAAAACCGTCGCCTATAACGCCGATGGCGAACTGGTCGCGCCGAACGGCTCCATCGGCTTTCGTTGGGGCGAAAAAGGCAAATGGAATCTCGAACAACAGGCTAACGGCCGGGACGTCGAATTAAAATTGTCGCTGCTGGATATGCACGATAGCGTGGTGTCGGTCGGTTTCCCCTACTTCGGCGGCAACGAAAACCCGCATTTCCGCAGCGTGAAGCAGGAGCCGGTAACGCTTCATCAGCTGCCAGCTAAACAGCTACCGTTGGCCAATGGTGAGAGCGCTTTGGTGGTGAGCGTGTATGACCTGGTGCTGGCTAACTACGGTCTGGATCGCGGTCTTGACGATGCCAATGCCGCGCGCGACTTCGCGGATGTCAAAGCCTATACCCCGGCATGGGCCGAGCAGATCACCGGCGTGCCGCGTCAACATATCGAACAAATCGCCCGCGAGTTCGCCGATACGGCGCATAAAACCCATGGCCGTTCGATGATTATCCTCGGCGCCGGTGTGAACCACTGGTACCACATGGATATGAACTACCGCGGGATGATCAACATGCTGGTGTTCTGCGGCTGCGTCGGTCAGAGCGGCGGTGGCTGGTCGCACTATGTCGGCCAGGAGAAACTGCGCCCGCAGACCGGCTGGCTGCCGCTGGCGTTCGCGCTGGACTGGACTCGTCCGCCGCGGCAGATGAACAGTACCTCTTATTTCTACAACCACGCCAGCCAATGGCGCTACGAAAAACTGACCGCTCAGGAGCTGCTGTCGCCGCTGGCCGACGCCAGCAAATTCAGCGGCCATATGATTGACTTCAACGTTCGCGCCGAGCGCATGGGATGGCTGCCGTCCGCGCCGCAGCTTAACGTTAATCCGCTGAGCATCAGGCAGCAGGCCGAGGCCGCCGGGCTGTCACCGGCCGATTTCACCGTCCAGTCGTTAAAAGCAGGCGATATTCGCTTTGCCGCCGAGCAGCCGGATAGCGGCAACAACCACCCGCGCAACCTGTTTATCTGGCGTTCGAACCTGCTGGGTTCGTCCGGTAAGGGCCATGAGTACATGCTCAAGTACCTGCTCGGTACCGATAACGGTATTCAGGGCGAGGAATTTGGCTCCACCGCTGACGTGAAGCCGGAGGAAGTCGAGTGGCAGACCGCGGCGATCGAGGGCAAACTTGATCTACTGGTGACCCTCGATTTCCGCATGTCCAGTACCTGCCTGTTCTCCGATATCGTCCTGCCGACCGCCACCTGGTATGAAAAAGACGATATGAACACCTCAGACATGCACCCGTTTATCCACCCCCTTTCCGCCGCCGTCGACCCGGCCTGGGAGGCGAAAAGCGACTGGGAAATCTACAAGGACATCGCCAAAAGTTTCTCTGAAGTGTGCGTCGGCCACCTTGATAAAGAGACCGATGTGGTACTGGTACCGCTGCAGCATGACTCTCCGGCGGAGCTGTCACAGCCGTTCGATGTCCTCGACTGGCGCAAGGGCGAATGCGATCTCATTCCAGGCAAAACCGCGCCGTCAATTGCGCTGGTTGAACGTGACTACCCGGCCACCTGGGAACGCTTCACCTCTCTGGGGCCATTACTCGATAAGCTCGGCAACGGCGGTAAAGGCATTTCGTGGAATACGCAAAGCGAGGTCGACTTCCTCGGCAAACTTAACTACGTCAAGCCAGACGGTCCGGCCAAAGGCCGTCCGCGTATCGACAGCGCTATCGACGCCAGTGAAGTCATCTTAAGCCTGGCGCCGGAAACCAACGGCCAGGTGGCGGTGAAAGCCTGGCAAGCGCTGGGAGAATTTACCGGCCGCGACCACACTCATCTGGCGCTGAATAAAGAGGATGAGAAAATCCGCTTCCGCGATATTCAGGCGCAGCCGCGCAAGATCATCTCCAGCCCAACGTGGTCTGGTCTGGAAAGCGAACATGTCTCCTATAATGCCGGTTATACCAACGTTCACGAACTGATCCCGTGGCGTACCCTCTCCGGGCGGCAACAGCTGTATCAGGATCATCCCTGGATGCGCGCCTTCGGCGAGAGTCTGGTGGCCTATCGCCCACCGATCGATACGTGCAGCGTCAGCCAGATGAAGGACGTGCCGCCAAACGGCTTCCCGGAAAAAGCGCTGAACTTCCTGACCCCGCATCAGAAATGGGGTATCCACTCGACCTATAGCGAAAACCTGCTGATGCTGACGTTGTCGCGCGGCGGGCCCATAGTCTGGCTAAGCGAAACCGACGCAAAAGAACTGGGGATTGAAGATAACGACTGGATCGAAGCCTTCAACGCCAACGGCGCCCTCACCGCGCGTGCGGTGGTGAGCCAGCGCGTGCCGCCAGGCATGACCATGATGTATCACGCTCAGGAACGCATTATGAACATTCCTGGTTCGGAGGTGACCGGTCGCCGGGGCGGCATCCACAACTCCGTCACCCGCGTCTGTCCTAAACCCACGCATATGATTGGCGGCTATGCCCAACTGGCTTACGGCTTTAACTACTACGGCACCGTCGGCTCCAACCGCGACGAGTTCATTATGATCCGCAAAATGAAAAATATTGACTGGCTGGATGGCGAAGGTCGTGACCAGGTACAGGAGGCGAAGAAATGAAAATACGTTCACAAGTCGGAATGGTGCTGAATCTGGATAAATGCATCGGATGCCATACCTGCTCCGTCACCTGTAAAAACGTCTGGAGCAGCCGCGAAGGGATGGAATATGCGTGGTTCAACAACGTGGAAACCAAGCCTGGTATTGGTTACCCCAAAAACTGGGAAGATCAGGACGAGTGGCAAGGCGGCTGGATCCGCGGTATCAGCGGCAAGCTTACTCCGCGTCTGGGCAACCGCGTCAGCGTGTTGTCGAAGATTTTCGCCAACCCGGTGCTGCCGCAGATTGACGATTATTACGAACCCTTTACCTACGATTATCAGCACCTGCACAACGCGCCGGAGGGCAAATACTTGCCTACCGCCCGCCCGCGTTCGCTGATTAGCGGCGAACGGATGGATAAGATCACCTGGGGGCCAAACTGGGAGGAACTGCTCGGCGGCGAGTTTGAAAAACGCGCCAAAGACCGCAACTTCGAAGCGATGCAAAAAGAGATGTACGGCCAGTTTGAAAACACCTTCATGATGTATCTGCCGCGTCTTTGCGAACATTGCCTCAATCCGAGCTGCGTAGCGACCTGCCCAAGCGGCGCCATCTATAAGCGTGAAGAAGACGGTATCGTGCTGATCGACCAGGATAAATGCCGCGGCTGGCGGATGTGCATCAGCGGTTGTCCGTACAAAAAAATCTACTTTAACTGGAAGAGCGGCAAATCGGAAAAATGCATCTTCTGCTATCCGCGTATTGAGTCCGGGCAACCGACAGTCTGTTCAGAAACCTGCGTTGGCCGCATCCGCTACCTTGGCGTGCTGCTGTACGACGCGGACCGTATCGAAGAAGCGGCCAGCACTGAACATGAAACCGACCTCTACGAGCGCCAGTGTGATGTGTTCCTTAACCCCAACGATCCGGCGGTCATCGAAGAGGCGTTGAAACAGGGTATTCCACATAACGTGATCGACGCCGCGCAGAAATCACCGGTGTATAAACTGGCGATGGACTGGAAGCTGGCGCTGCCGCTGCACCCGGAATACCGCACCTTACCGATGGTCTGGTACGTGCCGCCGCTGTCGCCGATTCAGTCGGTCGCCGACGCTGGCGGCCTGCCGAGTAACGGTAACATCCTGCCGGCGGTAGAAAGCCTGCGTATACCGGTACAGTATCTGGCGAACCTGCTGAGCGCCGGTGATACCGGCCCGGTCTTGCGCGCGTTAAAACGCATGATGGCGATGCGCCATTACAAACGTTCGCAAACCGTCGAAGGCGTGACCGATACCCGTGCGATTGAAGAAGTGGGCCTCAGCGTCGAACAGGTGGAAGAGATGTATCGCTACCTGGCGATCGCCAATTATGAAGACCGCTTCGTGATCCCCACCAGCCACCGCGAACTGGCGGAGGACGCCTTCCCTGAACGCAACGGCTGCGGTTTTACCTTCGGCGATGGTTGCCATGGTTCTGATACTAAATTCAACCTGTTCAACAGTCGTCGCATCGACGCTATTGACGTCGGGGACGTTCGTCGACATGGGGAGGGAGAGTAATGCGGATCCTCAAAGTCATTGCTCTGTTGCTGGAGTATCCCGACGACGCGCTGTGGGATAACCGCGAGGAGGCGCTGGCGCTGGTCAGCGCCGATGCGCCTGCCCTGACGCCGTTTGTTAGGCGATTACTGGCGGCGCCGCTGCTCGACCGCCAGGCCGAATGGTGTGAGGTATTTGAACGCGGTCGCGCCACCTCGCTGTTGCTGTTTGAACACGTTCACGCCGAATCACGCGATCGCGGCCAGGCGATGGTCGATCTGATGAACCAGTATGAACAGGCGGGCCTGCAGATCGATTGTCGCGAACTGCCGGACCACCTGCCTTTATATCTTGAATACCTCAGCATTCTCCCATTAGCCGATGCCCGTGAAGGACTGCAGAACGTCGCGCCTATTCTGGCGTTGCTCGGTGGACGCTTAAAGCAGCGCGAATGCGATTACTATCAACTCTTTGACACCCTTCTTGCGCTGGCGGATAGCCCACTTAATAGTGACAGTGTCACCAGGCAGGTAGCGAGTGAGAAGCGTGACGACACCCGCCAGGCGCTGGATGCGGTGTGGGAAGAGGAACAGGTGAAGTTTATTGAAGATAATGCAACCGCTTGCGATAGCTCGCCAATGCAAGCTTATCAACGACGCTTTAGCCAGGATGTGGCGCCGCAGTACGTCGACATCCGCGCCGGAGGCCCGAAATGATACAGTACTTAAACGTCTTCTTTTACGATATCTACCCTTATCTCTGCGGCACCGTGTTCCTGGTGGGCAGTTGGCTGCGCTATGACTACGGGCAGTATACCTGGCGCGCGTCATCCAGCCAGATGCTCGATAAACGGGGCATGGTGCTGTGGTCGAACTTATTCCATATCGGCATCCTCGGCATTTTCTTCGGCCACTTCTTCGGGATGCTGACGCCGCACTGGGTCTATTCATGGTTCCTGCCGATGTCGCAGAAACAGGTAATGGCGATGGTGCTGGGCGGTGTCTGCGGCGTACTGACTCTGGTCGGCGGTATTGGCCTGCTGGCGCGCCGCCTGACCAACCCGCGCATTCGCGCCACCTCCACCACTGCGGATATCCTGATCCTGTGCATTCTGCTGATTCAGTGCGCGCTGGGGCTGACGACCATCCCGTTCTCCGCCCAGCATCCGGACGGCAGCGAAATGCTGAAACTGGTGGATTGGGCGCAGGCGGTAGTCACCTTCCACGGCGGCGCATCGGCGCATCTGGACGGCGTCGCGTGGGTGTATCGCGTCCATCTGGTGCTGGGAATGACTATCTTCCTTATCTTCCCGTTCACCCGGCTGGTTCACGTCTGGAGCGCGCCGATAGAGTATTTCACCCGCCGCTACCAGGTGGTGCGCTCCCGGCGCTGAGCGCTGGCGGCCCCAGCCATGCCCGTTTACCAATAGCCCGGACGAGGCGCCTGCGCCGACTCCGGGTCATATTCATCAGCCCCGGCTCCAGCCTTTATGCCGGATGGCGGCTACGCCTTATCCGGCCTACAACGGCGAAACTGCGCTTTCTTCGCCGTCGTCATCAGCGTTACTTCCCGGCTTCCGGATGGGTATCGAACGCCGCCATCACTGCTGCCAGCGCGGCTTCGCTGAAGCCGTGCTTCGGGTCATCTACACCAAGTCCGAAGCGGGTTTGCAGCGTTTCATAAAGCGCCGACACGTCCGCAAGATCCACCTTCTCCACTACATGGTTATTTTCCCAGTGGGTAAAATGGAAATTGGTGAGCGTCATTTTTCCGCCGTCCGGCAGATGACGACACATCAGCAGATGATGGCGGAAATGGGACTGCGGCCAGTGCGCCGACCAGAAGTTACCCATCACATAATCAGAGGCATATTGTCGCCCCAGATCGAAATGGTACATCGACTGCCAGTGTTCATGATGATTAAACTGCAGCGTCCACTCATCGCCTTCATGCACCAGGCGGTAAACACCATGCGGCGTATGCTGCGGAATATCGGCCAGCAGCTTAATCGGCGCGGTCAGGGTTTGCCCCCCAAAGCCGACATCAGCAATCCAGCGTTCGCCTTCGACCTCCACCAGCAGCAAGCGATGGGTGCGCGGCGGCATCTGCGGCGGATTCGCCAGCACCACGCGGCCCAACAGGCTGCGAACCGAGAAACCGATCTCGCTTAGCGCCCGCTGCAACAGCCCGTTCTGTTCAAAACAGTAGCCGCCGCGGCGGGCGGTGATTAACTTTTCCTCCAGCGCCCGATCGTCAAGGTGGATTTCACGCGGTAGCAGAACGTCCAGGTTTTCAAACGGGATCGCGCTATTATGATGGCTATGCAACTCTCGCAGGGTGTCAATGGAAACATCGGGGGTTCCCGTCCAGGCCAGACGAGTAAAATACGCGCTTAAAAATGGGGTCATCAACGCCTCCAGCTTTTGGTGTCCGACATTTATAGCCTATTTTTTCCCCGCGACGGTGTATTTTGTGCGATCGCGCCAGCTGATATCTGATTTACATAGCCGTTGATGTATTGATTACCTTTGTATTGTGAATAAACTACTTACAGGCATTCGCCCACTCACCAAGGAACGCTTATGAGCCGTTTTCGCCACGTGGAACTTCAGTACGCCAGCCGCCTGCTCAACCACGGCCCGACCATTATGATCACCAGTTATGATGCGCAGTCAGGACGGCGTAACGTGATGTCCGCCGCCTGGTCGATGCCGGTTGAATTTGCCCCGCCGCGAGTGGCTATTGTGGTGGATAAAAGCACCTGGACGCGGGAGATCATTGAGCGTAACGGCGCCTTTGGCATTGTGGTGCCGGGCGTGGCCGCCGCCAGTTGGGTCTATGCGGTCGGCAGCGTGAGCGGGCGTGATGAAGATAAGTTCAATGCTTACGGTATCCCGGTGGTGAATGGGCCCGAACTGGGGCTACCGTTAATTGAAGAGAAATGCCTGGCGTGGATGGAATGCCGTCTGCTACCCGCCACCGCGGCACAAGAGCAATACGATACGCTGTTTGGCGAAGTGGTTGCCGCCGCGGCCGATGAACGAGCCTTCGTCAGCGGGCGCTGGCAGTTTGATGATGACAAACTCAATACTATTCACCATCTCGGTACCGGCAATTTTGTCGCCAGCGGCCGTCACGTGCAGGCGAATACGCCACATAATTAACAGAACGACGGCAACTCTGCCGTCATTCCCTTTCACCATCTTTTAGAGTAAGTGATAAGACGGCGGGCTTATCATGAAGCGATGAAAGTGACTTCCACCTTTAAGGTTGAAGTTAGCTTTAATTTTATCTAAATGCGCATAAATGGTTTTTACCCGCAGTCCCAACGCTCTGGCAATGGCGTTCACCGGAGTGCCTTTGGCGACATGATCAATAATCATCATTTCTCTTTCGCTGAGCGGAGCCCCATCTTTTGCCTTCATTACACTAAAATCCGGTTGACCATCATGATGATATAATTGCCGATGCTTGATCGTTAACAATAATTTTTGAACATTGTCTATGGTTTCACGACTGCTTATCCATAATATATTTTGGCGAAATAAAAGCCGCCGTGAGTGAACGTTTCTGGAGGTGCTCACACCCAGAATCATGCCCTGATAAAATTGAGATAGCGCATAAATATGCTTGTAATCTTGATAGCCATGTAACGGCAATATAATGAGATCCGCTTGCTGTATAGAATGATTACAAAAATCCAAATCAGCGTAATCGATCTCATTATCGTCAGAAGCTATCTGTTGCAGACAGTGTTCCACGCCCAGTCGGAACCAAATATCCTTACTATTAATTATCACCTTCAATTTTATAACCTTAACATGAAAACGACAGGCATACCTTGAATACGGCAG
The DNA here is from genome assembly GCF_040064495.1 of Klebsiella sp. CN_Kp097. NCBI lineage: Bacteria > Pseudomonadati > Pseudomonadota > Gammaproteobacteria > Enterobacterales > Enterobacteriaceae > Klebsiella > Klebsiella sp. CN_Kp097. The sequence goes on along the minus strand of NZ_JBEAIL010000007.1, from coordinate 379,410 downwards.
ACCCTATGGCTATTAATTTAGCTCGGACAGCTCACAAAGCTGAACGGTCGCATCATTATTCTGGCAGAATGGTTTATGAGTTCTTACCGAATAAACACTCGTAACGTAATGACTATTGATATAATAACCCTGAGTCTTAACGCGTAATATAATCTCTTGTTCGATGCCGATATCCTTCAGGATCCGACGTAAATTTTGCATCACTTGCCATAAACGTTGTGATGAGGGCCTTAAATCATTTTTCTCCCAGACATGTACCATCAACTCTTCATCACTAACCATTCTTTCAAGACCATGTTCAAATAAATACTCAATTAAACAGGCCATCGTTTTTCGTAGACGGATGTTTTTTCTATTACCACTTACAGTAGCTATTTCCCGGTACTTCAAGAAGTAAAAAAAATCATCCTCTAATTGGTAACCAAGTAACGCACTACCTATTATCATTCATCTCTCCATGATAAAAATCATCATTTCAAAGGCAGGTTACATGGCAAATCAGCAATCGCCTAAACAATTTTGATATGCATAATAATCAAAACATAAAACTACATTTAAATACATATAAAGCGCAATGCACTATATAGTGCAGTATTATCAGTTATTTATGTTGATTAGGATTATTCTTAAATGGCCAATTACTTTACAAAAGGTAAATTAATGAAAGGTATGGAAATCAAAAAAAAGCCACTTTTATTGATCTGGATCAATAAAGTGGCATATCTTTCGCTCAAGTAAAATTGACCTCGGCCGATGGTAGTCTATTTAGCGTGACGAAAATGCGCTAACGGCGGCCGGTCTTTTACATTCGGTATCCCGGTTTCTTAATCAAAGAATCCATCTGCGGCGCGATTTCATTATCCCATACCTGCTGCCAGTCGCTCTGCTGCACCTGATTGAGCGCAACGCTAACTGAACTGTCTTTTGTACTAAGATGGCGGATCAGAACTTCAGTGATTTCCGCAGCCAGCGCATTTTTTTGCTCTTCGCTCAGTTCACGGGGAAAACATTTAATATCGACATGTGGCATAGCAGGCTCCTTATTCTTGGGAATTTAAAACTATCACAGGTTTCCTGATGCAAGTCACAATTAGTGCTTTAAAGAAGATTGTTGTCATGCAGTACCTGCTGCAGCTCCGTACGGCGATAAACCGCCTGCGCCACGGCGGCAAACTTTGGCGTATGCGCCGCGAACCACTCTCGGCGCGGCCCCCAACTGTACATCGCGGCAATATAGCAATCCAACAGCGTGATATCCCCGCCCAAGGCGTAAGGCGCGGCAGCCAGCTGTTGTTCCAGCCATAGATACAGTGATTTGCGGTATTGCTGACAGCTCTCACGCAGTTCGTCAGGCGCTGAGGCTGTCCAACGTTCGGGATAGTCGGCATAGGTGAAGGTAGGATAAACGTTAGCCACCAGCCAGATCAGCAAACGTTGAAACTGCCGGCGCTGTGGCGTACCGGCTGGCGGCGCCAGATCCGGGCGCTCGTCGAGGATCATCAGCGCTATCGCCGCCGACTCCGTCATTACGCTGCCATCAGCCAGCAGCAAAGTGGGCACCTGACACAGCGGGTTGATCGCCAACAGTTTCTCTCGCTGCGCGCCTGGCTGGTCAAAGCCATCGACATTGATAAAGTGATAAGGGATATTGGCCAACGTTAGCATCATCTCGCTTATCGCCGAGCCCCACCCCGGCACGCCATACAATTTCATCATCGTCAGCTCCCGCGTAGAAAACTTTTAGCGTAGCACTAATTCCGCGCGGCGCTGAATTCGCGCCAGGCGACGATGGCCACCAGTACCACCGGAATAAGTACCGAGTAAAAGCCCGCCAGGATGTAGCCCAGCGCTCCGAGCCCTGCGCCCAGCAGAAAACCGAGCACCGAAGCCCCCGATTTTTTGATTTTCTCTCTATTCTCGCGGTTAGGCGCCTGGCACCAGTTCACCACATCGATGGTTAACTGCGTGACGTTGCCGGTCATCATCGTACTCGGGCTGGTGGTGGGTAATAATAAACGGGTGGTTGCATTCCTCACCCCCATCGCCATTACGCCTGCCATGCCGGTGATTAACGCGGTCGCGCTATCCGCGCCGACAAAGGGCTGCCACAGCAGCCCCAACAGGCCGAAAAGCAGTAACAGCAGGATCTCGACGACGAACAAGCCGCCAAGGAAGCGTGGCGTGATAATTTTTCGACGTTTGATAACCAGCGTAACGATCGCCACCGCCAGCATAAAAACAGGAATGGCGAGCAGTTTGGATAAAATACCTTCGCTGTTGGTGGCCAGTGCTGCGCCGGCCACCACCAGGTTTCCCGTGACGTGGGCGGTAAACAGGCCAAACAAGGTGATGAAGCTGATGGTGTCGATAGCGCCGCCGGAAGCGGCGAGCAACGCGGGTTCACGATGGTGCAGCCAGCGTTGCTCCAGTAAGAGTTGGTTTTCAGCCACAGTGATTAATCCATTAAAAAGACACACGATGTAGCCATGAGTATAGCAATCCCTGCTATGAATAATCATTGCATCAATAGGTTATCCCCGGCGGATTGACCTCCGATTGCCTGACTTCCTCCCCCTGTTCCCCCCAGCGCGCGAGCACCTGCTGATACTCGCCGCGAGCGATCGCGCCGTTTAGCGCCGCCTGCAGCGCATATACCAGCCCATTGCCTTTTTTAGTAGTCGTCGCCACCCAGGCTTTTTTGGGTCCCAGCCCGACGACTTTAGTTTTCCCGTTTAATGCAGCCTTATAAGAGGCCACCGACTGCGGGCCAAAAAAGATATCCGCCCTTCCCGACTGAATATACAAATTGCCGGAGGCATCGTCAGTAAGATAAACCGGTAACGCCGGCTGACGGCCGGCGGCTTCGTTTTCCGCATTCCACCCCAGCAGGATCCGCTCCTGGTTGGTGCCAGAACCGACAATGACTTTACGCCCCGAGAGATCCTGCGCATTTGAAATCCGCGTGATCTCACTGGTTGATTTCACCGAAAAGGCCAGCGAGTCAACGCGGTAGGTGGCGAAATCGAACTTCTCTTTGCGCTTCTCGGTCACCGCAATGTTAATCAACGCCACATCATAACGCCCTGACGCGATCCCCAAAGGCCAGTCCTCCCAGGCCGTAGGCACCAGCTTCAGTTTCAGCCCAAGGCTACCCGCCAGTAAACGGGCAATGTCCGGGTCGCTGCCGATGCGCGTACGGTTGTCGCTGGCCAGCAGCGCCAGCGGCGGCGAATTTAACGCCGAAATCGCCACCGTCAGCACGCCGGGCTCCACAAAACGATAGTTAGGCGGGATTTTGCTAATCGCGTTATCATCTCGCGTCACCGGCAATGGCCGTTCATTGGCGCGCAAATCAAGTTCGGCGCGCGCCTCGCCGATGCTCAGGAGCAGCATGAGAGCGGCAGCTAATTTCCTCATGCCAGCACCCGCGATAAAAATTGCCGGGTGCGCTGGTGTTGCGGATTATTTAACACTTCATCGCTGCTGCCCTGTTCAACGATTTTGCCATCGACCATAAACACCACCTGGTCGGCAACCTCACGGGCAAAGCCGATTTCATGCGTTACCACCACAAGCGTCGTCCCGGAGCGGGCAAGTTTTTTGATCACATCAAGCACTTCGCCAACCAGTTCCGGATCCAGCGCCGAGGTAGGTTCATCAAACAAGATCACGCGCGGATTGAGCGCCAGCGCGCGGGCGATGGCGATGCGCTGCTGCTGACCGCCGGAAAGATGCCGTGACCAGGCATCGGCTTTGTTGCGCAAACCGACAATGTCCAACAATTCATACGCACGAGCAATCGCCTCTTTGCGACTGGCCTGTTTATGGGCAATCGGCGCTTCAATCAGATTCTCCAGCACCGTCAGATGCGGGAACAAATTGAAGTTCTGAAATACATAGCCCACGTTAACCCGCTGGCGGAGGATCTCTTTTTCTTTCAGCTCATACAGCTTGTCGCCTTGACGGCGATAACCGATATAGTCGCCATCAATCTGGATAAACCCTTCATCGACCCGTTCAAGATGGTTAATGGTGCGCAGCAGCGTCGATTTTCCCGAACCGGACGGCCCCAGGATCACCGTCACCGTTCCCGGCGCAATCTCCAGGGAGACATCATCCAGCGCTTTATGACGACCAAAGTATTTACTGACCCCGGTTATCGAAATATGACCATTACGAGAGTTGAGCATGGACGGCCTCCTGCGGCTGACGAGCCGGTTGGTTAACGCGATTATTACGCACGCTGTTCACCGCTGAGCGCCGTTCGCTGCGCGCCAGCGCGCGTTCGACCAGGTACTGAATTGCAGAAAGCACGCTGGTAATCACCAGGTACCACGCGGCGCCCACCATCAGTAACGGGATCACTTCCTGGGTGCGGTTATAGATCATCTGAATGGTGTAGAACAATTCCGGCATCGCCAGCACGTAAACCATCGCCGTCCCTTTTGCCAGGCTAATGATTTCATTGAACCCCGCAGGCAGAATGGTGCGCAGCGCTTGCGGCAAAATGATCCGCAGCGTACGTCGCCAGGCGGGGAGTCCCAGCGCGGCGGCGGCCTCATATTGCCCGTGATCCACGCCCAAAAAGCCTCCGCGGATAATTTCGGCAGTATAGGCGCTCTGCACCAGCGTCAGGCCAACTACTGCCGTGGAGAACTGCCCCAGTACATTGATAGTCTGGTAGCTCGCCCAGGTTATGCCGGTGAAGGGGATCCCCACTGATAAGCTGTCGTAGAGATATGAAAAGTTGTACAGAATGATCAACACCACGATTAGCGGCAGCGAACGAAACAGCCAGATATACCCCCATGCCAGGCTGCTGAGCAGCCACGACGACGACAAGCGGGCCAGCGCTAACAGGCCGCCGAAGATGACGCTTAAAAAGGTACCAAGTAGCGTGAGCAGCAGCGTTTGCCCCAACCCCTCAAGGATCACCGGGTCGAAGAACCAGTGTGCGAACACCCCCCACTCCCAGCGCGGATTGAACGCGACCGACTGCACAACGACCGCCAGCACCAGCAGGGCCAATACCGCCCCGGCGACGCGCAGCGGATAGCGAGCCGGAACCACTTTAATCGTTTCAGATGATTGCATGACGCCTCCTTAAGCGCTGTGGCTGAGGGCGCTAACCGCCAGCGCTTTAGTGAACCGCAACCGCCCATCATAGGGCGGGCGGCTGTACTCTTCCGGGTCGCGAGTGAGGTCAAACTGTGCTTCGTACCCCTGGCTTAAATAGAGCTTTACCGCTTCCGGCTGGCGAAAACCGGTGGTGAGATAAATATGGCTATAACCTGCCAGCACCGCCCGACGCTCCAGTTCTTGTACAACCCTGGCGGCCAGCCCCTGTTGACGCAGCCGACGATGCGTCCAGATCCGCTTAATTTCCGCGGTGTGCGGATCTTTCGGCTTGTAAGCACCGGTGGCGATGATTTCGCCGTCACGCTCCAGCACAATAAACAGCCCCTGCGGCGGCAGATACCATTCGGTTAACTCCACTTCCGCATCACGAGAAAAATAGTCGCCGTAACGGGCGGCGTACTCGGCAAACAGGCCGCTAATAATCGGCTGTAGCTCCGGCGCGTCCGGAGAAATATCACGGAATGCTTCGCTCATAGCGCCTCCTGTTAATCGCCCAGCCCGGCAGGGTTAATTTCCGATTGTGGAATGCTCTCCACGCCTTCGCCCCAGCGATTGAGCACTTTGGCATAATCGCCGCTGGCGATAGCGCCATTCAGCGCCGCCTGGACGGCATTGACCAGCCCGCTGCCTTTTTTCAACGTCACCGCGATATGCGCCGCCTTCGGCCAGCCGCCGTCCACGCTCCCCACCAGCTTAGTTTTGCCGGTTAGCGCCGCTTTCCAGGCGCCAATGACGTTAGGGCCAAAGTAAGCATCGGCGCGGCCCGTTTGCAGAGCCAGCGTCTGCGCGGCGTCATCCTTGGTGTAGACCGGTATAAACGGTTTAAGCCCGCGCTTAACGTTTTCCGCATTCCATGCCAGTAAGATTGCCTCCTGATTGGTGCCGGAGCCGACGATAATCTTCAGCCCGGCAATATCTTCCGCTTTGTCGATCTTGTTCAGTGGGCTGGTGCTTTTAACGTAAAAACCCAGCGAATCTTTACGATAAGTGGCGAAATCGAACTTCTCTTTGCGCTCTTTGGTAACGGTAATATTGCTGATCGCGGCATCATATTTGCCGGAGGCGACGCCAAGCGGCCAGTCTTCCCACGAGGTCGGAACAACGTTGACTTCGAGGCCGAGGCTGTCAGCCACCAGACGCGCAATATCCGCCTCGCTACCGAGCAACGTTTTGTTATCATCAGAAAACACCGTCAGCGGCGGCGAGTTTAGCGCCGCAACCGCGACGGTGAATTTCCCCGGCACCGCCAGGTGCAGATCTTTCGGCAACAGCGCAATTGCCTGCGGATTTTTTGCCGTATGAATCGGGGTTTTATTGGCTTCCAGGCTAACTCCGGTGCCATTGATATTGACGTCCTGCGCCCACGACGGGGCGCTAATTGCCAACGCGAAGGCCAGCAATAGTGTTGATTTCTGCATAGCGCGGTTCTCTTTTATTATTTTTCGAATTGGTTAATGGGCAGATCCAGCCCCAGGCTTTCCCGCAGCGTGGTGCCTGGATAGTCGCGGCGGAACAATCCGCGCGCCTGCAGCAATGGCACCACTTCATCAACGAAACGCGGGAAGGTTTCCGGCGTGCCGCCCTGAATAATGAAGCCATCGGCGGCGCGTTGTTCGAACCACAGCTGTAAGCCGTCGGCGACGTCGCTGGCCGTGCCGGAGAAGCGCGGGCGTGGGCTGGCGGCCTCCAGCGCCACCTGGCGCAGGGTTAATCCCCGTTCACGGGCATTGCGTTTAATCTCATCGGTGGTGCTGCGGAAGCTGTTTTGCCCAAGGTCGCCAATATCCGGGAAGGGTTCATCCAGCGGATATTGCGCAAAATCATGATGCTCGAAGTAACGACCCAGGTAATTCAACGCGTCGTCGATCGAGACCAGCGCCGCCGTGGTCTGGTATTGACGCTCCGCATCCTCCGCGTCGTCACCGACGATTACGCTGACGCCCTGGAAAATATGCAGTTGATCCGCACTGCGCTGATAGGCAGCCAGTTGGCTTTTGACATCCTGATAAAACGCCTGCGCCTCGGCTAACGATTCCTGGTGGGTAAAAATGGCATCGGCGTGGCGAGCAGCTAATTTTTTGCCGTCATCGGAGGCGCCGGCCTGGAAAATAATGGGCCGTCCCTGCGGCGTGCGGGCAATATTCAAAGGACCAGCGACTTTAAAGAAATCGCCATGATGATTAAGCGTATGCAGTTTATTTTTATCAAAAAACTGACCGCTCTCTTTATTACGCACAAAAGCGCCGTCCTCCCAGGAATCCCATAATCCTTTAACCACCTGAAGATATTCGTCGGCGATGCGATAGCGCAGCGCATGATCGGGATGCTGGGCGCGGGAGAAGTTTTTCGCCGAGCCTTCCAGCGGCGACGTCACCACGTTCCAGCCGGCGCGCCCGTGGCTTAAATGGTCAAGGCTGGCGAACTGTCGCGCGGTCGTGAACGGTTCGCTATAGGAGGTGGATAGCGTGCCGACCAGCCCCAGACGATCGGTCACCGCCGCCAGCGTTGATAATACCGTTAACGGCTCAAAACGATTTAAAAAGTGCGGGATGGATTTTTCGTTAATATATAACCCGTCGGCGACAAAAATAAAATCGAGTTTCCCCTGCTCGGCTTTTTGCGCCGTTTCTTTCACAAATTCAAAATTAATACTGGCATCCGCCAGCGCCGCCGGATGACGCCAGGCGGACATATTTCCTGAGGCGCCATGTAAAATCGTCCCCAGACGTAATTGCCGTTTTTCAGACATAGTGACCCCTTACCCTGTCAAAAATTAAATATGGTGTAATGCCTGTTCCGCCAGATCCGCGAAATAGCGCGCGGCTGGGGCAATGACGTTTTCATCCGGATTAAAGGCCGGATGATGCAGGCCGAATTCACTGGCGCTCCCTATGCTGACGAAAGCACCCGGAATATGCTGCAGATAGACGGCAAAGTCTTCACCGCCCAGATGCAAATCGGCGTGATGCGTGCGGTAGCCGAAGCGGTCGGCCGCCGCGCTGGCGAACGCCGCCCATTGTTCATCGTTGACCAGCGCCGTTGGTCCGGCGTACCAGAAGACATCGATTTGCGCGCCGAAGGCGCTGGCGAAGCCGGCGGCGATTTCGCTGACTCTCGCCTTAACCCGCTGCTGCACCTCGCTACTGTGGGTGCGCAGCGTTCCCTCGAGCTCTACGCTTTCCGGCAAGACGTTCCAGGTATTTCCCCCCTGGATCCGCGTCACGCTGAGCACCACCGAATCCAGGGTATTCACTTCGCGGCTGGCGACGCTTTGTAGCAGCGTCACCAGTTGGCTCGCTAGCAGGATGGCATCTTTGCCTTCATGCGGCCGGGCGGCATGCGCCCCCTTGCCGGTTACTTTGAATACGAAGCGATCGACGTTGGCATAAAACGGGCCGCCGCGGGTGGCAAACTCGCCAACGGGTAAATTGGGCTCATTGTGCATGCCGAAGATTGCCGATACGCCGTCAAGCGCCCCGGCGCGGATCAACGTTTTTGCGCCGCCGAAACTCTCTTCCGCTGGCTGGAACAGGATCCGCACCCGCCCCGGCAGTTGCGCTTCTCGTTCCTTTAACAGCAACGCCGCGCCAAGCATCACGCTGGTATGTATATCGTGACCGCAGGCATGCATGACGCCGGGATTTTGCGAGCGGAACGGCAGTCCGGTGGCCTCTTCTATCGGTAGCGCGTCAATATCGGCGCGCAGGGCGATGATTTTATCGCCGCTGCCCACTTCCGTCACCGCGCCGGTGGTTAACTCGTAAGGCAGTAACGGCAGGCCGCCGCTTTGCAACCAGTCGCGGATACGCGCGGTAGTTGCCACTTCCTGTAATGAGAGTTCCGGGTTCTGATGCAGTTCGCGCCGCCAGCTAATCAGCTGTTGTTCGAAATTCATGGCGTTACCTCCGCGCCAAGATGCGCCTGCGCCAGCAATCCCAACGACGCCAGCCGCGCACGCCCTTCGGCAATAGGGGTATCAATAATAAACTCATCAATGCCCCACTGTGCCTGAAGGGCATCGAGTTGTGCTTTAACCTCTTCTGCGGTACCAAACAACAGCGAGGACTCGCGGCGCTCAATGCGCGTCGGCGGGCTACCGGCCTGACGGGCAAAAGCCGCCGCTTGAGATTCACTGCCCACCGTCACCCGCTGACCGTTTGCCAGCTCGACGCCCCAGACCTCTACCTGCTTCGCCAGATCGGCCGCGCTGGCGGCGTCTTGCGCAACAATAACCTGTACGGCCACGATCACCTCGCGGCGGCTCAATTCGCGCCAGTTCGTCAGCACTTCCTGCAACAAGTTTTTATCGCCATTGAGATGCGCGGCAAAAACAAAGTTCCAGTCCAGACTGGCCGCCAGACGGGCGCTGTCGACGCTGGCGCCGAGCAGGAAACCGTCCGCACGGCGCGGTGGAATGGGGGTCGCGCGCAGGCTCTCCTCGCCCTGGCTTTCGGTCAACGTTAGCCAGTTATCAAGCTGGGTAAGCTGCTCGGCAAAACTGCCCTTTTCGTGCTGATGAATGCCCTGCTGTAATGCGCGAGTGGCAAGCGGCAAACCGCCTGGCGCTTTGCCAACGCCGAGATCGACACGCCCTGGGGCAAGGCTTGCCAGCAGATTAAAATTCTCGGCGACTTTGTAGGGGCTATAGTGCTGCAGCATCACGCCGCCGGAACCGACGCGGATCTGCCGGGTTTGCCCGAGGATCCAGGCAATCAATAGCTCCGGCGACGGGCTCGCCAGCTGTTCCGCGTTGTGATGCTCGGCAATCCAGAAACGATGATATCCCCAGCGTTCTGCCTGTTGCGCAAGCGTTAACGTACGCGCCAGCGCCTGAGCGGCCGTTTCACCGGGAGCAAGGGGGCTTTTATCCAGGATACTGATTCGATAAGACATTTCGCAGGCTCGTTTTAATTAACATGCCTGCATTATTAGAATCTGCAGCGCGTACTGAGAAACAATTTATTCACATGTACTCTGCCGGAAATTAGATATGCACCCTGCCAGCCATTGCCTGCTGATGGACAATTTCAGCAATAAAGCGCTCTGTTTGTCGCTGATTACGTAAACGGACGAAACGGATATGACCATACTGCGCAGAATGCATATCCGCTAAATAGCGCTGACGATTAGAGCGCCACGTTTTCATGGTCCACAAAATTATCGAATCACGATTGCAGAAGGTGCGACGAAAGGTTTCGCTATTACCGGTACCCGGCCATAGCTCCTGCTGGTGCCAGGCGCGACTCAGCGCACGGCGAATGGCCTGATATAGTGTGCGAACAAAGCTATAATCTACCCATACCACCAGATCAATATCACGCCATTTGACTGCGCGACTGCGATTATAGTTGCCATCAAGAACCCAGCCAGCAGAGGCCGTTGCCTGCGCGATGCTGGCGAAAAACTCTTCATCCGGCGCCCCCTCCCACTCTGGCCGCCAATAGAGCCTATCCAGTTCGATGTAGGGCAAAGAAAGCGCTGCCGCCAGGCGTTGCGCAAGTGTCGACTTCCCTACGCCGCTAGTGCCTACCACATTGATTTTCATGATTATTTCAAGCCCCTTTTTCTCCCGATAGTCAGCATATACTCTCTTCAGCTGCGTAGATCCTTGTGGCGAAAGCCGTCTACCGCGTTTAGACTCAATTTCCTGCCATGAATTCGCTAAATTAAATACGGTAACAGCATGTTAAAGGATAACTTCAACGATCTCCTGTCGTTTATGGTAGTCGCCCGCGAACGCAGTTTCACCCGCGCCGCTGCCCAACTTGGGGTATCGCAATCTGCGCTGAGCCATGCGATGCGCAACCTCGAAGCCCGGCTTGATGTTCGTCTGCTGACCCGTACCACCCGCAGCGTCGCCCCCACCGAAGCGGGTGAAAAATTGTTCCAGAATTTACGTCCGCATCTCACGGAAATTGAACGCGAGCTCGGCGCCTTGAGGGATAGCCGCGCCCTTCCGGCGGGTAATATTCGCCTTAACGCCGGTGAACACGCCGTCAGCGCTGTGTTGTGGCCGGCATTAAAGCCATTTATGTTGCGTTATCCGGATATCAATATCGAAATTACCGTCGATAACGGCCTGGCCGATATCGTCGATGGCCGTTTTGACGCCGGCGTTCGTCTCGGCGATCAGGTGGCAAAGGATATGATTGCGGTACGCATCGCCCCAGACATGCGCATGGTCGTCGTGGGCTCGCCCGACTATCTACAACGCTACGGCACCCCGCAGACGCCTTATCAACTGGATCAGCACCGCTGTATTAATATGCGGCTACCAACCCGCGGCGGGATTTACGCCTGGGAATTCACCGATGATGGTAAGGGCTTTCAGGTTTATGTAGAGGGTCAACTGACGCTGAATAGCTTACCGCAACGCATTGATGCCGCTGAATCTGGTCTCGGCCTGGCCTATGTGCCGGATGATTGCGTCGAGGAGGCGCTGGTTGCCGGTCGTTTAGTACGGGTACTCGATGCCTGGACACCCACCTTCCCTGGTTATCATCTGTATTATCCCAGCCGTCGTCAGCATACCGCTGCGTTTGCGCTACTCGTCGACGCGTTGCGTCATTGAACTCATTGATATTTAAGTAAGTGCTGTTGTGAAATGTTTTACGTGCGTCACTATCACGTTACGTGTAGGATGCAGCGCCGTGCATGATTTATCTCTACGACAGAATAGTGAGAAAGCCAGCACGATGTATCGCCGCTGCGCGATACGACAACCACTCATGGACATTGACAGGAAAATGGGTACATCAATGAATAACAAACACACTGACGCGGCGGAACATCATGCCGCGAAACGCCACTGGCTCAACTCGCACGAATCGGGTTACCACAAAGCAATGGGCAACCGTCAGGTACAGATGATCGCCATTGGCGGCGCCATCGGGACCGGTCTGTTTCTCGGCGCCGGGGCGCGTTTACAAATGGCAGGCCCGGCGCTGGCGCTGGTTTATCTGGTTTGCGGTATCTTCTCCTTCTTCATCCTTCGCGCCCTCGGCGAACTGGTTCTCCATCGCCCCTCCAGCGGTAGTTTCGTCTCTTACGCTCGCGAATTTCTCGGTGAAAAAGCCGCCTACGTTGCCGGCTGGATGTATTTCGTCAACTGGGCAATGACCGGTATCGTTGATATCACCGCCGTCGCCTTGTATATGCACTATTGGGGCGCTTTCGGCGATGTTCCGCAGTGGGTCTTCGCCCTTGGCGCGCTGGCGATCGTCGGCACCATGAATATGATCGGCGTGAAATGGTTCGCTGAGATGGAGTTCTGGTTCGCGTTGGTGAAAGTACTGGCTATCGTCGCGTTCCTGGTTGTCGGCACGATTTTCCTCGGTACCGGCAAACCGCTGGATGGCAATGCCACCGGCTTCCATCTGATTACCGACAACGGCGGTTTCTTCCCGCACGGTCTGTTACCGGCTCTGGTACTGGTTCAGGGCGTCGTCTTCGCCTTCGCTTCCATCGAGTTGGTGGGTACCGCGGCAGGCGAATGTAAAGACCCGGAAACCATGGTACCGAAAGCGATTAACAGCGTGATCTGGCGTATCGGCTTGTTCTACGTCGGTTCCGTGGTGCTGTTGGTGCTGCTGCTGCCGTGGAACGCCTATCAGGCAGGGCAAAGCCCGTTTGTCACCTTCTTCTCGAAGCTCGGCGTACCGTACATCGGCAGCGTGATGAACATCGTCGTGTTAACTGCCGCCCTCTCCAGCCTGAACTCAGGCCTGTACTGCACCGGGCGAATTCTGCGTTCGATGTCGATGGGTGGCTCAGCGCCGAAGTTTATGTCAAAGATGAGCCGTCATCACGTCCCTTACGCCGGGATCCTCGCGACGCTGGCGGTCTACGTGGTGGGGGTCTTCCTCAACTATCTGGTACCGTCGCAGGTATTTGAGATCGTACTTAACGTCGCATCATTGGGGATTATCGCCTCATGGGGCTTTATCGTGATCTGCCAGATGCGTCTGCGTAAGGCTATCAAGGAAGGAAAAGCGGCGGATGTAAGCTTTAAAATGCCGGGCGCGCCATTTACTTCATGGCTAACGCTGTTGTTCTTGCTGAGCGTTCTGGTGTTGATGGCTTTTGACTACCCGAACGGCACCTATACCATCGGTTCCATTCCGCTGCTGGCGGTGCTGCTGATCGCTGGCTGGTTCGGCGTACGTAAACGCGTGGCTGATGTTCACAGCACGGCGCCGGGCGTTGAAAAACGCTAAGCGCCTCTCCATAACGGTTTGCCCCTCAGCGGGCAAACCGTCACCGCAAAATTAATTATCTTCCACCAGTTGAGCAACGTCGCTGCTGTTGATTTCGCGTTTGTTGCCAGACTCATCGATATAGCTGGTCATGCCGGTTTCTTTATCTAACTGCGGTTTACCGTGGGTCACGATAGTTTGCCCGCTTTTTGTCGTCATGACGTAATTAGAGCTGCAGCCAGCCAGAAGCGCCAGCATTGCCGCCGCACAGATCACCATATATGGCTTTTTCATAATTTCTCCAGAATGATTACCACTCTCCCGCCGCGCGCGGGAAAAAGTAAGTGTATAACCTTTATAGTAATCAGGCTAATAGCGGTTTGTAACAGAGGATGAGACCCGGAGTAAGGAGGGGACTCCCCCTCCTTGAGAGATTACAGAGCAATGCGGATAACGTCGTCCGGCGCGGTGGCCTCTTTCTGACGAGTTGACTCCTGTTTCACGCTAACAAACAGCGTTTTTCCATCGGCGGACAGCGCCAGGCTATTCGGGAAGGTCGGCGTTTTAAAGGTTTTAACGACCTTATAAGTCTTAGCATCAATCACGCTGACTTCACCCGCTTTGCGATGGGTGACGTAGACTTCGTTGCGTGCTGGGTTAAACAGTACCGCCAGGGATTCCGGCGCGGCGATTTTTTGCAGCACTTTACCGTCACGAATATCCACCACCAGCACTTCCGGCTGCTTGCTGTCGGTAATGAAAGCACGGTGACCGGCTGTATCCAGGCTCAGGTTCAGGTAGAAATGCTCCTTACCATCATCCTGCAGCTTCTTGCGCGAGAGGATCTTATTGCTATCGGTATCGATAGTCAGTAGTTCGCCATCGGCATTGGTGGTGTAAAGACGTTTAGCGTCAGCATCGATTGCCAGTCCGGTGGCCATCGCGCCGGTATTGGTAATGGTATCTTTCAGCGTCAGCTTGTCGCCATCCACCACCCAAATGACGCTCTCTTTACCCAGACCGGAGATATATACGGTATTGGTTTTCTCATTCACTACCAGCTCACGCGGCTGCAGCGGGCGCACGGTATCACTACGTTTACGGTCATCGAGCACCAGTCGCCCTTTCACCGCGCTGGTTTTGGCATCTATTGCGGTCACGCTGCTATCAACGGTGTTGCCAAACCACAACGTCTGGGTGGTGTTATTGATGGTGGCGCCGAACGGTTTCAGGTCGTTATGAATAACCTGGGTGATGTCGAGCGTAGTCGGATCCAGACGATAGACGATACCGCCTTTATCCAGCGAGCGGCTTTGCGAGGTAGCAACCCACAGCGCATTTTCCTGCTGGCTATACGCCATTTCGTACGCGCCTTTACCGACCGCTTTACGCAAGAGCTCCTCGGCGGCGTGGGCGCTGAAGCTGCCTGCCAACAGTAACGACGTTAATAACAGAGAACGACGCAGACGCGGCGCGGATAACTGACGTAATGACATAACGATTCCCTTTATAGAACAATTAATTACTGGTTAGAGATGGCTTCCACAGCGTGAAGGTTAACTTCACTCCTTTTGTAAATGAGAATAGTAATCATTATTTATCGTAATGTGGAGCGTTAATTGGCTTTTTTGATGAAAAGAATCACCTTTACTTGCTATTAGTTAACGACCGGTTAGTTAATTCTTTTCAAAGAATTTACAAACGGTGTAACATATATACATATGTTCCATTTGGTACGTTTCTCTTTGTGAGTCGCTTTGATGAAGATTATTGCCATGCGCACGGTCGCGCTCCCCGCTTTATTACTCCCTCTCGTCGCCAACGTGCACGCCAGCAAGAACGACGAACAAACCATGGTCGTTACGGCGACGCCTACCGCGATTTCCGAACTGGATACCCCTGCCGCCGTCAGCGTAGTGAACGGCGATGATATGCGTCAGGCCGCCCCGCGAATTAACCTCTCGGAATCGCTCGGCGCGGTACCCGGTTTGCAGGTACAAAACCGGCAAAACTATGCTCAGGATTTGCAGTTGTCGATTCGCGGTTTTGGTTCCCGCTCCACCTACGGCGTCCGCGGCCTGCGGCTATACGTTGACGGTATCCCGGCCACCATGCCCGATGGCCAGGGCCAGACGTCGAATATCGATATCGGCAGTATCGATAGCCTCGAGGTGTTACGCGGACCTTTTTCCGCGCTCTATGGCAACTCTTCCGGCGGCGTCATTAACGTCAATACCCAAACTGGCAGCCAGCCGCCGACCATCGAGGCCAGCAGCTACTACGGCAGCTTCGGCACCTGGCATTACGGACTGAAGGCCACCGGCGCCGTCGGCGACGGCACCCAGGCAGGTGATGTCGACTACACGGTGTCGACCAACCGTTTTACTACCCACGGTTCACGCGACCATAGCGGGGCGCGTAAAAATCTCGCCAACGCCAAATTAGGCGTGCGTATAAACGACGTCAGTAAATTAACGCTGCTGTTCAATAGCGTGGATATCAAAGCAAACGACCCGGGCGGATTGACATATGATGAATGGCGTAATAATCCTCAGCAGTCGCCGCGCGGCGATCAATACAACACGCGTAAAACGGTGAAACAGACCCAGGCCGGTTTACGCTATGAGCGCCAGCTTAGCCAGCAGGACGATCTCAGCGTGATGATGTATGCCGGCGAGCGCGAAACTACCCAGTATCAGTCAATCCCGATGGCGCCGCAGCTGAAGCCCTCACACTCCGGAGGCGTCATCGATTTAACTCGCCATTACCAGGGGATCGACACCCGCTGGACCCACCGCGGCGAATTACTGGTGCCGGTGACCTTTACCACCGGTCTTGATTACGAAAACATGAGCGAACGGCGTAAAGGTTATGAAAACTACGTTCTGGTGAACGGCGCGCCGCAATACGGCGAACAGGGCAACCTGCGCCGTAATGAACGTAATCTGATGTGGAACCTGGATCCCTACCTGCAGACTCAGTGGCAGCTGACGGACAAGCTCACATTCGATGCTGGCGTCCGCTACAGCTCCGTTTGGTTTGACTCTAACGACTATTACGTCACTCCGGGTAACAGCGATGATAGCGGCGATGCCAGCTACCACAAATGGCTACCAGCTGGTTCATTGAAGTATGCCGTCACGGATGCCTGGAATATCTATCTTTCCGCCGGACGCGGTTTTGAAACGCCGACGATCAATGAACTCTCGTATCGTTCCGGCAATCAGAGCGGATTAAACTTCGATCTTAAACCCTCCACAAATGAAACCGTGGAAATCGGCAGCAAAACGCGGATAGGCAACGGACTGTTCACCGCCGCGCTGTTCCAGACCGATACTGACAATGAGATTGTGGTCGACTCCAGCAGCGGCGGCCGCACCAGCTATAAAAACGCCGGTAAAACCCGTCGCCAGGGAGTGGAACTCGGTCTCGACCAGCAGTTTGGCGACAGCTGGAAATTAAAAGCAGCATGGACCTGGCTCGATGCGACCTATCGCACAAACGTCTGCGATTCATCAGACTGCAACGGCAATCGTATTCCGGGTATTGCCCGCAATATGGGCTATGCCTCTTTCGGCTACCAACCGGAACAGGGCTGGTACGCGGGTAGCGATATCCGTTATATGGGCGACATTATGGCCAACGACACCAACACAGCCAAAGCGCCATCGTGGACCGTGGTTGGCCTGACCACCGGCTATAAGTGGAGCTACGGGAAAATGGATATGGATCTGTTCGGCCGCGTCGATAACCTGTTCGATCGCACCTACGTTGGCTCGGTGATTGTTAATGAATCCAATGGTCGTTATTACGAACCGGCGCCGGGCCGTAACTTCGGCATCGGTATGAATCTCGCCTGGCGTTTCGAATGATGACGCCACCCAATGAGTAATGATAAAAAAAGGGATCCCAATTGGGATCCCTTTTTATTCCGCCACATTCTGTTAGAACGCGCTTCTTAAGGACAATTCGAAAATAATTTTTTCCGCCTGGCAGGAGAAATTCACCGCCGCGTCCAGTTTCGCCTCATTACCCACCGGCTCAATCGTGTAATCCACGCTCGGCGTTTCGCTGGCGGCAGCAACGGCGCGTTCGCGAATGGCCGCTACCGCAGACTCCGCTTCTTCACGGGTAGGGAAAAGTTTCTCGACCCGGTAAACGCAGTCTTCGTTATCGATAATGGTGCCAACATCAATGGCGCAGCCTTTGGTACTGCATTTATCAACTACATCTTTCATCGCATTAACCTCTTAAGTTTCCTTAAGGATAAAAAGCCGCTCACGGAAAAGCAAACCATTAATAAAAGTATGGATTAGTCATTTTTTTGCTTAGAGGCGACGAAACCGCCCCCGCACGCATCTTCGGGGGCGTTAGATAAGGCGGTAACGTTACTCCTCCGCTGCGACGTTAATCACCACTTTGCCGAAGTTTTCTCCCTTCAGCAGGCCAATCAGCGCCTGCGGCGCCTGCGCCAGGCCATCAACCTGCTGCTCGCGATATTTGATTTTACCTTCTTGCACCCAGCGCCCCATTTGCTGCTGGAACTCCGCGATGCGATGTCCGTAATCCTGGCCAATGATAAAGCCCTGCATACGAATACGTTTTTTAAGGATCGTCGCCATCAGCAGCGGCAGCCGATCCGGGCCATCCGGCAGCGCGGTGGCGTTATAGCCGCTAACCAGTCCGCACACGGGAACCCGCGCAGCGGTATTCAACAACGGCAGGACCGCATCAAAGACTTTACCGCCGACGTTTTCATAGTAGACATCGATGCCCTGTGGGCAGGCCTGCGCCAGCTGCTGGCTGAAATCCGCAGCGCGGTGATCAAGACAAACATCGAAGCCTAACGTCTCTACCGCATAACGACACTTCTCGACGCCGCCGGCAATGCCGACGGTACGGCAACCCTTAAGTTTGCCGATCTGCCCGACGGTGGCCCCCACCGGCCCGGTTGCTGCCGCCACCACCAGCGTTTCTCCCGCTTTCGGCTGGCCGATATCCAGCAGCCCCATATAAGCGGTAAATCCCGGCATGCCTAACACCCCCAGCGCCCACGAAGGGTGCTCAGGATTGTCGCCGAGCTTAACCAGATCGCTACCATCGGAAAGCGCATAATCCTGCCAGCCGCTATAGCCAAGCACCCACTCATCGGGTTTAAAATCAGGGTGATTAGTGCTCACCACGCGGCTTACCGTCCCCCCGACCATCACCGCGCCAATGTCCACCGGCGGCGAATAAGAAGGCGCATCGCTCATCCGTCCACGCATATAAGGGTCGAGCGACAAATAAATAGTCCGCAGCAGGATCTGATTCGCCCCCGGCGTCGGGAGGTCACCCTCTTCCAGTCTGAAATTTTCGGCGGTAGGTTCACCGTGCGGGCGTGAAGCCAATACCCAGCGGTGATGGCGTTGTGGATTAGCGGTCATAGCAAACTCCTCTTGTTAACGGCCTGTACTGAGGCTAGCCGTTTTATGCTTAACACGCTTTAACATTATGAGCCGGATTGGTTCAGGCGCACCACCAGATAGACGCAAGTCTCGCTGGACTCATTAATAAACCGGCAATCGTTGGGCGGCCCCAGTTCCAGACAATCCCCCGCCTGCATCTGATGGCGAGTGTTCCCTTCTACAAAAACTAACTCACCCTGCTGTAGCCAGATGAGCTGTCGCGCCAGCGCATACGAAGAAGCAGGCATCGGAACATCGCTGCCGGCCGGCAGCTCTATTTGCACCAGATCGATCGGCAGATCGCTACGCGGCGAGACGTGACGGCGCAAATAGTGGCTTTGTGGATCGCGCCACACTGGCTGGTTGGCAAAGCGCAAAAGCTTGCCCTCCTGCATCTCTGCACGCGCAATTAACGTCGACATACTGATGCCAAACGCGCCGGAGAGACGGCCCAGCATCGCCGCGGTGGGGCTACTTTCGCCACGTTCAATTTTATGCACCATTGCCCGCGAGGCCCCTGCGCGTTCAGCCAGATCGCTCAGCGACCAGCCGCGGGACTCGCGTTCGATACGAATGCGTGCGCTAATGCGCTGGTTGAGATTGTCTTCTATAGTATTCATGATGTAACAATATAGTGCGCACTACCGTATTACACAACTGTCCGCTATCCCCGATACTGCGCCGTTCCACGTAAAATTTATCGTAAAACTGATGACAGCCTGCCGTTCATTATTGTAATAATACCGTACCACTATAGTGTACAGACTTTGAGGCTTGCTATGTCCATCCGCCATGCCAGTAAAGACGATTGCGCGGCGATCGCCGAAATCTATAATCACGCCGTACTGCATACCGCTGCCATCTGGAATGACAAAACCGTCGATATCGATAACCGTATTGCCTGGTTTGAGGCCCGGCAGATTGCCGGCTATCCAGTGCTGGTGAGTGAAGAAAACGGCATCATTACCGGGTACTCCTCGTTCGGCGACTGGCGTGCTTTTGACGGTTTCCGCCATACCGTTGAACATTCGGTATATGTTCATCCCGACCATCAGGGCAAGGGGATTGGCCGTAAGTTGTTAGTCGCGCTTATCGCTGAGGCGCGGCGTCTGCGCAAACATGTGATGGTGGCCGGAATTGAATCCCGCAACCATGCTTCGTTACATCTGCATGAAACCCTGGGTTTTATCACCACTGGGCAGATGCCGCAGGTGGGAACTAAATTCGGTCGCTGGCTGGATCTGACCTTTATGCAGCTACAGCTCGACGATCGTCAGGATCCGGACGGCGAGGCATGAATCAGTCGCTCACCCTTGCCTGCCTGATAGCGGCGGGCGTCGGTCTGGTATTGCAAAACACCCTGATGGTCCGCATTACCCAATCCGCCTCGACGATTCTTATCGCCATGTTGCTGAATTCGCTGGTGGGGATCGTGCTTTTTGTCACTATCTTACTCCTGCGCCACGGCGCGGCCGGCTTTCAGGAACTGGCACTCAACGTCAAATGGTGGACCCTGATTCCCGGCCTGCTGGGTTCGTTTTTCGTCTTCGCCAGCATCAGCGGCTATCAAAACGTGGGCGCGGCGACAACCATTGCGGTATTGGTGGCCAGCCAATTGGTTGGCGGATTGGTTATTGATTTGATTCGCGCCCAGGGCGTGCCGATTCGGGCGTTAATCGGGCCAGTATGCGGGGCGGTGATGTTGGTGGTGGGCGCCTGGCTGGTGGCCAGGCGCCAGTTCTGACGTCATCCTTAAAGGATCTCGCCGCCTTTGGTTAACTGCTCGCGGCGTGCTTCCTGATCTTCATGATGTTGCCGCCCGTGATGGGCTATCGCTGTCCGCAGGCGCTGCTGCTGGGTATAACGCTCTTCACGGCCCAGCTCAGCATCATCGCTTAACGCGATCAGTAGCTCGTTCATAGAGGCAATCACGCCCCCGGCAATGGTCTCATCGACCCTGGCAATGACATCGTCCAGATGTGCCATCCTGTTCTCCTTTTCGATCAATTAAGCTTAGCTTTGGAAAAATCGCTTCCCATCAGACTCACGCTATAGCCGCTGACGTTGCTGCGGGTGGCGTAGAAAGTTTTACCCGTAGCCAGCGTGATCCACGGCGCCTGCTGATAGAAAATTTCCTGAGCCTGTTGGTAGAGTTTGTCGCGGGCCTGCGGATCGCTCACCAGAAGCGCTTTTTTCACCAGCGCGTCATAGGACTTATCGCACCAGCGCGCTACGTTGGAGCCGGTTTTGATATTATCACAGCTGAGCAGCGTACCAGCGAAGTTGTCCGGATCGCCGTTATCGGACATCCAGCCAAACAGCGCGCTATCATGCTCGCCCTTGCGCATACCGGAAAGGTATTCGCCCCACTCATAGCTGACGATTTTCGCTTTAATGCCGACTTTGCTCCAGTCGTTCTGAATCATTTCAGCGACACGCTTCGAGTTCGGGTTATACGGGCGCTGTACCGGCATCGACCACAGGGTCACTTCTGCGCCCTTCTCCAACCCGGCCTGCTTAAGTAACGCTTTCGCTTTCTGCGGATTGTAGTCGTAATCCGGCAGATCCTTTTTGTAACCGAGCATATTGGCCGGGATCGGCGATTTCGCCACGTTGCCGGAATCCAGGAAGACCGCTTTCACAATCGCCTGCTTGTCGGTGGCGTAGTTCAGCGCCTGACGTACCAGCACGTTATCAAACGGTTTCTTTTGCGTATTAAACGCCAGATACCCCACGTTCAACGCCTCCACCGCGTGTAACGCCAGATCTTTATTCCCTTTAATCACCGGGAACTGTACCGGCGATGGCGCGGGAATGATCTGGCATTCGTTGGTCTGCAGCTTAGCCAGACGAGTCTCAACGTTCGGCGTGATGGAGAAGATCAGATGTTTAGTCGGCACCTCACCTTCCCAATAATGCGGATTGGCGATATAGCGGATTTGTGAATCCACTTTGTACTGCTGCAGCGCATAGGGGCCGGTACCAATAGGCCAGCTATCGACGTATTCCGGCGTCCCTTTTTTCAACATCGCATCGGCATATTCAGCAGAAAGAATCGAAGCGAAGTCCATCCCCCAATCGGCGAGAAACGCCGCATTGGGCTCGCTCAGCACAAACTGAACGTGGTAATCATCGATCTTCTTCACTTCTTTAATCAGCTTATCAAGACCAACGTCGTGGAAATATTCATAATTGCCCTGCGACACGTTGTGATAAGGATGCTGCGGATCCTGCTGGCGCAGCACCGAGAACAGCACATCATCTGCATTGAAATCGCGGGTCGGCTTAAAGTACTTATTGCTGTTGAACTGCACGCCCTTACGCAGCGTAAAGGTCCAGGTTTTACCATCCGGGGACACTTTCCATTCGGTCGCCAGCGACGGAATCGGTGTGTTTTTAAGCGGATCAAAGGTTATCAGGCGGTTATAGAGCACCTGTGAGCTGGCAACGAATGAAGGACCGGAGCTGGCGATTTGCGGGTTAAAGGATTCCGGCGAGGCTTCCGAACAGTAGACCAGCGTGTCGTTGGCCGCAGCCAACGCGGCGCCGGCTGGCAGCAGTGCGCTTAGTGCCAGTGCAAGTAGTGATTTCCCTGTAGACATGGTTATAAACCTTATAAATTTGTTATATGCCCACTAATAACAGCACAGCCTAATACAACCAGCAAATAATGAATCGCTATTAGATTCACACTTTAACTCATAAGGTTAGCGCTGTTTGCGGCACTTCTCATAACGAAAGCCAGTGACTCGCGCACCGGTACGACAAAATGCCTTTTTCCGACTAAAATCCATTCGCGTGCCGCATTGTCCCTTTTCAGTCAAAGGAGCGTTACATGACGAATTCGATTTATCAGCCTATCACCCTCAACGATCCGCGGTTGTTGCAATTTGCCGAACAGTTGAATCCTGGCGCCAGTCCGATCTATCTCCCGGTCATTGATAAACCGGGGCCCGAGGGAAACGCCTACTGGAACGTCAGCGCGGCGATTGAACAGGTCGGTGGAAAAATGCTGCTGGGCTGGGAAATAAACTACTGGCCTGGCTGTTTTCTGGTCGCAACACATCATGCCGCCTTACAGGCCGACGATGGTGGTGTCTATGATGTGACTCAACGTTCGCAAGCCGCGGCGGTGCCTACCGTTAATCTGTTTATTCCCGACGACTCAATTGCTATTGACCTCGATAAAACGCCGGCCGTGAAATCACGATTTTATATATTACATTCCGCCGCCCAAATTACGGACTATCTCAGGGCCTATGACAATCTCAACGCTTTCGAGAAAAAGCTAAGCGATAAGCTTTATGAGATCGGCTATCGCTGTGAAACAAATAAAGCGTTGGCGAGCGGCATCGTCGGCACAACGCCTGCCTTCGTGGAAGGCAGTTCGGTCGATATTGACGAAATAAAAATGAATATTTCTGAGTTAAGCTGGATATTAAAAGATAAAATTAAAAAGCTAAAACAATATTCTGACGCACTACAGGTACAACCATTACATTAACTTTCCTCTTAGGGCCGTGGCGAATGGATTGTGTCTGCTGCGGCCCATGTTCGCCGTTCTCATTATTGTACTAAGTTGTGACCCGCTGAGGAATCTGCAAAAAAGTTGTGCGATAACCGCCCTTTCGCCGCTGCGCAATGAGGTATGGCGGTAGACTCGACACTCCGCAGACCAATGAGGTTACGCTAATGACTATAACCTGCAGCTTATATAGCGGCGGCCGCTGGCACGATGCCGAAGGCCGCGCCACTTTTATCCGTCGCCATCCGCAAAATAACGAGACAGCCTCTATCGCCGCAGCGGCAAGCCTCAATGACGCCCGTCGCTGTGCAGATAGGGCAGCCGCCGCATTCCCTTCATGGCGGGACAGCGCCCCATCCGAGCGTCGCCGGCTGTTGCTGGAAGCCGCCGCGCAAATGCAGCTTAGAGAAGCGAAATTTATTGCTACCATGGCGGCGGAGACCGGCGCGACGGCGCACTGGGCCGGATTTAACGTGCATCTGGCGGCAGATATCTTACGCGAAGCTGCAGCGCTAACCACCCAAATAGAAGGACAAGTGATTCCCTCTGATGTGCCGGGTAATCTGGCGATGGGCTTGCGTCAGGGCGCAGGCATCGTATTGGCTATGGCGCCGTGGAACGCACCGCTGATTCTGGCCACCAGAGCCATCGCCACGCCGCTTGCGTGCGGCAATACGGTGATTCTCAAGGGCTCGGAACTCTCGCCCGCGACGCATAGCTTAATCATCGATGCCCTCGCCGCGGCGGGCTTTCCCGACGGCGTGGTGAATTATCTCACCTGCTCGCCAGCCGACGCGCCTGCGCTAGTGGAAACGCTGATTGCTCACCCCGCCGTACGACGCGTGAATTTTACCGGGTCGACCCCCGTTGGGCGCATTATTGCCCGCACCTGTGGAGAATATCTTAAACCGGCAATACTTGAGCTGGGTGGCAAAGCGCCTCTACTGATACTGGATGATGCCGATCTTCAGCAGGCGGCGGCGGGCGCGATTTTTGGCGCTTTCGCTAACGCCGGACAGATTTGTATGTCCACCGAACGCATAATTGTCGATGAGAGCATCGCGGATGAGTTCGTCGAATTAATCAGCCAACGCGCCGCCGCGCTGCCTTCTACGCTTCTCGGCCCGGTGGTCGAGATGAAAACGGTACAACGCTGCAACGCGTTGATTGATGATGCACTGAACAAGGGAGCTCGTTTGCTCTGCGGTGGAAAGGCGGAATCAACGCAAATGCGCGCCACCCTGCTGGATGGCGTGACGCGTGAGATGCGAATATGGCACGAAGAATCTTTTGGCCCGGTCAAATCGGTGATTAGGGTCAACGGCGAGGAACAGGCTCTGGCCGTCGCTAACGAGAGCGAATACGGCCTGGCGGCAGCGGTTTATAGTCGCGATACCGCTCGCGCCTGGAATGTGGCGCAGAACCTGCAAACCGGTATTTGCCATATTAACGGCCCTACCGTACATGATGAAGCACAGATGCCTTTCGGCGGCTGTAAATCGTCCGGCTATGGCCGCTTCGGCGGACGCGCCGGGATCGCTGAATTCACCGAACTTCGCTGGATAACCATGCAAACTCGCCCGCGCGAATTACCGTTCTGATTTACCGCGATGCATTCAGAGCAACCCGGCAATCACGCGCGCCAGCGCGGCCGGGTTTTCCCATGCCATCGAATGCCCCGCCTGTGGTATGACAGCCAATGCGATACCCGCAGTTTCGACGTCTTCCGCTTCCTGTGAGGGTAGCGATAAACTACCGTAGATAAGCGTCTTGCGGCATTGCAGGTGAATAAAACGCTCAAACCACGAGGGAGAAGCACCTACTACCAGGCTGGTAGCTCCCCGCCATAACGCCCACGGTGCGCTATTTTGTAGGCAACCTTTCCATGGGGACGTTTCTTCCGCCAGCATCGACTGATAGCCGTTGGCGATAAAATCATCTTCCGTCTGCCCGGCGATTTTACAGCTATAGAATCCCCCACCGGCATAGAGATTGGGCTCGGCGACAATTAAGGCCTCAACGCGTTTGCCCAGCCGCTGCGCTGCCTCAATAGCCACACTGCCCCCCATACTATGGCCGAAGAGAATGCAGCGGTTGACCTGCAATTTGTTCAGCCACTCCACAACGACCGCAGCCTGGTCAGCAATTCGGTAGCCAAACTGAAGCGGTTTATCGCTGTAACCATAGCCTGGAAGATCAATTAGTAAGGCCCGGCGCCCATTCAATATAGGGTTAGAAACCACTGGCGGGTAATCGTATGAAGAGGCGCAACCTAACCCATGAATGAACACAATAGGGTCCCCCTGGCCTTGGAAATCAAACCAACGGACCGTTGCACCGGCTAAATGCGAATAGAAGCTGTTCATCAGATGGCATCCTTATTATTTTTAACTGTATTTATATACAGCCATCAAGACAATTAGGCCAGCCATTTCTGTTGTTCAGAATAGAGAAACCAGCAGCGCCATAGGGAAGCTGAATGGCCAGGTGGCACCAATCAGCAACGCAGCCAGCAGGCGAATACAACGGCTTTCCTTAGTTAAAAACCAGCTTATCAACGCGCAGATACAGCCCATTACGGCATAAAAAACCAGCATTTTCTGGTATAAAGTCATTTTTTTCCTTCCCTGTCAGACGTCGCGCAATGCGCGCCATCTCCCGCACCACTTAGGACGTCAGAGATCAATACCTCACAAAACAAACCGCTGCAAAGACCATGGAATAACGATCGATTCAGTGTTGTCCGATAGCGCAACTCTATGCGACCGACTATAAATGTAGGGGCTTACTCATAAAGGTGGCGTTATGGATGTTTCCAGCAAAACCGTAATTCTGATTAATGTCGGCGCAGCGCTTGCGCTTATTAGCCTGTTATCCGTTCGTTTTGGTTGGCTTTAGTAATTTTTTCAGCAACTAAACCTAAAAAAGCAGCTTCACTGGCTGCTTTTTTTTATGATTTTATTGTCGCGCGTTCCCCAGCATCTTGTTGCTGAAGCACCGCGATAATCTTATGATTTTCAGGGTTATATTGCGGCAAGAAATTTAGCTTTTCGCTATCCCATTCGACCATTGCGCAAACGCCCACAGTTGCCCCCTGGCTTTCACAGCGACTAATACGCTGGGCAGGGAGATTACCGTAAAGCATTGCGCTTACGCCGATGAGTAACAAGAGATATGCTAGCTTTTTCAAACCAATTCAACTTCAGAATAACAAATTATGTAAAATTTTCTCATGAGCGCCCCAACAAAGTCAAATCACATACACACCTGTCACCGCTACTGCTACTGCTACGATCCATGCCGTGAATTTAACATTATCGCTACAATTATTGTCTTCCGGTATAGAAAGTATCGAGTGCTATCCGCCCTATGACCTCTTGCCAGCGGAAGGATATTTATATTATTGGCAATAACAAAATGATCTGACACACCTCGTACGGTGTTATAGATATTTGGCTACACTGGACTTAAGGGGTGAGAATTTTCTTAAATTGGCTTGTGCAGATAATCAACAAACAACTTCCTCAACCATATAGGTAATGCGGATTCGACATTTTCATTTGTTAATTTGTGCTATTTATTCGATTAAGTGATAGAAATTATTATTTGCAAATTCACGGTTTTCCGCATAGGTTCATGACTATTCGTTATAACGTATTTGCTTTTTCTCTTACTTATTTTGAGGTTGCTTATGTCAGGAATAGCAGCGCTATTAATAGCATTAGTTTTATTGGTGGTAGCTATCTACAGCCTTCTCTCTTATATTCGTGAGCGCCGCCATTCGGGTTTGCCTTCTAAAAAAGACAAACGCTAATTGTGGCATCGATATAAAAGGCGATTCGCAAAAAAATCCCCGCATTAATCTGCAGGGATCTCATAATGATTAAGAACAGACTCTTAATGGTTTACACCCCATCCGGCGCTTATCTCCGGCACTCACAATGGCTTAGCTCTTGAAGGGGTATAAGAATACTCTCATATTACCCCTTATCTGTTTTAACATTTGTTGCTATTGCAACTATTAGCCTGATAATTCTGCCGGTACGTTAATGTTTAATGTTTAATGTTTCACCATCACATGCCTAACCACCGTGTAATCCTCCAGGCCGTACATCGACATATCTTTGCCGTATCCAGACAACTTCTGCCCACCGTGCGGCATTTCGCTAACCAGCATGAAATGGGTGTTTACCCAGGTGCAACCGTACTGTAATCGCGCGCTCAGACGATGAGCGCGACCAACATCCTGCGTCCATACCGAGGAGGCCAGACCATACTGCGAATCATTAGCCCAGGTTAACACTTGTTCCTCGTCGCTAAACGACGTCACGCTGACTACCGGGCCAAAAACTTCACGTTGTACGATAGCATCTTGCTGCCGGGCGCCAGCCAACAGCGTGGGCTGGAAATAGTAACCATTACCTGCAGCGCGACTGCCGCCGGTGACCACTTTAATATGCGGTAAAGCGCGTGCGGCGTTGACCGCTGCTGTCACCCGCTCCAGATGCGCAAGAGAACTCACCGGCCCCAGCTCCGTAGACGGATCGTCCGGTTGCCCCATTTTCAGGCTGGCCACGGCAGCGCCTAATTTTTCAACCAGCCGATCGTAGACGCCTTGCTGCGCATAGATACGACAGGCGGCAGTACAGTCCTGGCCGGCGTTATAAAAACCGAAGGTGCGAATGCCTTCAACGACGGCATCAATATCAGCATCATCAAAAACGATAACCGGCGCTTTACCACCCAGCTCCATATGGGTACGTTTAATCGAAGAAGCCGTATGACCAATGATATGGGCGCCGGTGGCGATCGAGCCGGTCAGGGAAACCATGCGTACTTTACTGTGGCCGGTGAGCGGATCGCCAACGGTTGGACCACGGCCAAAAAGCACGTTAATGACCCCGGCCGGGAAAATATCTTTTGCGAGCTCCGCCAGCTTCAATGCCGTAAGCGGAGTGATTTCCGAAGGTTTAATGACCACGCAGTTACCAGCCGCCAGCGCGGGCGCCAGCTTCCAGGCCGCCATCATCAACGGATAGTTCCACGGTGCAATCGAGGCCACTACGCCGACTGGATCGCGGCGGATCATCGAAGTATGCCCCTCCAGATACTCTCCTGCCGCCATTCCCGGCAGACAACGCGCGGCGCCGGCGAAGAAGCGAAACACATCGGCAATCGCCGGCATTTCGTCATTGATAACACAATGCAGCGGTTTACCGCAGTTTAAAGACTCCAGTTTCGCCAGCGTTTCTGCATGTTCGGTAATAACGTCAGCCATTTTCAGTAAACATTCGGCGCGAGTTTTCGGCGTTGTCTGGCTCCAGCTGACAAACGCACGATCTGCAGCATTGACGGCGGCATCGACCTGCGCCTCGGTCGCCTCCGCAATCTCAATAATCGCTTCACCGTTGGCAGGATTGAATACCGGCAGTACTTCGCCCTCACCCGCCACTAATTTACCGTTTATCAAAAGGTTATGTTGCATAGCATGATCCTGTAATGTGTATTATTTTCCGCTTTCGGCGTTATACTCGCCGTCACGGGTTAGCCAC
Source organism: Klebsiella sp. CN_Kp097 (assembly GCF_040064495.1). Lineage (NCBI taxonomy): Bacteria > Pseudomonadati > Pseudomonadota > Gammaproteobacteria > Enterobacterales > Enterobacteriaceae > Klebsiella > Klebsiella sp. CN_Kp097. The sequence continues at coordinate 350,552 of NZ_JBEAIL010000007.1, read as the reverse complement.
CAGGCCCCCAGGATGGGTACAGTCGTCACTAGCATCACCAACAGCGCGACCACGTTGGTGACCGGCACATCGCGCGGACGCCCCAGCTGATTTAACAACCACAGCGGAAGCGTCCGTTCGTGTCCGGCAGTAAAGGTAGTGACGATAATTTCATCAAAGGAAAGAGCGAAGGCCAGCATGCCGCCCGCCAGCAGCGCCGAACCCAGATTGGGCAGCACCACGTAACGGAAGGTTTGCCAGCCTGTTGCGCCAAGATCCATTGATGCTTCCACCAGACTCCATGATGTCCGGCGAAATCGGGCAATGACGTTGTTAAACACCACCACCACGCAGAAGGTCGCATGACCCACTACGATAGTGAGCAACCCTGGCTCAAGATTGACGGCTTTGAATGCCGTCAATAGCGCCAGACCGGTAATAATGCCGGGAAGCGCAATCGGCAACAGCAACAGCAGCGACACGGCATTCTTACCAAAAAACGTGCTCCGCCACAGCGCCCCGGCGGCGAGCGTACCTAACACCAGCGCAATTGCCGTGGATAAGGCGGCGACTTTAAGTGACAACGTCACCGATTCAATGATATCGGCACGAGCTGCCGCCTCGCTGAACCAGCGTAAAGTCAGCCCCTTCGGCGGGAAGCTAAAAGCGGCATCCTCTGTGTTAAAGGCATACAGGGCGATAATCAGCAGTGGAAAATGGAGAAATATCACTCCCCCCCAGGTGGCGATTTTAAGAATCAACGGCGCGCGTTCAGAGTGCATCAAACGCTCCCAGGCGCTTCACAAACGCCAGATAGAGTGCAATCAGAACAATCGGCACCAACGTGAACGCCGCTGCCATCGGCATATTGCCAATCGCACCCTGCTGCGAATAGACCATGTTGCCGATAAAGAAACCGGGCGGTCCCACTAGTTGCGGGACAATAAAATCGCCAAGGGTGAGGGAAAAGGTAAAAATAGACCCCGCCGCGATGCCCGGTATGGCTAAAGGCAATACCACGTAGCGGAAGGTTTGTTGCGGGCGGGCGCCTAAATCGGCGGAGGCCTGCAACAGCGATGGCGGCAGACGTTCCAGCGCCGCCTGCACCGGCAGGATCATGAACGGTAGCCAGATATAGACAAATACCATGAATCGCCCGAGCCCGGAGGTCGACAAGGTATTGCCGCCGACCGCCGGGATGGTCAATACCATATTTAACACGCTCTCCAGACCAAGGTGGCCGAGGAACCATTGCGCCACGCCATCTTTCGCCAGCAATAGCGTCCAGGCGTAGGCCTTGACGATATAACTTGCCCACATCGGCAACATTACCGCGATATAAAAGAAAGCTTTCATCTTGCCGCGGGTATAACGCGCCATATACCAGGCCATCGGCAATGCCAGGATTGCACTGGCCATAGTCACGCAGATGGCCATCACCAGGGTACGGATAATGATGTCGTAGTTGGCGGGATTGAACAGCGCCTTCAGGTTAGCGAGCGTCAAATCCGTGGTGACCGACATCGTAAAGTCATCAAAGGTATAGAAGCTTTGCCATAACAGCGTCAGGAGCGATCCCAGATAGACGATGCCAAACCACATCAACGGCCCCAGCAGCAGTAAAAACAGGCCCAATGAGGGTTTTCGCCAGAACAGTCCTGACACTCGCCCGGTCGTCGGTTGCACAAGCGCCATCGTCATCTCAGCCTCCGTTTTCCAGGGAAACCATCGCCGAACGCGACCAGCCGGCTGATACCTGCTGCCCCAACTGCGGTGTGCCAACCGCCGCCCCGCCATCGACGTTGGTCTGGCTGACTAACAGCTTATCGCCCGCAGCGAGTTTCAGTTCAATACGCGTAGACGCGCCCTGAAACTGTACCGCCTGGACGGTCCCCTGTACCTGGATATCACCGCCGCTATTCAGGCGGATATGTTCCGGGCGCAACGACCAGGCGCCGGACAAGCCACATAGCCTCTGAGAAATTTCAGAGGTAAAAACGTTCGCGGTGCCGACGAATCCGGCGACAAAGGCGGTTTTAGGACGTAAATAGAGATCGTGCGGCGAGTCGACCTGTTCAATGCGACCATTATTAAACACCGCCACGCGATCGGACATCGATAGCGCTTCACCCTGATCGTGGGTAACAAAAATGAAAGTGATACCCAGCGATTGCTGAAGTTTTTTTAACTCCACCTGCATCTGTTCACGTAGTTTTAAATCCAACGCTCCCAACGGTTCATCTAAGAGCAGCACCCGCGGTTGATTAACCAACGCGCGGGCAATGGCGACCCGCTGCCGCTGGCCACCGGAAAGCTGTGAAGGTTTACGCGCGTGAACAAATCCAAGCGCCACTTTTTCTAATGCTTGCTGGGCGCGAAGGTAGCGTTCTTTTTTGCCCACCCCTTTCACCATCAGCCCGTAGGCGACGTTGTCGATAATCGACATATGAGGGAATAGCGCGTAATCCTGAAAAACCGTGTTCACGTCGCGCTGCCATGGCGGTAATTCGCTGGCAGGCTGGCCAAAAATACGAATCGAACCGCCGGATAGCTGTTCGAAGCCTGCGATTAAGCGCAGGCAGGTAGTTTTGCCGGAGCCGGACGGCCCCAGCATAGAGAAAAATTCACCATCGCGAATGGCGATGCTCACGCCATCCACCGCGCGCACGTCACCGTACAGACGCGAAACGTCATTAAACTCTACCGCGTACGTCATGTTCAGTCTCCAGGCGCTTAGCGGCCACCCATAATCGCGATATAGTCCTGAGTCCAACGGCTATAAGGGACATATTTGCCGCCTTGGGCAATTGGCGTTTTCCAGAACGCAATCTTGTCGAATTGGTTGTAGCCGTTAGTTTCGCAGCCTTTGTCTCCCAGTAGCGTGCTCGCCTTACAGCCCTGCGGCACGACTGGCAGCGATCCAAACCAGGCGGCGACATCGCCCTGTACTTTCGGCGTCAGCGACCAGTTCATCCACTTATAAGCGCATACCGGATGCTTCGCCTCACTATGTAACATCGTGGTATCAGACCAGCCGGTCACGCCTTCTTTCGGGAAGACGGTAGCAACGGGCTGCCCTTCACCTTTAAGGCCATTGGCCTGATATGGCCAGGAGCCGGAAGCAACCACCCCTTCGTTTTTGAAGTCGCTCATCTGAACGGTCGCATCGTGCCAGTAGCGGTGAACCAGCGGATGCTGATCCTGCAGAACCTTTAACACCGCCTGATACTGTGTTTCAGTGAGTTCATAGGGATCGTTAATTCCTAACTGCGGCTGCGTTGCTTTGACAAAGAGCGCCGCGTCGGCGATATAAATCGGTCCATCATAGGCCTGAACGCGCCCCTGGTTACTTTTTCCGTCCGGTAAATCCTGTTTGACGAAAACCACTTTCCAGCTATCCGGCGGCGTCGGGAAGGTTTTGGTGTTGTACATCAGCAGGTTCGGCCCCCACTGATAGGGCGTGCCGTACACTTTATCGCCGACGTTAAACCACGCGCCTTTAGCAACTCGCGGGTCAAGCGTTTTCCAGTTGGGGATCAGCGCGGTATTAATCGCCTGTACACGCTTGCCCATAATCAGGCGCAACGAGGCGTCGCCGGATGCGGTGACCAGATCGTAGCCGCCCTTCGCCATCAAACTGACCATTTCATCGGAGGTGGCGGCAGTTTTCACATTAACCTGGCAGCCACTCTCTTTTTCGAATTGACTTACCCAGTCATAATTCTTATCCGTCTGGCCGCGTTCGATATAACCCGGCCAGGCAATAATATCGAGCCGACCTTCACCTTTATCCAGCGATGTCGGCGGTTCTGCGGCTTGCGCAGTAACAAAAACCATACTCAGCACGCACAGGCTGCCACGGGCAAATTTTTTGCTCATTTGAACTTACTCCTGTCAGAATAAAGGTAGCGGCAGCCGTGCCGTAAAAATATCTCCCTTAATAAGGGTAGACGGCGGCCTGCGGGGCTCTGGGGAAATTTACTCAGGTTGTGACCCGGGGCGCATTCCGCAAAAATCGCCGCCACGATTCGATAATATGGATTATAGACAAGGAGTTATGGCAAAGGGTTGATTATGCATATTCCCTATGACAGCCCGGTGTTAACGGGTATTTAACCCTGATTAATGTATACGAGAATGCCGGAAATTAATTGCCGGGAAAAATAAACCGGCAATTAAAAAAACAGCGATGAATAAACTAAGGCAAAAGTTGACGTATAAGTTCGCCGAGCCGTTTGACTCCCTGCTCCTCTTTTTCTCCCCAGCCCCATGCGGTATTAAAACGGAAGAATGAGGTCCAGTTAGCGGTGGTAGAAAACATTTTACCCGGCGCAATACTGATGTTATCCCGTAACGCCAGAGCACTGAGTTCGCCAGCATCGACGCCGGCGGGCAACTCAAGCCACAGGAAATAACCGCTGTCGCTATGGTGAATTTTGACCTCGGCGGGTAAAAAACGCAGTAGCGCTTGCCAGGCCAGCTGTTTTCGCTCGGCAAGCTGACGCCGCAACCGGCGTAAATGTGCGTCGTAGCGTTTGGTAGACAGATAATCCACCAGCGCCAGTTGCATCGGCGAACTGGTCGATAGCGTACTCATCAGCTGCAGTTGCTGAATACGGCGGGCATGTCGGCCAGCGGCGACCCAGCCGATACGAAAACCTGGAACCAGGCATTTGGAAAATGAGCTGCAGTGCAGCGTCATCTCATCACGATCCCAGTACTTTGCGGGTAGCGGTTTTTCCCGTCCAAAGTACAACTCACTGTAAACGTCATCTTCAATCAGCATCACGTTATAGCGCGTCAATAGCGCCACCAGTTGCGCTTTTTTTTCTGCCGTCAGCGTAAATCCGAGCGGGTTCTGGCTATTGGTCATTAGCCAACAGGCTTTAACCGGATAATTTTGTAATGCCTGTTCCAACGCGGCCAGATCGATCCCCTCTTTCACATCGCTGGCCACCGATAGCGCCTTAAGCCGCAATCGTTCGAGTGCCTGCAGCGCGCCGTAAAAGCACGGATTTTCTACGACGACCCAGTCGCCGGGCTCAGTCACCGCCTGCAGGCTGAGGTTCAACGCCTCCAACGCCCCGGCGGTGATGACGATCTCATCCGGCGACACGTTCATTCCCTGCAACGCATAACGCCGGGCAATCGCATGACGAAGCTCATCGTTGCCAGGCGGCAGGTTCTCGATCACGCTCATGGCGGTGGCGGTTTTACTCACCTGCGCCAAAGAACGGTTTAGCTGCTGTAGAGGAAACAGCCGCGGGTCGGGAAAGGCGGAAGCAAAAGGCAGCATCGACGCCTGACGGCTGGCCTGCAGGACGTCGAAAATATAGGTGTTGATATCAACGGATTCATTACGCGTCACCTGCGCCGGGGGATCCGGTTGGCGCTGCTTCACCGGCTGCGGCGCAACGTAATAACCCGATTGCGGACGAGCGATAATTCGTCCCTGGCTTTCCAGTAACTGGTAGGCATGGCTGACGGTCATAAAACTCATTCCGCTGCTGACAACCTGTTCGCGTAAGGAGGGCAACCGATCGCCGGGTTGCCAAACGCCGAGGGCGATCTGGTCGGTTAATTGTTGCGCAAGCTGCTGGTACTTTTTCATCGCAAGGTCCAAAAAGTGACGTTGCGCCCTATGATATATCAGCTGTTAAAAAGTGGCATGTTTTTATAACTGATATAAATCATTGCTGTAAGTTTCATCTCCTTAGCAAGTCCATTAACGGACTTTTATCGCAGGTGGGCATAATTCTGAAAGTGCAATAGTTGTCAGCAATTTATCTTTTCAAATAATTTGAACAGGTTATTATTCTATTTAGAATATCTTCAACTTCCATAAGAATACATTCATACAGTGAACAAATTATTTCTCGCATCGACACTTTTATTATGTTGCGCCGCGCAAGCCAGTACAGCTGGCGCGCCGATACTGGGCAATACTCCTGCGAATGCCCATCAGCTTTGTGGTAAAACGATTGAAGTCCAGATTAAATACCTGCCCGATGGAAGGCAAATTATTGGGCTAATGAATAGTAAAAGCGGAGATCTCGATCTTTTTCAATCCACTACCCCGCAATCGCCACAAGGGCAGTATTTGAAATTTGTGCCAATAAAATACGATCAACTGTCTAAAAATTTTATTGTGCAAAATGATGACGCTATCGATATACTTTGGGGCCGTACGGAAAATGAAAAAAAAGAGATCTCTTATACACTGTCTCTGGGTAGCCACGTCTATCCATGTGGGGTAATTCAACAATGGCCAAATGAAAAAGCTAATATGCTTTATGGTGAAAATAGTTAACCCCTACGCAGGGTTGTTCTCAATTGGGTATATCGACTATGATTCTCCACCCTAAATTTTCCTGGGTTGAGATCATATAAACATTCCCACACTCATAGGCCTGATGCGCCAGGCCTGCAGCATTCAAAGAGCGTGCAACTGCCTGTCGCCGCTATATTTATCAGCAACGTCAATGTCTGCTTGCGAGGGATATCCATGGTTTAATTATATTTCCTGAAACCTGACCTTACTACTGGTTCCATATGCCTTTGTTAAACATGTAAATTCATTTAGCTCACCATTAAATACACGCCATAAGACAGAGCAGCCCAAAAAACCATCATCAACATAATTACAATTAATAAACTCCGTAGAGCATTTCTTGTCAAAATGCGCCCCCTTCTCATTACCATTCATATAAAAATTTAATTAAATAAAAATAACAATAAACAGTTTCAATGCATCGCGACACAAAAGCGATGAAAAACACAGCAAGATATAAACTAGCAGAAGCAATGACAAAAAACATCAGCGCATTAAGGAAAATCGCACAAAAAAACTTAAAAATAATAAGAAAGAACTAAGAGACATAAAATAACGCCCGCAAATTTATCATTTTTAATAATGCAAAATAATAAAGTATAAATTCAACACATAAATAAAAAAGAATAACAGTGAGTAACTGTTATCATAAAAAACCCCATTTCTGCCTCTGCTATCACTCCCCGCCACCCCTTAAAATTGCGTTGAATCAATTTTGTTGTGGAGTCCAGCATGTTCGGTCTTGATGCATTTCATCTGGCGCGGATCCAATTCGCCTTTACTGTCTCATTTCATATTATCTTCCCCGCCATAACCATCGGTCTTGCCAGCTACCTGGCGGTGCTTGAGGGATTATGGTTAAAAACAAAGAATCCTGTCTGGCGCTCGCTGTATCATTTCTGGTCGAAAATCTTTGCCGTCAACTTTGGTATGGGGGTGGTCTCGGGGCTGGTTATGGCCTACCAGTTCGGCACCAACTGGAGTGGTTTCTCTCAGTTCGCAGGCAGCATTACTGGCCCGCTCCTAACTTATGAAGTTCTTACCGCTTTCTTCCTTGAGGCCGGTTTCCTTGGCGTGATGTTATTTGGCTGGAACCGCGTCGGCCCCGGCCTGCATTTTTTCGCCACCTGCATGGTGGCGCTGGGCACTATCATTTCCACATTCTGGATCCTTGCCTCAAACAGCTGGATGCAAACGCCACAAGGCTTCGAAATCGTTAACGGTCAGGTCGTACCCGTTGATTGGTTCGCCGTTATCTTTAACCCCTCCTTCCCATACCGCTTATTCCACATGTCCGTCGCGGCGTTTCTTAGCAGTGCGTTGTTCGTGGGCGCATCCGCCGCATGGCATTTGCTCCGTGGCAACCACACCCCCGCCATCCGTGCGATGTTCTCTATGGCGCTATGGATGACGCTGCTTGTCGCCCCCATTCAGGCATTAATCGGCGATATGCATGGGCTAAACACCCTGAAACATCAACCGGCGAAAATTGCCGCCATCGAAGGCCACTGGGAAAATCCGCCGGGCGAACCGACGCCGCTGCTGCTCTTTGGCTGGCCGGATATGCAACAAGAACGTACCCGCTATGGGCTGGAGATCCCTGCCCTCGGCAGCCTAATCCTGACTCACAGCCTCGATAAACAGGTACCGGCGCTGAAGGAGTTCGCTCCGGAAGATCGCCCCAACTCAACCGTTGTGTTCTGGTCATTTCGTCTGATGGCCGGTCTGGGAATGTTAATGATTCTGCTCGGCGTCATTGCCCTATGGCTGCGCTATCGGCAGCGTCTGTATACCTCAAAACCTTTCCTGCGCTTCGCGTTATGGATGGGACCTTCCGGCCTGATTGCGATACTTGCTGGATGGGTGACCACCGAAGTCGGGCGCCAGCCATGGGTCGTTTACGGTATACAGCGCACCTCCGAGGCCGTATCAGCTCACGGTGATCTGCATATGACCATTAGCCTGCTGGCATTTATTGCCGTCTACAGCTCGGTATTCGGCGTTGGCTATAGCTATATGCTGCGCCTGATCCGCAAAGGTCCGCAAGAGCAGACGCCTGTGCCATCAGGTACGCCGGCGCGTCCGCTTTCTGCCGCGACGGATGGTTTTCAGCACAAGGAGTCCCGCTAATGGGTATTGATTTATCGGTTATTTGGTTTGTTATCATCGTGTTTGCCACCCTGATGTATATCGTCATGGACGGTTTCGACTTAGGGATCGGCATTCTGTTTGCCGCCGTACGCGGCGGCGATGAGCGCGACGTGATGGTCAACAGCGTCGCCCCGGTATGGGATGGCAATGAAACCTGGCTGGTGCTTGGCGGCGCTGGTCTCTTCGGCGCCTTTCCGCTGGCCTATGCGGTGATTATCGACGCGCTGTCGGTACCGTTAACCCTGATGCTGATTGGCCTTATTTTTCGCGGTGTGGCCTTCGAGTTTCGCTTCAAAGCGACCCCTTCGCACCGTCCTTTCTGGGATAAAGCTTTTCTGGGCGGATCGCTACTGGCGACATTCACCCAGGGCATGGTCGTCGGCGCGGTCATTCATGGTTTTCCGGTCAGCGGTCGCAGCTTTAGCGGTGGAATGTGGGATTGGCTGACGCCATTTACCCTATTCTGCGGTTTCAGCCTCACCGTTGCCTACGCGTTACTGGGCGCCAGTTGGCTGGTAATGAAGAGCGAGAATCCGCTGCAGAATATCATGCGCAGAACTTCACGCCTTCTGCTGCTGGCCTTACTGGTGATAATAGCCGTGATTAGCCTGTGGACGCCGCTCTCCCAGCCGGCGATCGCCGAGCGCTGGTTTAGTCTGCCGAATCTGTTTTACCTGCTGCCGGTGCCGCTATTGGTTATCGCCCTCAGCGCCTGGTTATGGCGTACGCTTGGGCAACGAGATGCTCACGCCCTGCCGTTCGTGTTGACGCTGGGGCTCGTCTTCCTTGGGTTTAGCGGACTTGGGATCAGCATTTGGCCGAATATTATTCCGCCAGGGATTTCGTTATGGCAGGCCGCGGCGCCGCCGCAAAGTCAGGGCTTTATGCTGGTTGGCGCGTTACTGATTATTCCCGTCATTCTTGGGTATACCTTCTGGAGCTACTACGTTTTCCGCGGCAAAGTTCAAACTGGCGAGGGATATCACTGATGGAGCATTCATGGATAAAACGTCTGCTATGGCTGGCAGCCATATGGGGCGCTAGCGTGCTGGCGCTGGGCGCCGTCAGTATGATTTTCCGCCTGCTGATGAACGCTGCCGGGCTTCGTGCCTGATATAACACATCTCCAGCCTGGCGCTCATCGCGCCAGGCTTTTTTCATCCTTCTTCAGCCACGCCTGACAAAGCCTTGCGCTTCTTTGATAACGCCATAAAAAAACCAATATTAAATCAATCATATTAATCCCGCGTTATCTATTGATATGGAAAATGATATGTGGCGGAGAGGAATAGCGGCAGTGGTATTGATGTGTGGGTTATTTTCCGGGCATCTGCTCGCCCAGCGTCAGGGGCATGATTATTTCCCGATGCAAAGCCTCGAACAGCGATTACTGCACGAGGCTGATTGCGATGAACTACGCAGCCGGGCTGAGGACACCGCCAGCTCGCTGCGCGAACATTATCACCGGCAGTACGCGCGCAAAGCAAAGGCGCATAACTGCCCGCCGTGAGAATGGTTCTTACGCGCCCTTACGCTTGGGCAGCGTTTTCATCAGTTCGTCAGGACTGACGGAGGCGACGATGCTGCCCGGATGGGGCATTTTGAGAATATGATTTTTGATTTTACCCACTACGTGCATTTCACATGGACGGCAATCAAATTTCAGGGTTAACACTTCGTCACCGTGAATCAGCTGCATCGGCGTCGCCTTCCAGCTCTTTATCGAACCTTTGGCCTGCTTCGGACACAGGTTGAAGGCGAATCGTAGGCAATGCTTGGTGATCATCACCGGCACGTCGCCTTTCTCTTCATGAGCTTCATACGCCGCATCAATCAGCTGAACGCCATAGCGCTGGTAGAAAGCGCGCGCTTTGTGGTTATAAACGTTCGCCAGGAACGACAGATGCGTTTCCGGATACACCGGCGGTGGTACGGAGACCGGTTTACGCGTTCCGCGCTGCCAGGCATCGAGGCGCGCCTGATCGAGCATCTCTGCGGTTTCACGGCGCAGTTGGTTAAGCATACTGTTCGGCACAAACAGCGCCGGCAGATTAATCTGCACATCACGCGGGTAGTAAATGGTCTGGCCGAGCTTCGCCACGCCATCACGTAAATTGGCTAGCGCTTTTTCCGCCTGGGTCGCTTCGGCGAATTCGCCATCCAGTGTATGCGTGACGCTGACGCCGTCTTCGCAGGTCATGGTCAGCACCAGCTGTTCCTGCCAGCCGCTCAGCGCGATATCAACCGCAATGCGGCGCTCGCTGGAAGTTTTCAGTAGCGCCTGCTGCCAGTTATGGTCGAGGTTACGATTAAGCGCCTCGTGCGGACGCACTTTATGCAGGTCTGCCGGCATTTCGTTTGGCCAGACGCGATAACGATTTTCCCCCGTTTTCTCCACCGTATTGGCGCGGAAGCCGACAACTTCACGTTTGATCATCACATTGAGGCCGTCACCATTCGTCAATGCGTCGGTCACTTCAACATCGAGATAATCTTTTCCGACTTTTAATACTTCGCCTACCGGCAGGCCGATAAATTTCGGCGAATCAAACGCGCCGATATCGCCCTTACGCGCGTTAACAAAATAGTCGGTGCTGCCGCGATGGAACGTTTTATCGGTCGACGGCACGAAGAAGTGTTCGGTGCGCCCGGCGGAAGAACGCGCGAGATCGCCGCGGTCTTCAATAATACGATCCAGCATCTGACGATAGTGAGCGGTGATATTTTTCACATAACTCATATCTTTATAGCGCCCTTCAATCTTAAAGGAGCGCACGCCGGCGTCGATCAATGCCGCCAGGTTGGCGGTCTGATCGTTATCTTTCATCGACAACAGATGTTTTTCATAGGCCACAACGCGCCCCTGATCGTCTTTCAGGGTGTAAGGCAGGCGGCAAGCCTGAGAGCAGTCGCCGCGGTTGGCGCTACGTCCGGTTTGCGCGTGAGAAATATAGCACTGACCGGAATAGGCTACGCATAAGGCGCCGTGAATAAAGAACTCGATAGTCGCGTCGGTATTATCGTAGATCGCTTTAATTTGATCGAGGTTGAGTTCGCGGGCCAGAACAATCTGGCTGAAGCCCGCATCAGAGAGAAACTTCGCTTTCTCAACGCTGCGGATATCGCACTGGGTGCTCGCATGCAGCTCAATCGGCGGCAGATCCAGCTCCATTATCCCCATATCCTGCACGATCAATGCATCAACGCCGGTCTCGTACAGATCGGTAATCAGACGTTGCGCCGGTTCCAGTTCATCATCATGAAGAATGGTATTCAGCGTCACAAACACCTTAGCGCCAAAGCGATGCGCAAACGGCACCAGGTTGGCGATATCGCTCAGGCTATTGCTGGCATTATGGCGCGCGCCGAAGCCCGGCCCGCCGATATAGACCGCGTCGGCGCCGTGTAAAATCGCTTCACGGGCGATCCCGGCATCGCGGGCAGGACTAAGAAGTTCAAGATGATGGTTTTGCAGGCGCATACGCTCGTCGTTATCCGTTATAGGGGGTCGAAATGGCGGCTATTGTAGTCAGAACTGGGCGTAGACGAAAACATTTTCCGCCGCGCCCGCACAGCGAATTTGCAGAAATCGGCAAAGCATTGAAGAAAAAGCTATTTCTCATGAAAACCCGGCAAGGTTACAGTGGCTGCGTATTCCGGATTTTCCTCGTCACGTTGTGAATTTTAGTCTCAGTCATCTTGATTGGCCGCGGATTAGTCCGCGGCTTTTTCTTTTGGATAATGAATCAGTGAATGAAAGTGCGCCGTCTGCGCGCCGCTATTGCGGTAAGCGTGCGTCAGGTCGCCGGCAAAGCGCCGCCCTTCTCCCGCCTGCAACGTCTGCCATTGCCCCTGCAGACATAAATCCAGCGTACCGCTAATGACCACGACATGTTCAATGACGCCGGTCTCATGCGGCGTCGATTCGCTCAGCGCGCCCGGGGCGAGGGTAATTGAAAAATGGTCAAAACGTAGCTCAGGATCCCAGGGAAAAATCGGCGTCACTACCATCGCCTGCTGCTGCGGGTCGAAGGCGGCGGGCGCAGCCGTCTCATCGGCAACGATGAACGTCGAAAACGCCACATTGAGGCCGGTGGCTATCTTCCACAACGTCGCGACCGTTGGACTGGATTCATTACGTTCAATTTGCCCGAGCATCGCTTTCGATACCCCGGTTTCTTCCGCCAGCCGCGACAAACTCCAGCCGCGCTGCTGACGCAGGCTTTTCAGCGTCGTTGCCAGATGTTGCGCAATATTCATGGATGGCTCCTCATCATTTTCTTGATATTACCAGTTGTACGCTATAACGCACAATGCTACCTTCATCGTATGTTATAACGCACAAGAGGTGTTCATGCGCTCCTTTACCCTTCCCATCCCCACGCTGCTCGCGGGATTTGTCGCCGTGCTGGTAGGCTATGCCAGTTCTGCCGCCATTATCTGGCAAGCGGCCGCCGCCGCTGGTGCCGACGCCGGGCAAATAGCCGGCTGGATGACCGCCCTTGGCCTGGCGATGGGCGTCAGCACGCTGGTATTAACGCTATGGCGTAAAGTCCCCATCCTCACCGCATGGTCAACTCCAGGCGCGGCTTTACTGGTCAGTGGATTACAGGGAGCGACGCTAGCGCAGGCGGTGGGAATATTTGTTTTCGCCAACGCGCTGATCCTGCTATGCGGCGTGACGGGACTGTTTGCCCGCCTCATGAAGATCATTCCGCATTCGCTGGCGGCGGCAATGCTGGCGGGGATCCTGTTGCGTTTTGGTCTGCAGGCATTTGGCAGTTTGCAGGATAATCTCCCGCTATGCGGCGGGATGTTCGCCGCCTGGCTGTTATGCAAAGCGCTCTACCCACGTTTTGCGGTCGTTGCGGCGTTAGCGGCAGGCGGGATCATTGCCCTGCTAACCGGCGCGCTGTCGCCAGTGGCAAACGATATGGTTTTTGTTGCTCCGCAGTGGATTACGCCGCAGTTCACCCCTTCGCTACTGCTCAGCGTCGGTGTACCGTTTTTCCTTGTCACCATGGCGTCACAGAATGCGCCCGGCCTGGCGACCATTCAGGCATCAGGCTATCGGGTTCCGGTCTCGCCGCTAATCGTATTTACCGGCGCGCTGGCGTTGTTATTCTCACCATTTGGCGTCTATTCCGTGTGCATCGCCGCCATTACCGCCGCCATCTGTCAAAGCCCGGATGCGCATCCGGATGCGGATAAGCGCTGGCTCGCCGCAGCGGCGGCCGGTGTGTTTTATCTGTTGGCGGGGCTATTTGGCGGTTCGATAACCGCGCTTATGGCGGCGCTACCGCCGGTGTGGATCCAGATGCTGGCGGGGCTGGCATTGTTAGGAACCATTAGCGGCAGCCTCTATCAAGCGCTGGGGCAAGAAAACGAGCGCGATGCCGCAGTGGTAACCTTTTTAGTCACCGCCAGCGGCGTCTCTCTGGCAGGAGTCGGCTCGGCCTTTTGGGGGCTGGTCCTCGGCGGTATCAGCTATATGCTGTTAACCACGCTGCGCCGCACGTAGCTGGCTTGGCGTAAGACCCGTGGCGCTCTTAACCCGGTGGCTAAAGTGGCTGGCGGAGCTAAATCCGCAGGCCAGCGCAATCTCGGTCAACGGCTGTTGGGTGTGGCAAATCAGATTTTGCGCCTTAATCATCCGCCGCTGCATCACATACTGGTGCGGCGCCATATTCATTGACTGGCGGAACATCCGCGCAAAATGGTACTCGCTAAGCGACGCCTGTGCGGCAAGATCGGCAAGCGTAAGCGGCTGCTCGAGGTGCTCCTCAATCCACGCCAACAGATTACGCAAAAGATGCGGCGCCAGGCCACCGGTAACCGTCGGCAGGCGCCACTGCACGTTCGAATAGTTTTGAATCAGATGTGTTAACAGCAACGTACTGGCGGAGCTTAATAGCAGTTGATTAGCCTGCTGGCGCCAGTCGTTATCAAGCAGAAACTGGCGATACACCGCGGTAATTTTGTCATCGCTGGCAAAGGTTTTTTCCTGCAAGCTGAAAGACGCCGGGCTGCGATCCCAAATTTGCTCGCCGACGCGACGCAGGTGCTCATCGGTGCAATAGAGATGAACGAAAGAGAGATCGCCGCGAATATCCCAGGTGCTTTCATCGCCCTTTGGCATCAGACAAAAACGGTCCGGCCCGCCGCCATTCTTCCAGCCGTACGGTGTTTTTTGGTAGCTTTCGTAACCATCGGCGACATACAGGCTCAACGTGTGGTGGTCGCTGCGCACCGTGATCCGGTCAAGGTCGTTGTACCACGCGGCAAGCTGGATCCCGGAATTGAGTTCCACGGTCCCCCGCAGCACCGCATTTTGTTGTTGTAATGTTTCGAACGTCCCGTATGCCATAGCCTTCACATCGTTTTTAATCCGCAGACCTCTAGTCTATGAATTGTCATCACCGCTTACCAGCATTGACCATGAGCTTGTGAAAAATAAGCGCAAGATTTTGCAAGTCAGCAACAAAACGGTGACAGCGCTTTGCCTGGAAAAATCGCACACTTACGCCAGGCATTTTAAAGGAGAGACATTTTGAACGCATTACTCTACGGGCTGGTGGTGGTTATCTGGGGTACCACATGGATTGCAATCTTTTTACAACAGGGCCCCGTCGCCGCGCCGGTATCGATTTTCTGGCGTTTTGCCGTCGCCAGCGTCACCATGCTGACGATTTTGCTGATGACCCGCCGCCTGCGCCCGCTGGCGATGCGCGATCATCTCTTTTGCATGCTGCAAGGCTGCTGCGTCTTTTGCTTTAACTTCTGGTGTTTTTATACCGCCGCGGCGCATATCAATACCGGCCTTGAGTCGGTCATCTTTTCGATGGTGGTATTATTTAACGCGATCAACAGTTTTATTTTCTTCCGCCAGCAGCCGCCGGGGCGCTTTTGGCTGGCAGCGGCGCTGGGGCTCGCAGGAATTGTCACCCTCTTCTGGGACGATCTCCTCGCCAATGGTCTGAACGCGTCGCTGCTGTGGGGAATCGGCCTGAGCGCCCTGGGAACGTACGGTTTTTCATTGGGCAACATGCTGAGTATTCGTCACCAACGCCGCGGGCTTGAGACATTGACCACCAATAGCTGGGCCATGTTTTACGGCACCCTGGTCATGGGCGCGATCGCGCTGCTGCGCGGCGATAACTTTACGCCGCAGTGGACCTGGAGTTATATGGGCGCCCTGTTGTATCTGGCGTTGTTCGGTTCGGTGATCGCGTTCGGCGCTTATTTCACTCTGGTAGGCCGTATCGGGGCCAGCAAAGCGGCCTATAGCACGCTGCTTTTCCCACTGGTGGCGTTAACTATCTCCACCTTCTACGAAGGTTACGTCTGGCATAGCAATGCGGTGATAGGTCTGGCGTTAATACTGGTAGGAAATCTGGTGATGTTCGCCCGCCCCGAACAGCTGTTTATGCGCCGCCGGCTGGCTTAATAATAAGCCCGTCAGGCAACTCGCAAGACGGGCTTAACGCATCAATTACTTCTGCGACGGATCGAATTTCACCGCATCGATCGCCATATCATCAATCACTTGCTTCAACGTATCTGCGGTCAGCGGCGTGCTCTCATTAGACAGCGTTTTACCTTCGCCTTTACGCACAACCTTAATAACCGGCTTATTGGTCTTCGCGTCGATCAGTTCGCCTTCGAAGTAGAGATTCGTGTCCATCGTGCGATGGCCGGTTGCCGCCTGGGTACCCGCGACAATCATCGCCACCGGGATCACTTCATAGAACTGCAGCCCTTCTTTGCTGGTATCAACACCGGTGATTGCGCCGCGGAAAATCAGGCTGCGCGGGCCGGCCGTGGTCGCCAACGGCTTACGTTCGCTGATGGCCTGTTTCATCTGCTTGTTGGTGTAATTAAGGATGTCCTGCAGCGCTTTCTCCCCTACCTGGGTCGTTGGTTTCGGCACCGGATAGTAGGTGATTGGACGGTAGACGACGTTGTCATAGTTGCTCGGATTGTAGTCCGGGGAGATCCAGCGCAGTTCTGGTTTGCCGGAAGCCGAAGTGGTCTCTTTTAACTTAGAATAATCTTTTAAAAACCCGGAATACTGCTCCGGTTGCGCCAGTTTGGATGCACAACCAGTTAATGCCAGTAGCCCGGCCAGAGCGGCTACTTTAAATAACATTTTTGTACGCATGGATAATCCCTGTAAATGCAGTTTGTCGGCAAGGTTTATAACAAAATTTCACGCTTAGTTTTGTGACAAAAATGGTGGTCCGTCAACTCCTTGCAAAAAATAAATCCGCCAACGCGGCGGATTTATTTACGATGTTTATTTTACGTCCACCTGATAAAAAATATGCTTCCCAAACGGGTCGATTTCATACCCGGTCACCGATTTACTCACCGGTTCAAAAATAGTTGAATGCGCAATCATCACGGCCGGCATTTGATCGTGCATCATCTGCTGCGCCTGTTTATACAAAGCTTCTCGTTGCGGCCGGTCGGTGATGGTTTTAGCTTCGGCGATAATTTTATCAAACGGCGCATAGCACCATTTGGCCGAATTAGAACCGCCGTTGGCCGACTGGCAGGTAAATAATGGGCCAAAGAAGTTATCCGGGTCCCCGGTCGCGGTAGTCCAGCCCATTAACGCCGCCTGATGCTCGCCGTCTTTCACCCGCTTAAGGTATTCGCCCCATTCATAGGTGGTGATTTTGGTCTGCACGCCGATTTTAGCCCAATCAGCCTGGATCATTTCCGCCATCCGTTTCGCATTCGGGTTATAGGGACGCTGAACCGGCATCGCCCACAGGTCGATGGTGATGGGACTCTTCACTCCGGATTCGCGCAGCAGCGCTTTTGCTTTTTCCAGGTCCCAGCTGTAGTCCTGCAGATCGGCATCGGCACTCCAGACCCCGGGCGGCAGCAGGTTTTTCGCTACCGTACCGGTACCGTGGAACACCGCATCGATAATTGCCGGTTTGTTGATCGCCATCGCCAACGCCTGGCGCACCTTCACATTATCCAGCGGCGCTTTCTGCGTGTTGAAGGCGAGGAAACCGGTATTAAGCCCGGCTTTGCTCATCAGATTGATCTGCGGGTTCTTTTTCATCCGCGGTAAATCGGCGGGATTGGGGAATGGCATGACCTGACACTCATTTTTCTCAAGCTTAGCGTAACGCACCGAGGCATCAGGCGTGATACTGAATACTAAACGATCGATTTTCGCTTTACCCTGCCAGTAATCAGGAAATGCGGTAAACAAAATCCGCGAATCTTTTTGATATTGCGCCAGCTTAAACGGCCCGGTGCCGATGGGATCCATATCAACACGCTGCGGGGTACCGGCTTTCAGCATCGCATCAGCATATTCCGCAGAGAGGATTGAAGCAAAATACCAGCCGAGGTCAGCGACAAAAGGCGCCTCGGGGTGCGCGAGGGTAAAACGCACCGTATATTCATCCGGTTTATCAATTGCGGTAATTAACGAACCAAACTCCAGGCTTTCAAAATTGGAGTAGTTGCCATTAGAGACATTATGATAGGGGTTATTCGGATCTTTTTGCCGCATAAACGAAAAAATAACGTCATCAGCATTAAAATCACGGGTCGGTTTAAAATATTTATTACTTTGGAATTTAACGCCTTTGCGTAAGTGAAAAGTATAAACTTTACCGTCTTCGCTCACCTCCCAGCTTTCCGCCAGGCTGGGCTGCAATTCCGTGGTGCCAACTTTAAAGTCCACCAGCCGGTTATATATCGGTACCGCGCTGGCATCGACGCTGGTCCCGGAAGTATAAAGCTGCGGATTAAAGTTTTCCGGCGAGCCTTCAGAGCAATAAACCAGTGTTTTCGCATTCACGGCAGAACTCACCGCTAATGCCGCTATCGTCAGAGCTATTGAAGTAGATGTGCGTTGCATGCGTTTCCCTTTTCATTTTTTGACTAATGAATAGCTTTTTGTTTTATTGCCCATAGATAACACTAAAGCCAGATTGCAAACACCTTAAAAATAACTATACCCTAAATAATTCGAGTTGCAGGAAGGCGGCGACGCAGCGAATCCCCAGGAGCTTACTCCAGTAAGTGACTGGGGTGAGTGAGGAAAGCCAACGCACATGCAACTTGAAGTATGACGGGTATATAGAAGGAAACACTATGGCCTCGCCCTTAACCAGACAATTAACCCAGCGCTTCTTTCGCTATCTGGCTATCACCAGCCAAAGCGATCCACGAGCAACCACGTTACCCACAACGCCCGGACAACATCAGATGGCGCAGGCGTTAGCCGACGAGCTACGTCAGTTTGGCCTTGACGATATCGTTGTCGACGAGCATGCGACCGTGACGGCGGTTAAAAAAGGCACCGTCCCCGGTGCGCCGCGGATCGGCTTTATCACGCATATTGATACCGTTGATGTCGGACTGTCGCCGGATATTCATCCACAAATCCTGCGATTTACTGGCGAAGATCTCTGCCTTAACCCGGAACAGCAAATCTGGCTGCGGGTTGACGAGCATCCGGAAATTCTGGCCTATCGTGATGAAGAGATTATTTTCAGCGACGGCACCAGCGTACTGGGCGCCGATAACAAAGCAGCGGTGACCGTTGTTATGACGCTGCTGGAAAACCTGACCGCCGAACATAAGCATGGTGATATCGTCGTGGCGTTCGTCCCGGACGAAGAAGTTGGCCTTCGCGGGGCAAAAGCGCTGGATTTATCGCGTTTTGCCGTCGATTTTGCCTGGACCATCGACTGCTGCGAACTCGGCGAGATCGTTTATGAAAACTTTAACGCCGCCTCTGCGGAGATACGGTTTACCGGCGTAACCGCACACCCGATGTCCGCCAAAGGCGTATTGGTCAACCCGCTGTTAATGGCTACCGACTTCATGAGCTATTTCGACCGCCAGCAGACCCCGGAGCACACCGCCGGGCGCGAAGGCTACGTATGGTTTAACGGTATTCATGGCGATCAGAACAGCACAAGGTTGCAGGCAAACATTCGCGATTTCGATCTGGACAGCTTTAACCGCCGTAAACAACAGATTGGCGAAGCGGCAGAGAAAATCGCCGCCCAGTACCCTACTGCCAGGGTTGAATTCACTATCAGCGATACTTACAGCAATATCAGTAACGCCATTGGCGAAGACCGCCGGGCTATTGACCTGATGTTCACCGCGATGGAAAGCCTCGGTATAACGCCAAAACCTACGCCGATGCGCGGTGGTACCGACGGCGCAGCGCTCTCGGCAAAGGGTCTGCTGACGCCGAACTTCTTCACCGGCGCGCACAACTTCCATTCGAAATTCGAATTTTTGCCGCTGCGCGCCTTTGAGGCCTCCTATCTTACCGCCCTGCAGCTGTGCCTGCTGGCGGCGGATTAAGCCAGTTTACGCGCCAGCATTGTGGCGAAGCGTAGCTTGATGCGGTTTCCGCTGGCGTCGGTGCGGTGCAGTTCGCCGACGTCTTCGTTGTACTTGAGGAACTGCCAGCCAGCATAATAGTCACGCAGTTCTTCAGGTTTGAAGGCGAACGGGAAGCCCACGGTACAAGGGTAATCTTCGGTATCCATTGCGGCAACAATCAGGTTATAGCCGCCAGGCTTAGTGCAGCGCTGCATGTTGGCGATAAGACCAGGGATGGTTTTGGCTTCCAGGAACATCATCACCACGGTAGAAAGAATAAAATCATACTCGCCATCAAAGCTCAGCGTATTCAGATCTTTTATCGCAGTCTGCAGGTTCTCCAGCCCTTCGGCCTGACGAATGTTCTCCAGATTATCGATACTCATGGGATTTTTATCCCACGCGGTGACGTTGTAACCTTTTGCCGCCAGATACAGACTGTTTCGTCCATTGCCGCAACCAAGGTCGAGCGTCTGTCCCGGCTGCATCTGGGAGGAGGCATACACCACTTCTGAGTGGGTGCGCGTCAGGCCATATTTTTCAGTAAAGTAGTTTTCGTCACGAGTCGTCATGATTAATCCTTGTTTGGCAATAAAGTGGCACGGTCTACGCGAATTAACAGTTTACCCCGCACCAGCAGAAGAAAGGTACGCAGCAGCAGCAGGCCGATAATCAGGTTACTAAAAATAAATAAGGGGATCGCCAGAGTATGGAAAAATCCGTGCGGCTGGCCGTGACCCAGATGCAGGCCGGTGGTCGCCAGTGCGGAAATCCCGAACGAGAAGCTCCAGAATGACGCATTAAACGGCTGCTGCAGATACCACGGCATCAGGCGCAGCATAAATAGCAACTGCAACAGCCCATAACCAAATAGCATTTTGGCAAACGTATCACCGTCGCCGCCATTGACGCTGAGCCACGCGCTACAGGCCACCAGCGCCGGCGCCAGCTGGATGCCCAGCGACGTCCGCAACGCCGCCGGTAGCTCGCCGTTGCTGCGCAGCCGCTGCAGGATAACCGGCTCCAGGCTGAGCCAGGAAAAGACGCCAGCGCCGAGAAACGCCAGTCCGGCATCATTAAATCCCAGCGCGCCGCAGGCCATGGCGCTGATAAAATTGTTGGCGACGGTCGGCAGATATAAACCGGGCGTCGTCGCCTCTCCTGGATGTTTACCCCGCCACAACCCGGCGCTCTGCCAGGCCGCATAGCAAAGCTGCAGCGTAACCCCCGCAGCAAATAACGCCAGCGACAACGGGCGATACCAGCCAGCAAAAGCGATCGACACCAATAGCGTTGTCGCCGGGATCAGGCTGACAAAACTGCTGGCCACCGGATGACGCATCTCCTGCCGAACGCTCCACGGGAAACGAATAGCCCGCGCAATAAACACTATCATTAATAGCGCCCAGATAGTTGTCGCCAGCACCACCAGCGCATCGCCAATAATACTGCTCACCGGCCAGATGGTACTGGCATAACGCCAGGCGAAGCCCATGCCGATTATCCCCAGCACCATACCAAAATAGCCAGCCGGTAGATTCAGTACCTGGCCGCCCGTTACGTGTTTATTCATTTTATTTAAAGTTTCAATTTAATTTTAAGTTGCATTTTAAAGGAACCTTATAAAACGCGCTACGGAGATTTTTGCTATGTTTATGTTAACCAACAGTAAAGAGAAATGCTGATGAAGAAATATCGTCTGAGCGACCACGTCCGCCTGTATCACTTTGAAGAAGACGGAATTAAACATAGCGTAACTCTGCGGCAAATCGTGGCGCTGATTGATTTCTCTGACGTTAAGGCCGGAAGCGAAGGCGGCTGGCTCGATAATGAAGCCGCGTTAAGCCAGGGCGGCGACTGCTGGATATATGATGCCAATAGCGTCGTCTTCGCTGGCGCGCGCGTTGACGACAACGCCCGTCTGACCGGCACCTGCGTGATAAGCCACGGGGCGACAATTAGCGACAACGCATGGCTTGATAATGTTGAGGTAAGTCACGGCGCCAGGATAAGTGACAACGTCACTATAAAGCAATCGCAAATCCGTGGCGTCTGCCGAATCGCCGACCAGGCGCGTATTCTCCCCCACTGTCTGGTGATTGCCGCTCAGGGACTCACTTCTGATATCGACAAAGTGCTGCAAATTTATCAGCGCGCCACGGTCAGCGCCTCACGGATTGTTCATCAGGCGCAAATCTACGGCGATGCCGTGGTTGAGCATGCTTTTGTTGAACACCGTGCCGAAGTGTTCGATAACGCACGTATTGAAGGTAATGAAAATAACGATGTATGGATCTGTGACAACGCCCGGGTCTACGATCGCGCGCGGCTGGTCGCCGGGCGCGGCGAGGATCAGATCCCAACCCTGCGCTACAGTTCCCAGGTGGGCGAAAACGCCGTGGTCGAAGGCAACTGCCTGTTAAAGCATCGTGTCATGGTCGGCGGGCACGCCCATCTTATCGGCGGCCCCATTCTGCTGGATGACGAGATACTTATCGAAGGACATGCGACGATTCGAGGCGATGTGATTATCGAACAACAGGTAGAAATCTGCGGTAACGCCTGTATCGAAGCGCTGGAGGGTGACAGAATTCATCTTCGCGGGCGCAAAATCGTGAGCGGCGACGAGCATATCACCCGTACGCCGCTGCTGGGTTCGCTATAGCAGCTTATTGCGGGTCAATAATCCGCGCGTAGATATTCTGATCGTCATATGCGCCATTTAAAAACTCGGCCTGCTTCAGACAACCTTCCAGTTGGAAACCATTACGCAGCGCCACCTGATTACTGCGCTGGTTGGCGACCCGGCATTTAATAACGAAACGGCGAACGGCGCCCGTTTGCGCATAATGATGGATAAACGCCTGTAACGCCTGCGACAACAGTCCCTGCCCCTGATGGCTTTGATCGATCCAGTAACCGATATAGGCCGTCTTGTTCAACGGTTCAATCTGGTTAAATGACAGGACGCCGATCATCTGCCCCTGTAAAAACAGCAGGAACATTTTTGCATAACCGCGCTGGTGCAGCATCACGTTTCCCTGCACGTGGCGCCGGGTTTCATCTTCACTCAACACCTCCGCAGGCCAGCTTAAAGCATGCTGCAGCCAGTCACGGTTTTTGAGCACCAATTGATGGAGTTCGCTGACGTAACGTTCGTCAACCGCACGCAGCTCCAGCTGTTCGTTGACCGGGATAGTTTCGATGATGGGGCTGTTTTCGGCAGTCATGACGATATCTCACTGATAAACAACAACGCCCGCAGAAGCGCGCCGCGGGCGGATTTCAACGACCTGGGTTATTTCATAATC
Source organism: Klebsiella sp. CN_Kp097 (assembly GCF_040064495.1). NCBI lineage: Bacteria > Pseudomonadati > Pseudomonadota > Gammaproteobacteria > Enterobacterales > Enterobacteriaceae > Klebsiella > Klebsiella sp. CN_Kp097. Next base: position 327,404 of record NZ_JBEAIL010000007.1, on the reverse strand, counting down.
CGGTCATCAACGTAGTTACGCCGATCCGCCGCAGGCGGGAAGTACTGATACAGCCAGGTTTCGCTGATAGCGTCGCCACGGCAGCGCAGGAACATGCGCATCTCCACCGGATCGGTGGAATCTGAAGTCGGATACCAGTCAAAGAGAATACGATAGCCGTCAAACGGCTCGACGTAGAGGATCTCTACCTGCTTAGCCTCGCCGCTGGAGAGCGTAATCACCGGCTCAATGCCTTTCGGCGCCGCGGCTTTCAGGTCGCCGCCAACAAAATCGATAGCAAAGCGGCGCGCCCATTTGTCCGGGTAGTGTTCACCCGGCGCCCATCCTTCCGGGAAGCCGCCCATTCCGGTGCGTGTCGCCAGCACTCGCGCCAGCGGAGAGCGTACCGGCGGCTGCGCGCTCCAGTACAAGCGGTAGCTAAAGTCCAGTTGATCACCCGCTTTTACCGGTTTTTCCGGCTGCCAGAAGCAGACGATATTGTCCAACGTTTCGCCGGTGGTCGGGATTTCCATCAGGCTAACGGCCCCTTTTCCCCACTGATTACGTGGCTCCACCCACAGGCTCGGGCGCTTGTTATACCAGCCCATCACATCCTGATAATGACTGAAATCGCGATCCAGCTGCAGCAGGCCAAACCCCTTCGGGTTTTTATCCTGGAACGCGTTGAACTGCAGCTTTTGCGGATTATTCAGCGGACGGCAAATCCACTCGCCGTTGCCGCGCCACATCGACAGGCGGTCAGAATCGTGGATTTGCGGATGGATGGTATCGCACATCCGGCGTTCGTTGTTACCGCAGCTGAACATGCTGGTCATTGGCGCAATGCCCAACTGCTTAATGTCCTTGCGCGCATAGAGATGATTTTCGACATCCATGATCACCTGCGTTTGCTGGCAATTCACGGTGAACTTATAGGCGCCGGTGACGCTCAGGCTATCGAGCAGCGCGTAGACGGTGAACACCGTCGCGCCAGGTTTGACGGTTTCAAACCAGAATGACGTGAAATCCGGGAACTCTTCCGGGGTATCGGTAAAGGTGTCAACGGCCAGACCGCGCGCCGACAGGCCGTACTGGTAAGTGCTGTCGACCGCGCGGAAGTAGCTGGCGCCCAGAAAGGCGACGATATCGCGGCGCGCCAGTTCCGGCGCCTTAAACACGCGAAAACCGGCGAAACCGAGATCGGTCTGCCCTTCCAGCTGTTTGGTATCAACGCCGGCGTCGTTGTACTGGAACAGCTCCGGACGGAAGTGTATCTCCCGCGCCTGCTGAGACTGCGCGTCCAGCGAGAACATACGCACCCGGCGGCGGAAGCCCATACCAACATGGAAAAACTGGATATCCAGCTTACGCTCTTCAACGTTATTCCACAGCGAATGCGCCGCATCATACTGGATGCTGTTATAGGCCTGAGGGGTCAGATTCGCCAGCGTCGGCGGCAGGTCACGCGGCGCGCCGCCCCACGGCTGGCGGGCTAAGTCATGAGCCATCGCCTGCAGGACGGAAAAGTCAAAGCGGCGCGTCTGGCCATCGGCGATAGCAGAATCCGCGGCGAAAGCCGCTTTAGTGAATAACGAGGCGACTCCTGACGTTCCGCATACGGCGGCAACAGCCATGGATGATTTAAGAAAACGTCTGCGGTTCATGCCTGGAAAAGCGTCCTTTTTGAGAGTTCGACGGATACGCAACGTTGCAAACATCTGCGTCGTGAATTCCGCTCACTCTAGACAAAAATGATTGATAATCCAATTGTTGGCAGGCGAAAAGCATGAAAAAAAAGATGTCCACCGGAACAGACTGAATAACCACCCAGCGATCGCTATCGCTGAGCTGTTTTGGCGAACAGGCGCAACCCGAGACCTCAGCGTTTTTACCCCCGCTTTGTTTATTTTCAGCACGAACAGGATAAATTTTCATCACGCCAGGTGTAATCTCTACTCTCCAGGGAAAAATGTCAGGAGTATCTAATGAAAGTAAAAGCCGCCGTGACGTTGGGTTATCAACAACCATTTAGCATTAAAGATATTCAGGTTAGCGCCCCTAAAAAAGACGAAGTGATGGTAAAAATTGTCGCTACAGGCGTTTGTCATACCGACGCGGTAATCCGCGATAACGCCGGGATCCTGCCGATGCCCGCCATCCTGGGCCACGAAGGCGCAGGTATCGTGGTTAACGTCGGTGATGCCGTTCGTGGGGTCGAAATTGGCGATCATGTGGTACTGAGCTACGCCGCCTGCCATCACTGTGAGAACTGCCTCACCAACCATCCTTCCGCGTGCGAAAGTTTCAATGACTTAAACTTTGGTGGACGCTTAGACGATGGCACCACCCCTTATCGTCTGGATGATCAAGAATTATCCGTCTTCTTCGGCCAATCTTCGTTTAGTCAGTATGTGGTCACCAAAGCGACGAATGCTATTGTTGTCGACCGTGATGTCGAACTTTCGCTTCTTGGTCCGCTGGGTTGCGGAATTCAAACCGGGAGCGGCACGGTGTTAAATCGACTAAAACCGGTGGCCGGGGAATCGTTAGTGGTATTCGGCTGCGGCGCGGTTGGTTTAAGCGCCATTATGGCTGCAAAGCTCACCGGCTGTAGCCAAATCATCGCCGTCGATATTCATGCGAACCGCCTTGAGCTGGCACGTGAACTCGGCGCAACCCACGTGATCAATGGCAAACAGGAAGATAGCGTTGCGGTTATTCGCCAACTGACCGGTAAAGGGGCGCACTACGCCATCGAAACGACCGGCGTCGCCGCCATCGTTCTGCAGGCGATCCACGCGATTAAGCCGTTAGGCACGGTGGCGGTCGTCGGCTTTACCGGCGATATCACCTTTAATGTGCAAAACGATCTGATGGCGGAAGGTAAATCATTGATAGGGGTAATCGAAGGCGACGCCGTACCGCAGCTGTTTATCCCACAGCTGGTACAGTTTTATAAACAAGGGAAATTCCCCATTGATAAGCTTATCGAGTTCTATCCGCTCGAAGAGATTAATCAGGCTTTCGCAGATTCAGCTTCCGGTAAAGTCATCAAACCGGTGGTGCTGATGTAATGCGGGCGGCTCTTTGCGCAGCAAAGAGCCGCAAATAAAGATTATTTCACACTGACATCGATACCGGGGAAGTACTTCGCCGCCAGACGGGTGATAGTGCCGTCAGCGCGCACTTTATCAATTGCCGCGTCGAGCTGTTTTTTGGTCGCCTCATCACCCTTGCGCAAGCCGTAGCCAATACCGCTGCCCAGAATCGTATCATCAGCCACCGGCTTACCGATAAAACCGAATCCTTTACCCTGCGGCTTACTGAGGAACCCGGCCTGCCCGGCGGCAGACATCACCAGCGAGGCGTCGATACGGCCGTTAAGCAGATCGGCCCACGCCATGTTCTGGTCTTTGTAGGAAACTACCGTGACGCCGTGTTTTTCCCAGTGTTCTTTGGCAAAGGTCTCCTGAATCGAGCCCTGTAGCACGCCGATGGTTTTGCCCTTCAGCCCTTCCGGCGTCGCCTGCATACCGCTGTCGGACTTGCCCACCAGCTGTGAAGGAATACGGTAGATCGGCTGGGTGAAATCAATACTCTTGCGACGTTGCTCGGTAATGTTCATCGCCGAGTTAATCGCATCAAATTTCTTCGCCACCAGTCCCGGAATGAGCGCATCAAAGGAGGTTTCGACCCAGCTGCATTTCAACTGCGCGGCCTGACAAATCGCGTTGCCGAGATCAATATCAAAACCCTGCAGCTCTCCTGCCGGGTTGCGGCTTTCGAACGGCGGATATTCCGCTTCCACGCCGTAGCGCAACTCGCTGGCGGCAAAGCTTGATACGGTACACAGCATTCCCAAAGCTAGAGTTAGGGCTTTTATTTTCATCGTCTGGCTCCTTAACGCGGCTTAACGCGGCACAGCGCCTGCGCGCCAGCCCGCAATGTGGCTTCATCTTTGGCAAAAGAGAGCCGAATCAGTTTGTTATCAGTACCATCGGTATAAAATGCCGATAGCGGAATCGTGGCGACGCCGTATTCGGTAATCAGCCGCTTAACCATCTCGCTGTCATGCTCATCGCTGAAATGGCGATAATCCGCCAGCATGAAGAAAGAGCCGGCGCTCGGCAATAAGCGGAACGGTGAGTCTTGCAGCAGTTGCTGGAGCAAATCACGCTTTTGCTGATAAAAAGCGGCCAGCGACAGCCATGAAGCCGGGTTCTGCATATGCTCTGCAAAAGCGTACTGCATCGGCGTATCGGCAGAAAACATGAGGAACTGATGTACCTTGCAGATCTCATCCATTAGCGCTGCTGGCGCCACGCAGTAGCCAACGCGCCAGCCGGTCACATGGTAGGTCTTGCCGAAGGAAGAGATAATCACGCTGCGTTCCGCCAACTGCGGATGGGTCGCCATGCCGTGATGCTTTTCGCCGTCGAAGACTACGTGCTCGTAGACTTCGTCGGACAAAACCACAATATCGGTATTGCGGATCAGCATCGCCAGTTGATTAAGGTCATCGGCGGATAATACCTGGCCGCTTGGGTTATGTGGCGTATTAATGATGATCATCCGCGTCCGCGGGGTAATCGCGGCGCGTACCTCGTCCCAGTTAATAGCGAAATCCGGCACGGTGAGCTTAATCGCCACCGGGGTCGCGCCTTGCAGACGCACGATCGGCGCATAGCTATCAAACGATGGCTCAAAGTAAATCACCTCGTCGCCAGCATGTACCAGCCCGCCAATGGCGGAATAGATCCCCTGGCTGGCGCTGGCGGTGACCAACACTTCACTATCGACATCATATTGCGTGCCGTACAACGTGGCGATTTTATCAGCAATACGCTCCTTTAAGGCCCGCAGGCCGGTCATCGGCGCGTATTGGTTATGTCCGGCGGTCATCGCCTGCGTCACGCCGGCCACCAGCTGTGGGTCGCAGGCAAAGTTAGGCGCGCCCTGAGAAAGATTAATCGCGTTATGCTGCGCGGAGAGCTGACCGATAACGGTAAAAATCGTGGTGCCGACATCCGGCAATTTCGAGCGGGTGGTGACCGAAGCACTAAGAGCCATGATTAATCCTTTCTCGTTTTATTTGCATATCCATTCAAACTAAAGCGCCTTCAAGCGACAAGCGAATTGTTATCATAAGAGCTATGCATTTCGATCATGGCTCCCAGGGCTCCTGCTGAAATATGACAGGACTAACACTCAGGAGATAAACCACAATTTTTATATGCCTTATGCTATTCAATTCTTTATAATCCCCAGCGGTTCTAAGGTTTTTCACAGCCTTAGAGAAATTTGGAATAAATCTCTTTCCGGCATTTCAGGTGCTGAATGGGGCAAGAGGCACATCTTATGTTTATTACGCCAGCGTATATCGCGTTATTTTTAATCGCATCATGGGGACTTTTTAAACTCGAACAAAAAAGCCACTCGTTATCAAAAAGCGTTTTTATCGCCATCTTTCTCGGCGCCCTTCTCGGATTATCACTCCATTTCATTGCCAACGAACCGCGAAAAACGGTCATTGATTGGTACAGTATCGTCGGCAACGGCTATGTTAATTTGCTGAAACTTGTCGCGGTTCCGCTGATTTTCATTTCAATTCTGTCAGCGATTAATAAACTCGAAAATAGCGCCGGTATTGGCCGAATGTCCTTAACCATTGTTGCCTGCATGCTATGCCTGGTGATGGTGGCAGGCTGGGTCGGACTGTTTACCGCTGATTTACTCGGTCTTGACGCCAGCGCTTTTAGCCATATGCAATCGACGCTGACCGCCGAAGACGTCAGCAAAACCGCAGCCGTTTCGTTACCCCAACTGGTCACTTCGCTGATCCCGACAAATATTTTTCTCGACCTGACCGGCGCGCGCAGCGTATCGGTTATCGGCATCGTTATATTTACCCTGCTGGCCGGAGTCGCGTTATTGAAGGTGAAAAAAGAGGCGCCGGAGGAAGGTCAAAAACTAAGTAGCGGGATTAACGCGATTCAAATTTGGGTGATGAAGATGGTGCGTATCGTGATAGCGCTGACGCCATATGGCGTCCTCGCATTGATGGCAAAAGTCTTTTCGACCTATCAGCTAGCGCAATTCACCAGCCTGCTTGGCTTTATTGCCGCCTGTTATCTGGCGGTCGCTATCATGTTTATCGTGCATGCGATTCTACTGATCGTTAGCGGTCATCATCCTCTGCGCTACTTTAAAACGGTGTGGCCGGTGCTCACCTTCGCTTTTGTTTCCCGCAGCAGCGCGGCTTCGATTCCATTAGCCATTACCGCACAGGAAAAATTCGGCGTGCCGAATACCATCGCCAATATTGCCGCCTCTTTTGGTTCCAGTATGGGGCAAAACGGCTGCGCCGGGATCTATCCGGCTATCATGGTGGCCATGATTGCGCCAACGCTGGGTATCGACCCACTGTCCTTCTCGTTTTTAGCCAGCTTACTTCCGGCTATCGCGCTGGGCTCAATTGGCGTCGCAGGCGTCGGCGGCGGTGGGACATTTGCGGCGTTGATTGTCCTGTCTACGCTCAACTTCCCGGTGGCGCTGGTCGGCATTTTTATCGCCATCGAGCCAATTGTCGATATGGCGCGTACCGCGCTGAATGTGAATGGGTCGATGATGTCGGGCGTACTGGCGTCGCGGCTATTGAAACATCAAAGTGCAAAGTCGCACCATGTCGCCTCGATAAGTGAATAATCCCGTCTGATTGAAACGGCGGCCAGGCCTGAAAACTGGCCGCCAGCTGTTTATTTCTTGCTCAGCAGGTTAAAGCTGGTCATCAGGTTACGGTAATCCGGAATGTGGTTAGAGAACAGGGTTCCCAATCCTTCAATATCATTGCGCCAGTCGCGGTGCAGCTCACAGGCCACGCCAAACCACGACATTAACTGCACGCCCGCTTGCGACATACGATCCCACGCCGCATCACGGGTGATCGGGTTAAAGGTACCGGACGCATCGGTCACCACAAAGACGTCGAATCCCTCTTCAATCGCCGACAGCGCCGGGAAGGCCACGCACACTTCAGTGACGACACCGGCAATAATCAGCTGTTTCTTACCGGTGGCTTTTACCGCGTTAACGAAATCTTCGTTATCCCAGGCATTAATATTGCCGGGACGAGCGATATAAGGGGCGTCGGGGAACTGTTCTTTTAGTTCCGGCACCAGCGGGCCGTTAGGGCCATTCTCAAAACTGGTGGTCAGAATAGTCGGTAGTTTAAAGTATTTAGCCAGATCGCTGAGGGCAAGGACGTTGTTCTTGAATTTATCCGGCTCGATATCACGAACCAGTGAGAGCAGGCCGGTCTGATGGTCAACCAGTAATACTGCCGCATCATTTTTATCCAGACGAACGTAAGGTTTAGACATGGTGGCTCCTTTTATACACATCAACTAATCGGTGAGAGACGTTGTATCAACGAGATTAATAATAGTGTAAGCAGCGGATGACGATTAGATGGCAAAAACGGAACGCATCGTCCCAATTTCGCAACGAGGCGTGGCATACTGCCCATGATCAAAATGCATAGCTGGAGCCAACATGTCGCGTAGCGCCCTGCCTTTTCATACCGTAGAAACGTTTCTGATAACCGCGAGGCATCTCAACCTAACCCATGCCGCACAGGAGCTATGCCTGACGCAGGGGGCTGTCAGCCGACAGATCGCCGCGCTGGAAAACTGGTTCGGCTTCCCGCTATTTGAACGCCACGCCCGCGGCCTGCGACTGTCGCCACAGGGCAGCGCGCTTTATCCGGAGCTACAGTCGGCATTCGGCCGCCTGATAACGGTGGCCGAGCAGGCGCGCCAGCAGCAAACCGTCGTGCGCCTGAAAGCGCCTACCTGCGCGATCCGCTGGCTGGTGCCGAAACTGCTGGAGATTGAACGGCGTTATCCGGAACTGCAGGTGGCGTTGACCACCACCACCGAGCATAACGTCAACTTTAAAACTGAGCCCTACGATGCGGCGATTATCTTCGGCACCCATCAGAGCGCCGGCGACCTGCTGTTTGAAGAGGCACTGACGCCGGTAGCCAGTCCCGATACGCCATGCGATCCCCAGCTATCAGGCGTCACATTTCTCCATCCGACGCGCGATAAAACCGACTGGCAGCTGTGGCTTGCGCACTTTCCGCATGAAACTGCGCTAAAAATGCATAAAAACCAATATTTCGACACCATGGATCTGGCGATCACCGCCGCGATGCAGGGGCTCGGCGTGGCCATGGCGGACGAAACGCTGGTTGCCGGGGATCTGCGAACCGGGCGACTATGTCGCCCCTTCTCACTTAGCGTCAAAACCGGCGCCAGCTACCGGCTGGTTGTTCGCCGCTCGCAAAGCAAGGCCGACGGGCTGGCGCGCTTTCGCGCCGCGCTGGTTAATCCAGTGTCACATGATGTTTCATCACCCGACGAAACAGCGCCAGCCGCGCGCGCATAAAGCGGTTCTCAACTTTAAAGCCCGCGCACTTGTTGAGGCCGATACACAATAAACGGTCCCGTCCGCGCTGGCAGGCAGGCCAGCGCACCGGGCCGGTTAACTCGCTGCACTGATTGCCCGCCTGGCGAGCAAAATTAGCCCAGTAGTCGGCGACCTGTGCGGCGAAGGCTTGATCCGCCTCACTGGCGTACTGACATACCGGCTCGGCGCGGGTCAGGTTGTCAAAAACGTAAACCACTTCGTTGCCATGCCAGGCGCCATGGAGATAAGTTTCATGTTCCGCTTCGGCCACATAGTCAAACCAGTAGCGCCAGCACGGTTGCCCGAGACGCTGCTGCGCCTGCATGACAACATACCCCAAAGTCGTGAACGCCATATCGCGACACACTTCCCGCCCTAACGCCTCATCGCCTTTAACGCCGGGATACAGTAGTTTAATCAGCCCAAGGCCAAAACGGCGTTCGCGACGCAGTTTTTGAATCTGACCGGCAATATCGACGCCAAATACCGCCATCACGCTGGCCTCATCGCTATTGGAGCCAATCATCACCGGCATCGCATGCTGACGTCCCTTAAAGAACGTGTCGAGCATGGGCTCCGGCAGCACCGCATCGCCGACAATCGGCGCCGGGCCGATATTCAGCGGCGCAGTCAGCGCCCAAAAGGCATCGGCGGGGATTGCCCGCAGCTGTTCCGCGCTGGCATCGGCAAGAGAAAAATGTTCCGCCAGCAGCTTTCCCTTGGCCAGCGCCTTTTCCCGCGGTAAATCCGGTAAGGTATAACCGCTTTGCACGATCGCTTTATGGAACAATCCCTTCGCTTTCGGCGACGCCATTAACGACAGGACGCTGCGCGCCCCCGCGGATTCGCCGAACAAGGTGACATTGGCGGCATCGCCGCCGAAGACGTGGATATTATCCTGCACCCAGCGCAGCGCGGCTATCTGATCGAGCAGTGCAAAATTATACAACCGCTCGCCCTCTTCGCCTTCCAACGCTGGATGGGCGAAAAAGCCGAGGTGTCCAAGACGATAGTTCACGGTGACCACCACCACCTCGCGGCTGGCCAACGCGCTACCGTCGTAGGGCGGCAGACTGCCGGCGCCGATGGTGTAGCCGCCGCCGTGCAGCCAGACCATCACCGGGAGCGGCTGCGAACGGGCGGCGGGCGCCCACACGTTGAGATAGAGACAGTCTTCGGAAAAACGGCCAGGATCGCCGCCGCCCAGTTCACGACAATATTCGATATCCTGCCAGCTGGCGGCGGAAAAGGTATCGGCCTGACGCACGCCCTGCCAGCGCTCTGGAGGCTGCGGCGAACGCCAACGCAGCTCGCCTACCGGCGGCTGCGCGTAAGGAATACCACGCCAGATATGGATCCCCTGTTCACGGGTGCCGGATAACGTGCCCTGCCGCGTTTTCACCAGCGGCGTAGATGAATTCTGCATAACAACGTCCTTTTGCAAGTTATGCCATGCAGAGTACCGATTTTAGAGCAGACCGCAACGGCGTTTACTCCGCTCCTCCGCCTGTTGGTATAACTCGAACTCATCGAGGACCTCGCAGCCTAACGCCGCTTCAAAAGCTTCACGGCTGGCGTTACCGTGACTGCGGGCCTGCGTTTCGTTGCCCAGATTCGATTGGAAGATCCCCGCCGCGCTCACCGGTAAAAAATCTTCATAAACAATCGGCTGCGCGACTACCCAACCACGTTCGATCAGCGGTTGCGGATCGTCGCCGGGGCCAAAAGCATGGCGATGCGCTTCCCCCGCAGGCGTCAGGCGATAGCGAAACCACGCCAGCCCCTGCTGACGCAGCAGAAATTCGCTGTCAGGAAATTCGCTAAAGACCTCCTGCAAATGGCGCTGATGATTAAGGTTGTCTTTACCGACCCCGGCCTCATTCAGTAAGCGGTCATACAGCGCTCGTCCTTTCGGCGTCAACGCGACGCCGCGTTGCTCAATTTCGCCAAAGCGCGCGCTGTGTGTGCCTTTATGTTCACCAGCAAACATCACCGGTTCTTCCAGCGCTTTAAAACTGGTTTGCCGCAGTAAAATCGGCACCTCGCGGCGCGGCGGCCCCTCAATGAGCGCTTTCGGTTCGATACCACATTGCGGCATCAGCGCCTGAACCCGATCGATATCAAGAGTGCGCGGCGTCAGATGGTTAATGTGGCAACCGGGGAAACAGACCACATCGGCAATCAACCGGTGCTCATTATGCAGCGCGTGATAGGTTTGCTCGTCAACGGTGGCATGACGGTGCCAACGGAAAGTTTCCAACGCTTCGGTGACGAATTCACGCGCTTCTGCAGCCGTGAATTCTCCTCGATCTTCGTGTAACGCAATGAGTTCACGGCAGCGAGGCGTAAAGATATCGCGACGGGCGAGAATATCCGCCGCTCGCTGGCGCAGCGCCTCGTTGCCGATCAGTTCAAGGCGCAGCAATGAGGTGAAAACGCGAAACGGGTTACGCGCCAGCGCCGCGTCATCGACCGGGCGAAATGCGGTGGAGTGAACCGGTACCCCAGCCTGCGACAGATCGTAATAGCTAACGGGATACATCCCCATAATGGCAAACATGCGACGCAGGGTCGCCAGTTCTTCCGCCGTTCCCACGCGGATCGCGCCGTGGCGCTCAACGTTCAGCCGTGCCAGCTCGTCGGCATTAGCCAATTGTTCATGTAATTTCGGGTTATGTTCCAGGACCGCCAGATTCACATCCGCCACCAACTCCAGGAGGGTTCCATATTGCGGAACTTCCTGCTGGTACATTGCCGACATAGCCTGTGAAAAGTTTTCCCGAATCTCATCAGCCGTGATGGTGTTCGCCATGATGTCTTACCTCCAGTGAATACTTCCTGGAGTGTAGGAAAGCGCGTTAAGAGTGGCGGGAAGAATTTACAAACTGTGATGCGGATAACCTGCTACCGCGTTTCGCCTGCACAAATCATAACCAATGGTTATGAAAGATTAGATTTAATTTCACTTTAAATTAACAAAACATTTACAGAGACTGTTTCTGGCGACATTACAACAACATGCCTCTCTTCCGATTGATGGAGTACCCTATGAATAATAAATGGTCACCGCGCGAGGTTGTACATCGCGATTACAATAGCCATCCGCCGGCGCTGGCGCCGGGATATAAAACTAGTGTGCTGCGCTCGCCGCGTAATGCCCTCATCTCCCTGCAAAATTCACTTTCTGAAATTACCGGTCCGGTGTTCAGCAGCGACGACCTTGGCCCGCTGGATAACGATCTCATCCTCAACTATGCCAAAGACGGCCTGCCGATTGGCGAGCGAATTATTGTTCACGGTTACGTGCGCGACGGCTTTGGCCGACCAATGAAAAATACGCTGGTGGAAGTGTGGCAGGCCAATGCCGGCGGCCGCTACCGTCATAAGAAAGACCAGTATCTGGCGCCGATTGACCCCAACTTCGGCGGCTGTGGACGGGTGCTGACTGATGAAAACGGTTATTACTGTTTTCGCACAATCAAACCCGGCCCCTATCCGTGGCGTAATCAGGTTAGCGACTGGCGCCCGGCGCATATTCACTTTTCGCTCTCCGGCGATGCCTGGGCGCAGCGGCTGATTACCCAAATGTACTTTGAAGGCGATCCGCTTATTAAACAGTGTCCGATTGTCAGAACCATCAATAACGATGATGCCGTGCGTACCCTGATTGCCGAGCTGGATACCCACGCCGCCGTGCCGCTCGACAGCCTGGCCTATCGTTTTGACCTTGTGCTGCGCGGGCATCGCGCCACGCTGTTCGAAAATCGTACTCAGGGGGCCGCCCAATGAAAGACTATTTAGCTGAAACCGCCTCGCAGACTGCCGGGCCTTATGTGCATATTGGTCTGGCGCCGGACGCTGCAGGGTTTCATATTTTCGAAAAAAACTTCGGCCCCAACTTAGTGAGCGCGGAAACCAAAGGCCAACGTATTACGATTGAAGGCCGGGTTTTCGATGGTTCCGGAACGCCGGTACGCGACGTGCTGCTGGAACTCTGGCAGGCTAACGCCGACGGGCGTTATAACCATCCCGACGACCGTCAGCAGAGTAAGGCTCTGGACCCAAACTTCCGCGGCTGGGGGCGCACGTGTTCAGACTTTGCATCCGGCGTCTGGCGCTTTCAAACCATCAAACCCGGCGCGGTCGTCGGCCGTGACGGACGCATGATGGCGCCGCACCTCAATCTGTGGGTGGTAGCGCGGGGTATCAACATCGGCCTGAATACGCGGATGTATTTTGCTGATGAGCAGGCGGCAAATGAACAGGATCCGGTATTGAATCTGATTGAATGGGAAGTTCGCCGCCAGACGCTTATCGCGCAACGTGAAGTGCGTGGAGATGAAGTCGTCTACCGCTTTGATATTTATTTACAGGGCGATAAAGAGACCGTGTTCTTCGATATTTAATTTCCCACCAAAACATCCTTTTTTCCAGCCCCGCTGAGTGCGGGGCTTTTTATCGCGCCTGACAGAAATGACTTGTAAGACAATAAGATCAAATGTTAATAATATTTTGCTAACTAGTTATCAAAATTAAACAACTTCGCTTGCTACCGAGACAGCTCTGTTTTTAACATCGATTATGGAAAAAAATGGTCTCTTCAGTCAGCGCATTCGCTTGCGCCATTTACATACTTTCGTCGCCGTCGCACAGCAGGGAACCCTGGGGCGGGCGGCAGAAACCCTGAATCTTAGCCAACCTGCGCTATCAAAAACGCTCAACGAGCTGGAGCAGTTGACCGGTACCCGTCTCTTTGAGCGCGGGCGGCTTGGCGCGCAGTTGACGCTGGTTGGCGAACAGTTTCTTACCCACGCGGTTAAGGTGCTGGATGCCCTCAATACCGCAGGCCAGGCTCTCAATCGTAAAGAAGGCATGAATAGCGATGTGGTGCGGATTGGCGCCCTGCCAACCGCGGCGCTCGGTATTTTACCTACGGTGATTGGTCAATTTCATAAACAGCAAAAAGACATCACCTTACAGGTCGCCACCATGAATAACACCATGCTGCTGGCGGGGCTAAAATCCGGCGATGTCGATATTGGTATTGGGCGCATGTCTGATCCGGAACTGATGAGCGGCCTCAACTATGAACTGCTGTTTCTTGAATCGCTAAAGCTGGTCGTCCGCCCCGGCCACCCGCTGCTGCAGGAGACGGTAACGCTCAGCCGGGTGATGGAATGGCCGGTGGTGGTCTCACCGAAAGGGACAATTCCGCGGCAGAACGCGGAAACGCTACTGCAAAGCCAGGGTTGTAAAATTCCCCCCGGCTGTATTGAAACGCTGTCGGCCTCGCTTTCACGCCAGCTCACCGTCGATTACGACTATGTCTGGTTCGTCCCTTCCGGCGCGGTGAAAGACGACCTGCGTCGCGGTTTGTTAACCTCATTACCTATCGCCACCGAAGGCGCCGGCGAGCCGATCGGTATTCTTACCCGGGTGGACGCCAGCCTGTCGCAGGGGGCGCAAACTCTACTGAGCGCGATACGCAAATCCATGCCTGGCTGACTCTCAGTGGCCGTTACCCCGAATCAGCACATTGAGGTAACGGCACCGCTACGTTCATTCTTCTGCCACTTAATATATACATCGCGCTAATCAATTAGTGCGAAATCATTCATTAACATTTGCGCTCATTTCATTAACAGATTTATCATAGCCATGATTTCACCATTTGGTTCATGTGAAATGAATTCATCTTTTGAAATCACATTTATGAAGCTTTGAACAGCTTCACTCAAAAGCAATTTCAATTTGCACTTGATTCATTTGGTACACGCCTGGCAAGGGGTGGTATAAGGAGACAACATGGCTACGGGCAACGTGCCGCGCGGATTCCCCCGGATCCTGCAGTGGCTACTCGCCGGACTGATGTTAATCATCGGTCTGGCAATCGGCATTTTAGGCGCCAAACTGGCAAGCGTCGGCGGCACCTGGTATTTCGCCATTATGGGACTGGTGATGGTTATCGCCTCCCTGCTTATTTTCCGCAATCGGCGCGGCGGCATCGTTCTTTATGCCGTCGCCTTCGCGGCTTCCATTGTTTGGGCTATCAGCGACGCCGGCTGGACCTACTGGCCGCTGTTCTCACGCCTGTTTGCGCTTGGCGTTCTGGCTTTTCTGTGCGCCATTGTTTGGCCTTTCCTTTCCAGCGCACCGGCAAAAAAAGGCGCGGCCTTCACCCTCGCGGGCGTGCTGGCCGTGGTACTGCTGGTCAGTTTTGGTTGGATGTTTAAATCCCAGCCGCTGGTCAGCGCCAGCGAACCCGTGCCGGTAAAACCGGTACAGCCAGGTGAAGAACAAAAGAACTGGCAGCACTGGGGTAATACCACTCACGGCGACCGTTTCGCCGCGTTGGATCAGATCAATAAAAACAATATCAACCAGCTACAGGTTGCCTGGATTGCCCATACCGGCGATATTCCGCAGAGTAACGGTTCCGGTGCGGAAGACCAGAATACGCCGCTGCAGATTGGCGATACGCTTTATGTTTGTACGCCATATAGCAAAGTCCTGGCGCTGGATGTCGATAGCGGCAAAGAAAAATGGCGCTACGACTCGAAAGCGACGGCGCCTAACTGGCAACGTTGCCGCGGTTTAGGCTACTACGAAGATAGCCAGGCGCAGGCTAATGCCGTGGCCGGGACTCAGCCTGCCGCCTGTGCCCGCCGCCTGTTCCTGCCGACTACCGATGCGCGCCTGATCGCAATCGATGCCGATACCGGTAAAGCCTGTGAAGCATTTGGTGAACACGGTACCGTCGATCTCAGCGTCGGAATGGGGGAAATCAAACCTGGTTATTATCAGCAGACCTCTACCCCGCTGGTGGCCGGTAACCTTGTTGTCGTTGGTGGTCGCATCGCGGATAACTACTCCACCGGTGAACCGCCGGGTGTAGTTCGCGCTTTTGACGTGCATACCGGTAAACTGGCCTGGGCCTGGGATCCGGGTAACCCGCAGCTGACCGGCGTACCGCCGGAAGGACAAACCTACACGCGCGGGACGCCGAACGTCTGGTCCGCGATGTCTTACGATGCCAAACTGAATCTCATTTATCTGCCAACCGGTAACGCCACGCCAGATTTCTTCGGCGGCGAACGTACGGCGCTGGATGATAAATACAGCTCATCAATCGTTGCGGTCGATGCCGCCACCGGTAAAGTGCGCTGGCATTTCCAGACCACCCATCACGATCTGTGGGATTTCGACCTGCCTTCGCAACCACTGCTGTACGATCTGCCGGACGGTAAAGGCGGTACGACGCCGGTACTGGTGCAAACCAGCAAGCAGGGCATGATCTTCATGCTTAACCGCGCGACGGGTGAACCGGTGGCGAAAGTGGAAGAACGCCCTGTCCCGGCCGGCAACGTCAAAGGTGAACGCTACTCGCCGACGCAGCCCTACTCCGTCGGCATGCCGATGATCGGCAACGAAACGTTGAAAGAATCGGATATGTGGGGCGCCACCCCGGTTGACCTGCTGCTGTGCCGTATTCAGTTCAAAGAGATGCGCCATCAGGGGGTCTTTACACCGCCGGGTGAAGACCGCTCCTTGCAGTATCCGGGCTCGCTTGGCGGAATGAACTGGGGCAGCGTGTCGGTCGATCCGAATAACGGCCTGATGTTCGTCAATGACATGCGCCTTGGACTGGCTAACTACATGGTACCGCGAGCGAAAGTAGCTAAAGATGCCAGCGGTATCGAAATGGGTATCGTGCCGATGGAAGGTACGCCGTATGGCGCGATGCGCGAACGTTTCCTGTCGCCGCTGGGTATCCCCTGCCAGAAGCCGCCGTTCGGCACCATGTCGGCGGTTGATCTGAAAAGCGGTAAGCTGGTCTGGCAGGTTCCGGTAGGTACGGTAGAAGATACCGGTCCGCTGGGTATCCGCATGCATATGCCGATCCCTATCGGCATGCCAACGCTGGGAGCTTCGCTGTCTACCCAGTCTGGCCTGCTGTTCTTCGCCGGCACCCAGGATTTCTATCTGCGCGCCTTTGATACCGCCAACGGCAAAGAGATTTGGAAATCTCGCCTGCCGGTGGGCAGCCAATCCGGCCCGATGACCTACGTTTCACCGAAAACCGGTAAGCAGTACATCATTATCAACGCCGGCGGCGCGCGCCAGTCTCCGGACCGCGGCGATTACATCATCGCCTACGCGTTACCCGATAAAAAATAAAACCAGGGCCCCGTTCAGGGGCCTTTTTTTCTTCACCGCTTTCAGATTCCATTTAGGTGCCGATCCGCACGCCTTTGTTACACTAGCGTCTTATATTTCCGGCTCGATAATCAGGGAAGAAGCCATAATGTCTTTAATGAAAGGCGCTGCCGCGTTGATTTTTCTCCTGTTGCTGCAAGGTTGTACGCATCACCAGCCTCAGCAACTTTATCGCCATGATTTTGTAATTAAACATCCTTTGACTGGCAAACCTATTCCGTATCTGCCCTACCAAATCACCACGCCAGACGGCAAAATATTCAAGGGCAGAACCGATAAAAACGGTTTAACCGTAGAGGCGATTTCCACTATGCCGGGGGAATTCAAGCTCAATGTGATCCCTGCGTCAGCACTATAAGTGCCTTCGGCAGGCTCTAATTTTAGAATGTTCTATTGCGTTATGTTATTATTGCGAATGGTTATCAATAACAACATAACAAGGATAAAAGATGAAAGGAGCCCTCCATCACCTGCCGATCGGCGCACTCTTATTAGCCGCAACCACCTCAGCCCAGGCGCTGAAAGCGCCAGAAGTGGATTTACGCGATCCAAAGCTGTGGGAAGAGAAAAAGGTCAATCCGCTAAACGATATCTCCGCCCCCTGCGAAGTGGCAAGCGGCCCGGATTGCCCAGTCTGGGAAGATCAAAAGTCCGATATTCAGCGTGAAAGAGAACGGCGAGAGCAACGTCGTTGGCAAACCGGCTATGAGCACTGGCGCAAGTATTAACGCGGCCAGAAGTCAACCCGGGCGATAAATGGCCCGGGTTTCGCTATCAGCAATACTTAGTTATCACCGAAGTGAATAACCGTACGAATCGATTTACCTTCATGCATCAGATCGAAGGCTTCGTTGATCTGATCGAGCGGTAACCGGTGGGTGATAAACGGATCGAGGCGAATCTTACCCGCCATCGCGTCTTCAACCATCCCCGGCAGCTGGCTACGCCCTTTCACGCCGCCGAAGGCGGAACCACGCCATACCCGGCCGGTGACCAACTGGAACGGACGGGTTTTAATTTCCTGGCCGGCGCCAGCAACGCCGATGATAACGCTCTCACCCCAACCTTTATGGCAGCACTCCAGCGCCGCGCGCATGACGTTGACGTTACCAATACATTCGAAACTGAAATCAACGCCGCCATCGGTTAGCTCGACAATCACGTCCTGAATCGGTTTATCGTAGTCGTTCGGGTTGATGAAGTCGGTAGCACCCATCTCCCTGGCGAGGGTAAATTTATCCGGATTAGTGTCGACCGCCAGAATACGTCCAGCCTTCGCCTGCACCGCCCCCTGAATCACCGCCAGGCCAATACCGCCCAGCCCGAACACCGCGACGCTGTCGCCCTCTTTCACCTTCGCCGTGTTATGTACTGCGCCGATACCGGTGGTGACGCCGCAGCCCAACAGACATACTTTTTCCAGCGGCGCCTGCGGGTTTACTTTTGCCAGCGAAATCTCGGCGCAGACGGTGTATTCGCTGAAGGTGCTGGTGCCCATATAGTGATAAATCGGCTCGCCGTTATAGGAGAATCGCGTAGTGCCATCCGGCATCAGACCTTTCCCTTGGGTGGCGCGGACCGCCTGGCAGAGGTTAGTTTTGCCAGACTTGCAGAATTTACATTCGCCGCACTCGGCGGTATACAGCGGAATAACGTGATCGCCAGGTTTCAGGCTGGTCACGCCCTCGCCGACTTCAACGACGATACCGCCGCCTTCATGGCCCAAAACCGCCGGGAACACGCCTTCCGGGTCGTCGCCAGAGAGAGTAAAAGCATCGGTGTGGCAAACACCGGTGTGGGTGATTTTGACCAGGACTTCGCCTTTCTTTGGCGGCGCGACGTCAATCTCCACGATTTTTAACGGCTGGCCGGGGCCAAAGGCAACTGCTGCACGTGATTTCATACTGTCCATTCCTCGTCGTGATTTTACTTTAAATAGGATCGTAGCAGGTGACCGACTTCCGCCATGCGGGCGGCGCGTTGGTCCGGGGTGGTATCGCCGCTAACCAGTTCATCCTGCAGATGCATCTCCACCAACTCGCCCATCAAACCGTTGGCGGCGCCGCGAATGGAGGCAATCTGTTGCAGGATAGTCATGCAGGGTTCGCCGGACTCCAGCGCACGTTCCAGCGCTTCAACCTGCCCGCGAATACGGCGTACGCGGCTAAGCGCACGCTTCTTGTCTTCTGGTGAATGTGGCACGAGAGGCCCTCCATATCATATAGGGGGGTATACTATATTTATTTAACTAAAGTGGCAAATTGAAACGCCGTTAACAACCATAGCATAGCGGCGCAAGTTTACCGTTAATCGAGAGTGAGGCTCATGGCTATACAGCGTAGCTCGGCGTTGGCCATTTTCGAATAATGACTCTTTTCTCCTTGTGAAACAAAGCCATGGCGTAGATAAAAGCCCGCCGCATTGGGGGTCGCCTCAAGCGTAATCGTTTCGAGCCCCCGTCGGCGAGCTTCGGCAATAACCGCCCTCATGATCAAATCCGCGCATCCCTGCCCGCCCCACTCCGGCAGCGTAAAGATCGCTTCCACGCTTAAGGACTCAATATCGAGATAGCCGGTAGCGACGGGTTGGCCCAGCCTATTTTCCACGATATAAAACGGATTATCGGCAACGGCGTGACGATACCCTTCGGGCATCTGTTCCGGCGTCCAGGCGTGAATCACTTCAGCGCCATAGCTTTGACGACAGCCATGGCGAATCGCCTGATTACGGATATTCCACAACGCAGGGGCTTCATCAGGTACCGCGCGTCTCACTCTCATCACTACTCCTTTATCTTTTTTATGGCGTCGCTCGTGGACGGCTGGCCTTCATCGGGATGCGCGATACCACCAGCGCCCCCAATACCAGGAACCCGGCCACGAGGTAAAAGCCGGCGTTAAAGCTGCCGGTTAAATCCTTCAGCCAGCCGAATAACAGCGGACTCATGGCCGATCCCATATTACCCGTCGCGTTAATCACCGCAATGCCGATCGCTCGTGAGCGCAGGCTGATGGACTGATCTGGCGTGGTCCAGAAAATCACCATCGCCGCATAGGCCCCTGCCGAGGCCATAATTACCCCCAACAGTTGCATGATGCTATTTGATCCGTGCGCCGCCAGCATCCAGCCCGCGGCGGCAAACAGATAGGGCAATAACGTGTGCAGCTTACGTTCCTGTAAGCGATCAGAACGTTTACTCCAGCAAATCATCGCCACAATGGTACAGATATGTGGTACGGCGCTAAGCAAGCCGATGGCGATATTGCTGCTGCCCTGGTTAAAGCTTTTGAGGATCAGCGGCGTCCAGACGCTGAGCGCGCTTAAGGTATTACAGAGAAAGAAATAGGCCAGCGTATACATCAACACCACCGGGGTGAAGACGTCGCGCCAGAGGCTGCCTTTCCCCTGCTGCAGGGCGCTCAGGCTGGCGCTACCGTTCGGTTGCACCAGTCGTAGTTTGTCCTTCTCCATCATCTCGCCAAGGCAACGTTTGTCATCATCGGTGAGCCATTTGGCCTTTTGCGGACTATCGTCAAGATAGAACCAGACTACCGCCCCCAACAGCACCGATGGGAATCCTTCCAGCAGGAATAACCACTGCCAGCCTTTAAGCGCCAGCATGCCATCCATACTGAGGATATAGCCGGAGACCAGCGAGCCCAACGCCATCGTCACCGGCATAGCAATCATAAACAGCGCATTGGCGCGCGCCCGGTAGTAGGCCGGAAACCAGTAGGTTAAATAGAGTAGAAGCCCTGGAAGAAAGCCGGCTTCGGCAATCCCCACCAGCATGCGCAGCAGATACAGGCTGTTTGGCCCGGTCGCAAACATGGTCGCTGTCGATGCGATTCCCCACACCACCATAATGCTCGCAATCCAGCGGCGCGCGCCAACGATCCCCAGCATGATGTTACTGGGAATACCAAAGATGACGTACATCGCATAGAACAACGTCGTCGCGAGGCCGAACATGGTGCTACTCAGCCCCAAATCCTGGCTCATGGTGAGCCCGGCAAAGCCGATATTGATACGGTCAAGAAATGAAAAGATAAAAAGCAGAAACAGAAAAGGAATTAAGCGACGGAACAATTTATTGATCACCACCTGTTCGCGCGGGCTCAAGCGTTCAGCGCCCCCCGCATCGGCGACAGGAGGGGAAGTGGCCGGTATATTATCGGTCATGTCAGGTTTTCCTTTTGCTCATCGGTATTGAAAATGCAGGCGTTTTAGCCAATGACGCTGCGGATACCGCTGAACGTGGCTGGGTGTCGTTTCGACGGCCTCCCGGCTGGATTCAATCCACCGCACTCAGATTCTTATAGAACCTTTCATTTCAATTAGACATTTTTATTTACACTATTGATACAGATTTGCAGCATAAGTAACATTTCATGAATCATTTATTGGCGAGTTACGGAAACAAAAAACCCGCCGGTGGGCGGGTTCAGGAGTGCCGGGCGTGATACTCAGCGCTTGCGCGGCATCATGCGCAGCAGCGTATTATCTTTCCATAAATAGTGATGCAGCAGCGCCGCCAGCGCGTGCAGGCCAATCACGAAATAGCCGATATTGGCAAGTAAGCCGTGCAGCCCCTTAAGGCTGTCGACCAAAGCGAAGTTGCTTTGCGCCGCAAAGGGCATCGCCAGGCCGAAAGCAAACCACGGGTTACCGCGGTAATACATCATTACCATGCCAATCGCCGGTAGCGCGATAAACAACAGATAGATCACCAGATGGCCAAGATGGGCGAAACCGGTCATCATCGGCGAGGGTTTAGGAACAATCGGCGGCGCCGGAGACTTCAGGCGCACCAGCAGGCGTGCGATCATCAGGACAAAAATGGAAATACCGCAGGAGACGTGGATCATGTTTATCACCGGACGGTCGCTGCGCGGAAAGAAGCCGCGCAGTTCCATCGCCGCGTAGGCGACGACAACCAGTAAAAAGACCAGCCAGTGTATTCCTATCTGCAGGCCAGAATATTTATCGCGCATGAACAAACCTTAATGGAAGTGTGATGTTGTTAACATAACCGCCTTCCCTTAAATTTTCATTAACCTTTACCGAGGCTTAAAAAACTGCGTTAGCGCGAATTGAATAGCATCAGGGCTCTTTTGCAAAGAGCCCTGGGCAATGTTACTGCTCGGTGAGTTGCAGTTCAGCAATGACCGGCAGATGGTCACTGGCCGCTGACCAGTTAAATTCCGGCGAGTTATGCGGGATCTCCAGCTTCTTCACATCCCACTTTTGTCCTTTGAAGGTGAAAATGTGGTCGATATCAATGGCCGGGTTAACGGCAGGCCAGCTACGCGTATCCGTCCCCTGCTTCGACACTTCGTTAAAGAAATAACCGATCTCTTTCACCGGCTGTTCTTCACGGGTTGAATTGAAATCGCCGGCCAGGATCTTAATTGAAGAGGCGATATCTTTAAAATCAGACGCCGCATCGCCAATACTCAAATCAAGAAGATAGCGAGCCTGTTCGGTACGCATGGTGGGATCTTTTTGCCAGTCGAGATGGGTCACCATAATAATCGGCGCGGAATCAAAACCCGGTACATCAACCTGCGCCAGTAGCGCCACGCGCTGTTCCGCATTGCCTGACGGCAGCTTCACCACCTGAGAATGCAGGATTTTATATTTTGACAGCAGCCCCAGTCCGTATTCGCCACCGTCGAAATCTAACGCTTTACCAAAGGCATAATGCATATTGTTAGCATCGGCAATCGTCTTAAGCTGATCGATTTTCTGGCTGCGCTGAGTTTTGTGATCGACTTCCGGGACGGCAATAATATCGGCGTTAATTTTTTTAATCGCTGAATTAAGTGCCGTAAAATCGGCCACATTATCAGACGCTTCATTCTTGCCGATATTATAGGTTGCTATACGTAATTTCGGCTGATGTTGGGTATAGACTTTATCCGGCACCCCGCCTTTCTGTACGGCAAGTATTTCATTACCAGCAAGTTTCTCTGCTGCCTGGACGTTAGCCGCCAGGCAGGCCAGCGCCACCATCGTCAGTGCAATGCTCTTTTTCATTGGTATGCTATTCCCCTTGTTTAAGTATTCTTATATTAAGGGTACCGAGTGAAGACATTGATTATCGTGATGTATAGCGCAAACTTATAACGCAGAGTGAATTAAGTATCCCGAAAGATTTGAGGTTATCCACAAAACGAGTCGGTATCAGATCGCATAGTTTGTGGGTAACTCACTGCAGGCCCTGCCACTCCTGCCATTCCGCTTTGTGTTCATTATTCAACCGCATCGCAAACCAAATGGCCGCAGTGGATTAGGATATTGGCTGTTAATTGGATTCGCCGAGGGTGATGATCCTGTCCGCGGTTTGCAGGGTCGTTTCACGGTGAGCAATAATTATTCGGGTTATATTCAACTTTTTCATTGCCAGACTGACGTCTTTTTCACACTCTGCGTCCAGTGCGCTGGTGGCTTCATCCATGAATAATATATCCGGACGGCGATAAAGCGCCCGGGCAATAAAAATCCTCTGTTTCTGACCCCCAGATAGCCCCTCCCCCAGTTCTCCGATTAACGTCTCATACCCCATTGGCAGAGCCAATATCACGTCATGAATACGGCTTGTCCGGGCACATTCTCTCATCCAGGCATCATCAATATTTTCAGTGAATCCGCAGATATTCTCCCGAATTGAGCCAGAAAACAGCCGGTCATCCTGCATTACGCAGGCAATCAAGCGATGATAGTTATTTATCCCCAGTTGCCTGATATCCGTACCATTCATTAAGACAGTCCCTGATATCGGTTCAGACAAGCCGCACAGTACTTTGAGCAGCGTGGTTTTCCCCGAACCTGAGGGCCCGGTAATGGCCACACTCTCGCCGGCTCGGGTCCTGAAACTAAGGCCGCTAAAGACGGGTGCTGACTGGCTGTCGTAACGGAAGCTTAGCGCTTTAATCTCCAGACTAGCCGGAGACATGGTTGCCTTTAATCCTAAATCCGGTTTTCTTTCTTCCTTTTCATTCAAAGCGATATCCGAAATCCTTTCGTTGTGCAGGCTCATCATACGCAGCTGTAATAAGAAGTTGACCAGCGATCCTACCCGGTCAGAAAACTGCGCGCGGAATGCGCCAAATGCCACAAACATGCCGATAGTCATTTGGTTCTCCATAACCAGACTGATGCCCAGCCACAGAATAGTCACCTGATCGCACGTCGCCACAAACGTGTTAATGCCGCCGAAGAACATATCAAGTCGGCTGAGTCTGATACCGGTATTGATGGCATCAATCTTCAGGTTCAGCCAGTGGCTCCCACGCCGTTCTGCCATTCCCTGCATTTTAACCGTAGCTATTCCGTAGAGTGTTTCCATAAAATATGAACCAGCACGGGCTCCGGCGATTAACGCTTCTTCCGACAGCTGGCGGTACCGGCTATAGGTCAATATACGAATGAAGACATATACCGCTGTAAAGCCCAGTACAAAAACCGTCAATTTTCCACCGTACAGGATAAGCATCAACAAGAGACCGGCAACCATGATGCTGTCCATCATTGCCCCCACCACACAGGTTGTAAACGTGGCGCGAAGCGCATCCAACGAGCTGAAGCGGGAGTGAATATCGCCCATCTTTCGTCGCTCAAAATAGGTCAACGGCAACTGGAGCAGATGACGGAATAGCCCCGACTGCCATTGCACATTTATCAATGACTCCATCGCAAGGGATGACCATGCGCGGATCACGCTAACCAAAGTACGCCCCAAAATAAAAAACATCAGGACTCCACAGATAAGCATGAGCAGTCCCCGGTCATTCGCAGGAATAGCATGATCCATCACCAACTGCGTACCGACAGGCATCACCAGGCCGATAGCTTCAATAATCAGCGACAGAGAGAAAATTTTGCTCAGTACGCCCCGGATACCCTGCACGCTGCTGATTAATGCCCGTATTCCGATTCGGCTCTTCATCGTTTCCTGCACAAATGTACTGCCGGGCCAGACCTCCAGCGCCACGCCGGTGAAGCACTGTGACATTTCATCGCTCCCGACAGTTCTTCGCCCCCTCGCAGGGTCATGAAGCACGAACCGATTCTTACGTACGCTAACGAGCACCACGAAATGATTAAAATTCCAGTGCAGGATACAGGGCATTCTGAGAGCATTAAGTTCATGGAGATCCAGTGACAATGCCCGGCTTTCCATCCCTAACTCAATCCCGGTTTGCTGAACACTGGCAAGCGAGGCTCCACGGGCAGACAGATTTATTTGGCGACGTAGGGCGATCATGTCGATATTACGACCATAATGTCCGCATATCATCGCCAGACAGGCCAGTCCACATTCTGACGTTTCTGTCTGATGAACGACCGGGACTCGCCGCCGAAATTTCAGATCCAATTTCTCCTCGATGGATGATATGAAGTGGTTACGGTTCATGAATCGGCCCCGTAACGCTGCGCTTCATATCGTAGAATGGCGAGAGCATCCACTGATAGATTTTACGTTTTTCCAGAAATAACGTGCTCTGTGCCTTCATGCCATTTTCCAGAGGCAGACGCTTGCCGGCGTAGCTGACAGCCTGCTTTTCTGGACTAATCACAACTTTGTAGTAAGCAGCCGCACCTGCCGTAGAGTTAATCGGGGCGGTCGTATAGGTCTGCATTTCACGGTAGGAGGCTGGCGTCCGGGAAATGAGTGTGACTTTCGCCGAGAACTGACCAAACTTTTCAGCCGGAAAGGCTTCGTAGCGGATATTCACCCTATCACCGACTGAAATATATGGAACGGCTTCATTGGGTACCCAAAGAACCAAATAATAGCGTTGTATTTTTTCTGGAATTATCTGCAGCAGACTGTCGCCTTCGCTGACCATCTGACCTGGGGTGACGCTTAATGAATCAATTTTGCCGTCTGATGAGGCACGAATGATAATATCGCCTCCCGCATCAGTATTAATCCGCTCTTTCTGTAGCTCATAGCGCTGCAGTTCCATCTGATAAACCCGGTTGTCAAATTCCGCCGCCTGCGTCTGAATTTGACTTTCCAGATTGGTTAACTGTAGAGCATTTTGTTCATGCTGCGCGCTCAGGCTGAGCAAACTATTATGCTGCTGGTAGTACAAGGCCACCAGACTGGTTAACTGGTCCTTATTAATCAACCCCTGCTGCTGGTACCGTCGGTAATTATCCATATTATTTTTCATTAATTTTATTCCCTCCTCAGCACGCCTGACAATGCCTGCCGAGCGTTCAAAAGAGGCGCTATACTGTATTTTCTGTTGCTCAAGCATCCGCAAAGTGGTTTCCTTACTCTCTCTAAGGCGAGCGATAATCTCGGCGATGCGCTTCAATTGGTTTTCGATATCCTGTCGTTGAGTCTCATTGACCACGCCTCTACGTGTACTTTTACTGACATCAATTTGATAAACAGGATCACCTTTTTTTACAGGATCCCCTTCCCGGACGAACTGTGTCGCGACAAATCCCTGGACACCGGAATAGACATTAACCGGTCTCGGCCAGGTGGTAACTTCACCTTGCACGCTAATACGTCGCGTATAAGTGCAGGTACTAATTAAAACAATGAAGCAGACGAAAAAAAGCGCGCTGGTAATTATAACCAGCCGAGAGGAGATTCCCGGTAGTAATACTGCTTTGCCACACCATGTTTTATCCCTGTTTTCGAGCGCTTCCTTACGGAACATATTTCATTCCCGCTATGGCAAAGCCTCTCCGGAATACTGGAGGAATGACACATACTGAATACCAATTACGACCGCGTTCATCAGTGCATGAAGAATAATTGGCATCAGTATTCCGCTTGTTTTTATTCTCCCGATAACTAGCATCAGCGAAACCAGAAATAATATCAGGAACGATCGCCAGTCTATGTACTGTAAATGACAGGCTGAAAATACTACAGACACAGCGACAGCCGCCGCATAATTGTTATTCCCGAGCCAGTATTTAAACACACTGAAAAGGCAGCCGCGGAAGACCATCTCTTCATAAGCAGGAACCAATAGAATCATCACAATGGCATTTAGCCAGAATACATGCCTATCCAGTCGCATCTGAGAAGCTGACCAGTTTTCAGTCTGATAGCCTGCAGTGACAAAAGGCAACAGAAATTGGATCAACAGAATACACAGGAAAAGTATAATAAAAATGCCGAAATGAAAATTTCCTCTCCCCATACCCTCGCGTTTGTAGAAATAGAGATAATAAAGGGGGGCAATTGCCAGGAACTCTAGTCCGAAAAGTAGTGGATAGAGATATCCCGTCATCATAAGGTCTTTGCTGCCCTCGAAAAAAAGCGGCAAACATGTGATGCCAAAAAATAGCGCAAACATGGCAAAACAGCCGGTTACGGCTTTGTTTCTTGCAATATTGTACTCGCGGTTATATCCGTCAACGTTCATTTTTTATTCCATCGGCGCCAAAAGGCGTGGACGACTCCCACTCGACTGACAAACTTCAATTATGGCTAGTTTTAAAGGTTAAGAGATGGAAGAGCTGATAACATGCTCTTCCATACGCTGACAGCTATCCTTATTGGCTTTTAGACTGGTTTATACCCGTACGCCAATCAGCATCTGTCAGTAACAAATATCGTTGAGGTTATTCGGACTCCAGTAGCATTCTCTGCCTGCTGCTGCATTCCACGCTTCGGATGGAAGGTTAGCTGGTTTTTGTTTGAGCGTTCCGCCCAGACCAGATGGGGACATCGCTGGGTCCGGTGTTTTTGTTGCAGCCCAGTCATAAACCTGTCCCCCTGCGATCCCACCGGTTATGGAACCAGGAGTTCCGCCTACAAATGTGCCAGCCCCAGCGCCGATTCCCTGAGCAATTTCCCGCCCAATATCCCCCCCTGCACCGGAGACCATACCCAACTGTTTATTTGTCAGCTCTTTCATCTTTCATATTCCTTATGTAATTCAACAGCCAAAAATAAGCATTGCTCAGAAAATATATACATCCAATAGCAAACACAGACAGTAGTGCTCTGGGTGCCAATAAAATATCTGCATCATCAACAAAACATCGCACAACGAGAAAACAGAATATAAGACAGAAAAGAGAATGCTCCCGGCAAGGATAATATCTTTAAACACCCGCATTATGATTTACCCTGCAGATTTTCCTTCCCGCATTTCATGCCAGCAGGATGGAATTTCGGCATGATTTTTAAATTTTTAAGTTATGGGTTGATAATTATTCCTCAGGCCGCAATCCATTTTCTATTCATCCCTGTATTATTCCTAATGCAAGGTTACATTAATATGACCAGATGTCAATGAATGATATTCATTCTCATTATCAATGTTGTGCTGAACCACCGCTATAGTTATCAATACAACCTCGATGTAGCTATATCCTTCTGCGCTTTTTCTAATTTCTGTTATTGTGATGTAGATCATATTTACCACTCAACGCCGCATGAAATAGCGAACAATGGTAGGCACTCTTTTTGTTGTGCTGTCGCGGTAAGAACATTGGAACCACCTCCGACCCGGCGTTATACTTCCTTCGCACCATCTGGCTCCATGTGACAGTTACTGAAGACGCTTCAGGCAGGTAACTTAGCAATAGAAACACCGCAGGTGAACTGCTAAGCCGCTGAAAGTAAATAGTTTACTCTCCCCGCTCTGCCTGAAGAAGTTTTAACGTATCAACTTCACCACCAGGAGAATATCCATGAGCAAACTTGGGATTAATGGATTTGGTCGTATAGGACGTTTAGTACTTCGCCGCCTGTTAGAAGTAAATAGCCCGCTGGAGGTCGTGGCCATCAACGATCTCACCTCACCGAAAGTCTTAGCCTACCTGCTTAAACATGACTCTAACTACGGTCCTTTCCCATGGAGCGTTGATTTTACAGAAGATGCGCTGATCGTTAATGGTAAAAAAATCACCGTTTATGCGGAAAAAGAGGCTCAGCATATTCCGTGGAAAGCCGCAGGCGCTGAGGTGATTGTTGAATGTACCGGTTTCTATACGTCGGCGGAAAAATCGCAGGCGCACCTGACCGCCGGCGCGAAGAAAGTGCTGATTTCCGCCCCTGCCGGCGAGATGAAAACCATCGTTTATCACGTTAACGACGACACCATGAACCCGGATGACACCATCATTTCGGTTGCATCCTGCACCACCAACTGTCTGGCGCCAATGGCTAAAGTGCTCAACGATGCTTTCGGCATTACCGTGGGCACCATGACCACTATTCACGCTTATACCGGTACGCAATCGCTGGTGGACGGGCCGCGTGGCAAAGACCTGCGCGCCTCGCGAGCGGCGGCGGAAAACATTATTCCGCACACCACCGGCGCGGCAAAAGCCATTGGTCTGGTGATTCCGGAACTCAGCGGGAAACTGAAAGGTCACGCCCAGCGCGTGCCGACTAAAACCGGCTCAGTGACGGAACTGGTTTCCGTATTGGCGAAGAAAGTCACCGCTGAAGAGGTTAATCAGGCCATGAAAAATGCGGCGGCGAACAATGAATCTTTTGGCTACACCGAAGAGGAAATTGTCTCCTCCGACATTATTGGCAGCCATTTCGGCTCAATCTATGATGCGACTCAACTGGAGATCATGGAAGCCGGCGGCGTACAGCTCGTGAAAACCGTGGCCTGGTACGATAACGAGTACGGCTTTGTTACCCAGCTTGTCCGCGTACTGGATAAATTCGCGAAGTAAACTCAGGAACCAGCGGATAGCTGCGGCTATCCGCCTTTCTCCCTACCCCAGCGTTCTGGCGTTCAGCGCCTCGCTCAAAAGCTTATCTTCACGCAAGCATTGCCACGCCGCGCTAACATCACGTGGGAAATCGACGTGGGTAATAAACCCTTTACCGTTGGGGCCATAACCCTGCGCGTTGTCCAGCAGACGCGGCAGCTCGCCAAGCAGCAGCGCCAGATAACGCCCCACCGGCCACAATCCACTATCGTCTCCGCTGAATCTCAGGCCAGCAGCGCTGTTTTCAAGCCGCGGCGAACAACCAGGATAGCTCCACCACTGCGGCTTCACCGGTGCCTCCAGCCAGACGCGGGCAAACGTCGCCATCGTCCGACGCTGCATCGTCGGATCCTGAATCACCACGCCAGAGGTATGATCCAGTCCACGCTCTTCCAGTAACCGGCGGGTAAACCACGCGTTTTCGCCGCAGTTGGTTGAACGGTCCTCCACCACGATGCGATCGCGCGGAATTTGCCAGAATTGTTCGGCGATGTCCGCCAGGATATGCGATTCCGGACGCCCCTCTACCTGCAGCGCCTGATAGTGCGGATGCTTTTGTACGGCGTCGTAAAGAAAGGTCGTCGAATGACCAATACCGCCGCTTATCAATAGTGGAATCTGCCTCTGAGCCGCGAGCCGACAGGCGGCGTCAATGGTCGGGATCACCGCGTTACCGGCCAACACCGCAATCTGCGGCTGCGCATTCTGCGGCAAATCATCCTGCGCCAACCAGTCTCCGATGAGATTGGCCGCCGCTAACGTGTCGTGTGAAAGCGCCGGGAAATGCTCTGTCATACCCTTTCCTTCTTCTGTCCTGATCCAACAATGAAGTGTCGGGCGACATCATAAACCGCGCTACGGCGAAAAGGAAAATCCGGCAGCCACGCTTCAGCTGCCGGGTATCATCAGGCGCTGGCGTTATCCAATGCCAGTTGCCCTTCGCGCTTCTGTTTCACTTTCCAGAAGCACCATAGCGCGATAAACCACAGCGGCGAGGCCATCAGCGCCAGCAGCGTATCCGGGTCGAAAATCATAATGAAGATTGAGAAGGCGAAAAACAGCAGGCTCAGCCAGCACATCACCACTCCCGCCGGCATTTTGAATTTCGACCGCGCGTGCAGGTCCGGGCGTTTATGGCGATACACCAGGTACGCCACGAGGATCATACCCCAGCTGAAAACCACCATGACCGCCGCCAGCGTTGAAACGATGGTGAACAACGTCATCACATTTGGCACCAGGAACAGCAGTAACGTACCGCTTAGCATGCAGAAGCAGGAGAACAGCAGGCTACGTACCGGAATGCGAGTATTACGCGATAGTATACGGAACTGCCAGTGCGCATGTTTTTCCACCGACAGGCCGTACAGCATGCGGGTACTGGAATAAACGCCGCTGTTCGCCGACGACATGGCCGACGTCAAGGCGACAAAGTTTATCACCGCCGCGGCGGCAGGTAGCCCGGCCTTGGCGAACAGGGTCACGAACGGACTGGCATCCGGCGAGACGCCCGGCCATGAAGCCACGGCAATAATCACCACCATCGACAGCAGATAGAAAATAATGATGCGCAGCGGCAGCGCGTTAATCGCCTTCGGCAGGATGCGCTCAGGATCGCGTGTTTCCGCCGTCATGGTGCCGAGCAGCTCAATACCGGTGAAGGAGAAGATCGCTATCTGGAAACCGGCGAAGAAACCGGTCACCCCGTGCGGCATAAAGGCCGTCGGGTCGGTGATATGGCCTAACGAAGCCTTCACGCCGTCCGGCGAAGTCCAGCCGATAGCAATCATCCACGCGCCGGTTAAAATCAGCGCAATAATGGTGATGACCTTAATCAGCGCAAACCAGAATTCGGCCTCGCCGAACATTTTTACCGACAACAAATTAAACAAGAACAGGATCCCAAGCGTACTCAACGCGGGCATCCATGCCGACATCTCCGGAAACCAGTACTGCATATAGCTGCCGCAAACCACCACGTCGGCGATACAGGTCACCACCCAGCTAAGCCAGTAGGTCCAGCCCAGATAGAAACTGGCCTGCGGGCCAAGATAGTCGCCGACGAAATCCGCAAACGAACGGTAATCCAGGCGGGTCAGCAACAGCTCCCCCATCGCCCGCATCACCATATAGGTAAAGAAACCTACCAGTAGATAGATAAGCAGAATGGATGTTCCGGCGACGGCGATGTTTCTGCCCGCCCCCATAAACAGTCCGGTGCCGATAGCGCCGCCCAGCGCAATCATCTGAATGTGCCGGGCGCCAAGGCCGCGTTTGAGCTGCGACGGGCACTCCCCGTCGGTGGCAGGATGAACCAGCCCCTCTCGTTGATGTTCAGTCATGTTGATTCCTTCAAGCAGGCATGGAAAGGCTTGGCGCGGTAGCGGTCAGCAACAGCCCGGCGCGTTGACCGGCGGCGACGCCCGCATTCGGAAACAGGATGTAGGGGGCGTCAGCATTGACCACCCAGGTTTTCTGTGCCTGACGGGCGATTTCATAGCCTGCCGGCAGCGCGGTAAAGTTTTCAATTTTCGGGTCGAGATTAAGGGTAAAACCGTTCTCGCTCTTGATGATGCTCTGCTGCACCACAAAGTATTCGACCGGCGCTTTGCTCCGCGGCGGCATGATGCCGTCGGCGATCAGCGCGCCGATCGCCAGTTCGGTGGCGGCAAACAAGCGCAAATCATTTTCACCGAATGGCATCACTTTCCCCAGTTCCAGCGTGGCGCTTTGCGCGCCGAACTTCTCGCTGGTGAAGTGGGTAAAGGTGCCGCCCGGTTCGGTATGGCGCACGATGGCGTCCATACCGCTGGCCTGCAACAGCTGATAAAAATCCGCGCTGTAGTCGCCATCATGAGCGGGGAGCAGCGCGAACTGCCGATATTTTGACCCGCGAATGGCGGTATGCAGATCGAGATGCGTGCGCGGCACCTTGCCGTGAACATCGGCGCTACGGAAGAAGGCCTGTACGGCCATCTCCAGTTCAAAAGCGCGACGCGACTCGTTACCCGGCATCGCCGCCAGATGGCGGCCGCCAAACAGCCGGTTGAGATCGTTATGCAGATAGCGACGGCCGGCGCGAATGGCGGGCAGATTGCCGAACACCACCAGCAGCGCGTGGGTCAGCGGCTGCTCGCCCAGGCTTAATCCCTGCAGGATCTGCAGCAACATTTCAATCGGCGCGGTTTCGTTACCGTGCACCCCGGCAGAAAGCACCGTCGCCTGTCGCCATGACGTTTTTGGCAGCAGTTGCAGAATGCCATCGCCTAACCAACTGGCTTCGATAGTCGGCGGAAAGGTCCATGTCTGCAGTTTACAATGCAGTAAATCGTTGACGTTTTGTTCCATTCCCGGCCCCTTATCGCTGGAAGTCATAAATCGCGCCCAGATGTAAAATCTGCGTCAGCTCATCCAGCGCCTGATAAACCTCGCGCAGCAGCTGCGGGTCGGCGAGGTCGCTGGCATGCAGGCGATCGCGATAATGCTTTTCAACCCACGCGGTCAGCTGCCGGTAGCGTTCGTCATTCATCAGGCTGTGAGCGTTGACCGCCGCGCGCTCGGCATCGTTAAGCACAACCCGCAGACGTAAACAGGCCGGGCCGCCGCCGTTGCGCATGCTTTCACGTAGATCGAATGCCGCCACTTCATCGATAGGCGATGCGCTATCGGCGGCAAGAGCGGAGAGATAACGCCAAACGTTTTCACGCTGACGGCACTCTTCCGGCACCACGATCAGCATTTTGCCATCGGCTTTGCTCAGTAACTGGCTGTTGAACAGATAAGAGGCCACCGCGTCATCGAGGCTAACCTGCTCGTCAGGGACTTCAACGCTGGTGAATGGAATATTCAGCCTGGCGTTGATCTCCTTCAGCGTCGCCAGTACCTCCCGCTGCTCCAGGAAGGCGTGCTGATGATGGAACAGCACGTGGCGGTTGCTGACGGCGATAACATCATTGTGGAATACGCCATGGTCGATAGCCTGCGGATTTTGCTGAGCGAATACGGTGTACTGCGGGTCGAGCTGATGCAGACGCGCCACCGCTTCGCTGGCCTCCAGCGTCTGACGTGCGGGGTATTTTGCTGGCGTAACACCGCCGCTGGCTCGCTTACCGTAGACAAAAAACTGCACGCCCTGGCGATCATAATCCCCACAGAAACGGTTATGGTTCGCCGCCCCTTCATCACCTAAATCGCCATGCTGCGGCAGCGCCGCGTGATGCGCGAAGTAACGCTCATCGGCGAAGGTCGCCCTGAGGATGGCCGAGGTGATCGGCGCTTCCTGCATGCGGTGCAGCTTATTGTTGAGGTTGGCGACCGTAAAGTGCACTTTCCCATCAGCGCTATCCGCCGACGGCGACACGGTGGCGGCGTTGGCGGTCCACATCGAGGAAGCGGAGCTAAAGGCCGACAATAGCTGCGGGGCCTCTTTAGCCGCACGCTGGATAACCTGCTCGTCGCGACCCTGAAAACCAATACTGCGCAGCATCGTCATATTTGGCCGCGGCTGCGGCGGCAGAATGCCCTGTACAAAGCCACGATCGGCCAGGGTCTTCATCTTATAAAGCCCCTGCAGCGCCGCCTTCTTCGGGTTAGATAAACCGTCGCGGTTATTTTGTGACGCTTCGTTGCCTACCGACAACCCGGCGTAGTGGTGCGTAGGCCCCACCAGGCCGTCAAAATTCGCTTCAAATCCAGACATAGTGTCCTCACAAAAACGGTTATCAGAATGGCAGACCTGGCGACGTCGTCGCCGGAAGCGTCAGCGTTTCGCTGACCAGAGAAGCCATCGGCCAGGCGCAATAATCGGCGGCATACCACGCCGAAGCGCGATGGTTGCCGGAGGCGCCGACACCGCCGAATGGCGCTTTGCTGGAGGCTCCGGTGAGCGGTTTGTTCCAGTTAACAATCCCGGCGCGCGCTTCATCGGCCAGCTTGTCGAACAGCGCCGGGTCGGCTGAAATCAGCCCCACCGCCAGACCGTAGCGGGTGTTATTGGCGATCGCGATCGCCTCATCGATCTGGTCATAACGAATCACGGTCAGCAGCGGGCCGAAGTACTCTTCATCCGGCACCGCGATCCCGGTAACATCGATAATTCCCGGCGTCAGCACGGTTGACTGCGGATCAGGCTGGCTCATGCGCAGCAGCACTTTGCCGCCCAGCGCTTCCAGCTTCGCCTGCGCCGCCAGCATGCCCTGCGCGGCGGTTTGCGAAATCACCCCGCCCATAAACGGCTGCGGATCGGCGTCCCATTTACCGGCGCGGATCTGCCGGCTGGCAGCAATCAGTTGTTCAAGTAGCGCATCGCCCTGTTCGCCGCGCGGTATCAGTAAACGACGCGCGCAGGTGCAGCGCTGCCCGGCGGAGATAAAGGCCGATTGAATAATCACGTTCAGCGCCGCAACGCTATCGACAACATCGGCCACGATCAGCGAGTTGTTGCCGCCCATTTCCAGCGCCAACATTTTCTCCGGCTGGCCGCCGAGGTAGCGGTGGAAATGGAAGCCAGCGGCGGCACTCCCGGTAAACAGCACCCCGTCGATATCGCGGTTTTCCAGCAGCGCCTGGCCGGTATCTTTCGCCCCCTGCACCAGGTTCAGCACCCCATCCGGGATCCCGGCCTGCTGCCATAGCTGAACGGTGAGTTCCGCGGTCGCGGGCGTCAATTCGCTCGGTTTAAATACCACGGTGTTACCGGCGATCAGCGCCGGGATAATATGGCCATTCGGCAGATGCCCCGGGAAGTTGTAAGGGCCAAACACCGCCATCACGCCGTGCGGCTTATGGCGCAGCAGCGCTTTGCCGTCCGGCATAGCGGACTCGCGATAACCGGTACGTTCGGCGTAGGCATCAATGGAAATCCCGGCCTTGCCGATCATCGCCTGTACTTCAGTACGCGTTTCCCACAGCGGCTTGCTGGTTTCACGGGAAATTAACGTCGCCAGCGCCTCTTTATTCTCTTCCAGCAGTGCAGCGAAACGCTGAACCACGGCAATGCGTTCGCTTAATGGGCGATGCGACCAGCCATAAAACGCCTCGCGCGCGGCAGTACAGGCGGCCTGCACGTCGGCCGCGCCGGCGCTGCTCGCCTGCCATAAAATAGACTGGTCTTCCGGCGCCAGTTTGGTTAACGGCGCGCCTGCGCCCTGCTGCCACTTACCTGCTATAAACTGTGCGTTTACCGCCATGATCTGTTTTCCTCTGGATTGAGTGTCACCGCGTGAACCCGGTCGGTGGCATTGACCTGCAGGGCGTCCAGCGCCTGCTGATCGAGCGCTCCCGGCGTCTCTTGCGCGATGAGCACCGCGCGGAAATTATCAAACTGTCCGTTGGCGACGATGGTTGGCGTCGCCTGCGGCGTCATGAGTTGCAGCGCCGGCAGCGAGTAGCTCTCTCTGATGGCGCGAATATTATCGGTTTCTGCTTCCAGTACCGGGCCGGCATCGAAGATGTCGACGGACCCGCGCCAGCCAAACCCCTCTTTTTCGAGAATAGCCCGCGCCGGCGCGGTATTAGCATGAACCTGGCCTATCACCTCGCGGGCATCATCCGGCAGCAGCGAGATGTAAATCGGGTAAGCCGGCATCAATTCGGCGATAAAGGTTTTCATCCCTGTACCGGTGAGGCGGTCGGCATCGGCGAAAGGAATATCGAAAAAGTGGTGCCCCAACGCATCCCAGAACGGCGAATTACCCTGCTCGTCGCTGCGCCCGCGCAGCTCGGCGAACAGATGCGGTGAAAACCACTCGCGGAACGCGGCAATAAAGACAAACCGCGCTTTGGAAAGCAGCAGGCCATTGCGGTTCTTCTGGTACTCAGGGTCCAGAAACAGGGTACAGAGTTCGCTGTGGCCGGTATGGTCGTAGCTTAAATTGAGCAAATCCTGATGCTTGTAAACCCCAAGCTCTTTGGATGCCCGTACCGTTTTCTGAATACGAAAATTGTAGAACGGTTCGTCGAGCCCCACCGCGACCTCAATGGCGCTGACGCCGACAACCCGGCTCAGTTCGGTATCTTCCAGAACAAACAGAAACCCCTGTTCGCCGCGCGTCAGCTTGCCGGCAAAGGTCTCCACGCTGCGTTTGATCCGTGCGGCGAGGCGCACGGCATCATTGGGCAGCGAGGTCATTCCCACGCCCGCCCGGGAGGCCAGACGGACAATATCATCGAGGTCGTTTTCCCGTACGGGACGAAATAACATCATAGGCCGTCTCCCGGATTAGCTGGTTAAGCGGGCGACGGCGCGCTCAAGGCGCACGAAGGCTTCATCAATATCCGCCAGGGGAATATTGAGCGCCGGGGCGAAACGCAGTACGTCCGGCCCGGCTATCAGCGCGATCAGTCCCTCTTCCGCCGCCAGATTGGTCAGCGCTTTGGCTTTGCCGCGCAGATGGCTTGCCAGTTCGGCGCCAATCAGCAGCCCCATCCCACGCACGGCGCTAAAGAGATCATATTTGGCGTTCAGCGCATTGAGTTTATCGACGATAAGGGTATGGCGTTCGCCCACGCCCGCCAGCAGCGCACTATCTATTTGCGCCAGCACGCTATTGGCGACGGTCGCCGCCAGCGGGTTGCCGCCGAAAGTCGTGCCGTGGGTACCCGGCTGGAACACCTGCGCCCAGGCCTCTTTCGCCAGCATCGCGCCAATTGGGAAGCCGCCGCCCAGCCCTTTCGCGCTGGTGAGAATGTCCGGAACCACGTTGTAGTGCTGGTAAGCATACAGTTGGCCGGTACGCCCGGCGCCGGTCTGCACTTCATCAAAAATCAGCGTCGCTTCATGCTCATCACACAGCTCGCGCAGTGCCTGCAGGAATTGCGGATCCGCTGGCATGACGCCGCCTTCGCCGATAATCGGCTCGACGATGACCGCGCAGGTGCGGGAAGAGAACGCCGCTTTCACCGCGTCGATATCGTTATACGGCAGATGGGTGATGTCCTGCGGTAATGGCGCATAGTCGCTGGAGTATTTCGGCTGCCCCCCTACGGTTACGGTAAACAGAGTGCGGCCATGGAAAGAGTTTTTGAAGGCGATAATTTCGCTCTTGTCGGCGCCGAATTTGTCGTGAGCATACTTGCGCGCCAGCTTCAGCGCGGCTTCGTTGGCTTCAGCACCGGAGTTACAGAAGAAAATTTTATCGGCGAAGGTCGACTCCACAAGGGTTTTCGCCAGCTGCAGCACCGGTTCGTTGGTATAGCCGTTGCCGATGTGCCACAGCTTATCCAGCTGCGCTTTCAGCGCGTTAGCCAGCGCCGGATTCGCATGACCCAGCGCGTTAACCGCAATGCCGCCAGCCACGTCAATGTACTCTTTACCCTGCTGGTCCCAGACGCGGGAGCCCGCCGCTTTCACCGGGATAAACGGCGCGGGAGCGAAACACGGAACCATATAAGCATCAAAATCTTCGCGAGTGATACTGCCTGACATAACAATTCTCCGGAACGAGGATCGGCGGCATAAATTGGCCAATCGTGAATAGTCGAATTTAACAATTTCCCTTTAGCCGTTTTCAGGGCGCACACGTCCCGCTGCGATGACAAATATTTTCACCACAACTGAAATAAGCCATTTTATTTGTATGGATATATGTTAATTCACGGTTAACACCTTGTGTATTGCGTGAGCTAATGCTGGGCCCTGACGAGCAACAAAGTCAATACAACCATGAATCATTTTATTCACTTTTAGAGGATCATCAAGATAATGAAAAATATGAAAAAATTATTTCTATATTCACTTATCTGCATAAAATATGCATATCCATGCATGACATACAGGCACCTGGTCGTGCTTATTTATTCAAATGCAACCCCAAAAAACTAACAAAAATGTAAAATTCGGAATAGCCGTCAAATACTGGTTTATAAAATTGGTGATAACATTCATCACACAGATTTTACTGCTGTACCTATTCCACGGTTTTACACGACACAAATAACATTGAGATACAGGACTCTTATGGAAAAGTTATCTTACGCATCTGAAAGTAGTACATCTCCATGGACCACTTACCTGCGCCAGATCGACCGCGTCGCGCCGTATCTGGGCGACCTCGCCTACTGGGTGGAAACTCTGCGTCACCCGAAACGCGCGCTGATCGTTGATATTCCAGTGCAGATGGATGATGGCACCATCCGCCATTTCGAAGGCTATCGCGTACAGCACAATCTATCGCGAGGACCGGGTAAAGGTGGTGTTCGCTACCATCCGGATGTCGATCTTAACGAGGTAATGGCGCTTTCTGCCTGGATGACCATTAAGTGCGCCGCGGTCAATATTCCTTACGGCGGAGCCAAAGGCGGCATCCGCGTCGACCCGTTCTCACTGTCTGAAGGCGAGCTGGAACGTCTGACTCGTCGCTATACCAGTGAAATCGGCATTATCATTGGGCCACAGAAAGATATCCCGGCGCCGGACGTTGGCACCAACGGTAAAGTGATGGCGTGGATGATGGACACCTACTCCATGAATCACGGCACCACTATCACCGGCGTGGTTACCGGTAAGCCGATTCATCTCGGCGGTTCGCTGGGCCGTGAAAAAGCCACCGGCCGCGGCGTCTTCGTCACCGGTCGTGAAGTGGCTCGTCGCAACGGGATCGAAATCGAAGGCGCGAAAGTGGCGCTGCAAGGTTTTGGTAACGTCGGCAGCGAAGCCGCTCGTCTGTTTGCAGACGTTGGCGCGCGCATTGTCGTGATCCAGGACCATACCGCGACCCTGTTCAACGAAGGCGGCATCGACATGCAGGCGCTGACCGCATGGCAGGCCGAGAACAAGAAGATTGCTGGTTTCCCGGGCGCGCGTGAAATCGCCAAAGAAGATTTCTGGACCACCGAGATGGATATCCTGATCCCGGCGGCGCTGGAAGGCCAAATCACCCGTGAACGCGCGGAAAAAATCAGCTGTAAGCTGATCCTCGAAGGCGCCAACGGCCCGACCTATCCGGACGCCGACGACGTGCTGGCCGACCGCGGGGTGATCGTGGTTCCGGACGTTATCTGTAACGCCGGCGGCGTGACCGTCAGCTACTTC
Source organism: Klebsiella sp. CN_Kp097 (assembly GCF_040064495.1). Lineage (NCBI taxonomy): Bacteria > Pseudomonadati > Pseudomonadota > Gammaproteobacteria > Enterobacterales > Enterobacteriaceae > Klebsiella > Klebsiella sp. CN_Kp097. The sequence goes on along the minus strand of NZ_JBEAIL010000007.1, from coordinate 287,992 downwards.
GAATGGGTGCAGGACATGGCAAGCTTCTTCTGGAGCGAAGAAGAGATCAACGCCAAGATGGACCGCATCATGACCGATGCTATTGTTCACGTCTGTGATAAAGCCGCCGAGAAAGCGTGTTCTCTGCGTACCGCGGCCTACATCGTCGCCTGCGAGCGCATTCTGCTGGCGCGTAAAGATCGCGGCATCTATCCGGGCTAATGTCCAGGTAATCCAGATACGAAACCCGGGCTCGCCCGGGTTTTTTATTTTTTTCTCCACGTGCCAGCCTGCCTTTCCCACAAAAAACGCACATTGCGTTAACCTATTTTTATCTTCGTGACTTGAAATCAGTAAATCGCCGCGCCTAAAATCATTAGAGCTCTAATGATTTTGCAGGCGGAACATGGATAACCGACAGCTTAACTTTTCCCATCTCTTATACTTAACCGCGCATCACTGGCGGCTGGCGGTTAACCGGCGGTTAAAAAATCTAGGCATGAGCCAGGCGTCATGGGTGGCGGTGTCAGCCATTGCCCGCAACGAGCAGCCCCTCTCGCAAAGCGAACTGGCGCAGGAACTGGGGGTCGAAAGCGCCACCATCGTCCCGCTCATTAACCGCCTGGTCGAACTTGAACTGGTGGAGCGCGTTAAGCCTGACAGCGATAAACGTAAGCGTCTGTTGGTTGCCACCGCCAAAGGGATGGCGCTCTTTCATCAGGTGAAAGCGGTCGCCGACGACCTGCGCGAGGAGATCCTCACCGCCATTACTCCAGAAGAGCGTGAGCAAACCCACCGGGTACTGGAAAAGCTGCTGCACGAGGTGGAAAAGAAATAATGCCTCGTCGCGAAGCTAATCCTTATGTGCCCCACGACTGGGCGCCGCATGAAAAACCGGCGATGCTCGGTTCGCCGTCGACGCCGATCCACAGTACGCCGAAACGCGTCGCTTATGGCATCGTCGGGCTGCTGGTGTGCCTGACCGGCGCGCTGGGTAACGCCGTCGTTACCGCCAACCTGCAGCTGCTGCAGGGCACTTTTGCCGCCTGGTCGACGGAAATCGCATGGCTGCCGGCGGTCTACGTTATGACTAACGTTTCCATCAACCTGCTGCTGGTGAAATTTCGCCAACAGTTCGGCCTGCGCGCCTTTACCGAAGGCTTCCTGGTACTGTATGTACTGGTCACTTTCTTCCACCTGTTCGTCAACGACCTCAGCTCGGCAATGATGGTGCGCGCGGCGCACGGCATGGTGGCAGCGGCGTTGAGTTCACTGGGAATTTACTATCAGGTGCAGGCCTGGCCGGCGCGCCACCGCCTGAAGGCGTTGACCATCGGTATCACCGGATCGTCGCTGGCGATCCCCCTGGCGCGTCTGTTCTCGACCGAACTGCTGCAGATTGACGAATGGCGCGGGCTCTACTTCTTTGAGCTCGGCCTGGCGCTGGTGTCGCTCGCCTGCGTCATCGCGCTGAAACTGCCGCCCAGCGACCGCAAAAAGGTGTTTGAGAAGAAGGACTTTATTACCTTCTTCCTACTGGCTCCCGGTATGGCTTTAGTCTGCGCGGTCCTGTCGCTGGGCCGTCTGGACTGGTGGTTTGAGGCGCCGTGGCTTGGCTGGTCGCTGGCGGGAGCGGTGGTGCTGATCGTTTCGGCTATCGCCTTCGAGCATAATCGCACTAACCCGCTGCTTAACACCAAATGGCTTTCCAGCGGCAGTATCCTTCGTCTGGGACTGATTATGTTGCTGATTCGCATCGTACTGGCGGAACAGAATACCGGGGTCATCGGTTGGCTGCAGTACGTCGGCTTGCAAAACGAGCAGATGACCAACCTGGCATGGTCGATTTTCGCCGGTATCGTCTGCGGTATCGTCGCCAGTTGCCTGACGCTTAACCCGCAGCGCCTCTACTGGCCCACCGCGACCGCGCTGGCGTTGATTATGATTGCGTCATTGCTTGATAGCCAGTCCACTGCCCTGACCCGTCCGGAACAGTTGATGTTCAGCCAGTTTTTACTAGGCTTCGGCAGCGCCTTCTTCCTCGCGCCGGCCATGCTGGCGGGAATTGGCGGGGTGATTGCCGACCAGCGGAATCTGGTCAGCTTCTCGGTTCTGTTTGGCATGAGCCAAAATATCGGCGGCCTGCTCGGCTCAGCTATCCTCGGTACTTTTCAGACCTGGCGCGAAAAATTTCATTCCAGCCAGTTGGCCGATCAGATAACCACGCTAAACCCGCTGATCGTCGAGCGACTGCAGCAGTATAGCCAGATGTACCAAAGCCAGATTGGCGACAGCACGCTATTGAACGTGCAGGCTACCACGCTGCTGCAAAACGCCTCGACGCTACAGGCCAATATTCTCGCCTACAATGACACTTATCTCCTGACGGCGGCGATCTCTGCCGCAACGCTGGTGTGGATTTTCTGGCGCTTAATCAGATTGCGAATCACCGCCCGTATCGCGTTAAAACGCGCAACCGGCAACAAATAATAAGATAATTTTTACTCTGGAGTGGTTATGAGTCAGCAGGACGCGGCCAGGCAACAGGCCAATACCCGAAACAACATCCGCGTGGTGTCTATTTTTACCGCCGCGGCGATCGGCATCGTCGGCGTATTGGTTATTCTTTACGCCTGGCAGTTGCCCCCTTTCACCCGGCATAGTCAGTTTACCGATAACGCTTACGTGCGTGGTCATACGACGTTTATCAGCCCGCAGGTTAACGGGTATATCACCGCGGTGAACGTCAAAGATTTCGATACCGTTCAGCCGGGACAGGTGCTGTTCCAGATTGACGATCGCATCTATAAACAGCGGGTGCACCAGGCGCAGGCAACGTTGGCGATGAAACAGGCGGCGCTGAAAAACAACCAGCAGCAGCGGAAAAGCGCCGAAGCGACGATCGTCAAAAACGAGGCCGCCTTGCAAAACGCCCGCGCGCAGAATCAGAAAACCCAAGCCGATTTAAAACGCGTACAGGAACTCACCGCGGACGGTTCGTTATCCATTCGCGAACGCGACTCTGCGCGGGCCAGCGCGGCTCAAGGCGCAGCCGATATCGAACAGGCGAAAGCCACACTGGAGATGTCGCGCCAGGATCTGCAGTCCACTATCGTCAATCGCGATTCGCTGGAGGCCGATGTGGCCAGCGCCAAAGCGGCGCTGGAGCTTGCCGAAATCGACCTGCAGAATACGCGGATTATCGCCCCGACGGCCGGGCAACTGGGGCAGATCTCCGTACGCCTCGGCGCCTATGTCAGCGCCGGTACGCATTTGACCTCGCTGGTACCGCCTCAGCACTGGGTTATCGCCAACCTGAAAGAGACACAGCTCGCCGAGGTGCGCGTCGGCCAGCCGGTCACCTTCTCGGTCGATGCGTTGAACAGCGAAACCTTCCACGGCAAAGTACAAAGTATTTCGCCAGCAACCGGCGTCGAATTCAGCGCGATCTCGCCGGATAACGCGACCGGCAACTTTGTCAAAATCGCCCAACGGATCCCTGTCCGTATCGCGGTCGATGAGGGGCAGAAAAACAGCTATCGTCTGCGTCCGGGGATGTCGGTGCAGGTGACGATTGATACCCGCGCGGAGAATAAACAATGATCCGCCCGTTAACCCTTGCCGTGGCGCTGGCGCTGGTCGGTTGTCAGTCTGCCGATGTACCACGTGCGGAGCCCACGCTGGCGATCCCGGCCGCCTGGCGTGCCGATGTGGGTCCTTCCAGCCCGGTGGAAGGCGTGTGGTGGCGCAATTTTCACGATAGCGCGCTTAATCAGTATGTCGATCGGGCGTTGCGCTACAACAGCGACGTCCTGATCGCCCGCGAGCGGGTTAACGAGTATCAGGCGCGCGCGTACGCTGCTGATAGCAGCTTATTCCCCTCGCTTGATGCCAGCCTGACCGGTACCCGCGCTCGCGCACAGTCCGCCGCGACCGGTCTGCCCATCCACAGCACGCTGTACAAAGGGGGCCTGACCGCCAGCTATGACGTCGATATTTGGGGGGCCAACCGCAGCGCCGCCAGCGCCGCCGAAGCCAGCCTTGAAGCGCAGAAAGCCGCTGCCGCTGCCGCTAATCTGACCGTGGCGACATCGGTCGCCGTCGGCTACGTCACCTTGTTGTCATTAGACGAGCAGTTGCGGGTCACCCGCCAAACGCTGAAATCGCGAGAAGATGCGTGGAATCTGGCTAAACGGCAGTATGAAACCGGCTATACCTCGCGCCTGGAACTCATGCAGGCGGATTCCGAACTGCGCTCGACGCGGGCGCAGATCCCGCCATTGCAGCATCAAATCGCGCAACAAGAGAACGCCCTGAGCGTTCTCTTGGGCGACAATCCCGGTGCGGTAAAACGTAACGAGTTCGCACAACTTAGCCCGCTACGCCTGCCCTCACAGCTACCCTCGACGCTAATGAGCCGCCGTCCGGACATTGTGCAAGCTCAACGCCAACTGGTGGCCGCTGATGCCACCCTTGCGTCGTCGCAGGCGCAGTTGCTGCCTTCCATCAACCTGACCGCCACCGGCAGCCTGCAGGACAGAACGCTGCCGGATCTGCTCGACAACCCGCTGCGGTTATGGAGCCTTGGCGGCAGTATTCTGGCGCCGTTACTCAACCGCCAGGCGCTAAATGCGCAGGTTGATGTCTCGATGGCCCAGCGCAATCAGGCGTTATACGGATATGAGAAAACCGTACGCGGCGCGTTCAAAGAGGTGAACGATAGCCTGGATGCCATCAGCCGCTACGGCGAACAGTTAAGCGAGCTCCAGGAGCAGGAATCGGTCGCCGCAGAAACGTTGCGTATCGCGCAGAACCGCTATCGTAACGGCTATTCTTCTTATCTGGACGTGTTGGATGCGCAAAGAACGTTGTTCTCCACTCAATTAAGCGTGGTGCAGGTGAAAAATAATCTTCTGCTGGCGCAGATTGATTTGTACCGGGCGCTGGGAGGCGGCTGGTCTGACTCATCAGGGAGCTAAATGGGGAAGCGTCATATGCAACAACAGTGGTCGGCAGTAGACAATTATTTGATTGAGGCCTTAATCCCCGGCGATCCTATGCTCGATCGGGTACTGGAAAACAACCATCGAGCCGGGCTGCCGGCACACGATGTCGCCGCCAATCAGGGGCAGTTTCTCGCCCTGCTGGTACGGCTTACCCAGGCTAAGCGGATACTGGAGATCGGTACTCTCGGCGGCTATAGCACCATCTGGATGGCGCGCGAGCTTCCTGCCGACGGCCAACTACTCACGCTGGAGGCCGACGCGCATCATGCCCAGGTGGCGCGGGAGAATCTGCAGCTGGCGGGCGTTGACCAGCGGGTCACGCTGCGGGAGGGGCCGGCGCTACAGTCTCTGGAGGCGCTTGGCGAATGTCCCGCTTTCGACCTGATCTTCATCGATGCCGATAAGCCGAATAATCCCCATTATCTGCGCTGGGCGCTACGTTATTCCCGCCCAGGAACCTTAATTATTGGCGATAACGTGGTACGCGACGGCGAAGTGGTTAACCCACAGAGCGCCGACGAGCGCGTTCAGGGCGTGCGTCAATTCATTGAGATGATGGGCGCCGAGCCACGGTTGACGGCAACGGCGCTGCAGACCGTGGGCACTAAAGGCTGGGACGGCTTTACTCTGGCGTGGGTAAACGCTTAAGCGAGTAGCCCTGGTAAGCGCAGCGCCACCGGGGACAACCAGCCAGGCTACGGCGTAATTTGCTCCATCGCCTGTAACACGCGTTTGTCCGAGATCGGATACGGTGTGCCCAACTGCTGAGCAAAGAAGCTGACGCGCAGCTCTTCGATCATCCAGCGGATCTCCTGTACGTCGTCATCATCGCGGCGATTCGGCGGCAGCTTATTCAACCACTGCTGCCACGCCTGTTGCACGCTCTCGACTTTTAGCATCTGCGCGCGGTCACGATGCGGGTCGATTGCCAGCTTCTCAAGACGCTTTTCAATTGCCTGCAGATAACGCAGCGTATCGCCGAGGCGGCGGAAACCGTTGCCGGTAACAAAGCCGCGATAAACCAGACCCGCCATCTGCGCTTTAATATCCGACAGCCCCAGGGCCATCGTCATATCTACCCGCCCTTTCAGACGCTTATTGATGTTAAATACCGCCGTCAGGATCTGCTCGACCTGCTTCGCGATATCGACCACCGTGTCGTTCAGTTCGGCGCGCACTTTATCGTGCAGTTTACTAAAGCCCTCTTCGGTCCACACCGGGCCGCCGGCTTCATCGATAAGCTTGTCAACGCCGCAGGAGATGCAGTCGTCAATCAAATCCAGCACCTTGCCATAAGGGTTGAAATAGAGTCCCAATTTGGCTTTGTTGGGCAGTTTCTCGTGCAGATACTTAATCGGCGACGGAATATTGAGCAACAGTAAACGGCGCAGACCACGCCACATCGCCTGCTGCTGTTCCTGTGGATTATCAAATAGTTTGATGGCAACGCTGTCACGCTCGTCCACCAGCGCCGGCCAGGCTTTCACCTTATAATTACCGCGCTTCTGTTCGTAACTCTCCGCCAGGGTGCCGAAACTCCAGATATGCAGCCCGCTCTGTTCAATACCATCGTCGGCCACCGCCGATAACGTCTCCTGAACTTTACCTTTGAGCGCGTCTTTTAAGACCTGCAGAGAGCGTCCTTCCTGCAGTTTCTTATTTTTGTCATCCACCACCCGGAAAGTGATTTTCAGGTGATCGGGCACCTGATCCCACTGCCAGGATTCGCGGTCGATGGTCACGCCGGTCATTTTACGCAGCTCACGCTCCAGCGAATCCAGTAGCGGCAACGCCTGCGGCGTCGCGCGGCCTAAAAACGCCTCGGCGTAATTAGGCGCCGGGACGAAATTACGCCGAACGGGTTTCGGCAACGATTTGATTAATGCGATGACCAGCTCGCGACGCAGGCCAGGGATCTGCCATTCAAACCCGGCTTCCTCTACCTGGTTGAGCAGCGGCAGCGGAATATGAACCGTTACGCCATCGGCATCCGCACCAGGTTCAAACTGATAGCTAAGACGCAGTTTAAGATTGCCCTGATGCCAGAAATTCGGGTAGTCCAGTTTACTGACCTGCTCCGCCCCCTCTTTAATCAGCATGCTCTTTTCAAAATTGAGCAAGTCTGGCGTTTCGCGGCTGGCCTGCTTCCACCACTTATCAAAGTGGCGAGCGGAGATAACATCGTGGCTAATGCGCTGGTCGTAAAACTCGAACATCGTCTCGTCATCCACCAGGATGTCGCGACGGCGCGACTTATGCTCCAGCTCTTCGATTTCAGCGCGCAGCTTGAGGTTATCGCGGAAGAAAGCATGCCGCGTCTGCCAGTCGCCCTCTACCAGCGCGTGGCGGATGAACAGCTCACGACACAGCGCCGGGTCAATCTGGCTATAGTTGACCTTACGCGCGGCGACGATTGGCAGACCGTAGACGGTGACCTTTTCTGTCGCCATTACCGCGCCCTGCGACCGCTCCCAGTGCGGTTCACTATATGAACGTTTAATCAGATGCTGGGCCACCGGCTCGACCCACTCCGGCTCAATGCGGGCGGCAATGCGCCCCCACAGGCGGCTGGTCTCCACCAGTTCCGCAACTATCGTCCACTTTGGCGGCTTCTTGAATAGACCAGAGCCGGGGAAGATAGAGAACCGCGCATTACGGGCGCCGGTATACTCCTGTTTATCGGAGTCCTTCATCCCGATATGCGACAACAAACCGGTCAGCAGCGCGGTATGAATTTCACGGTACTCCGCTGGCTCGCTGTTGATCGGCAGGCCGAGTTCTTTCACTACCTGGCGCAGTTGGGTGTAAATATCCTGCCATTCACGCACGCGTAAATAGTTGAGGAAATCCACCCGGCACTGGCGGCGGAACTGATTCGAAGAGAGCGCCTTTTGTTGTTCGCCGAGATAGTTCCACAAATTGACAAACGCAAGGAAATCAGACTCTTTATCGTGGAAGCGACGATGCTTTTCATCGGATGCCTGCTGCTTGTTCATGGGGCGCTCGCGCGGATCCTGAATCGACAGCGCGGAAGTGATGATCATCGCTTCACGCACGCAGCCATGTTTCTGCGCTTCCAGCACCATCCGTGCCAGACGCGGATCCACCGGTAGCTGGCTGAGCTGGCGGCCCAGCGGGGTCAGCTTATAGGCCGTTGCCTGCTCATCGGTGGTGATGGCGCCAAGCTCTTCCAGCAGACGAACGCCATCCTGGATGTTGCGCTTATCCGGCGCTTCGACAAACGGAAACGCGGCGATATCGCCCAGCCCCAGAGCGGTCATTTGCAGAATGACCGAGGCCAGATTGGTACGCAGAATTTCCGGGTCGGTAAATTCCGGCCGCGACAGGAAATCGTCTTCCGAGTAAAGACGAATACAGATGCCTTCCGAAACACGTCCGCAACGGCCTTTACGCTGATTAGCGGAGGCCTGTGATACTGGCTCGATAGGCAGGCGCTGCACTTTTGTACGGTAGCTGTAGCGACTGATGCGAGCGGTACCCGGATCGATAACGTATTTGATGCCCGGAACCGTCAACGAGGTTTCGGCAACGTTGGTTGCCAGGACAATACGCCGCCCGCTATGGGACTGGAAGACCCGGTTCTGCTCGCTGTTGGACAGGCGGGCGTACAGCGGCAGCACTTCGGTATGGCGCAGATCCAGCTTATTCAGCGCCTCGGCGGTATCGCGAATTTCCCGCTCACCGCTCATAAAGATCAGAATATCGCCGGGCCCTTCGCGCCCCAGTTCGTCAACCGCATCAAAGATCGCCTGTAACTGATCGCGCTCGGTATCGTCCGCCTCTTCCACTATCGGCCGATAGCGCACTTCCACCGGGTAAGTCCGCCCGGAGACTTCGATAATCGGCGCATGATTGAAATGCTTTGAGAAACGTTCCGGGTCGATGGTCGCCGAGGTAATGATAATTTTCAGGTCCGGGCGGCGCGGCAGGAGCTCTTTCAGATAACCCAGCAGAAAATCAATGTTCAGACTGCGCTCGTGCGCCTCATCAATAATGATGGTGTCATACTGCATCAGCAGGCGATCCTGCTGGATTTCCGCCAGCAGGATACCGTCGGTCATCAGCTTAACCATGGTGTTTTCGCTGACGTGGTCGCTGAAGCGCACTTTATAACCGATACAGCCACCCGGCTCGCTCTGCAGCTCTTCGGCAATACGGTTAGCGACGGTGCGCGCCGCCAGTCGACGCGGCTGGGTGTGGCCAATCAGGCCTTTCAGGCCGCGCCCCAGCTCCATGCAGATTTTGGGTAGCTGAGTGGTTTTACCAGAACCGGTCTCACCGGCGACGATCACCACCTGGTGATCGCGCACCGCTTCGAGAATCTCTTGTTTTTTCTGGCTAACCGGCAGGTTTTCCGGATAGGTGATTGCCGGACGCGCGGCTTCGCGTAGCACGACTTTCCCTGCTGCCTGCTCTATCTCCCGCGCCATCTCGTGCAGAATGGCCTGCTGGGCATCAGGATTTTTAACCTTCTTTGCGCCATGCAGGCGGCGGCTATAGCGCGATTTATCGCGCAGCATCAGACCATCGAGCCGTTCATAGAGCTGCGAAAAAGTGATTTTTTGTTGTTCTGTCATAACGTTATCGGGCAGCGCTCTGCCGGAAAAATCTCTCATGAAATATTGCTGTAGATTACCACATCTGTAGAACTCATGCCTTGTTCAAAAAAATTGAACATAGGATTCGATATATTGCGCTATCTCTGCGGCATGATTGTGAATACAGTGTCAACAAGCACCAGGGCATTGACCCGTCAATCACATTAAAAGGAAACACCCATGAGCAAAGTATTAGTTCTGAAGTCCAGTATTCTTGCAGGGTACTCGCAATCCGGCCAACTGTCCGACTATTTTGTTGAACAATGGCGTGAAAAACACGCAGGCGACGTTATCACCGTGCGCGATCTGGCGGCAAACCCGATTCCGGTTCTGGATGGTGAACTGGTTGGCGCGCTGCGTCCGAGTGATGCACAGTTGACCGCACGTCAACAGGAAGCGCTGGCGCTGTCCGATGAACTGATCGCTGAACTGAAAGCTAACGATGTGATTGTTATCGCCGCGCCGATGTATAACTTCAACATCCCGACTCAGCTGAAAAACTATTTCGACCTGGTTGCCCGCGCAGGCGTCACCTTCCGTTACACCGAGAAAGGTCCGGAAGGCCTGGTCACCGGTAAACGTGCGGTAGTACTGACCAGCCGCGGTGGTATTCATAAAGATACGCCGACCGATCTGGTTACGCCGTATCTGACCACCTTCCTTGGCTTTATCGGCATCACCGACGTGAACTTCGTGTTTGCAGAGGGTATTGCTTATGGTCCAGAAGTTGCGGCCAAAGCGCAGTCCGATGCCAAAGCGGCTATCGACAGCGTAGTTGCAGCCTAATATTTGACTCCTCTCGCTGCCTGCGGGAGGAGAGTTTTACTTTTTCTCGTAGCGCAAATACCCCACCACGCCTCCGCCGCCATCTTTTGGATGATTCACGCCGTCGTTGACCTCCACGCAAGCAAAATCGAAAGGCGAAACGCCATCAATGCAGGCCACATTTACCCCATACTGCTGCGGGTTTGATCGCCGTTGATGAAAGGTGTAGATCCCGCATACCGAGCAGAAAAAGTGCACGGCTTCCCCCGTATTAAAGCGATACTCTGTGAGCTTATCCCTTCCGCGTACCACCTCTATTCCTGAACGCGGCGAAGAGACCGCGACTGCTCCACGCATTCGACAATATGAACAGTTACAGCGACGAACGGTGTTGAAGCCATCGCTGAGCTCAACGGTAAATGCCACCGCACCGCAGTGACAGTGAGCGGATAATTTCTCTGCCATTATAGTTACCCCTCAGGTTTAGGATTTTGGCCGCAGGTTTTCGTCAAATTCCAGACGCTTGCGCCCGGCCTCCATCTCTTTTAATGGCTCCACCTGATGCAGCGTCTGCTTACAACGTTCGACCAGCACCTGGTATTCACGGGTACCGTGTTTTTTCCACTCCAGCTCCTGTTCGCTCAGCGTACGAATCGCTTTTGCCGGGCTGCCGATGATCAAATGGTTAGCAGGCATTTCCGCTTTCGCTTTTACGAAGGCGGAAGCGCCGACAATACTATTTTCGCCAATTACCGCCCCGTCGATAATCACCGCGCTCATTCCCACCAGCGCGTTGCGGCCAATCACACAGCCGTGCAGAATTGCGCCGTGGCCGATGTGGCCGTCCTCTTCCACCACGGTATCCTGGCCGGGGAAGCCGTGCATGACGCAGTTATCCTGAATATTGGCTCCGTCTTTTACTACAATACGGCCGAAGTCGCCGCGCAGGCTGGCATTAGGCCCAACATAGACCCCTTTTCCCAGGATCACGTCGCCAATGAGTACCGCCGTCGGATGAACATAGCTCTCATCCGGCACCACTGGCGTCAGCCCATCAATCTGATAAATCGGCATGCAACCTCCTTAGACGCCCGGCAAACCGCCAAAGCGTTGAAAATAAAGCGGACCCGGGGCGGGAAGCTCGCCAACTGAGCTTTCGCCTTTTTCGCCGACGAAGGCCAGCGCGCCTGGCGTCACGCGTTGATAAATATTGATGCACAGCTGCCGCGCGGTTTGCCCGGCCCAATGCGCCGGCAGGAGTTCTTCCGGCAGCAGCGGGTCTTTAAGCACCACACGGCGATAGAAATGGATAAGGAGCAGTTGGATCTGGAAACAGCGCTCCGGCGTCAACTCTGACGGCTCGCTGTCGCGCAGCAGCGGCAGTAATGGTCGGAACAATGCGATAAACGCCTCGTACATCTCATTTTGTTCGGTGAGATGCCAGCACTCCTCTACGCGGTCGCGTAGCGCCGCCCTTGAGAGCGCCAGCGGCGAATGGGCTTCAAAACAGATGACGTTTTCGGCAACGCCCGCTTCATGTAGCAGCGATTGGACATCGGCCAGTTTTTGCGACGGCGAGGCCAGCAGGCTCGGCGCCAGCGCGCCAAATCCCTGCCATAACAGTTGCTTTTTGACTTCCGCCAGAACCGTTTTTTCTAACCCTTCCGACAATAGCAGCAGCCAGGTTCCGTCCCATTCCGGGGCATTCGCCCGATAAATTTTATGTTCCGCGCGCCGGGTCAGACGTAGCCCTTTATCGCTCAGGCGATAGAAGCTGCGCCGGCCGATACGCACGACATCGAGCCACTCTTCTTTATTGAGACGGAATAGCGCAGTGCGGACAAAGCGCTCGCCAAATCCTAATCCTTCCAGCAGCGCCGCGACGCTACCCAGCCACACTTCCCCACCGCGTTGTAATAAAGCGTCGCCATACAGCGAGGCAATCAATGACGTACCGCTGATCGGCATCGCCGTCACCGCTTGTTGAATAAAGGCGTCGAGTTTACTCATCTGATTCATTCTGTTGTTATATTTTTCCTTTATGAATCATAGCACAGGAAATTCCCGGCTTACGGCGTAAAGGCCTCAGCCGGGTTATCGGGGAGAGAATTAACCGCTGACCACCGCTTTACGCAGGTCGAATACCCGACAGGCTTTCCCTTCAGAGCGAGGAATGCTGCCGCAGTTGACGATAGTAATATCGGTGGAGATCCCGACCATCGACTTAATGCGGTGACGCAACTGATGGCAAATCTGGCAGCGTTGTTCATGACTTAACGCCAGCCCGCTCTCTTTCAGCTCAACGCGTACCGCCAGCGAATCAAGATGACCGCGGCGATTGACCTCTAACTGATAGTGCGGCGCCAGGTGTTCAAACTTGAGGATCTCCTCTTCCAGCTGTGATGGGAAGACGTTAACCCCGCGGATAATCAGCATATCGTCGCTGCGTCCACTGATGCGATCCATGCGGCGCATGGTCCGCGCGGTTCCCGGCAGCAAGCGAGTCAGATCGCGGGTACGATAGCGGATCACCGGCAGCGCCTCTTTGGTCAACGTGGTAAACAGCAGTTCGCCATGCTCGCCATCTTCCAGCGGCGTACCGTCGTCCGGGTTGACGATTTCCGGGAAGAAGTGGTCTTCCCAGATGGTCGGGCCGTCAACGGTTTCCAGGCACTCCATTGCCACCCCAGGCCCCATCACCTCTGACAGACCGTAAATATCCAGTGCGGTGATACCCAGGCGGCGCTCGATTTCCGCGCGCATCGCCAGCGTCCACGGCTCGGCGCCAAAGACGCCGACCCGCAATGAACAGCCGCGGGCATCGCCGCCCATCTGGCGCTCCAGCTCTTCAATCAGATTCAGACAATAAGACGGCGTCACCATGATCATATCCGGCTGGAAGTCGCGGATCAGTTGCGCCTGTTTTTCGGTCTGTCCGCCGGACATCGGGATCACCGTCGCGCCTAAACGCTCCGCGCCGTAGTGCGCGCCAAGGCCGCCGGTAAACAGGCCGTAGCCGTAGGCGACGTGAATTTTATCTTTTGCTGAACCACCGGCCGCGCGCAGCGAACGGGCGACAATATTGGCCCAGTTATCAATATCGTTTTGCGTATATCCCACCACCGTCGGTTTGCCGGTGGTGCCGGAAGAGGCGTGAATGCGCACCACCTGCTCCATCGGCACCGCAAAGGTATCGAAGGGATAGTTGTCGCGCAGATCTTGTTTAGTGGTACAGGGGAATTTTTTCAGATCGTTTAATTCCCGAAAGTCGTCAGGGTGTACGCCGGCGGCGTCGAATTTGCGGCGATACATCGGCACATTTTCATACGCATGCTTCAGCGTCCATTTCAGGCGCTGGGTTTGCAGAGCCTGCAGTTCATCACGCGATGCGGTTTCAATCGGATCTAATTTTGTAGTAGTTATCATTGTAGGGTACTCGCAGGTAAATTAGCTCACACTCGCTCGAGGATCATGGCAATGCCCTGACCCACGCCAATACACATCGTACACAGCGCATAACGCCCGCCCCGGCGTTGCAGCTCAAGGCTGGCGCTCAGCGCCAGTCGCGCGCCGCTCATGCCCAGCGGATGACCTAACGCGATGGCACCGCCGTTGGGATTCACGTGCGCCGCATCATCCGGCACGCCGAGTTGTCTGAGCACCCCCAGCGCCTGCGCGGCGAAGGCCTCATTCAGCTCTATCAGATCCATATCGTTAATATTGAGTCCGGCTCGCTCCAGCACTTTACGCACTGCCGGTACCGGCCCCAGCCCCATCAGGCGCGGTTCAACACCCGCCGTCGCCATCGCCACGATACGCGCGCGCGGCGTGAGCCCCTGTATGCTGGCCTGCTGTTCACTGGCGATAATCAGCGCCGCTGCGCCATCGTTAACGCCAGAAGCATTTCCAGCCGTAATGACTCCACCTTTACGGAACGGCGCTTTTAATAGTGCGAGTTGCTCAAGCGTGGTTTCCGGGCGGGGATGCTCATCATCGCGTACCGCGCTGACCGCCCCTTTCTTGCCGATGATCTGCACCGGCACGATTTCCTGCGCCAGAATGCCGTCGCGCTGGGCCTGCGCCGTGCGCTGCTGGCTGCGCCAGGCGAAAGCGTCCTGATCGGCCCGACTGATATTTAACAATTCAGCTACATTCTCTGCCGTTTCCGGCATGCTGTCAGTTCCGAATTGTTGCGCCATGAGCGGGTTCACAAAACGCCAGCCAATCGTGGTATCAAAGAGTTCCGCCTGACGCTGATACGGCGTGCTGGCTTTTCCCATCACGAACGGCGCGCGCGACATCGATTCCACGCCGCCAGCAATCAGCAGATCGGCATCGCCGGCTTTGATCGCCCTGGCGGCAAAACCGATCGCATCCAGACCCGATCCGCACAAGCGGTTAATCGTGGTGCCCGGCACGGTATGCGGGTAACCTGCCAACAGCGTCGCCATGTGCGCCACGTTGCGGTTATCCTCACCGGCCTGGTTCGCACAGCCGAAAATCACATCATCAATCGCTGCCAGGTCGAGCCCGGGGTTACGGCTCAGCAACTCACGTAGCGGGATCGCCGCCAGATCGTCGGCGCGGACGCCGGCCAGCGCTCCGCCGTAGCGGCCAATCGGCGTGCGGATCCCGTCACAAATAAAGGCGTCGCGCATTACACTTCTCCCGTGATTGTGCCGCCGATACGGTGCGATTTGCCGCGAAACAGGGCCACAATCTTTTGCTGTTGATTAACAATTTCGATGTCGTAGACGCCGGTCAGCTTGCCCTGCTGTTTGACTCTTGCGGTGGCGACCAGCCTGTCGCCGGCAAACGCCGGACGAAGAAAATCAATATTTGCCGCCGAAGCCACCGCCGCCAGCCCCTGGCTGTTACAGGCGTAAGCGAAAGCGGTATCGGCGAGCGTAAATAGCTGACCGCCGTGACAGGTTTGATGGCCGTTAAGCATGTCCGCCGAGACGGTCATGCTCATCTGCGCAAAACCATCGTCCATTTCGATAAGTTCAATCCCCATCTTTCTGGCGCAGGTATCTTTTTCGTACATCACGCGCGCGTTGCGCCACGGATCATTGCTCATGGTGCTTCTCCATCAGCGCCTTCTGGCGCAACAGGGAACTGGGGCGATAGCGCTCCTCGCCATAATGGTGTTGCAGGTTCTCCAGCAGTTGCAGCACCCGCCGCCAGCCAAGGCGTTCTCCCCACGCCAGCGGGCCGTGCGGATAATTGACACCAAGGCGCATCGCGGTATCAATGTCATGCGGGCTGGCGATCCCTTTTTGCACCGCATCCAGCGCTTCGTTAATCAGCATCGCCACCGTGCGCCACACCAGCAGGCCGGGATAATCGGCAATACGCAGAACTTTCTTGCCCTGCTGTTGGAAGTAATGCACGGCCTTTTCAGTGGCCGCAGGCGCGTTGGTCGCCGCTGCGGCCAGCACCACCGTTTCGCTGGCGCACAGGTCATACACCACCACCGGGCGGTGATGCTTAACGCTTAACGCTAGCGCGGTCTCGCCTTCGGTCTCCAGCAACAAGAGCTCATCGAGTTCTGTGACACTGTCACTTATAGCTGTAATGGATTGAGCGCCAATAGATACCGGCGGCAGCGCCGCGTCCGGCTGCGTCTCCGCGGGCCAGCGATAGACGCCGTGGCCGCTCTTTTTACCCAGCCGCCCGGCCAGCGCCAGCTCTTGCTGGAGTAGCGATGGTAGGTAGCGGCGGTCCTGCCAGAAGGCGTTAAACACCGAACAGGTCACAGCGAAGTTGACGTCCTGGCCAATCAGGTCAGTCAACGCCAACGGTCCCATCGGAAAACCGCCGCCGTCACGCAAAGCGGCATCGATAACCTCAGGTGCGGCAACCTGTTCTTCCAGCGCGCGCCAGGCCTCAGCGTAGAACGGACGCGCTACGCGGTTAACGATAAATCCCGGCGTTGAGCGGCAGCGTACCGGCTGTTTCCCCCAGCCGCTTACGCACTGGCACAGCTGCTCTACCACCTCAGCAGACGTCTCCAGGCCACTCACCACCTCAACCAGCTTCATCACCGGCGCCGGATTAAAAAAGTGCAGCCCGGCCACCCGCTCCGGGTTTTTGACCCCGGCGGCGATGGCGGTAATCGAAATAGACGAAGTGTTACTGGTCAACAACGTTGACGGCGCGCAGATCTCCGCCAGCTGTGCGAACAGCGCCGTTTTGACCTCCAACCGTTCAGAGGCCGCTTCAATTACTAAATCCGCGTCGGCAAGCGCGGCTAAATCGTGAGCCGGATGCAGGCGCGCCAGCAGCGCGTCGGCCTGCTCTGACGCCAGTTTGCCGCGCTCGACCCGCGATGCCAGACGCATAGCAATGCCGTCGATCGCCTGGGCAATCGCGGTTTGATTAATATCGAAAATACGCACCGGATGTCCGGCGGCAGCGGCTACTTCAGCAATACCGGCTCCCATGGTGCCGCTGCCAATCACCGCCACGGTGGCAAAGGATGTTGTCATGGCCTATTTCCCGCTGAACTGTGGTGGCCGTTTGGCCAGAAACGCGCTGACCCCTTCGCGGTAATCATCGCTGCGCCCGGCCAGGCGCTGATAATCGCGCTCAAGATCCAACTGCGCATCGAGACTGTTGGTTTCAGAAGCCAGCAGCGCCTTTTTAATCAGCCCAAGACCAAACGTCGGTTGCGCCGCCAGATGGCGCGCCAGTTGCAGACTGGTATCCGCCAGTTCTGAATCGTCCACCAGTTGCCAGATAATCCCCCACTGCACGGCCTGTTCCGCGCTGAGGCTATCGCCCAGCAGCGCCAGCCCCATCGCGCGAGCGCGGCCGGCCACCCGCGGCAGGAACCAGCTGCCGCCGCAGTCCGGCACCAGGCCGAGCTTGCTGAACGCCATCACAAATTTCGCCGAACGCGCGGCCAGCACGATATCGCAGCCCAGCGCCAGGGTGGCGCCAGCGCCGGCGGCCACGCCGTTGACCGCGCAGATAACCGGCTTCGGCAGCGCCGCCAGACGGCGCACTAACGGATTGTAAAAGCGTTCTACCGACAGGCCGAGATCCGGCGGTGGGCCGCTGGGGTCGACATTGCGATCGTTCAAATCCTGGCCGGCGCAAAAGCCGCGACCGGCGCCGGTGATCAGCAAGCAACGTACGCCGTCATCACGCTCGGCCTGATTCAGACATTCCGCCAGCTGTTGATGCATCAGGTCGTTAAAACTGTTGAGGCGGTCCGGGCGATTGAGGGTAATGGTCATGACGCCCTGTTCCACTGCGCTGAGAATGAAAGCTTCCACGATTAGCGTCCTTTAAATTCCGGTGTACGTTTTTGTAAGAAGGCGTCGATGCCTTCGCGGCGGTCCTCGGTGGCGCTCAGCAGGCTAAACAGCTGGCGCTCCTGTTGCAGACCAGCCTGCAGGCTGACTTCCTGCGACAGGCGCAGCGACTGTTTTGCCGCCCGTAGCGCCAGCGGCGAATGGCGGGCAATGGTGGTTGCCAGTTTCAGGGCATACTCATCGGTTAAAGCCGCCGGATGGATATCGCTGACCAGCCCGGCCTGTTGCGCCTGGCGGGCGTCAATACTCTCGCCGCTCAGCACCATCCGGCTGGCGAGCGCCTTGCCAACGCTGCGGATCAGCCGCTGGGTGCCACCAGCGCCCGGCATAATGCCGAGGGTAATTTCCGGCAGGCCAAAGCGGGCGTTGTCGCCGGCGACAATCAGGTCGCACAGCAGAGCCAGCTCGCAGCCGGCACCGAGCGCGTAGCCGTTGACCGAAGCGATGAGCGGTTTAGTAAAGGCGTCGATTCGCGCCCATAACCGTGGGCGAATATCATCAAGGGTGGCAGGCAGATCTTTTTCCGCCATTTCATTGAGGTCAGCCCCGGCGGCGAAAAAACGCGCGTTACCGCTGATAACGCAGACGCCGACGCTGTCATCAACTGCCGCGGCCTCCAGCACCTCGGCAATCTGGGTTAATAAGGCATTGTTCAGCGCGTTGCGGGCCTGCGGGCGGTTCAGCGTCAACTGAAGCGCCCGGCCATGACGGTGGATCAGCAGGTCACTCATGCCATCCCCCGCGCGTCAAAGTCGACCACTACATCGCCGCTGGTCGGCAACGACTGGCAGCTCAGCACGTAGCCCGCCGCCAGCTCATCCGCTTCCAGGCTGTAATTGGCGGCCATCGCCACTTCACCGCGTAGCACTTTGCATTTACAGGTGGCGCATACCCCCCCCTTACAGGCGAACGGCAGATCGGCGCCCTGACGCAATGCGGCGTCCAGGATGCTGTCGTCTTCGGCGCTGAGGGCGATAAGCCGATCGCGCCCGTCCTGACGGATGGTCACCGTGCGCCCTTCCGCCTGCACTCCAGCGGCCCGCTTCACATTGCCGCCTGGGGTATTAAAGCGTTCGAGATGAATCGATTTCTCCGCTACGCCAAGTTCACGTAACGTCGCTTCCGCCTCGTCCATCATCACCGCCGGCCCGCAGATAAAGGCCTCGTCGAAACGGCTGAAATCCAGCAGATGGTCAGCGAGCTGGCGCAGTTTGTCGCCGTCAATGCGCCCCTGTAGCAGATCGCTGTCCATCGACTCCTGGCTAAACAGGTGTATCACCTGCAGGCGCTGCGGATAGCGGTCTTTTAAATCGGCCAGCGCCTGGCGGAACATCATGCTATGGCTGCTGCGGTTGCCGTAGATCAGCGTAAAGCGGCTTTGCGGCTCGGTCGCCAGCGTCGCGCTAATGATCGCCATCATCGGCGTGATCCCGGAACCGGCGGCAATCGCCAGATACTCACCCTGCCGTTCGGCCTGCGGTTGATAACCGAAATGCCCCTGCGGCACCATCACTTCCAGCTCCATACCCTGCTGGATATCGTGCTGGGCGTAGCGCGAGAAGCGCCCGCCGTCGATGGCTTTGACCGCGACGCTAATTTCGCCTGGCGTGCGGCTGCGACAAATGGAGTAACAGCGGCGCAGTTCTTCGCCGCCCAGACGGGCTTTTAGCGTCAGATGCTGGCCCGGGCGAAAACAGTATTCCGCCTGCAGGGCTTGCGGAATCGCAAAAGTGATGGTCACCGCATCGCGGGTTTCCGGCTCGACTCTCGCCACCTTAAGCGAATGGAACGTCGTCATGGCAACCTCAAATACATTTAAAGTAATCAAAAGGTTCCCGGCAGCTGTCGCAGCGATAGAGCGCTTTGCAGGCCGTGGAACCGAATTCGCTAATCAGCGAAGTATGGGTGCTGCCGCAGCGCGGACAGCTCACCTCAGCGGGCATGTCCGCATGGCAGGCGTGCCCCTGGGGCGGGCTGATGCCGTACTGGCGCAGGCGCTCGCGAGCATCCTGACTCATCCAGTCGGTGGTCCACGGCGGATCCAGCTGCAGGACGATATGCACCGGCAGAAAGCCATGCTTGCTCATGACCGTACGGATCTCGCCCAGCAGATGCTCCGTCGCCGGACAGCCCGAATAGGTCGGGGTAAAGCCAATCACCCAGCCGTCGCCATGGCGCGCGACGCTGCGTACCATACCGAGGTCGGTGATGGTGAGTACCGGCACTTCCGGATCCGGGATCGCGCTTAATAACCCCCAGATGGTGCGAACCTCTGCAGGAGCGATATCGGCAAGACGTTGCATAGTCACCTCACTTACCACTGCAGTCCGGGATGCGAACGCTGCAGATATTGCATCTCCGCCAGCAGCGGGCCGAGATGTTCACTGTGCAGCCCCTGTTTGCCGCCGCTGCGGAAGGCCGCTTCCTGCGGGATTTGTAAGCCGGAGTCGAGCAGCGCCGTGTGTACCGCGCTTTGCCATTCGGCCTGAAGCTCGCGCGGATCAACCGCAATGCCCTGCTCAACCAGGCTGAGCTCCACTTCATCGGCAAGGAACAGTTCGCCGGTGAAGCGCCAAAGATTGTCGACCGCCTGCTGCATTTTGCGATTTGATAACTCGGTGCCGTTACCCAGACGCTCCAGCCAGCCGCGGCTAAAGCGCTGATGGTAACGCACCTCTTTCAGCCCTTTAGCGGCAATGGCCGCCAGCTGCGTGTCGCGGCTGTTCACCAGGCGGCTGAACAGAGCGACGTGCCAGACATCGATAAAGAACTGGCGGGCGATAGTGTCGGCAAAATTGCCGTTTGGCTGCTCCACCAGCAGCAGGTTGCTGAACTGGCGCTCATCGCGGCCAAAGGCCAGCGTATCTTCGTCGCCGCAGCCGTTAAGCTCGGCGGCATAGCTTAAAAAATTGCGCGCCTGGCCGAGCAGGTCGAGGCCGATGTTGGCCAGCGCAAGATCGATCTCGAGCTCGGGAGCATGGCCGCACCAGGCGCCTAAACGCTGGGCCAGAACCAGACCATTGTCGCCAAGACGCAGGGCGTAGGTGGCTACGGGGTTAGGATTATTCATCGCCGCCTCACATATGTTCCATGCCGTCCGGCACGGTATAGAAAGTCGGATGACGGTAGACTTTGCTTTCCGCCGGGTCGAAGAATTCGCCGCGATCTTCCGGCTGCGAAGCAACGATTTCGCTAGCCTTCACCACCCAAATTGAGCAGCCTTCGCTGCGGCGGGTGTAGGCATCGCGGGCATTCTCCAACGCCATTTGATCATCGGCAGCGTGCAGACTGCCGACGTGACGATGGGATAACCCCTGTTTGCTGCGAACGAACACTTCATATAACGGCCAGTAAACTTTGCTCATGTTGTCTCTCCTCATGCCGCGCTGCGGGCCTGCTGTTTTTGCGCATGGGCCAGCGCGGCTTCGCGCACCCATTCGCCCTCTTCCCAGGCCTTACGCTTGGCGGCCAGCCGCTCGTGATTGCAAATGCCACGGCCGCTAATCACCTCGTTAAATTCCTGCCAGTCGATTTCGCCGAAGCGGTAGTGGCCGCTGGCTTCATCAAACTGCAAATCCGGGTCCGGTACGGTCATACCGAGGATCTCTACCTGCGGCACGGTGTTATCGACGAAGCGCTGACGTAGCTCGTCGTTGGAGTGCAGTTTGATTTTCCACGCCATGCTGCGGGCGCTGTTCGGCGAGTTGTCATCGTTAGGGCCAAACATCATCAGCGCCGGCCACCAGAAGCGGTTAATAGCGTCCTGCAGCATCTGCCGCTGCGCGTCATTGCCCTGCGCCAGCGCCATGCAGGCTTCAAATCCCTGGCGCTGGTGAAAACTCTCTTCTTTGCAGATTTTGACCATCGCCCGGGCATAGGGGCCGTAAGAGGTCCGGCACAGCGCCACCTGGTTGACGATGGCCGCGCCATCGACCAGCCAGCCGATTACGCCGATATCGGCCCAGCTCAGGGTCGGGTAGTTAAAAATAGAGGAGTATTTCATCTGCCCGTCGAGCATTTTCTGATACAGGTCTTCCCGGGCGCAGCCCAGCGTTTCCGCGGCGCTATAGAGATACAGCCCGTGTCCGGCCTCATCCTGTACCTTAGCCAGCAGTATCGCTTTGCGGCGCAGCGTCGGCGCACGGGTGATCCAGTTGCCTTCCGGCAGCATGCCGACAATTTCCGAGTGCGCGTGCTGGCCTATCTGACGAATCAAGGTCTTACGGTAGGCATCCGGCATCCAGTCCCGCGGTTCGATGGCCGTTTCCTGCGCGATGCGCTGGTCAAAGCGTTGTTCTTCTGTCACGTCATCACCTTTATGATTCCGATATTCACAACAAAAACATTTATGTGAATCACTTTATTTATTGAAGGTTACATATTGGTTAAATGAAACCACAAATTTTGTTTGTTCTTTTTGTGATGATAACCGCAAAACCTTTTGTAAATAGCATTAATAACAGTCACATAAACAAAAACCCCAATTAACCACCGATCACAATGTTAATAAAATATTAAATATAGACTTGCATTTTATGATTCATAAAAGAACTATTTATAGTAATCATGCGTAACACATTTGGAGATTTGCGATGCAGCAGTTAGCCAGTTACTTATCCGGCGCCTGGCAGACCGGCCGGGGCCGCGCCCGTACTATCCATCACGCCATCACCGGCGCGGCGCTTTGGGAGGTGACCAGTGAAGGCCTGGATATGGCGCAGGCGCGTCGTTTCGCGATTGAACGCGGTGGCAAAGCCCTGCAGGCGATGACCTTTATTGAACGCAGCGCGATGCTGAAAGCGGTAGCAAAACGGTTGCTGGAGCAGAAAGACGAGTTCTACGCCATCTCCGCGCAAACCGGCGCCACTCGCGCCGACAGTTGGGTGGATATTGAAGGCGGTATCGGTACTTTGTTCACTTATGCCGGGCTCGGTAGCCGCGAACTGCCGGACGATATTCTGTGGCCGGAAGACGAGCTGATCCCGCTCTCCAAACAGGGCGGTTTTGCCGCGCGTCATGTGCTGACCTCGAAATCAGGCGTCGCCGTCCATATCAACGCCTTCAACTTCCCCTGCTGGGGAATGCTGGAAAAACTGGCGCCGACCTGGCTTGCCGGCATGCCGGCTATCATTAAACCGGCAACCGCTACCGCCCAGCTCACCCAGGCAATGGTGAAAGCGATTGTCGACAGCGGCCTGGTGCCGGAAGGCGCCATCAGCCTGATTTGCGGCGGCGCGAGCGATCTTCTCGACCATCTCGATAGCCAGGATGTGGTGACCTTTACCGGCTCAGCCGCCACCGGCCAGCAGCTACGGACGCACCCTAACCTGGTGGCCAAATCTATTCCCTTTACCATGGAAGCAGATTCGCTCAACTGCTGCGTATTAGGTGAAGACGTCACGCCGGAGCAACCGGAATTCGCGCTGTTTATTCGGGAAGTGGTCCGCGAGATGACGGCGAAAGCCGGGCAAAAATGTACCGCTATCCGCAGAATCATCGTGCCACTGGCTCAGATTAATGCGGTTAGCGATGCACTGATCTCCCGCCTGCATAAAGTAACCGTCGGTGACCCTGCTCAGGAGGGCATTAAGATGGGGGCCCTGGTTAATCGCGAACAGCGTCAGGATGTGCAGGATAACGTCAATAAACTGATTGCCGCCGGCTGTGAAGCGCTGCTCGGCGGACAGGCAGATCTTAATGCTGATGGCGCGTTCTTCCCGCCGACCCTGCTGTACTGCCCGCAGCCGGATGAAACGCCAGAGGTTCACGCCATTGAAGCCTTTGGCCCGGTAGCGACGCTGATGCCGTATCGCGACGGCCAGCATGCGCTCACGCTGGCACGCGCCGGCGGCGGTAGCCTGGCTGGTACGCTGGTCACCGCCAGCGGCGAGCTGGCGCGCGAGTTTATCCTTGGCGCCGCGCGCGCGCATGGCCGTATTCAGATACTGAATGAAGCATCCTCCGTAGAATCAACCGGCCACGGTTCGCCGCTGCCCCAGCTGGTACACGGCGGCCCCGGCCGTGCTGGCGGCGGAGAAGAACTCGGCGGACTGCGTTCGGTGAAACACTATATGCAGCGTACCGCGATTCAGGGCAGCCCAACGATGCTGGCGACCATAAGCCAGCAGTGGGTGCGCGGCGCTCAGGTGAATGAAGACCGCATTCACCCGTTCCGTAAATACTTCGAAGAGATCCAGCCTGGCGATAGCTTATTAACCCCGCGCCGAACGCTGACCGAAGCGGATATCGTTAATTTCGCCTGCCTGAGCGGCGATCATTTCTACGCGCACATGGACAAAATCGCCGCCGCCGAGTCGATTTTCGGCGAGCGGGTGGTCCACGGTTATTTCCTGATCTCCGCTGCGGCCGGGCTGTTCGTCGATGCCGGCGTCGGGCCGGTTATCGCCAACTACGGCATGGAAAACCTGCGCTTTATTGAGCCGGTCAAACCGGGAGACACCATTCAGGTTCGCCTGACCTGTAAGCGGAAAACGGTCAAACGTCAGCGCAGCGCCGATGAGAAAGCCACCGGTGTGGTGGAATGGGCTGTCGAGATTTTCAACCAGCACCAGCAGGCGGTGGCGCTGTATTCCATTCTTACCCTGGTGGCGCGCCAGCAGGGAGACTTCCCGGCGTAGTCAACACGCACCACCCACGCGCTTAATGCCTCTACGGAGGCATTTTTTACGTCCGTCTGGCAAAACTGACAAACAAGCTGGCAAAAGCAAACAAACGTTCCCGGGCGGCAGACTGCTAGGGTAAGCGTAACAAAGCCGACATTCGCAGCGGCAACAACAACACAACAATAAGATGAGGTCACAATGGCAAACGGCTTGATGTTTTCCCCTCGTAAAACCGCGCTGGCGCTGGCTGTCGCGGTGGTTTGCGCCTGGCAATCACCGGTCTTCGCTCACGGTAGCGAAGCGCACATGGTGCCGTTGGATAAAACGCTGCAGGCGTTCGGCGCCGATGTGCAGTGGGATGACTACGCGCAAATGTTCACCCTGATAAAAGACGGCGCTTACGTCAAAGTAAAACCCGGCGCCAAAACGGCGATCGTCAACGGTAAACCCCTTGATCTACAGGTGCCGGTAGTAATGAAGGAAGGTAAAGCCTGGGTCTCCGATACCTTTATCAACGATGTATTCCAGTCCGGTCTCGATCAGACCTTCCAGGTAGAAAAACGCCCTCACCCGCTAAACTCCCTCTCGGCGGCGGAAATCGGTGAAGCAGTGACCATTGTCAAAGCCGCGCCGGAGTTCCAGCCGAATACCCGCTTTACTGAGATTTCCTTACACGAGCCGGATAAAGCGGCGGTATGGGCCTTTGCCCTGCAGGGAACGCCCGTTGATTCCCCCCGCACCGCCGATGTGGTGATGCTTGATGGCAAACATGTCATTGAAGCCGTCGTCGATCTGCAAAACAAAAAAATCCTCTCATGGACGCCGATTAAAGGCGCCCACGGGATGGTGCTGCTCGATGACTTCGTCAGCGTGCAGAACATTATCAATGCCAGCAGCGAGTTCGCTGAGGTGCTGAAAAAGCACGGTATTGCCGATCCCAGTAAAGTGGTCACCACCCCGCTCACCGTCGGCTACTTTGATGGCAAAGATGGCCTGCAACAGGATGCGCGTCTGCTGAAAGTCGTCAGTTATCTGGATACCGGCGACGGCAACTACTGGGCGCACCCGATTGAAAACCTGGTGGCGGTGGTCGACCTTGAAGCGAAGAAAATCATCAAAATCGAAGAAGGCCCGGTGATCCCGGTCCCAATGGAACCCCGACCTTATGATGGCCGCGACCGCAACGCCCCGGCGGTGAAACCACTGGAGATAACCGAACCGGAAGGCAAAAACTACACGATCACCGGCGATACCATTCACTGGCGGAACTGGGATTTTCATCTGCGCCTGAACTCGCGCGTCGGGCCCATTCTCTCGACGGTGACTTACAACGATAACGGCACAAAACGCCAGGTGATGTATGAAGGTTCCCTCGGCGGGATGATCGTCCCCTACGGCGACCCTGACGTCGGCTGGTATTTCAAAGCCTATCTGGACTCCGGCGATTACGGCATGGGCACCCTAACATCGCCGATTGTTCGCGGTAAAGATGCGCCGTCAAATGCGGTACTGCTGGACGAAACTATCGCTGATTACACCGGCAAACCGACCACTATTCCAGGCGCGGTCGCCATATTCGAACGCTATGCCGGGCCTGAGTATAAGCACCTGGAAATGGGCAAGCCCAACGTCAGCACCGAGCGCCGGGAACTGGTGGTGCGCTGGATCAGTACCGTCGGGAACTATGATTATATCTTTGACTGGGTGTTCCACGACAACGGCACCATCGGTATCGATGCCGGCGCCACCGGCATTGAAGCCGTTAAAGGCGTGAAGGCGAAGACCATGCACGACCCCAGCGCCAAAGAGGATACCCGCTACGGGACGCTGATCGACCATAATATTGTCGGCACCACCCACCAGCATATTTATAATTTCCGCCTCGATCTCGACGTGGACGGCGAAAACAACACCCTGGTGGCGATGGATCCTGAAGTGAAGCCAAACACCGCCGGCGGCCCGCGCACCAGCACCATGCAGGTGAATCAGTACACAATCGATAGCGAGCAGAAAGCGGCGCAGAAATTCGACCCGGGCACCATTCGCCTGCTGAGCAACACCAGCAAAGAGAACCGCATGGGTAACCCGGTCTCTTACCAGATTATCCCTTATGCCGGCGGCACGCATCCGGCGGCGACCGGCGCCAGGTTCGCCCCGGACGAGTGGATATATCATCGTCTGAGCTTTATGGATAAACAGCTGTGGGTGACGCGTTACCACCCGACAGAGCGTTATCCGGAAGGGAAATATCCCAACCGTTCCGCCCAGGATACCGGCTTAGGGCAGTACGCGAAGGATGATGAGTCGCTGACTAACCACGACGACGTCGTGTGGATCACGACCGGCACCACCCACGTCGCGCGCGCCGAAGAGTGGCCAATTATGCCGACCGAGTGGGCGCACGCGCTGCTCAAGCCGTGGAACTTCTTTGACGAAACCCCAACGCTTGGCGAGAAGAAAAAGTAATCTTAGCCCGCGGTGAAATCGAGCAGGATTTTACCGCCTCTTCCCGGCTGGCCTGCGGCGGCAATCGCCTCACGCCAGTCGCACAGCTTTATCACCTGCGCGGCGGGCTGCGCCGTGGTCGGCAGCTGTCGCCAGATCCCGGCAAACGCCGCCTGCCACGCATCAACGCTGAGTGTCGGTAAGGCCTCCCGCAGATGAAATTTGCGTACCGCTGCGCAGCCTCGCGTCTGGGTGAGCGGTTTACCGGATAATAACCCGTAAGAGACCAGCGTTGACGTCTGCGGCAGTACCACCAGCAGAAAATTCGCCAGCTCACCGCCCACCGCATCAAACACCAGATCGCTGTACTGGCTTACTTGTTCAACCAGCGCTCTATCGCCTTCAAGTAGCGGGTAGACGCCATATTGCTGTAAGCGCGCGATGTGCTGCGGCGAACGAATAATACCGCTGACCGAACGCGCGCCCATGGCTAGCGCCCACTGTCCCAGCAGGCTGGCGCAGGACGATGAAGCGGCGGTCAAAAGCACCTGTTTCCCCGCTACCGGCCAGCGCGTGAGCATCAGCATCGCGGTCAGCGGATTGATATAGCCGCGCGCGGCCAGGATGTCATCGATATCTTCAGCGACCGGCACCAGCCAGCGCGGGTCAATATCGAGATAACGCTGCCAGGTTCCGGCGCCGCGTAGCGGCAGAACCCGTTGCCCCAGAAGTGGGCGACCGTTTGTCGAGTCTTCAACTACCACCCCAACACCTTCATAGCCCGCCACCGATGGCAGCGTCGTACGATGGCGGTAAGCGCCGGTAATGGGAATCAGATCGGAAGGGTTGACCGGCGCATAGCGCATTTGTACCCGAACAAGTCCGGGCGCCAGCGGCGGCAACGGCAGGTGATGCAGCGCGAGCACCGTTTCCGGCGCGCCGTACTGCTGATAGCAAAGCGCATCATTCCACATAGTGGGGCAACATCAGAAAAAAAGAGCGCCGATCATAGCAAATCAGCGCTCAGGGGGAAGAGGTATGTGCGCCTTCTCCGGGCTACCAAATCGCACAGCGCTGTAGATACTGTTATCGATTTGCAACTGTTTTGGTCCGGGAAAAACAGTTGTTTTTTATTATTTCAGAGCAGATTGCGCTCCCGATATTTCTTCTGCGTTATGTCCCTCATGGCGCAGGGAGCGCACAAAGGGCGGCCAGTCGCCGCCGCCCTCTGTACTCCCGGGCTCTGGCCGCCAAAATCGCCACTTCGTGGTACCTTCGACTTATCCCTGCAGGCTTCGGGTCGGGCCGAGGCAGCGTCCGTGCAAAACACGGCCCTCAGCCCGCATCCATGCGGGCTGCCCCGGCCTTCCGGGAACGTCTCAGCGATTTTGAGGCCACCAACACCGGCAGTTTCAGTCAGCATGGTGAATAAATTAAAGGCAGGCCGCACGAACCGTAGGTCGGATAAGCGTAGCGTCATCCGACAAAAAATCAGTAGCGCACGCACACCGATTTGGTTTCGCACCAGTCGTCCAGCCAGTCCGGACCAAAATCGCGCCCGGTACCGGACTGCTTCATTCCGCCGAACGGCAGGTTGGCATCGATAAGCGTATGGCTGTTAACCCATACCGTACCGGCCTGCAGGCGATCGGTATAGTTCAGCGCCTGGGTCAGGTCACGGGTCCAGACGCTGGCGGTAAGACCGAAATCACTGTCGTTGGCTAAACGTAGCGCCTCTTCGCCATCGGCGACGCGCACCAGGTTTACCACCGGGCCGAACACCTCTTCGCGATTCAGGCGCAGCCCGGCATCCGGATTAATCACCAGCGTCGGCGCAATATAAAAACCGTTGCCATTTGGCCCAACGTTACCGCTAATCAGCTCGGCGTTTTGTTGACGCGCTTCATCCAGATAAGCGGCCACTTTGGCGCAGTGCGCCTGCGACACCACCGGGTTAATCTGCGTCGTTTCAACCATTCCCGGCCCCACCTGCAGCGATTTCACCGCCTGCTCAAAGCCAGCGACCAGGTTATCAAACAGCGGCGCTTCTATATAGATCCGCGAACTGGCGGCGCATACCTGCCCCTGATTGAGGAAACTTCCGGTCATCAACCCTTCAATCACCCACTGCGGATCGGCATCTTTCAGCACGATGGCCGGGTTTTTGCCGCCGAGTTCAAGGGTTACGCGGGTCAGACGGTCAGCTGCCGCGCGGGCAATATGCTTGCCGGTGGCGGTCGAACCGGTAAAACTCACTTTCGCCACCTGCGGATGGGTGGTTAAGGCGGCGCCGCACTCGCCGCCGCTGCCGGTGACGACGTTAAAGACGCCATCCGGGATCCCGGCTTCCGTTGCCAGCTCCGCTACCCGTAGCAACGTTAACGGCGTCGTCTCGGAGGGTTTAATCACAATTGAACAGCCGGAAGCCAGCGCCGGCATCACTTTCCACATGCCGATCATCAGCGGGAAGTTCCACGGAACAATCCCCGCCACTACCCCAACCGGCTCTTTACGGGTCCACGCCTGATAGCGCGCGCCTTCCGGGAACGGAATGGAAACGTCCAGCGTACGGCCGCTGATTTTGGTGGTCAGCCCGGCGGTGTAGCGCATCCAGTTGAGGGTGCAACCGACTTCAAACGCGCGCGAAATATTGATCGACTTCCCCTGTTCAAGGGTTTCGAGCTGCGCTAGCTCTTCACCATGCTGTTCCACCAGATCGGCGAAACGCAGCAGGATCCGCTCGCGGTCGGCCGGCGTGCGCCCGGCCCAGCTCCGGGCGACAAAAGCGCGCCAGGCGGACATCACCGCGCGGTCAACGTCGGCGGCATTAGCATCTGCCGTAGTGGCAATCGCCTGGCCGGTGGCCGGGTCACAGACGGTTAAGCGTTTTTCACTCTGCGCCGCCTGCTGGTTGCCATCAATATATAAGCCATGCTGTCTGTCGAGAAACTGCTGTACGCTGGCGAGCAGCGCGACCTGTGATGTGGACATGCGACTTCCTTATTGTTCGCGGATAGTGAACACAGTCTAGGACGGGTCAGCCATTTGCGCTTTTTTCTCTGTGACAATCGTTGTTGCCGCTGTGACAGGTCCCGCAATTAAGCACCCAGAAAGGCGGTGAAATGTGCCGCAGGTAATAGTTCTTTCATATACTCCACGCTGCGCTCTTGCCACTCACGGCATAAATGCAACAATGCAGAAACATTATTATTACAAGGTGCAGACAATGGCGACGGTAGAAAGCGGGCAGGACTATCAGCGTTGGTTAGCGAAGATTAATCAGGTATGCGGCCATTTTGCCGCCCGTCCGCTGGGCGACGAATTCCATGGCGAGATTGATGCAAGCTATACCGGTAGTCTCAAAGTCAGTACCGTCACCGCCCGCGGCGTCAATCTTTACCGCACCCGTAACGAAATCAAACGCGACAACGACGCCTGGTTCTATACCGTTTTTCAGCTCGAAGGCCAGGCGGCTATCGAGCAGGACGAGCGCCAGGTGGCGCTCGAAGCCGGCGATATCACGCTCATTGATGCCTCGCGCCCCTGTTCTATCTTCTGGCAACACACGTCAAAACAGGCTTCGCTGCTGCTGCCCCGCCAGCTCGTGGAAAGCCAGCTGCACGGCGGCGACATCAGCATCGCCACCCGGCTGAATAAAATGCTGCCGATGGTCCAGCTCAGCCAGCGGTTGCTGCAAGAAAGTTTACGCAGCCCGGCGCTCTCAGAAAGCGAAGGCGAAGCGGCGCTGGAGGCTATCATCTGCCTGTTACGCCCAATGCTGCTGCAACAGGACGCGCCGCCGACGCGCCGCGACAAGCAATTTCAAAAGATCATGGCGTTGATAGATGAGTCAATACAGTCGGAACAGCTGCGTCCGGAGTGGCTGGCCGGGGAAACCGGCATGTCGGTACGCAGCCTGTACCGCCTGTTTGCCGATAAGGGTCTGGTGGTCGCGCAGTATATTAAAAACCGGCGTCTTGACCTGTGCGCCCGGGCGTTACAAAACGCGCACGACGAAGAGAAACTGGCGGGAATTGGCTACAGTTGGGGCTTTAGCGACCATAGCCATTTTTCAACGGCGTTTAAGCAGCGCTTCGGCGTGTCGCCTGGCGAATACCGCAAGCGCTATCGTTAACTATTTGCGCAACCATTTACCGTTAATCCCCTGCACATATTCTCCCGGCTGTGCGCGGGCGACCAGTTTCTGTCCGGCCATTTTCGCCACCTCATCCACCGGCAGATTATTGTCGTCCGCCAGTTGCTGGTAGCTTTCGCTGCGCGCGGCATTAATCTGTTTAACTAACGCCAACGTCTGCGCATCCTGTTTCAGCGGCGCCAGATAGCCGTTCAGCGTCTCCCCCACTCGACCCTGCGCCCGCGCCTCATTCAAGGTCAGCGCCAGCGCCGGGCTACTCAACAGCATTAACGCCAGGGTGGCAGTCAGCAGTCGTTTTCTCATTATCGCCTCAGAACAGATCGCTACGTGACTTCAGCAAATTTTCGACATCCTTATCCACCTTAATATGAATCTCATGCTCAATTTTGACATTCATATTGATGGTGATCGGCTCCTTGGACGCGGCGATTTCAATACGCGGCGTACAGCCTGCCATCAGCAGGGTCGCCAGCGCCGCGGCGAACAGTTTTATCATTTTGATTCCTTACATGTATCCGTACAGCGCGGAGCGGGCAGTTTCGCATTCTGCTCAAGCCATGCCTGCAAATTATCGCCGAAGCGCAAGCTGCGCCACAGATCGAAAATATTCTCTTCATGGGTATAGTTTAAATGCACGGTGCTGCTTTTTCCGTCCACCCGGCTGGTGCCGCTAATCGCCGCGCTCATCGTCAGCTTACCGAGATTATCAAGGTTGATGCGCGTCCATGATTTCGAGACTTCCATGTAGCGTAGCCAGTTAATTGCCGCGCCGGCGGAGACGTTATCGGCCACCAACGCATCGGCGGTGTCTTTATCCAGCCGCAGGGTCATCGGGCCGGGGTTGCTAAACCAGCCGTCTTTAATGATCCATTTATCGTTGTTCAGCCATAACGGTAACGCGCCGTTAAACGCGCCAGAGACCGCAAATTGTTTTACTTTGATGGCGCTTATCAACTCACTGCTGGAGATATTCTGCAGACGCAGCAGCGCCGGTTGATGCTGCGGCATTCTTAGCTGCTGCATGGACAGCTTGCCGCCAAGGATATCAACATTAACGTTGCTCAATTCCAGCGGATCCTGCTCGCTCCAGGGCCATGTTCCCTGGAGATCGGCACTCAGGTTTTTGGCGGTGAACTGGTTGACGATTTCGCCAATACGCAGTGAAACCGGACGGCGGGTACCGAGCTGCCAGCTCCCGCCGCTGAAACGGAATGGCAGAACAAAGTCGACGCCGTTGATCTGGTTGTCCGGCATCCAGGCGCTACCGCCTTTTAAGACGCCATGGCCCCCGGCCTCAAAGCCCTGCCCGGCTGCCGCGGAGAACGCCACCTGCGCATACATATCACCTTCACGCAGGGTCATTTTCCAGTCCGGCGGAATCAGCGGCTGGAATACGCTTAGCGCCTGTTTCGGCCACCATGCCTGGCCACGCAAGCGTTCGCCGTCCCAACGGCCGGTCAGACGAATCGGGCCGATTTTCTCCGCGTGCAATGAGCCGTTAAACAGGAACCAGGTCGGATCGCGGCCATCAATATTGAATTTGAGCGTTGACGGCGGCAGAACGCTGCCGCCGCTGAAGGTGGTTTTACCGGCATCCAGCGACAACGTGCCGCTGAATTTTGGATGCTGTTCATTGCGCAGCCAGTGAATGGGTTTATCGAGGGTCAGGCGCGGCGTGCTGACCAGCATGGTGCCGTACTGTAGCTTATCGAACCCGGTCGACAGGCTGTTAAGAATAATGGCGCTGTCCCGCCACTCGCCGGCGCCCTTCACATCCCAGCGCGCCTGCATCGGCGTAAAGTGACCATCTCCCCAGTATCGCCACGACCAGCGACCGCGGTCGGGCATAAAGTTGTCGGCCTGCCCATCCAGGTGCAGGATGAAATCGCCCATTTCCTGTTCGTGGGCGCGCAGTATCGCCTGCAGGCGGCCATCCACCCCCTGCTGAGTCACTTTCACTCCCGCCAACGGCAGGCGGATCTCATCGATATTCAGCGAGTCAATCACCCGCCCGCGCGAGCGCAGCAGCGCGCCGGGATGAAAAGCCAGCTCCGGCGTCGTTAGCGGCCCACTGAGTTTGGCGGGCAGCACGGCGTAAAAAATCATATCGTCGAGCTTGGCTTCGCCGGTCAGGCTGAGCGGCATGTCGCTGTGATCCATGCTTAGCTTACCTGGGCCAATGTTCAGCACGGCGTTCCCCTTACCCGCTTCACCGTGCGTTAACACATTGAGCCGGCCGCTGATTTCCATCTCTTCGGTGCCTTTTTGCCAGTCGCCAACCGATAGCGCCACCCGCCCGCTAAGCGGATAGCCGGCATAAACCGCGTTCCAGCGCCCGTCGCTGATGGTGATACGTTCCGGGGTGATCTCCCAAGGCAAATCCAGCATCGGCTCAACCTCACCGCGCGGCGTGACCAGCAGCTGGCCGCGATTTTTCTGCCATTCCAGTTCCGCATCCACCAGACCCGGCGTTTGCGGGAATTCGAAAGTGCTGACCAGATGACCATCGACCGGTAGGCCATCCGGCACCAGCGGCATTTCGAATTCACCAACCAGCTTAACCGGCGCCTGATCTTCCACCAGCCGCGCGCTGAAATTGCTGACCGTTAAGGTCTGGCCGCGCAGTTTCGCCTGTAGTGTGACCTCTTTGCCTGAATAACCGATATCCTGCTGCCCAGGCGTCAACGACATCACCAGTTTTCCCTGCCATTTTTCCCACGGCGACAGGCGCAGATTGTCGATAGTTAACCAGCTATACGGCAGCATCGATTGCCACTCGGCGAGGGTTCGCGGCGCGCCGGAGAGCGGCTCGCTGGCGGGGATCTTAGCCAGGCAGGCGCTATTGATATCCAGTTCACTCAGGTGTAACCGCCAGCGGCTGGGACGGGTAAGACGCGCGTTGCTGACGCGAGCAATTTCACAATCGCCCACCAGGTAGCGTAAATCGGGGATAACCAACGAGGAGCGCGTCAGGCGCGGACTTTCGCCAAGCGAGATCCGCGTGCCAACCGGCAGCCAGATACCCGCCAGCGTCGGAACCCAATGCGTTAATGTGGCCAGCAGGGCCAACGGCAGCAAAATTAGAGCTAATAACAGCGCAAGAGCGGCTTTATATTTACCCTTCATGGGCAGTCAAATCCTGATTCTAAGTAAAAGCCGATAAGCGCCTATTGTGGCACGTTCGACCCGCGAGTGAAAGTTAACGTCCAGATTAAGGATAGCCGCACTCATTTCTGCTGAAAAAATATTTAGTCTTCGTTTAAATTATGCCTGCGACACTTGGAAAAACAGGTAATAAGGAGCCGTTATTCCGTGGAGCTCATTATCTCGCTGATCGAACGCGCGCAGAGCCACTATTCATTGGTATTACTGATTGTTTTCCTGCTGACCTTCAGTAAATCCTGCGCCCTCATCTCATTTGTGATCCCCGGGACCTCCGGTTTGCTGGTGCTCGGGGCGTTGGCGTCAACCAGTATCGGTCATTTCTTGCTAATGTGGCTAAGCGCCAGCCTCGGCGCAATCGGCGGATTCTGGCTCTCATGGCAAATTGGCCGTCGCTATCAGCATCATCTGCAGCGTCTGCGCTGGCTCGGCGCCGAACGAGTGCTGCGCAGCCAGCTATTCCTGCGCCGTCACGGCGGTTGGGCGGTATTCTTTGGCCGCTTTCTGTCGCCGCTGCGAGCAACGTTACCGCTGGTTACCGGTGCCAGCGGTACGCCGCTATGGCGTTTTCAGGTGGCCAACGTTGCATCGGGTTTACTCTGGCCATTGATCCTGCTGGCGCCGGGAGCATTTAGCCTCAGTTTTTGGTGAAACGTATTGTCTTTTAAAGAGATTTCTTAAGACTGCGATATGCTCTAGAATTAATATCATAACCTGATGATTAAACTAATTTTTAATATTTGTAAGATTATTTTAATTATGCTACCGTGACGGTATTATCACTAGAGGAAAGCCTTATGAAAATCGCTGTTTATAGTACCAAGCAGTACGATAAAAAGTATCTGCAGCATGTTAACGACGCATACGGCTTTGAACTGGAATTTTTCGACTTCCTGCTGACCGAAAAGACCGCAAAAACGGCCAACGGTTGTGAAGCGGTATGTATCTTCGTTAACGACGACGGTAGCCGTCCGGTGCTGGAAGAGCTAAAAGCCCACGGCGTGAAATACATCGCGCTGCGCTGCGCCGGGTTTAACAACGTCGATCTTGATGCGGCTAAAGAGCTGGGTCTGCGCGTCGTGCGCGTTCCGGCCTACTCGCCGGAAGCCGTAGCAGAACACGCTATCGGTATGATGATGTCCCTGAACCGCCGTATCCACCGTGCTTACCAACGTACCCGCGATGCCAACTTCTCGCTGGAAGGGCTGACCGGCTTCACCATGTACGGTAAAACCGCGGGAGTGATCGGCACCGGCAAAATCGGCGTCGCGACGCTGCGGATCCTTAAAGGTTTCGGTATGCGCTTGCTGGCGTTTGATCCCTATCCGAGCGCGGCGGCGCTGGATCTCGGCGTTGAATATGTCGACCTGCCGACGCTGTACGCGCATTCCGACGTTATCTCACTGCACTGCCCGCTTACCGACGAAAACTATCACCTGCTCAATCAGGCAGCCTTCGATCAGATGAAAGACGGCGTGATGGTCATTAATACCAGCCGCGGCGCGCTAATCGATTCTCAAGCGGCTATCGACGCGCTGAAGCATCAGAAAATCGGCGCGCTGGGAATGGACGTGTATGAAAATGAACGCGATCTGTTCTTTGAAGATAAATCGAACGATGTCATTCAGGATGACGTGTTCCGCCGGCTCTCCGCCTGCCACAACGTGTTGTTTACCGGCCACCAGGCGTTCCTGACGGCTGAAGCGCTGATCGGTATTTCCGAAACAACGTTGAGTAATCTTCAGCAGGTTGCTAAGGGCGAAACCTGCCCGAACGCACTGGTCTAAGCTTCTTTCCCCTTTTGTGCTCCCCGTTAGCGGGGGGCACATTCAGACAATCCCCACAGATCCTGCCTGCATTACAGTTACACTGTTTTTCGTTTTATTGATATGACAAATGTTTTGGAGTACGAATGAATAAGTTTGCTGCACTGCTGGCGGCGGGAATGCTGCTATCGGGCTGCGTATACAACAGCAAAGTTTCTACCAATGCCGAACAACTGCAACATCACCGTTTTGTGCTGACCAGCGTTAACGGCCAGGCGCTACCGACAGGCCAGACGCCGCCGCCGGAAATTAGCTTCGGCGAAAAAATGTATGTGTCAGGCACGATGTGCAACGGCTTCAGCGGCCAGGGCAAGCTGTCTGACGGCGAGCTAAAAGTTGAACAGCTGGCGATGACGCGTAAGCTGTGCGCGGATCCGCAACGGAACGCGCTGGATAATACCCTCAGCAAAATGCTGCGCGATGGCGCGCAGGTCGATCTGACGGAGAATCAGCTCACGCTGGCGACCGCCGACCAATCACTGGTGTATAAACTCACCGATTTAATGTAGCGAGACGCGTTGCGTATTAGTAGTTTCCGCAGCTTCCGCCCGCTAAGGCCTGCTCGCTGCAGCGTTTACCATTCGGTAGCGCGCACATGCCAATAGCGCTGCCATCAAGCTGGCGGGCGACGGATAATGAACCGCCAACCATCGCGCAATTCGCCTGGCCGCTGTCGCTCATCGCCGCGCGCATGCCGGGCGGTACGTGTGCCGCGGTGGCTTGTTGCACCGGCTCGTTGCTACAAGCCGACAGTAATAACGCAGCGCACCCCACTAAAAACGCAGCTCGCATCCTCTCCCCCTTTCAGAAACATCTTAGAATAAACAAACTCAAGAATAATAGGCAGCGCAGCGCCTGCCGTCGAGAGGCGAAATACGTATTTATGCGCCTCATTAACATTTTCTAGCAAATTTTCCGCTTAAAGCTTGATCTCGGCAGGCAAAGCGCCTTACCAGCGAGGCTTTCATCCCAGCCCGAAATATTTTCCCGACGAAAAAATCACGGTTGCAGCGACCGGGCGGCATAGTTTGCACATGATGATTGCGGTGCCGGGTGCCTCCCGGTGAATTAGCCAGTTCGAGCTAATTCGCGTGCTAATTTTCGCCAACAGGGAACTGAACTGAACGCTCCGCCGCAGAGGGGAATTCACCGCAGCAAATAAATAGCACGCGATTGCCGGTTGGCTAAAAGCTATTAAATTTAAAAATATATTTTGCTTTGTTTAAGCGATGCATCGCCGGTATCCGTCACTACCTTTTGAGCTCTCTGGTCAGCCACTTTTCTGTTTTTCCGCCAAAAAATTGATCCAAACATAGATAAGGACATTCCCAAGGACACAAATGCGAAAATGGTCGCGGCGGGCGTTTGCTAAAATATGGAAATAACAACAGGACTCGTCGCCGTTTCACGAGTCCCTTCTTTTTGCGCAATGTAAGGGTGTCTTCTTATGATTACGATTGACGGTAATGGCGCGGTCGCTTCAGTCGCGTTTCGCACGAGTGAAGTTATCGCCATCTACCCGATTACGCCCAGTTCAACGATGGCGGAGCAGGCTGACGCCTGGTCTGGCGATGGGCTGAAAAACGTCTGGGGCGATGTCCCCCGCGTGGTCGAGATGCAGTCGGAAGCCGGGGCTATCGGCGCCGTGCACGGCGCGCTGCAGACCGGCGCCCTTTCCACTTCCTTTACGTCATCGCAGGGCCTGCTGCTGATGATCCCGACGCTGTATAAATTGGCCGGCCAGTTGATGCCATTTGTCCTGCACGTAGCCGCCCGCACCGTGGCTACCCACGCCCTGTCAATTTTCGGCGATCATTCCGACGTGATGGCCGTGCGCCAGACCGGCTGCGCGATGCTGTGCGCCAGCAGCGTCCAGGAAGCGCAGGACTTCGCGCTGATTTCCCATATCGCCACGCTGCAAAGCCGGGTGCCGTTTATCCATTTTTTTGATGGTTTCCGCACCTCGCACGAAATCAACAAAATCGCGCCGCTGGCGGATGACACCATTCGTTCCCTGCTGCCGCAGAATAAAATCGCCGAGCATCGCCAACGCGCCCTTAACCCGGAGCATCCGGTCATTCGCGGCACCTCCGCCAATCCGGACACTTATTTCCAGTCCCGTGAAGCGACCAACCCGTGGTACGACGCGGTATACGAACACGTTGAAACGGCGATGAATGATTTCGCCGCCGCCACCGGTCGCCAGTACAAACCGTTCGAATTTTACGGTCACCCGCAGGCGGAACGGGTAATTGTCATCATGGGGTCCGCTATCGGCACCTGTGAAGAGGTCGTGGATGAACTGCTGAGCCGTGGGGAAAAAGTCGGCGTGCTGAAAGTTCGCCTCTATCGCCCGTTCTCCGCCACGCATCTGCTGCAGGCGCTACCGGAGAGCGCCCGCGCGGTTGCCGTACTGGATCGCACCAAAGAACCTGGCGCGCTTGCCGAACCGTTGTATCTCGACGTGATGACCGCGCTGGCGGAAGCCTTCAACCGCGGCGAGCGCGAAACGCTACCACGTACTATCGGCGGCCGCTATGGTCTCTCGTCCAAAGAGTTTGGCCCGGAATGCGTGCTGGCCATCTTTAATGAATTACAGGCCGCACAGCCAAAACCCCGCTTTACCGTGGGCATTTATGATGATGTGACTAACCTTTCGCTGCCGCTGGCGGAAAATACGCTACCGGCGGAAGCGAAGCTGGAAGCGCTGTTTTACGGCCTCGGTAGCGACGGTAGCGTCTCGGCGACCAAGAACAATATCAAGATTATTGGCAACTCCACGCCGTGGTTCTCACAAGGCTATTTTGTCTATGATTCGAAGAAGGCCGGCGGCCTGACCGTCTCGCACCTACGCGTCAGCGAAAAACCGATCCGCTCGTCGTATCTGATCTCGCAGGCCGATTTCGTCGGCTGCCACCAACTGCAGTTTATCGATAAATATCAGATGGTAGAGCGGTTGAAGCCCGGCGGCATTTTCCTGCTCAATACCCCCTACAGCGCTGATGAGGTATGGTCCCGCCTGCCCCAGGAAGTACAGGCCGCGCTGAATCAAAAGCAGGCGCGCTTTTATGTCGTTAACGCGGCGAAAATCGCCCGTGAGTGCAGCCTTGGCGCGCGCATCAACACCGTTATGCAGATGGCCTTTTTCCATTTAACCCAAATCCTGCCGGGCGACAGCGCGCTGGCCGAACTACAGGGTGCGATTGCCAAAAGCTACAGCAGCAAAGGCCAGGAGCTGGTGGAACGCAACTGGCAGGCGCTGGCGCTGGCCCGCGAATCGCTGGCGGAAGTGCCGCTGCAGCCGGTTAACGCCAGCAGCCCCAACCGTCCACCAGTGGTCTCCGATGCCGCGCCGGACTTTGTCAAAACCGTCACCGCGGCGATGCTTGCCGGTCTTGGCGATGCGCTGCCGGTCTCCGCGCTGCCGCCAGATGGCACCTGGCCCATGGGCACCACCCGTTGGGAGAAACGCAACATTGCCGAAGAGATCCCGATCTGGAAGGAAGAGCTGTGTACCCAGTGCAACCACTGCGTCGCCGCCTGTCCGCATTCGGCGATCCGCGCCAAAGTGGTCGCTCCACAAGAGATGGAAAACGCGCCAGCCAGCCTGCACTCGCTGGATGTGAAATCCCGCGATATGCGCGGGCAGAAATACGTTCTGCAGGTCGCGCCTGAAGATTGCACCGGCTGCAACCTGTGCGTCGAAGTGTGCCCGGCGAAAGATCGCCAGAATCCGGACATCAAGGCCATCAATATGATGTCGCGCCTTGAGCACGTTGAAGAAGAGAAAGTCAATTACGACTACTTCCTCAACCTGCCGGAAATCGATCGCACCAAACTTGAGCGCATTGATATTCGCACCTCGCAGCTAATTAGCCCGCTGTTTGAATACTCTGGCGCCTGCTCGGGCTGCGGCGAAACGCCGTATATCAAACTGTTGACCCAGCTGTATGGCGATCGGATGTTGATTGCCAACGCCACCGGTTGTTCGTCCATTTACGGCGGCAACCTCCCCTCAACGCCTTATACCACTGACGCTAACGGACGTGGTCCGGCGTGGGCCAACTCGTTGTTTGAAGATAACGCCGAATTCGGCCTGGGCTTCCGCTTAACCGTCGACCAACACCGCCAGCGCGTGATGCGGTTGTTGAGCGAATTTGCCGATAAACTTCCAGCCGAATTGAACGCCGCGCTGCATACGGAAGCGTCGCCGGAAGCTCGCCGCCAACAGGTCGCCGAGCTGCGTCAGGCGCTGACGGGGGTCGAAGGGGCCGAAGAGCTGCTCACCGATGCGGATGCGTTAGTCGAGAAATCAGTCTGGCTTATCGGCGGTGATGGCTGGGCCTATGATATTGGCTTTGGCGGTCTTGACCATGTGCTGAGCCTGACCGAAAACGTCAATATCCTGGTGCTCGATACGCAATGTTACTCCAATACCGGTGGTCAGGCATCAAAGGCGACGCCGCTCGGCGCAGTCACCAAGTTTGGCGAGCACGGCAAACGTAAGGCGCGCAAAGATCTCGGTGTGAGCATGATGATGTACGGTCATGTCTATGTGGCGCAGATTTCGCTCGGCGCACAGCTTAACCAGACGGTGAAGGCGATTCAGGAGGCGGAAGCCTATCCGGGCCCATCGTTGATTATCGCCTATAGCCCATGCGAGGAGCACGGCTACGACCTGGCGCTGAGCCACGACCAGATGCGCCAGTTGACGGCAACCGGCTTCTGGCCGCTGTACCGCTTCGACCCGCGTCGCGCCGATGAAGGCAAGCTGCCGCTGGCGCTGGACTCGCGCCCGCCGTCGGATGCGCTGGCGGAAACGCTGCTCAACGAGCAACGCTTCCGTCGTCTGAACGCCCAGCAGCCGGAAGTCGCCGAGCAGTTGTGGAAGGACGCGGCCGCCGACCTGCAAAAACGCTATGATTTCCTGGCCCAGCTGGCAGGTAAAACGGAGAAACCGGCAACCGAAAGTTAACCCGGCGGACGAAAATCTGGCGCGATAAAAAAAGCCCGAATAGTAAAACTATTCGGGCTTGTCATTTTCCGACAAATTAATCATTCGATATGAATGAGACGGCAACAATATAAATTTTAAATGACAATAAAGGCATATAACCCAGGCAGAATACGATATTCAAACGATGATGTATAATTTTTATTTTATATGCATCCTCACAATATATTCATGCGGAAAATTATCATTACTGTATATTTATTTGCTTTAGAATTTACTTATATTGTAACAATTGATACTTATCATATCAGAATGCGCTCCTTTAGCATGGCCGTACTTCCACCCAGGAAGTTAAAACAAAAATAGTTAAAGGAATATCCAAATGAAAAGAAAAGCACTGGCATTGGTTATCCCGGCATTATTGGCTGCCGGCGCTGCTCACGCGGCAGAAATTTATAATAAAGATGGCAACAAATTAGATCTCTACGGCAAGGTAGACGGTTTACATTATTTCTCCAGCGACTCCAGTAAAGACGGCGACCAGACCTACCTGCGCTTCGGCTTTAAAGGTGAAACGCAAATTAACGATACGCTGACCGGTTATGGCCAGTGGGAATATAACGTTCAGGCTAACAATACTGAAAGCTCTGGCGATCAGGCATGGACCCGTCTGGCGTTCGCCGGGATCAAAGCAGGCGACTACGGTTCATTCGACTATGGCCGTAACTACGGCGTCCTGTACGACGTCGAAGCCTGGACCGATATGCTGCCGGAGTTCGGCGGCGACTCTTACACCTACGCTGACAACTTTATGACCGGCCGCGCCAACGGCGTCGCAACCTATCGTAACAGCGATTTCTTCGGCCTGGTTAACGGCCTGAACTTCGCCCTGCAGTATCAGGGTAAAAACGAAAACCAAGCCAGCCATGAATATAACCCTTCCGCCAGCCAGGAAGGTACCGCCAATGGCGACGGCCGCGATGTTAAAAACTCCAACGGTGATGGCTTCGGTATCTCCTCTACCTATGATTTAGGTATGGGCGTCAGCGTAGGCGCGGCCTACAGCTCTTCTGACCGTACCAACGAGCAGACCCATCAGTCTACCGCGGGCGGTGATAAAGCCGATGCCTGGACCGCAGGCGTTAAATACGATGCGAACAACATCTATCTGGCGACCATGTATTCTGAAACTCGTAACATGACGCCGTACGGCAATCAGAATGGCACCATCGCCAACAAAACCCAGAACTTTGAAGTTACTGCACAGTATCAGTTCGATTTCGGTCTGCGTCCGGCAATTTCCTACCTGCAGTCCAAAGGTAAAGATCTGGTTTACGGCGGTCAGTACTCCGATAAAGATCTGGTTAAATATATGGATGTCGGCGCGACCTATTACTTCAACCGTAATATGTCCACCTACGTTGATTACAAAATCAACCTGCTCGACGGCAATGACGACTTCTATAAAGACAACGGTATTTCTACCGACAATATCGTAGCGCTGGGTCTGGTATATCAGTTCTAATGCTTGCGCCCGCCGCTCGCGGCGGGCATTTCACTTCAACCGCCAATAAAATAGCGGTTCCCGTAGCAATTTGTGATTCACGCTGTAGTAGAACCTCAATCCTGATGGCATACTGTTTTGGTGGTTATTAAAACAGGAGGTTTTATGAGTAGAATGATTCTGGTACCCATCGATATTTCTGATAAAGAATTTACGCAACGTGTGATCCGCCACGTTGAATCCGAAGCTCGCGTCGATGACGCGCAGGTGCATTTCCTGACCGTTATCCCTTCGCTACCCTACTACGCCTCCCTGGGCATGGCCTATACCGCTGAACTGCCGGCTATGGATGAACTACGCGCTGAATCGGAAGCGCAACTGCGCGAATTAGCCAAAGGCTTCGCCATTCCGGAAGACAGAATGCATTTCCACGTTGCCGAGGGCTCGCCAAAAGATAAGATTCTGGCGCTGGCTAAATCGCTGCCCGCCGACTTGGTCATTATCGCCTCGCATCGCCCGGACATTACTACCTATCTGCTCGGCTCTAACGCCGCGGCGGTGGTGCGCCATGCCGAGTGCTCGGTGCTGGTCGTCAGGTAATCCCAAGCCCGCCGCCCGGCGGGCTTTATGCACTCGACCTTCTCAAGGGACATATTCCGTATGTCGGAGGTGCATGGTTTTTTTGCAAGAATACCTACAACCCCACCAGCAAACGCTCCCTCACAATAAGAGATCTACTTTTCAACCTGTAATCTGAACAAGATTTTAATGCACTTGCGCACTGTGCATGAGTGCGGTAAAATGACCACATAAAGGATCAGGGAGGTTTAAATGGAATGCAGAATCACATAGGTAGCTTTCGTGATGTATGGTTGGAAGAGTTTTTTTTGCACTCGGCACCACATAAAAAAATTCCTCCAGACATACATACCACGCTAGCTCGCAAACTCGATATCATCAATGCCGCCGTTACCTATCTGGATTTACGCTCGCCACCTGGTAATAGATATGAAGAGCTAAACGGCAAATTGGAAGGTTATTCGTCAATTAGAATTAACCAGCAGTACCGCTTAATATTTAAGTGGGTGGATGGAAAAGCGGAAGACCTTTACCTGGATCCTCACAAGTACTAAATAAGGGTGCCAGTTGCAGCTG
The DNA here is from genome assembly GCF_040064495.1 of Klebsiella sp. CN_Kp097. Taxonomy (NCBI): domain Bacteria; kingdom Pseudomonadati; phylum Pseudomonadota; class Gammaproteobacteria; order Enterobacterales; family Enterobacteriaceae; genus Klebsiella; species Klebsiella sp. CN_Kp097. Next base: position 244,476 of record NZ_JBEAIL010000007.1, on the reverse strand, counting down.
GCGCCTTTTGAAACTCAAAAACCTCAAGGAATACTATGAAACAGGCAACCAGAAAACCAACTACCGTAGGTGACATCCTGCAGTTTGAATACCTGGAGCCGCTAGATTTAAAAATCAACGAACTTGCGGAAATGATACATGTGCATCGTAATAGTGTAAGTGCATTAGTTAACAACAACCGCAAACTAACTACTGACATGGCATTTCGCCTGTCTAAAGCCTTCAATACCACCGTTGATTTCTGGCTTAACCTTCAGGCTGCTGTAGATTTGTGGGAGGTGGAGAATGACACCCGCGCGCAGGAAGAGTTTAGCCGCATTGTTCCTGCCTCGAAATTTATCGCCAGCAAAGCTGATAAGAAAGTCGCCTGATTCCCCGCGAGCCCGCTTAACTGCGGGCTTTTCAAATGGCGAGCAAAAACCGTACTACTCACACAGCCGCAGAGGAAGCCGTTGGGAGGCAGCAGTAAAACGCGCTGGCATTCGGCGCAAGAATCCGTACCATACGCGGCATACTTTCGCTTGCTGGCTGCTGTCGGCTGGCGTAAACCCGTCTTTTATAGCCATTCAGATGGGGCATGAAAACGCACAGATGGTGTACGAAGTTTACAGTACATGGATTGAAGAGATGAACGGCGACCAGCTTTCAATGCTGAATTCCCGGCTTGGGCTTTAAATCATATTGTCCCCTATATGCCCCTTTAGTTTCAGAGAACGTTAATAATGCAAGATAATCAGCAAGTTACAAAGAAAGAAAAATACAACATCGACAAACTGCAGAAACGACTGCGTCGCAATGTCGGTGAGGCGATCGCCGACTTCAACATGATTGAAGATGGCGACCGTATTATGGTCTGTCTTTCCGGTGGTAAAGACAGCTATACCATGCTGGAAATTCTGCGCAGCCTGCAAAAAAGCGCGCCTATTTCTTTCTCGCTGGTGGCCGTTAACCTCGATCAGAAACAGCCGGGCTTCCCGGAGCACATTCTGCCGGCGTATCTGGAACAGCTGGGCGTTGAATATAAGATTGTCGAAGAGAATACTTACGGCATCGTTAAAGAGAAAATCCCGGAAGGCAAAACCACTTGCTCACTGTGTTCTCGTCTGCGTCGCGGCATTCTCTACCGTACGGCGACCGAACTGGGCGCGACCAAAATCGCGCTCGGCCATCACCGCGACGATATCCTGCAGACGCTGTTCCTCAACATGTTCTACGGCGGCAAAATGAAAGGTATGCCGCCGAAGCTGATGAGCGATGACGGCAAACATATCGTTATCCGCCCGCTCGCCTACTGCCGCGAAAAAGATATCGAACGCTTCTCGCAGGCCAAAGGCTTCCCGATTATTCCTTGTAACCTGTGCGGCTCCCAGCCTAACCTGCAGCGTCAGGTGATCGCCGATATGCTGCGCGATTGGGATAAACGCTATCCTGGCCGTATCGAAACCATGTTTAGCGCAATGCAGAACGTGGTGCCGTCGCACCTGAGCGACGTCAATCTGTTTGATTTTAAATCCATCACACACGGTTCTGCGGTGGTTGACGGCGGCGATCTGGCCTTTGACCGCGAAGAGATCCCGCTGCAGCCTGCGGGCTGGCAGCCGGAAGAAGAAGACGCTCAGTTAGATGAACTGCGTCTGAATGTGGTTGAAGTAAAATAACAGGCAACACGTCTCCGGCAAGCGCCGGAGACCGTCACTTGCCGCCCTTACTTCAGCAAACGTACGCGGCAGGACTTGCCTTTGATCTTGCCGTTTTGCAGCTGCTTATACGCCTTCTGCGCCACGCCCTGACGGATAGCGACATAAACATGCGCGGGATGAACATTGATCTTACCGATATCCGCGCCATCAAACCCCATATCGCCAGTTAACGCCCCCAGCACATCGCCCGGACGCATTTTCGCCTTTTTGCCGCCATCAATACACAGGGTCGCCATTTCCGCCTGCAGCGGCGCAATATGATTACCCGCCGGCGCGTTAACCCAGTTGAGTTTGATCTGCAGCATTTCGGCAAGAATGTTAGCGCGCTGCGCCTCTTCCGGCGCGCAGAAACTAATCGCCAGGCCGCTTTCGCCTGCACGCGCGGTACGCCCGATACGGTGAACGTGAACTTCAGGATCCCACGCCAGTTCAAAGTTAACCACCAGCTCCAGCGATTTGATATCCAGGCCGCGCGCCGCCACGTCGGTGGCGGCCAGCACGCGGGCGCTACCGTTAGCAAAACGCACCAGCGTCTGATCGCGATCGCGCTGTTCCAGATCGCCATGCAGCGACAGCGCGCTCTGGCCGGCAGCGTTTAATGCATCGCACACCGCCTGACAATCACGCTTAGTATTACAAAATACCACGCAGGAAGCCGGCTGATGCTGGCTGAGCAATTTTTGCAGCAGCTTGATTTTACCGCTTTGCGAAACGTCGAAGAACTGCTGTTCAATAGACGGCAGCGCATCAACGCTATCGATTTCAATCGTCTGCGGATCCCGCTGCACCCGCCCGCTGATTGCGGCGATAGCTTCCGGCCAGGTCGCGGAGAACAGTAAGGTCTGGCGCGAAGCTGGCGCATAACGAATCACTTCATCGATGGCGTCGCTAAAGCCCATATCGAGCATCCGATCGGCTTCATCCATAACCAGCGTCTGCAACGCGTCCAGCGATACGGTCCCCTTCTGCAGGTGGTCAAGCAGGCGGCCAGGCGTGGCGACAATAATATGCGGCGCATGCTGTAAGGAATCGCGCTGGGCGCCGAAAGGCTGGCCGCCGCAGAGGGTTAATACTTTAATATTTGGCAAAAAGCGCGCCAGGCGACGCAGTTCGCCAGCAACCTGATCCGCCAGTTCGCGGGTCGGGCACAGCACCAGTGATTGGGTCTGGAACAGACCGGCATCAACGTGCTGTAGCAATCCCAGACTAAAGGCCGCCGTTTTACCGCTGCCGGTTTTCGCCTGTACGCGCACATCCTTTCCGCCCAGGATCGCAGGCAATGCGGCAGCCTGCACTGGCGTCATTGCGTGATATCCCAGTTCGTTAAGGTTGTTCAGTTGAGCTTCGGGCAAAAGGTTCAGTGTTGAAAAAGCGGTCACAATGTTTTCTCGCATTAAAGGGCGGACAATCTGCAGGCGCGTATCCTCGCAGATCTCCGCTCTTGATGCGACAATTTAATCGGGTCATCGTCCGGCGGCGGGTCGGGAAGCGGGTGCGGGCGAGGCCGCGGATCGGGCACCGGCACCGGGTCATTGGGCTCAGGGCCGATGGGTATCGACTGCAAGGACAGCGCCATGTTACGCATATTTTATCCCCTCTCTTTACAGGACTATTCTTTAAGCGTAGAAGTTAGCTGGCAGAGGGCAAAAAAAAAGCCGACTCAATGAAGTCGGCGTCGTACGAATCAATTGTGCTATGCAGTAATTCAAAAAAGGAAGTAAGACAATATGGAGCGCAACGCCCATCGCTTGACGTTGCATTCACCTGCGAGAGAGATATTGCCCTGAATGGGTAGATGGTTTATTGATTTCGCTCAAATATTGCCGGAGTTTCAGCGGCAAAATCGCCTGAAAAGACAATTTCTTACAACCATTTACTACGATGTAACCACCAGGTAACACCACCGATTAGAACAACTAACATTACGCAAAATATCGAAAAGCCAAGATGCCAGCTGTTGCCAGGAATACCGCCAAGGTTGACGCCAAACAGACCGGTCAGGAAGGTGCTGGGCAAAAAAACCATCGCCATCAATGACATCGTGTAAGTCCGCCGCGACAGCGACTCCTGCATGATCTGCGCGATTTCATCGCTCATGATTGCCGTGCGGGCAATGCAGCTGTCAATCTCGTCAAGACCGCGGCCAAGACGGTCGGCAATATCCTGCATCCGCCGACGGTGATCGTCACTCATCCACGGCAGACGCTCACTGGCAAGACGGGCGTAGACATCGCGCTGCGGAGCCATATAGCGGCGCATGACGATAAGCTGCTTTCGCAGTAGCGCCAGAAAACCGCGCGGCGGCACCTGTTGATCAAGCAGGTCATCTTCAAGGTCGATAATCCGGTCGTGCAGCTGTTCAATAAACTCGCTGGCGTGATCGGTCAACGCATCGCAAATTTCCACCAGCCAGCTGCCGCAATCCGTCGGCCCATTGCCTTCCTGCAGATCCCCCAGCACATCATCCAACGCCAGCACCTTACGCTGACGAGTGGAAACGATTAGCCGCTCGTCCATATACAGTCGCATCGCCACCAGTTGATCGGGGCGTTCATCGGTGCTGCCGTTGATACAACGCAAGGTAATCAGCGCGCCATCGCCGATGCGCGTCACGCGCGGGCGCGTGCTTTCACCGGCCAGCGCGTCGCGAACATTATTCGGTAACAACGGCGTAGCGGCTAACCAGTCGGCGCTATCGGTATGGGTATAATTAAGATGTAGCCAGCAGGGACTGCTCTTATCGATAATATCGTCATCAGCCAGCGGCTTTACGCCGCCCTGCCCGTCGAGCACCCATGCAAAGATGGCGTCCGGCACTTTCAGCTCCGAGCCCTTAATCGCGTCCACTGAACCTCCATTAATGCATGCCTGTAAAAAGCGTGAATAATCCATAAGGTACGCTATTCGGCTGCATTTCGCCTCCCGCAATCGTCGCAATCGCCTAACAAATACGCAGCATAGTGCGTTTGGCGACAGTTGATCATATTTGTATTACAATTACATCCGTAATTTTAATGAGGTTTTAGTATGAATATTTATCAAGCCCAGCCCCAGGATGTCGATACCATCCTGCCGCTGTATCTCGCCTATCGACGTTTCTATCAGGTCGAAGAAAATCTCGGCCAGGCGCGGGAGTTCATCCTTAAGCGCCTGCAACTGAATGAGTCGGTCATTTTCTTCGCAGAAATGGACGGCAAAGCGGTGGGCTTTACCCAGCTCTATCCCCTGTTCTGCTCGCTGGAAATGAAGCGCATCTGGTTGCTTTACGATCTGTACGTTGATGAGTCTGCCCGCCAGCACGGCGTGGCGCAGCAGTTGATTGCCCGTGCCGAACAGCTGGCAAAAGAGAGTGATTCCGCATTTATTATGCTCAGCACAGCAACCGATAATACTAAAGCGCAGGCGTTATACGAGCGTAGCGGCTTCGTACGCGATACGGATTTTTACGTCTATAACAAAATGTTGAAGTAAGTTGTTCAGGCCGTCAGAAAGGGAGAACCCGCCATTGGCGGGTTCTTATTCGTTCGTATCAGTCGTCGGCTAATCCACTGTATTAACCTTTGCCGTCGTCTGGGTGGGCACAGGACAGGATTAGTAGCAAGAGTTCATTTTTTCTCTTCCGCATAGCGGCGGGCGTTATCGTGTAAATTAGTGCACATGGTTATTACTCCATTTTTATAAGCAGACTAAGAGCCTATCCCATTAGGGCTATTTTACTTGCCATTTTGAACCAGGGCAGTGCTCGAAATCCTCACGTACTACGTGTACGCTCCGGTTTCTGCGCGCTGTCCGTGTTCAAACTGGCTGCGCCAATTACGCTTACTGGGATAGGCTCTAATCCTAGAAGCTTCCGTCAAATTCGCCACATTTCTGGCTAAAATTTTTCCCAGCCCAGCACCGATGCCCCCAGTAATCCCCCTTCGCGACTAAATTGCCCGGCGACCAGTAGTGGCTCAGCGCTCTTCAGCAGAATCTTTGCCCGCAATGCTGTATCAAGGCGCGCCAGCAGCGTCGTTTCGCCCGCCAGCCCGCCGCCAGCGACGATTTTATGCGGCCCGAGGATATTTACCGCATGAGCCAACGGTTCGCTCACCAGATCAAGCCATACTTCAAGGGTCAACGCCGCTGTCTCTTCTCCGGCCATACCCTGCTTCACGATCTCGACACTGCTTAGCGCCTGACCGCTGAGCAGTTGATGCAGCCGCTGCATCCCTTTTGCACCGCCGAGCGTATCGAGGCAGCCCTGCTGTCCGCAGCCACAGGCCAGCCGCGGCAACTCAATTCCCCGCAGCTGAGTGCGCGTAATGGGTCCGTGCCCCCACTCGGCGCCGATCCCCTGATTGCCGTAGAGAATGTTGCCGTTGATGGCAATCCCCCCGCCGATCCCGCTGCCGAGGATCACGCCCAACACCACCGGCAGATCTTTTGCCGCGCCGAAACGCGCCTCGGCTAAGGTAAAACAGTCAGCATCATTAGCCATCGCCACCGGGCGCCCGAGCTCAGCCTGCAGCGAACGGGTAATATCAATACCGGCGAACGGCGGAATGTTGCTCGACAGAATACGATCGTTGGCAACATCCACCACTCCGGCGCAGGAGAGCGCCAGTGGACTCTGTTCGCTAATCGCATCGCCATATTGCGCGATAATCTCCTGCACAGCGTAGACGAAGGCGGGCCAGGAGCTTAGCGGCATCGCCCGCTGGCGCGGCATAACAAGTTGCCCCGGCGCTGGAGAAACCGCGCTTTTAATAAAGGAGCCGCCAATATCCAGACACAGCACGCTGTTACTCATAGGCGCGAATCCATTAAATCACGCAGGCCATCACCCAGTAGGTTGAAGCCTAATACCGAAAAGACAATAGCCAGCCCCGGCCACAGCGAAATCCCCAGGCTGATGCCAAGGAAGTTACGCCCGTCGCTCATCATTGTCCCCCACTCCGGCATCGGCGGTTGCACGCCCATGCCGAGGAAGGAGAGCGAAGCCGCAGCGAGGATCACCGAGCCGCCGGTCAATGTCGCCTGCACGGTAATCGGCCCCAGGGTATTACGCAGAATGTAGTGAATTATCTGCCGGCGATAGCCAATTCCCAGCGCCCGTGCCGCTTCCATGTACTCCATATTCTTGATGCCCAACGTCAGGTTACGGCTGAGGCGCGCGTAAACCGGCACCGAGAAGATGGCGATCGCCAGCAGCATATTCATCAACCCTGCGCCGAGGACGCTGACCAGCAGGATCGCCAGCACGATGCCGGGAAAAGCGAAAATGACATCCATCACCCACATAATCAGGTGGTCGACACTTTTACCGCACAGGGCGGCGATAATACCCAGAGGTAGCCCCATCAGTAGCGACAGCGCCACGCTGACCACCACTTCAATCAGCGAGATCCTGGCGCCGTAAATGGTGCGGGAAAAGATATCGCGGCCATAGTCATCGGTGCCCAGCCAGTGGTCGGCCGACGGTGCGGAGAGAATATTCAGCAGGTCCTGCGCATAGGGATCGTAGTGGCTTAACCACGGCGCGAAGAGGGCACATACCACGATTAAGGCGACGATGATGCCGCCGAGGGTCAGCGAGGGATGCTCCATCCCCCAGCGCAGGCCGCTGAGTACGCCGCTGCGCGATTTGGCGAGTGAAATTTCCGACATATCAGTCAAACCTTATTTTCGGGTTGATTCTGGCGATAATCATCTCGCCAACCAGGTTCATCACCACCACGCTTGCCACCGTAATCATCGTCACGCCCTGGATAACGGGATAATCGCGATAGCGCACCGAATCCACCAGATAGCGGCCTATCCCCGGCCAGTTAAACACCGACTCGGTCACCACCGCGCCGCCGATCAGGCTGCCGAAGTTGAGTGCGATAATGGTCACGATGGGGATCAGCGCATTACGCAGTGCATGCTTGAAATAGACCTGAAACGGCGCCAGCCCTTTGGCCCGCGCGGTGCGGATATAATCTTCGCCTAACACGTCAACCATACTGGAGCGGGTCATCCGCGACATCACCGCCATCGGGAAAATCCCCAGGCAGACCGACGGCAGGATATAGCTTTTCCAGCCATCCGCGCCCAGCAAAGGCAGCCAGCCCAGCTTCACCGAAAAAGTATCCATGGCGATCAGCGCCAGCCAGAAGTTGGCTATCGACGCGCCGGCTATCGCCACCAGCATCAGCACATGGTCGGCTACATGATTGCGGTAAATGGCCGCGCACATCCCCATGGGAATACCGAGGATCACCGCCATCATCCACGCCAGCAGCGCCAGGCCTAACGTATAAGGAACCCGCTCGCTCATTTCGGCGGAGACCGGCTGGCCGGACTTCAGCGAGGTGCCAAAATCCCCCTTCAGCATTCCGCTGACGAAATGGCCATACTGCACCGCCAGCGGATCGTCCAGGCCGAGGCGCGTATGCATACGGCTGACATCATCCTGGGTGGCCTGCGGCCCGGCCATCAGGCGGGCCGGGTCACCGGGGAGCATCCTGATCGCCAGAAAGACAATCAGCGATGCGCCCAGTAGGATCAGCGGCAAAGAAAGCAGTTTTTTAATCACATAAGCTTTCATAACAACTCCACCCTGACCCCAGCGTTACGGTTTTTGCGCTTCGGTTACGATAATTTCGCCGCCCGGCTCCATCCGCACGCCTTTAATAGTGGCGCGGGTGGCGTACAGATCGTCCTGGAAGTAGAGCATCACATGCGGCGCGTCCTGCATAATGGCCTTTTGCGCCGCCACATATTCGGCGATACGCGCGTTGTCATCCATGGTGGTCGCGGCTTTATCTAACAGCTCATCTACCTGCGGGTTGCGGTAGAAACCAAGGTTAGCCCCGGCCGGCGCGGCGCTCTGTGAGTAGTACAGCGGGCGCAGTTGCAAATCCGAACCATTAAGGCCGGAAGACCAGGAGGCCAGCACCGCATCGGTACGGTTGGCCAACTTTTCCGCCGCCGGGGCAAACGCCGCTTTGCTCCAGACGCCGCTCTCCATCTGCTGGATATTAAGTTTCACGCCAACTTTGCCCCACATCGCCTGCAGGATTTGCGCGGTACGCGCATCCGGTCCCTGCACGGCGATGTTCATCTCAAAGCCCTGCGGGTAACCGGCCTCTTTTAATAGCGCTTTCGCTTTATCGAGATCCCACGGATAGTCGTTGAGGGTTTTATCATATCCTTCGTTCACCGGCGCCAGCGGCGAGTTGGCGGCAGAAGCAAAACCAAACATCACCGCCTTCAGCAGCGCTTCTTTGTCGGTCGCCAGGTTCAGCGCCTGACGAACGCGGACATCATTCAGCGGCTTTTGCTCAACGTTGAGCGCTACCCAGAATACCGACGCTCCCTGCCCCTGCTCCAGCTTCACCTGCGGGTTGCTTTTCAACTGCAGACCAAACTGCGGCGGTACCGGGTTAATCACATCGACCTGGCCGGAAAGCAGCGCCATGTTCATCACCGACGGCTCCGCGCTCCAGGTCCACTTAATCTCATCCGGGCCGTGATTCTCGCCCCAGTATTTCGGGTTTTTCTTCTCCAGCACGTATTCACCGGTTTTATACTCCTGCAGCATATATGGACCGGTACCGTCCGCTTTACGGCCAATGGTGCCGGCTTTCGCCGCCGCCGGGCTCACCATCTTCGCCGAGCCGCCGGTCAACAGATTGAGGAAAGAGGGATAGACCTTCTTCAGCGTAATCTCGACGTTGTTATCATCGATCTTATTCACTGAGGCGATAACGTTGCGCATCCGCGAACTCGCGGCCAGACCGCCTTTTGGGTCGATATGTCGTTCGATATTGGCGACCACCGCATCGGCATTAAACGGCGAGCCATCATGAAAAGTCACGTTTTTACGCAGGGTAAACGTCCAGACTTTACCGTCATCGCTCACCTTCCAGGCAGTGGCCAGTGCGGGCGCTATCTTGAAATCCGGCGATAAATCTACCAGTCCTTCGTACATTGGTTTTAATACAGTATCGGTAAAAGTCGCGGTTTGATCGCCCGGATCCATGCTACGCGGAGGTTCGTTTTGCATTACGTTCAGCGTTGCCGCCTGCAGCGCCGTCGCCCCACCAGCCGCCAGTAAGCCTGCCAGAATGGCAAGTCGATATTTATTCATAATTGCCTTCATCCGTTAACCCCTACCTGTCTGTTATGTCGCCAGTTGTGGCTTTTATGTTGCGATTAGGTTTTCTTTTTACCCAAAACAGAGTCCCATAAATGTGATATTAGCCATGAATAACGTTTAATTAGGTAATAAATTTAACTTATATGTGATGCTTTAGTTATTTTTGAAAATAAAATGATTGCTAAAGCGCCAGCCCGCGATTATGTTCAGAAAAAAGCGTTATGGCTGAGTAACTATGCTGAACAAACTCCACCAACAATTGATTCATTTGGTCTGTAGCGAGGAAGGCGCCAGCCGCGCTGACCTCGCCCGCCTGACGGGTATGAGTAAAGCGGCCATTGGTGCGCTGGTAAAAGAGATGCTGGCTGATGGTCTGCTACAGGAGAGCGATATGGCCGCTTCCGGCGGTCAGGGACGCCCCTCCGTCACCCTGTCCCTGGCGCCGGACGCTGCTTACGCCATCGGCATCTCACTTATCGATAATCAGCTTGTGTTGGTGCTGATGAATGCCAGCGGCGAGAAAATCGCCGAGCGCCTGCTCACGCCACAGCTTGAAATCCCCGACGTAATCCAGCAACTGGCGGGTGAAATCCGCAGTTTATTAAAGGATACGCTCATCGAGCACCAACGGCTCGTCGGCATCGGTTTTGCCCTGTCTGCCTTTGTGGACGCCGCGCAAGCGGTCTGCGTACAGTCGGCGCTGCTGGGCTGGCATCAGGTGCCGCTAGCTGAATTGTTAAGTCACGCGACCGGCGGGATCCCGGTATTTATTGAAAACGACACCCGGGCACTGGCGAACTGGGAGAAAACGTTTGGTCATCTGCGCAAGCTGGAGAGCGCAGTGGTGATTTCCCACGGCAGCGGCATCGGCAGCGCGGCGGTCATCTATGACCGAATCTGGCGCGGCGCCCACGGCGGCGCAGGCGAAATAGCCCATTGCACCATTGTGCCTGCAGGCACGCCTTGTCGCTGCGGGAAGCGCGGCTGTCTCGACACCATTGCGTCTCTCACCGCTATCTTTGAACAGGCGCGCATGGCCGGTATCAACACCGACCAACTGGATGAACTGGAGGCCATGGCGCGCAAGGGCCACACTGCCGCCATCCAGATCTTGCATCGGGCCGGTGACGCCTTAGGGTTGGCTATTTCACATCAGATCCAGACCCACGATCCGGCGGCGATCATGCTTGCCCATCAGCCGGAAAGCTTTAACGGTTTACTGAATACCGTGATGCAACAAGCTATAGAAACCAACCTGCTGCCGGGGATGGCGGGAAACACACCGCTTATCTATCGCCCGCTGACGCAGGACAGTTGGGCGCTCGCCGCGGCGAGCGTCGCGCTGACTCACGTTCTCTTCCCAGCCTAATTTCGAGGTCCCTATGCGCATTGCCGTTGGTGGAATACATATTGAATGCAGCACGTTTAACCCGGTACTGACTCATGAAGCAGAGTTTCGCACCGTCAAGGGCGATGCCCTGCTGGAGGCGCCCCACTTTCAGTTTTTACGTGATTATCCGGCGACGTTTCTGCCGACGCTGCACACCAGGGCGATTCCCGGCGGCCCGGTGGCGCGAGAGACCTATGAACAGTTCAAAGCTGAATTCTTAAGCCGTCTACAGGCGCAACTGCCGATCGACGGCCTGTACCTGGCGATGCACGGCGCAATGTTCGTTGAAGGTATGGAAGATGCCGAAGGAGACTGGGTCGCCGCCGCCCGCGCCTGCGTTGGCGATGACTGCCCGATTGCCGTCAGCTACGATCTACACGGTAACGTGACCCAGCGCATCATCGACGCCATCGACATCTACTCAACCTATCGCACCGCGCCGCATATCGATATCGAAGAGACCATGCGCCGTTCGGTCAGTATGCTGGTGAATAGTCTGCAAAGCGGCGTGCGCCCGGGCGTCGTGTGGGCGCCCATCCCGGTATTACTCCCTGGCGAGCGAACCAGTACAGAAGATGAACCGGCAAAAAGCCTGTACGCCATGCTGCCGCACAGCGACCAGATAGACGGCGTACTCGATAGCTCATTAATGGTCGGCTACGTATGGGCCGATGAACCGCGCGCCACCGCCGCGGCCATTTTTACCGGCACCGATCGCGCGGTACTGGAGCAACAGGCCGCAAAACTGGCGCAGGCCTATTGGGACGCGCGGGAAGATTTTGTTTTCGGCTGCCGGACGGGCGGCGTCACCGAATGCGTCGCTCAGGCTATCGCCAGCGCCACGGGCCCGGTGATCCTGGCGGATTCTGGCGATAATCCAACCGGCGGCGGCGTCGGCGATCGCGGCGATGTGCTCGCCGAACTGCTACGCCAGCAGGCGCAAAATACCCTGGTTGCCGGCATTACCGACGCGCCGGCGACGCGTGCGGCCTTTGAAGCCGGCATTGGCGCGGAACTACAGCTAACACTCGGCGCTAACCTCGATCCGGCGGGCGTCAGCGCAAGCGCGCGTTTTACCGTGACAGGCCTACTGGCGGCAAGCCCGCAGCGCCCGGCCAATCAGGCGATTTTGCAGACCGGCGGTATTACCGTGGTGGTGGCCGACCGTCGTCGTCCGTATCACGACATTGCCGACTTTAGCGCGCTAGGACTCGACCCGCGGCAGGTGAAAATTCTGGTGGTCAAATCCGGCTATTTATCGCCGGAACTGGCGCCGCTGGCCAATCCGAACCTGATGGCGCTCTCGGAAGGGGTCGTCGATCAGGATATTGAACGGGTGGCCCGCCGGCGAATGCTGACCCCGACCTGGCCGTTTACGCGTGACCTCGAATTCACTCCACAGGTGCGGGTTTCCGCCCGCGCGCCCTTTGCCACGGAGTCCTGAGTCATGAACCGGGAAACGCCTGCGCCAGTGCTGGCCGTCAACAATCTGAGCATCTCATTCCGCCACGGCGATAGCTGGCAGAAAGTGGTGCGTAATATCAGTTTTAGCCTTTATCCAGGTAAGACGCTGGCGATTGTCGGCGAATCGGGCTCAGGCAAAAGCGTGACGGCGATGGCCATCATGCGCCTGCTTTCTGCCCGCCATAGCCGTACCGAGGGACAGGTGTTGCTCGGCGGCCAATCCCTGCTCGAGCTTCCTGAAGAGGAGATGCGTCGTGTACGCGGCGCCGAGGTAGCGATGATTTTTCAGGAGCCGATGACCAGTCTTAATCCGGCATTTACCATCGGCAATCAGATAGCGGAAGTTTTTATCCGCCATCAGAGGTTATCGGTGCGCCAGGCGAAACAGGAGGCCATCGCCCTGCTGGAAAAAGTCCGCATTCCGCATGCCGCACAGCGTTTCGATGAATATCCGCATCAGTTTTCCGGCGGTATGCGCCAGCGCGCGATGATCGCGATGGCGCTGGCCCTGAAGCCTAAACTGCTGATCGCCGATGAACCTACTACCGCGCTGGACGTCACTATCCAGGGGCAAATCCTCGATCTGATTAAAACTCTGCAGGCAGAAAACAATACCGCAGTGCTGTTTATTACCCATGATATGGGCGTAGTCGCGGAAACCGCCGACGATACGCTGGTGATGTTCCGCGGCGACGCCATCGAATGCGAGCGCACAACGACGCTATTCGCCGCACCTCAACAGCCCTATACCCGCGCGCTGCTGGCCTCGGTACCTGCGGCAGGTGAAATGGATGTAAGCTCGACCCCTTGTAAATTTCCATCGGTGAACCTGCAAACCGGAGAAATTCATCGTTATCCGCCAGAAGCGGATCTCAGTCTGACCAGCAACGAACCTGTGCTGTCGGTCAAAAACCTGGTCACCCGTTTTCCCGTCAAAAAAGGCTTTTTCAATCAGTTAGCCGGGCATATCCACGCCGTAGAAAACGTCAGCTTTGATTTATGGCCCGGCGAAACGCTATCGCTGGTGGGCGAATCAGGCTGCGGTAAATCGACCACCGGTCGCAGTCTCATTCGCCTGGTCCAGGCGCAATCCGGCCATGTTCGCCTTAATGGCTATGACGTCCTGCAAGCCGGGCGCCAGCAGCAAAAGCGGATGCGTCAGGATATCCAGATGATATTTCAGGATCCGTTCGCCAGTCTGAATCCGCGGCTGAAAATCCAGGAAACGCTGATTGAACCGCTGCTGGAAAATGGCCTTGCCACCCGCCAGCAGGCGCTGGCGCGCGCCCATGAATTAATTGAAAAAGTGGGGCTCAACGTCGCGGTACTTAACCGCTATCCGCATGAATTTTCCGGTGGTCAGCGCCAGCGCATCTGCATTGCCCGCGCGCTGGCGATGAACCCCAAGGTGATTATCGCCGACGAGTCGGTGTCGGCGCTGGATGTGTCGGTCAAGGCGCAGGTGGTCAACCTGATTATCGAACTGCAACGAACGATGAAAATCGCCTTTCTGTTCATCTCGCATGATATGGCGGTGATTGAACGGATCAGCCACCGGGTGGCGGTGATGTATCTCGGTGAAATCGTCGAAATTGGCCCGCGGCAGGCCATTTTCGCCAATCCGCAGCACCCGTATACGCAAAAGCTGATTGCGGCGATCCCAAAGACCGATCCGTCTCGTCGCCATCTGTTGCGTGAAGCCAATAACGATGAACTGCCGTCGCCGTTTCGCGATAAAGACTGGCAGCCGCCGACCCGTCGCTACGAACAAGTCGGTAATCAGCACTGGGTAATGCGCTGAGCGGATTACCTTGAATAGACCGGTTTAACGCTCTACAGGCTGCGCTGAGCCGGTCCCCCTTCCCAAAAAGCGATGCTCCATCTCCCCTTTTAACTGGCAACGCATTTTTTGCTGTTTTTTGCGATTCACATTCTCACATCATGCTGTATTATGCAGGTTGTTGCAGTATTTTGCAGGAACAGCAATTATGCATAAAACCGCCCGACAACAGTTTTTGCTCGAACTACTGAGCGAAAACGGTCAAATTAGCATCAGCGAACTGGTTGAACGATTGCAGGTCTCACCCGATACCGTTCGCCGCGATCTAAGTGACCTGGAAAAACGCGGACTGGTGCAGAAAAACCATGGCGGCGCTATCGCCCTCGATCTTCCGGCCATGAATCGCCAGGGGCGCAACGCGCTGCTGCCGGAGACTAAACAACGCCTTGGCGCGCTGGTCGCCCGTGAGGTCCCACCGGGAGCAACGCTATTTTTAGACGCCGGCAGCACGGTACTGGCCGTCGCCGCTCATCTAAAAGGACCGCTGACGGTCATCACCCCTTCGCTGGATATTGCCCAACTATTTAGCGAACGGCCCGATATCGAGTTGGTTTTACTTGGCGGGAAATGGGATATGCGGCAGCGGCTGTTTGCCGGTAGCGCCACGCTGGCGCTGCTTTCTCGTTACCGCGCGGATATCGCCATTCTCGGCGCCTGCGCGATCCATGCGCGGCAAGGGCTTAGCGCCAGCCAGGAAGCGGATGCTGAAGTGAAACGCGCCATGCTGGCTGCCAGCGTCGAGCACTGGCTGGTGGCTGATCATCTGAAACTTAATCGCTGCGAGCCTTACCTGGTCGCCGAACTGAAACACATCGATCGTATATTCCTCGACAAGCCGTGGCACGCGCTTGGCGAAGACAATTCAATGCAGGTCAGCATTGCTGACGCTGAATAACGTGGAGAAAGTCATGCATAAAGTTATCAACGGCGCAGGTAAGCACATTAATATTGCGCTGATCGGCTACGGATTTGTCGGCAAAACGTTTCACGCGCCGCTCATTAATTCGGTCGAAGGGTTAAAGCTTGCCGTCGTCGCCTCCCGCGACGAAGCTAAAGTGAAGCAGGATCTGCCGGATGTCGCGGTCATCGCTTCGCCGGAAGAGGCCATTCAGCATCCGGACGTCGATCTGGTGGTACTCGCTTCGCCAAACGCCACCCACGCCCCGCTGGCTCGCCTGGCGCTCAATGCCGGTAAGCACGTAGTGGTAGATAAACCTTTTACTCTCGATATGCAGGAAGCGCGCGAGCTGATCGCGCTGGCGGAAGAAAAGCAACGGTTGCTTTCTGTCTTCCATAACCGCCGTTGGGATAGCGATTATCTCGGCATTAAGCAGGCCATCGAGCAGGGGCTGATCGGCAAGGTTAAGCATTTCGAGTCGCATATCGACCGCTTCCGCCCGCAGGTTCGCGTCCGCTGGCGCGAGCAGAATGTACCAGGTAGTGGCCTGTGGTTTGATATTGGCCCGCACCTGATCGACCAGACGCTGCAACTTTTCGGCCTGCCGCAAACTGTACAGGGCAATATTGCCACCCTGCGCCAGGGCGCGGAGATTAACGACTGGGCACATGTGGTACTGAACTATCCACAGCACAAAGTGATTTTGCACTGTAGCATGCTGGTGGCCGGCGGCGTCTCGCGTTTCACGGTCCACGGAGATAGCGGCAGCGTCGTGAAACTGAAAGCAGACCAGCAGGAGAGCCAACTGCTGGCAGGCGTCATCCCAGGGAGTGAAAGCTGGGGCCAGGATGACGACAGCATGACGTTGTTCGACGCCAGCCTGCAGGCGCACACGCTCGCCACGCCGAAAGGCGATCAGCGCCAGTACTATATTCAGGTTCGCGATGCCCTGCTGGGCAAAATTGCCAACCCGGTGCCTCCGCTACAGGCGCTGGCAGTGATGGCGGTGCTGGAAGCTGCCGTTGCCTCGTCAGAAAGCGGCAGCGTGCAGAAGCTGGCGTTAACCGCCAACGAACTGGCCGGGCTTCAGTAAGCTCTCCCTGGCGGCTGTCGTACTCTTCAGCCGCTACATATTCTCTTCTGCTGAAAACTCTCCCCAGGAAAATCTCTCTCGATCGCCAATTGGCTGCTGGAAATTTCCCACATTTGGGAGCAGGATATAATCAAATACCTGATTATTGTGGTACGCCCTTAGCTTCTGCGGACGCAGCCCGACACACTGGACAGGAGAATGTCATGTATTACACGTTAGGAGAAAAGACCCTCCACTTTTATCGCTATCAGTGCCGTTACTACGTCGCCCACTGGGACGGCGGCCATGTGATGACCGAGCAGTTCAAGCCGTTTATCGCCGGGATCAGCGAAAAGACCGGCCTGGAAGCAAAGCGTGTGGAAGCGGTCGCTCGCGACTACTTCACTAACGTGGATTAACTCTGACCGCTTCTTGTTGCCGTGGCCGTTGGCTGCGGCAACGCATTCCCCTCGGGTTAAATCCCGGCAGCCAAATGTCATCAATAACCATTTTTGAGCGCCCTCACGGTTCGCTTTCTCTCTTGTGGCAGTCTATATCTTATTCATCTTTATCGTGGGAGGAACAAGAATATGGGCAAGAAAATTTTAATGCTGGTGGGTGATTACGCTGAAGATTACGAGACCATGGTACCGTTTCAGGCATTACAGATGATCGGCCATCAGGTTGATGCCGTCTGTCCGGATAAGAGCAAAGGCGATTATATTATGACGGCGATTCATGATTTTGACGGCGCTCAGACCTACAGCGAAAAACCCGGTCACCGCTTCGTGCTGAACGCCGATTTTGCCAGCGCCAGAGAACAGGACTACGACGCCCTGTTGATCCCCGGCGGCCGCGCCCCCGAATATCTGCGCCTGAATGAGCAGGTAATTAAGCTGGTACAGGCTTTCGACGCCGCGCATAAACCGATTGCTGCCGTTTGCCATGGCCCGCAGCTTCTGGCCGCCGCGGGTATTCTTAAAGGCCGTACCTGTAGCGCTTACCCGGCTTGCGCTCCCGAAGTGCGACTCAGCGGCGGGCATTATGCGGATATTGGCATCGACCAGGCGCACGTTGACGGCAATCTGGTCACCGCCCCCGCCTGGCCCGCCCATCCGCAGTGGCTTGCTAAATTTGCCGAGGTGCTGCAGCGGTAAGCACCTTTGCCAGGGCTGGCGTCGCTACGCTACGAGATGCCTCAGCCCTTACGCCTTGCGCGAAGCTATTCCGGCGTTTTACTTTTCAGTAGCGCATAAGAGACTATCAGTTGTTGCAGGTGCTGTTCCGTCTGTTTTTGCTGCGCGGCACGGCTGATTTGTCCTTCTGTCATCGCTGACAGTTGGCGTAACTGTTCTTCAGCCGGGACGGTTCGATTAAAAGACTGAGTAATGGCGAACACCGCGGATTTCAGTTCACTAACCGTCATGTATTTGCCCTTCTGTTCATCAAGGGCATCCAGACGCTGAGTTAATTGCTGCAGTTGCTGCATTCCCTGATACCACCCGGTGAGATTTTCCGCCGGCAGCGCGGCGGCTATGATCTGCTGCCGCCACTGCGAGGACAATGCTTTCGCCTGCTCCGGCCATAGCACTTGTGCCTGTTGTACCAGTTGCTCGCTATAGTCGATGGCCCAATTCGGCTTGAGTTGAGCCAGATGTGTAAGCTGCTGCCGGGTCTGCTTTATCCCACTGTCTGCTGACGGTGCGTGCAGAGAAAAGGAGCGTAACTGATCTGGCGAAAGTACAGTCGGCAATGGCGCCAGACTGAGAGCGAATTGCCGCTGTTCCGGCTCTGGTTTAGCCATCGCCTGCCACCCCCATCCCGCCGCTGCGGCCAGCGCCAGCATCGTCAGCATACCGGCCACAAAAGGTCGCCATCGTTTTTCAGAATTCTGACGCTCATTGCCGGCTTGCACGTGTGGCAGCGTTTCCGGCGGCGCAATATAAATCCACTTCGTTCGCTCAACCCGCTCATCCAAATGGGTGGAAGCATTCTCCATCGCGACTACGTGCGGTAGGGTATCAGCGCTAGTTACGCCATCGCTGTTCTCCAGCCGTACCGCCGCGTTATGCATCAAATTGAGCAACGCATCAAACTGACTGGCATGCTTTAATTCCAGACGCTGCAGCGCAGCATCCAGCGCTTTCAGATGCGCTTCCGCCTCATAAATCAAACTAAGATCGGCATAGGTCAGCGTCAGCGTACGCAGCGCTTGCTGTAGCCGTTTACCCAAACCGCTGAGGATTTCCATCCGCGCGTGTACCGGCTGTGGCCAAAGGCTCCCCCACTGACGGGTAATCAGCGTTTCCAGGATAGCCAGGCCTTCATTCAGCCCGGATAAACCGGTTAACTGCGTACGGGCAAGCGTATACCAGGCCGCAGTCTGCAGCTCTACGCCGTTACGGTCAAACAGCGACAGACAAAGCCGTTCTGCGTACAGCCAGTCAACGTCGGGGCGCGCCGGGTGGCTGAGTTTATGCATTTCTTCACGCAGCTTTGCGTAGTCTGCCAGCGTGCGCGGATCGCCGCCGGTAGTCAGGTGACGCTTAGGATAAGTTGTCATAGGAGTAACCAGAGTGAGGGCTAAATAGCGGTGCGGGCATTCAGATACTGTTGCTGTTTCAGATGGCGAAGGAGAACCCTGCCTTCAGGCATAAATTCCGTGCCATAGCGTACCAGACCAATTTCCTTCAGTTCCGCGTCGATGGCATAACGCAGTTCGCCCGGCTGTGTCTGTTCGAGCATCTCCACACGGAGGCTCTTCAGCCGCGGTTCGTATTTGAGCAGTACCGCGGACAGCGTGGTCATTAACTGGTGCGCGCTACCCGGCATCCCCTGGAGAATTTTTGTCATATCCGGCAGACCGTAATCCGGAAGATGCGCCAGCGTACCCGCCCGGCAGTTGAGGATACGCTGCATATTATCAAGCACCGATAAAATGACCTGATTTTCTTCACCGATCTGATGCAGATCGAGACCGCCGGAGAAATTACCAAACAGGGTGTCGTAAAGTGAGGGGCGTGGCATTTTAGTTACCTTTTAACGGTTGCAGCGTCAGCCGGTTGTGACCGGCTTCGATAATATGCGGCTTGTCGGGGTCGAGGTCGTCGCGGGTCAACACTAACCGCCAGCTGTCCTTGACCCGATCCGGCGCGATAAACATCCCCGCCACCGCGACGTATTGCGCCGCCGTCTCCAGCGGCATATCCAGCGCCACGGATTCCCCCGGGCGTAGACGGATATCTTTTTGGGCCAGCCAATCGCTTGGTATTGCCCGGCTATCGTCAGCAAATAGCGAGGGATAATCGCTGGCGTCAAACGCTTTGCGCTCTTTGAGTTGGTAAATTCGCACTACGGTTGCCAATGACGCCCCTTGCGCATTGTGGTTCACCCCTTCCCGGGCCCGAATATCCAAATGCAGCGTTTTGATCTGTTTATAAAAAATAGCGTAGGTCACTGAGACGGCTCCATCTTTTACGCTCTGCGTCAGGCCGCAGCCGGTTAAGGCTGCAGTGAGAGTGATGGGCAGCAATGTGGCGCAATTTTTACCAGCGATAGTTGCCATCTTCATCGTTCTCCCTTCGGTGAATATTTTTCGGACGCGCTGATAACGCCCCAGATGAATGGTGATAATGTCAGTAGCAGGGTATTGCGCGTTAAGCGGGCGCAGTACCGCGGTCCGCCCTAACCGCGCCGCGTTTTTGGGTTGGCAAGAGCGTTGCGCAGCCGGTAATAAATGGCGGGCCACATACAGCTGTAGCCGTACATCCAAATGGGCGCCCAGCCAGGGCATTCAGCGTGGAGTCTGCGGTGTCGGACATACGATCTCCTCCTTGATATGTTTGAAAATAACGTTATCTGCTTTTTTATCCTCATCAGGATGAGGATGTATCGGGTATTTCGGATCTGCGCGACCGTAGCAGGAACGGACTATCCGCACCTTATCGCAGGGGAAAATATGCACATCAAAACCGCAGGCCTGCCCCTTCTCCCAGCGTTCAATGGGGACAGTAATCGGCCCATGTTTCTGATAGTGAGTCTCATAATCATCGGGCATCTCACTCGATTTCATCCAGGCATTAGGATCGGAGGTCCAGGTGATTTTTGCCGTCAGTCCCGGGCGCCAGACATCAGGCACCATCACGCAGCAGAATCCGCCACCGCCACCGTAGGGATTCGCCCTGGGCCCTCCGTAGCCATCAACCTGCACCGAAACGATGGCATCAGGTCCGTGGTTTAATACGGCTATATCAGCGCCGCTCATGCCGTCATGACTGTGATCGCGGCAGGCCGTCAATAGACAGAGAAAAACGGCGACCAGTACCGCCAGCCCTGTGGGCAAAATGCGGGTATGCTTTATCATTGATGTATCCTTACAAAAATAAAATAAAGTAATGAATTATTAAGAGATGACGTAATTACAGATTTTTATTTTTACGACGCCGTCCATAGTAATATGGTAATTAAAGTGTCAGGGAAGCAGTATTTTAAAAGCCTCGCTTTTTATATCGCGATATATTTTACCCAACACGCCCGATACCGTATTCAGATCTTTCATATCCGTTCGCGCCTGCACTAATATATCGCCAACATTAATATCTATAATCGCTTTTACCCGCTGACCAAATTGTTTCACCGAATCCCACGTATCGTCATCGTTATCGTAAATCGTCCGCGACGCAAAATAGCCGTGTGAAAACGAGGAGTGCAGCGGGTCGTGATTATATTTGGCCAGCGTGTCATGCACGTAGTTATCGTAAAAATCCAGCATCGTCGGCGAGCCCATCAGCGCCGCCCGCCGGGCATCGCCGCTTTTCTTGATCTGGATATATTCTGACTCCTGCGCCGCCACCAGCGGACCGCCAAGCTGGTTGGTCTGCGTGGTGGGGATCACATCCAGCAGCACCTGAGCCAGCAGCGCCACGATACCGGTATGGGCAAAGTCATAGCCCCACGCCGCGCGATCCAGCCGATCCTTATCGATAAACGGCACTTCACGCGGCCCTTCGTTTTCCGCGGGCGCCGCCGCCGACGGCAGCGCGCCGGACGATTCATTCAGCGCCTGCTGATAGAAAGGCTTGCGCTGATAATACTTATCGGCGTATTGCGGGCTGGCAAAGCGCTCGGTGCGCCAGGCGGTGATCCAGCTCAGCTGGTCCGCCAGCATCACCTCCAGCGCTTTGGCCTTCAGCGGCACATACACCGGATCCGGCAGCTTGCCCAGCGGGCCGTTCTCCGGCGGCTTCGCGGCGGTGGCCGCGGCTTTCGCCTTATCGCCATCCGCCTTGTCGTGAGCCGCCTTCAGCGCGGCGACCGGATCCCGGCCCTGGGCCACGGCGATGGCCACCACCTCCGCCTCGTTGACGGCCGGCGTTTCGGTCTTCGCCCCCGCCTGCTGCGCCCCGGCCTGCTGCCAGGCGTTAAACAGGGCGATCGCCTGGGCGGAGATTTTGAATTGTTTTAATACATCATTGGTCATTACCCGATACTTTTTGCCTTTGGCGCCGCCGGGCAATACTTCCTCAGGTACGCTCAGCGGCGCCCCGGCATCGAAGGCGGCGGCATACATATCGTGCAGCACAATCTTTGACAGCAGGCTGGCGGCATCGGTCTGCACTTTGCCGAGTTCCGTGGGTTTACAGTCGCCGCCAACATCGGCATGCATCCCGGGATAGACCACCTCCACCGCTCCCGCCGGGTATTTACCGTCCGGACCGCGAATGGAGTCCAGCGGCAGGTCGCCGTGCTGCTCGTGGCCGGCGACAAAGTGGTAGCAGCTTTTTAAGAAGCCTTTGGTGGTCGGCAGCCGCAGGTTGTTGGCCGCCCAGCCCAGATGCCCGGTGGCCGACGGCAGGATATGCGGCACGCCAACCGCGGAGACCGTATCCAGCAGCCCCATAAACTCGATACTGATGGGGATGCCCAGCAGGGTCGGGCCGCCTGGCACCCCGGTCCCCGCCGGCAGCATATTTGTCGCATCGAGCGGCATTTTAGCGTCATCAAGCAGCGACTCCAGCCCGCGGGCGAAGGCGCGAGCGGTGGCGGCCCCCCGGCAGTAGCCGTAGACGAACAGCTTGATTTTGGCGATGCGCCGCTGCGAGCGCTGGATATGCAGCCGCGTCGGCTGCCGTGGCCACTGGTTGACCACGCACCCCAGATGGTTGTTGCAGAACTCATCCAGCGCGCTTTTACGGTTGAACTTCTGGGTCAGCCGCGAGAAGGGCCAGACGGTGGCCATCTGTGGCCGAAAGGTATCCAGCTCGCTGTCCTCGATCCTTTCCTTTCTCACCGCATAACAAATGCTGCTGTAGGTTTTAAGCAGCGCCTGGTTGATACGGTCCTCACCGCCGTTGGCAAACAGCTCGCCGTCCAGCGAGTATTCGTTCTCGCCAATCTCCGGAAAGCGCGCGCCACAGCCGGGAAAGTAGTAGCTGAAGTAACCGTCACTCTCCGCTGCTTCCTTCTGATCTTTCCAGTTGGCTGCATGATAGAGGCGGCCGATATTAGTCAGCGGCGGGTTACGCGAGCCATACACCTCATCGGCCCCCTTTTCATTACAGCAGGTACCGTCAAAGAACAGGCTGATATGCAGGCTGGCGGGACAGCCCGGCTCCGTTTTTTTGTCCGATTGATGATCGGACTCCCCGACATAACCCTCCAGATACTGCCTGGCATAGTTGCCTTCGGTCTGCGTTCTGCTCGCCGGCAGGCGGCCGCGCTCGTTGTATTCGGCTTTCTGCTGCGTGGAGTTATCCGCCGGCGTTTTCTCCTTTTCATCATCCGGCCCGGGAAACTTCGGCGGTAAGCTGGCCGCTTCCGCGGTGGAGGTTTTGACCGCGACCGGGGTGGCGCCGGTCTGAAAGGCGGCAATAAGCGCCTTCAGGGCATTCAGCGTGGACTCTGCGGTGTCGGACATACGATCTCCTCCTTGATATGTTTGAAAATGATCTTATCCGCTCGTTGCTCCCAGTCAGGAGGAGACTGGGGTACCGGGTAGCCCGGCTGCCCAGGCGGGATGCAGGAACGCACTATCCGCACTTTATCGCAGGGGAAAATATGCACATCAAAGCCACAGGCCTGCCCCTTCTCCCAATGTTCGATAGGGACAGTAATCGGCCCATGTTTCTGATAGTGAGTTTCATAATCGTCCGGCATCTCACTCGATTTCATCCAGGAGTTAGGGTCGGAAGTCCAGGTGATTTTTGCCGTCAGGCCCGGTCGCCAGTCGTTGGGCACCATCACGCAGCAGAAGCCGCCGCCGCCGCCGTAGGGATTCGCCCTTGGCCCGCCGTAGCCGTCAACCTGCATAGAAACAATGGCGTCTGGACCGTGGTTATAGACATTTATATCAGCGCCGCTCATCCCGTCGCGACTGTGATCGCGACAGGCCGTCAGCAGGCAGAGAAAAACGGCGGCCAGCACCGCCAGCCCGCCGGGCAAAATACGGATATGCTTTATCATTGATGTGTCCTTACAAATACAAAGTGATGACTTATTAATAAATGGCGTAATTAAATGCTTGTATTTATGCTAATAGATGAACCTCTATATATAACTGATGATGATATTTGTAGCGGTCAATGAATATTGGCCACGATAAATATTCTCAGCAGTTATTTCATATCCGTTCGTGCGTGTATTAATTATTTCGCCGATATTAAGTTCAATAATTGTTTTACTCGCAGGCCCGGCAGGACGCTATTATCGTAAAAATCCAGCATCTGCGGCGAACCCAGCTGCGCCACGATGCCGGTGTGGGCAAAGTCATAGCCCCACGCTCTGCGCAGGCGGCGCAGCAGACGGTATTTTTCGGCCCCAGCGGGCGGGAATATATCTCCAGCCCGGCAGGCACCGTTTCCGCCATCTTCATCGTCGGTAGTTCCGGCGTCAGCGCCACCACCGATAGCCACGGAATGGTGCGCAGATAGTGCGGCCACAGCATGCTAACCAGCCCTTCGGTAAGCTCAGGCAGGTCGTCATCAATCTTTTCCCGCAAGCGCTCCATGGAAAAAGCAACCCCTTCAAACAGACGCTCTACGTAGGGATCCGGCGTACCGGCTTTGTCGAGATCCAGCATCGAAATAGCGCAAGGTTAAATCATCGATCGTATGCTATCCGTTACTCGTCCATGACGATCATCAGGCGTTTAAACGCACAGCACCGCCGCGCGGGCGGGGTCAATAGCAATCAGGTCCGCCAGCAAACGGTCCATCTGCGACTGCAGACGAGCTCTTTCCGTTTCGCTGCGTCCGGCCTTACCGCGCAACAGCCGCAGATGACGCGCTCGGACTTCAAACAGTAGTTCCGGTTCCCATTGCGCCAGTGACAGCGTGGCTGCCAGCACGTCCAGTTCCGCCAGCAGATGTTGCGCCAGTTCGTTTTTCCCGCTCTGCTCGGCAATCCGCGCCATCAATAATCGCAGTAACCAGCGGCTTCTGGGGGTGGTGATACCCGGACGATGTTGCAGCCAGGTCAGCGCCGCCTCAGCGCCATCGCTGTCGACCAGAGCCAGCGCCTCCGGCTCTAACTGAAGGATGTTGTCGTCGCCGGAAGCGGTGACGGCGCGGGAAGCGGTGTCGTCCAGCCAGATGGTTGCATTATCCAGCACCTGTTGCTGTATCCAGTTCAGCGTCACCTCATCGGCAAACGGCGTACCATCGTTAAACGCCAACCCTTCCAGGCCGATCAAACGTGCCAGCAGTCCTTGCAGATCATGCTGAATAATAGCGGCCTGCGCGTCGCGCCCGGATTTCAACAGCGCCTGGTGAACATACCACTGCAGATCCAGCCACAGATGGTTTGCGCCGCGGGAAAACATCTCGCTGGCCTGCTCGAGTAATTCCATCCAGCTCTGTTGGAGATACAGCCTTTTCAGCAGCGCCCGCTGGTCCGGTTTTGGCGGATCAATACGAGTTCTGCCGCCCGCCAGTAACGGCGGCAACTGATGCAGCGTATCATGGCGAATGCTCTTTATCAGGTGATGGGCAGAGAGCCAGCCATCCGGCTGGTCGCTGAGATACTTTGCCAGCACCCGCGCCTGCGTCAGCAGCTCCTGACCAGAGGTGATACCGCTGAGCACTGGCGCGCTGCCCCCCACCGCCGCTAGCGGCGCATCGCTGATATTCTGCGGGACCACAGCTTCTGGCCCGCCGGATTTCATTAACCGGGTTTCGAGGGCGGCGCACAACGCGCCGGGGACCGCCCCTTCTTGCGTCTGCTCCATGATCAGCAACGCGCCGGTGATACGTAGCGCATCGCTGTTGCATACCTCCGGGTATAACGACAGGCTGTCGAGCATGCGCTGGCTCGCCAGCCAGTCAAGGGCAGCTCTCCTGCTGCGATCCCGCTGCGGGTGTAGACTCACGCCAAAACGCTGCATTAATCCAGCCAGTAATTCCAGCCCATCAGCCAGACCCGCTTCGCCATCGCGGTGCAGGCGGGCCCAGGCGTAGTATGAGGCGACGCGGATATCCTGAGTGACGGTGGTCAGCAGCTTTTCCGCAAGCTGACAAATCAGATCGGTATTGGCGCCGGATAGCTTATTCACTTCTTCGCGCATCAACTGGAAATCATCGTCATAGCCGGGATCATCGCCCGTTGGTTGCTCGGCCGTGACCGGCTGCAGCCAGTTTTCCCACAGCAGCAAACGCTGCTGGGTCTGTGCGGCCAGCGCTTCCGGCGCTACCTGGCTCGCACTAATCAATGTATGAACTGATGCCATTAATAAAGATCCTCCCTGCGCTGTTCACTCTCCGCCTCGCAGCCCCATACGGACTCCGCCCCGCTGTCGCTCATTCCCGACGGGCTGTTGACGGGGAGTGTCTTACCAAATATCAACGCGCGCTGCGCATCGGCGAAATTCACCACTTCGCTCTGCGCCTCTTCCTGCAGGGTGAAATAATAGAATATGCCGACTTCAGCCAGCAGGCGCTGAATAAACGCCAGGTCGCTCTCGCGATACTGGTTTATCTGTTCGCGTTTTGGGTAGCTTTGCTTGAGATTAAATTCATATTCCCAACCATGCAGGTTATGCTCCTGCGGTTGTGTTGCGCTCACGGCCCAACGAACTCATCCAGGTCATATTTTTTCTCCATAAGACCGCAATGCCCTGCAGATAGTGTTCTGCTTGCCCATCGCCCGCGCCATCCTGTACCGGGATGGCGTTGACGCTAAGATATCCTCATCAGGAGTGGCTAAATTCCATGACCACGCCGCCTTCTTCATCGACATCCAGAGAAAGGCTCTGCGGCTTCAGCCCTGCCGCCAGATGGCTCAACAGTTGCTGACTCAGCACTGGTAGAATTTGTTGATTAAGCAGGCTGTCAATGTTACGCGCGCCGGTATCCGGCAGCAGGCAGGCGTCCGTCAACGCATCGTACAGGCCTTCGGCAATATCGGTTGTCATACCGTAATGACGATACAAACGCTGGCTGACCTGGTTGAGTTTCATGTTGACAATTTTGCGCATCGCCGGCTGGCTGAGCGGCCGGTAAATAATGGTCTGGAAACGCGCGAGCAGCGCTGGTTGAAAATGTTCTCGCAGCACCGGCCGCAACAGGTCATGTAAATCGGATTCTGTCGCTTCCGGATGTTCCTTCAGCATCTGCATCAGCCGATCGCTGCCGAGGTTTGAGGTCATCAGGATCACCGTATTACGGAAGTCGATTTCGCGTCCTTCGCCATCGCGCATAAAGCCACGGTCGAACACCTGGTAGAATAAATTCATCACATCGCGATGCGCTTTTTCCACTTCATCAAGCAGGACCACGCTGTACGGACGTTTGCGTACCGCTTCGGTGAGAATCCCCCCCTGACCGTAGCCGACATAACCGGGAGGCGATCCTTTCAGTTGGGACACCGTATGCGGCTCCTGATATTCGGAAAGATTGATGGTAATCAGCGATCTTTCACCACCGAACAGTTCATCAGCCAGCGCCAGCGCGGTTTCCGTTTTTCCAGTACCGCTCGGACCGACAAGCAGAAATACGCCCTGCGGGCCGTTATCCGGTGCAAGCCCGGTTTTGGTCGCCCGCAGTCTCTGGGCAATGGCGTTTAGCGCCATATCCTGCCCCACCACTCGTTTATCCAAATGAAATTCGAGACTCAGCAGTTCCGTCTGCTCGTCCTTCAGCAATGAAGAGAGCGGTACCCCGGTCCAGTCGGCAATCACCGTTGCTACGGTACGTAAATCGACATCCAGCCCCAGCAGCGGATGGTTATTCTGGACGCTGGCAAGTTGGCTCTGTAATTCACCGATCTCCTTGCGGCGGGAAGGATCGGCTCGGCAGCTCAGCAGTTGCTCGGTCAGCTTAAGTTCCAGGCCGTACTGCGTTTCCAGGTCATCAAGCTGTAAAATAATACGCGATTCTTCCAGCTCAATTGCCGCCAGCCGCGCTTCGTCGCTACCGCTACCGACCATGGCATCTTCCAGTAGCGCCTGTTTTTCCATTTCCAGCGCCGTGATTTGCGCTTTCATACGCGTCAACAATTCCGGCACCGTATCGATTCCCATGCGAATGCGGGCCGATGCGGTATCCAGTAGGTCCACCGCTTTATCTGGCAACTGGCGACCGGTGAGATAGCGTCGGGAAAGTGTCACGGCGGCGCGAATGGCTTCATCGGTGATATGTACCCCGTGATGATGAGCATAGCGAGATTTCAGCCCGCGCAGCATCAGACAGGCGGTGTCATCGTCCGGTTCGTCGACTTTGACCATCTGGAAGCGGCGCTCCAGCGCGGCATCACGCTCGAAGTACTGCTTATACTCACTCCAGGTCGTGGCGGCGATAGTTCGCAGTTCGCCGCGCGCCAGGGCCGGTTTGAGCAAATTAGCGGCATCCGCGCCACCGGCCTGGTTGCCTGCGCCGATGATAGTATGAGCTTCATCGATAAACAGCAGCACCGGGACAGGCGACTGCTGTACCGCTTCGATAATGTTCTTAAGCCGCTGTTCGAATTCCCCTTTGACGCCTGCGCCGGCCTGCAGTAAGCCGAGATCCAACGTACGCAATGAAACCGGCTTCAGACTGTCCGGCACATTGCCCTCCACGATACGCAACGCCAGCCCTTCGACCAGCGCGGTTTTGCCGACACCGGGTTCGCCAACCAGGATTGGGTTGTTTTTTCTCCTGCGCGACAGGATATCCACCATTTGACGGATTTCGTTATCGCGACCATAGACCGGGTCGATTTTGCCTTCACGGGCACGCGCAGTGATATCAAGAGTAAATTTATCCAGCGCGTTCTGTAACGCAGGGGTCATCTCAGCGGACTTCACAGCCGATTCCACGGGGCGGCCGACAAACTCCACATCGCCAGCGTGGCCAGGCTCATCTGGCTGTAATTCCGGGCGCTCATCAGACTGCATATCTAATAATGGTCGCAGGTGTTCAAGCTGCGCTTGTCCCAACGTTAACAGCGGCCACAGACTGTCACAGCGCACCCGCGTTGGGTTGCTGACTAACGCCATCAGTAGATGAACACTGCGTAGAGAGGTCTCCCCCGCCAGTGAAGCCCTTAACCACGCCTCCTGCATCAGGCTCTGGATGCTGCCGGACAGCTGCGGCCGGCTGTGTACCGAACGTGGAAGCGTTTCCAGAAAAGAGAGCAGATCCTGCCAGATAGCGTCCATATCCCACTCATAACGCCGCGCTAAAACGGTCAGGTCTCCCTCGCCCTGCTCCAGTAGTTTTAGCAGCCAGTGTTCTGGAAGGATTTGCGCATGCGCGCGGGCCTGACACAGCGAAGCGGCGCCTTCCAGGGCGCGGGCGCAGTAAGAGTTTAAACGGCGTAACAGGATGGCTGGGTTTTCCATGAGGCTCTCTCTTTGTCGATTCCGGACACGCTACCGCCCATCGCCGTTTCCCGTGATGCAGGAGACCAAAGCGCGCAAGGTCGGGCAGGCTGATTGTTTTTTGCTAAAAGCCAGCGGTCACAGGCGCTTAGCAAAAAAGCAGACGGCGAACCGCCTGCTTCGGGCGTCAGGCTGTCGTTCGTTCATTCCATGAATCGGAATGAATGATGTTGCCGTCTTTATAGGTCCAGGTGATTTTTTCGTAGCGCAGTTCAATCTGCTCAAGATGGCTGTGCTTCTCGTAGGCTGGGTTCTTGATGTCGTGCATCAGCGGATTGACCTTCACCACTTTCACGTTTTCCAGTTTGGTGTTGAAGTATTCCACTTCCTGACCAGCATCATTGATTTTGTACCACTTGAACTCAGCAGACTTCAGCGTCTGGCCGGTGGTCACCGCCTTGTAGAGATAGGGGCTTGAGGAGTCGATTTCCTTAGTAAACAGAAACGGCGTGTGGATACGCGTGCCGGTTAGCTTTCCGGTGTTGTTGTCGGTCGGGATGTACAGGTTATGCTCCTGCGCCACCACTTCGATGCTGCCTTCACGATCCTTCACATCCACGGAACCTTTAATGTCCGCCCCGCCGTCGTCTTTCAACCACAAATAGACTGGTATTGCCATGTTAATTACTCCATTTCATTTTTTAACACGCCATCATCCTGAGATGGCGCGGGTGTGTTGTCTGTCGCCAGACAGGCTGTAGCCTGTCGAGCCAGACGACCTGGATAGTGACAGGCGTGTTACCCTTTCGCCTTCGGCATCTGGCTAACCAGAGACAAATTGACGTCCATGCCTTCCACCTGGAAGTGCGGCACCGCGTACAGCTTGACGCGGAAGAAGCCTGGATTATCCTCGATATCTTCCACTACCACTTTCGCATCACGCAACGGATGTGAGGCCTGCAGTTCGTCACCCGGATCGGTCATTTCCGTAACCAGGCCACGAACCCAGGTATTGAGCTCCAGCTCAAGCAGGCGACGATCTTTGGTGGTGCCGATGTTCTCGCGTTGGATCAGTTTCAGGTAGTGGGCGATGCGCGACAGCAGGAAGATGTACGGCAGGCGGGCGTTGATACGGCTATTGGCTGTCGCATCCGCGGTGTCGTACAGCGCGGGTTTCTGAGTTGAGTTAGCCGAGAAGAAGCAGGCGTAGTCACGGTTCTTATAATAAGACAGCGGAATGAAGCCCAGATTGGCGAATTCGAACTCACGGGTTTCCGGGATCATCACCTCGGAAGGGATTTTCACCTGATTTCCGGTGCCGAGATCATAGAGGTGAATGGGAAGATCTTTCACCGCGCCGCCCGCCTGCGGGCCGCGGATTTGCACGCACCAGCCGTTTTGAATAAAGCTGCGTACCATGTTCGAGGCGAAGGCGAATGACGCGCTGGTCCACAGATACTTTTCGTGATCCGGCCCTTTTACCTGCTCAATGTAGTTAAAGCTGCGCACCGGAACCGTGTCCGGCCCATACGGCAGACGGCCCAATACCCGTGGCATGACCAGACCGATATAGCGCGAGTCATCGGTATCGCGGAACGATTTCCATTTAATGTACTCAGCGCGATCGAAATAGTTGCCGATATCTTTAATCGCCGCGACTTCCTCCATTGAATCCTTGAGGAAAAATTTCGGCCCTACGGCGCCGATAAATGGCATATGCGCCGCAGCGGAGACTTTCGAAATATTACGCAACAGCGCCATGTCCTGCGGGCTGGCGTCAAACTCGTACGCTGAAATTACCGAGCCTATCGGCTCGCCGCCGGGGGTGTCGTATTCGGCGGTGTAAGTATGCCAGTACAGGCCGCTCTGTATCAGCTCTGGCGCATCTTCAAAATCCTGACGTAAATCGTCTTTGGACACATCGAGGATTTCGGTTTTCACGTTCTGGCGATAGTCGGTGTTATCTACCAGTTGCTTCAGGCCGCGCCACAGAGATTCCACCTTCTGGAACTCCGGGTGATGCATAACAGCATCGAGTTGACGGCTTATACGGAAATCCAGCTCCGCGATGTGGTGGTCAATAAGCGTTTTATCGAGTTTCTCCACCTGCTGACCGGATTGACGAATGCAGTCCATAAAAACCTGCATCGCCGCGGTCAGGCGTTCCCCCGCCGTGGCCTCTGATAGCGCCGCATCGTCCAGAAAGACATTAATATCGCCAAGGCTTGATGCCGGGCTCAGATTGATTTTTTCAAACAGAGAAGCGTAAACGCTTTCTTTGTTCATTACGGTGGTTTGCCCCTGCGCGGGGTTCGTTTCAGTATTTACAGACATCAGCATATTCCCGGTTAATCCATTAAAAGAGATGACCGCCGTTTACTTCCCGGCAAGGGCACTCATTTCGGCGCGTAATTCGCTGGACAGAGCTGGATCTTTAAGGATTCTCTCAAGCTCTTTTCTGAAAGTAGCGTTATCTAGCAGGTTCGATTTGAGATCGCGTAATAAATTACGCATCGCCAGCATGGCGCGGAGTTGAGGGATTTGCCGGGCAACCTGTTCGGGCTCAAAGTCTTTTATATCGGAAAAACGCAGTTTAACATTGTCTTCTGAGTTATCACTGGCCAGAGTATTCTCAACGGTGAGATTGATCTCTGGGTTAAATTCAGAAAGTACGCTATTAAAATTATTCTTATTGATATCTATTTTCTGGCGCTCGGCCAATGGTCGATGCTCTTTTCCATTACTGAAATCACCAACGGTGAGCAATTTAAGCGGTAGTTCAACCTTCTTCTGCGCCCCCCCGGTATGTAAGGATAATTTTAAATTAATACGTGCCTTCGGCACCTCATTCTGGAATGAATCAGCCATAGCGGTCCCTTTTCCTTAAGGAATGATTGTGGAGTAAATTTCGTTTTATTCACAACGTTATGTTTAAAGAAACCAGGGCAATATATCAACCAGCAGATACGAAGATCCAGAGATAACGAGTCATTTAATTGGCATAGATCAATATCGCTGGTAAGCAATAATTTCAACCAATAACTCATGCAATCTCAACACGACAACCAATATGTAATTTACTCAATCACAGATGGAAACTATTTAAATATTATAAATTCAACTTTCAGCGTCGAAATAAACTCATTCCTTTTAATAAATGAATTATTAAAAGGAAGTATTAATAGAGACGTTAATAAAATAGCATTCTGGGCGCCAAAAACTACCAGACTGGCATAGGCCAGTCTGGTATTCCCGTAAACGCATTCTCTCAGAACCACGCCTCAAACATACCGCCGATGTTCAGCGAATCCAACCGCTCGTCGCTGGTGCCGTCTACTTTCGCGGTGTGCTCGTTATTCACCTGGCCGCCGGTAACATAGAAGCGCAGCATCGGGCGGAACTCCGGACCCATGCCGATGGCGATGTTCTGCGACAGCGTCAGCTTCCAGCCGTGGTTATCCCCGCCCTGGTCGTAGTCAACGCGCTGGTAGCCCGCTTCCAGCCAGGTCGAGTGCACATCGTTCCAGAAGTACATTGGCCGGACGATCGCGCCGTAGTTTTTACGGTTGTCGGTATTATCCTTGCCGTTGTCGTAGTCGTGGAAGGCCAGCAGATACTCGATCTGCGCCTGCTGGGTGAACTTATGGCTGCCCTCGAAGCTGGCGTAGACCGTGGTCAGGTCGTCGGTTTTGTTATAGACGCTGTTATCCGAGTTATCGGAGTAGCGCAGGATCACCTTATTCACCCCGCTGTCGTTGCTATGGCTCAGCACCAGCCCGCCCTGCCAGGCATCGAGGCGCGCGTCGCTGTCCACCGCTTTTGAGTCAAAGCCGTAGTTGGCGTACACCTCGACGTCGATCGGCCCGGCCTTGATGTTGTGGGTTTTGGTGGTCAGCGCGTAGTGGCCGTTGTCGCCGGTATCGGAGCTGCCGGTACAGGTGATGCGCGACGGGTTGGTCTCATCGGCCATCACTTCCGGGCTACAGGATTTCACCTGCGACACCGTCGCCACGTCGAACTGCACGCCGCCGATATCGAAGTTCTTCACCCCCGCGCCCTGACCGTCGTGGTTCATCCAGAAGTAGTCGTTGATCCCCTGTTGCGGGCGCTGGTGGAAATCGCGGCCGGCCCAGATATAGGCGTTGGGGTTGGATTCGAGGACGTTGGTGACGCCGACGTAGGCTTT
The DNA here is from genome assembly GCF_040064495.1 of Klebsiella sp. CN_Kp097. Classification (NCBI taxonomy): domain Bacteria; kingdom Pseudomonadati; phylum Pseudomonadota; class Gammaproteobacteria; order Enterobacterales; family Enterobacteriaceae; genus Klebsiella; species Klebsiella sp. CN_Kp097. The sequence goes on along the minus strand of NZ_JBEAIL010000007.1, from coordinate 211,008 downwards.
TTTCAGGTTAACCTCGTCGCTCCAGTGGTCAAACATGACGTTGAGATCCCAGATGGCCCCCTGCGCGCTTTTGAACGCTTTGCTGATCTGGAATTCGCCGCCGTTGCTTTCGTTACCGAGACGGCCAATCGCCGAGGCACCGTTATAGGAGCCGTCGACGCCGACATATTTCTGGTCGCCGGTCTGGAAATGGGCGCCATAGCGGGCGTAGCCGCTAAATTTCAGGCCGAAAGGGATCGCCAGATCCGGCGAAGCGGCGGTGGTTTGCGGGTTGGTCATCACGTCGACCTTTTTATCGGCCGCAGCGTCGATTTTAGCCTGGCGGTCGGCCAGCGCTTTATCGACGGCTTTCGCGACGATGGCGTCGATCTGTTCCTGGGTAAATTCTTGGGCTATTACAGAGGTAAACGGAGAAAACGCGGCGATAACCGCCATAGTTAATGGAAGCTTTCTAATCATTGTCATCATTATCTCAATAGAGGTTAATTTTATTCAGACAATAACAACCTTACTCTGGCTACGCAGAATATGTCGCTACTGTGAGAACAATTTATTTTTATTTTGTACCGTTACAGAGGTTTTAAATTAGTATCGTAATTCTTTCTCCACAATCGAAATTAATGATTAGCGCTGATAGAAAATCATCGCCACAGTGATTCTGCCGCGTGGGCATCATTATATGGTGAGTAAAACCCTTGATAGTTATCCGCCTAAACTAAGATGGCATAATACCTCCGACATTGGTGAATGTAAGAAATGTAACAACTATGACACATCCTGTATTCTATAAACCGGTTGCTCAATTACGATATTTCACTCAGCGATTGAGAAAACACTCAAATGTGAGCCACCTCGCAAATATTACTTTCAAATATTTAATGCGAGAAAATCCATATAGAGTACATAGATTGTGTCAAGTGGCTGTTGCTCTGAGGATCACAGAAGTAAAAAAACATAATTAATTAATTTAAAAACGTAATAGATTCTTCGAGATCATTTGTGTCAGAAAGTGTTTCACACTCACACAACAAACCGGAGTCTACTCAGAATGGGTAAAAAAATAATGCAAAGTCGCAATGATGAATATCATAAGTTAACTCGTGGGGAACGTATCGGCTACGGGATGGGCGATTTTGCGCAAAACCTGGTTTTCGGCACAATAGGCGGCTTTCTTGCTCTACATATGTTGACGGTGAATACGATCAGTACAGCCACTGCGGGGTTCATTTTTCTTTTTGTACGAATAATCAATGTGTTTTGGGATCCGATGGTTGGAACCTATGTAGACAAAAGGACGTCAGTCGCCGGTAAATACCGTCCCTGGTTGTTAAGAGCCGGCGTGCCGCTGGTGATCCTTTCCGCTTTGCTTTTTGCACCCATTCCTGGCGTGAGAGGTTCCGTACCGTTCGCCTTTATCATTTATTTAGCGCTGGATTTAGTCTACTCCCTGGTGAATATCCCTTATGGTTCTCTTAATGCCTCACTGACAAGAGATCCGGAATCTATTGATAAATTAACCAGTACGCGAATGATGCTGGCTAATAGCGCCAATCTTCTGGTGTATACCCTTTTTCCGATGTTCGTGCAAATGGCCTCACCAAAAGACCGTAGCCTGAAGGATACCGGTTTTTTTGGCATAGAACTCAATCTGGGAAACTATACCGATCCATCAGCAAATTACGCCTGGTTCGGCGTCTACTCCGTGTATATGTTATTAGGTGCGGTGGCACTTTTCATTTGCTATAAATTCACTAAAGAACGCGTTGTTGCGACCGTGGAACAGACCGCCAACGTTAAAACAACCGATCTGTTCCTTGAACTTAAAAATAATCGTCCACTCGTCATTCTTGGATTGTTTTTCATGCTGGCCTTTACCTTCATGTTCTTTATGAACACGGTTAACGGCTTTTTCAATCAGTATGTTGTTGGTCACTCCGAATGGATGGGCGCCGTTGGGCTGGTCGCCTCTATACCCGGCATTGCGTTCCCCATATTTTGGCCAAAACTAAAAAAGATTTTTGGTAAAAAAGGCTTCTTCCACATTTTCCTGGGAATGTTTATTGCTGGTGAATTATTAACTTACGTCTGGTCGCGTGAAGGCATGCACGATGCGCTGTGGCTTGCTTACATCGCCACATTCATTAAACAGTGGGGCTTAACCTCAGCCACCGGATTTATGTGGGCGCTGGTTCCTGAAGTTATTGCTTATGGTGAATTAAAGTCTGGTAAGCGAAATGCAGCAATTATTAATGCCATTATGGGCCTGTTTTTCAAGATTGGCTTTACCATTGGCGGCGCCATTCCTCTGTGGCTGCTGGCCGTCTATGGATTTAATGAAACCGGCGCGCAGCAAAGCGCGAACGCTATCGATGGGATTATGATGACAGCGGTCTGGATCCCCATCGCCTTAGCGATTGTAGCAATGATCGTCATGCAAATTTATCCCATCTCAGACAAACACGTCAGCGACATTAACCGCCAGCTTGATGAGATTCGGGTGTAAATCCAATACAGAGTAAACTTTAAATTTATAAAGGTGTAATAATATGTCCCTTATCCAAAACCCTATATTACGTGGTTTTAATGCCGACCCCAGCATTATCCGTGTTGAGGACACCTACTATATCGCCAACTCGACATTTGAGTGGTTTCCTGGCGTTCGTTTACATGAATCAAAAGATCTGAAGCACTGGAATCTTCTGCCGTCGCCATTGTCAACCACTACCCTCTTAGATATGAAGGGGAATCCGTCTTCAGGCGGTATTTGGGCTCCGGCGCTCTCTTATGCGGATGGTAAATTCTGGTTAGTGTATACCGATGTGAAAGTCACCGAAGGTGCCTTTAAAGACATGACAAACTACCTGACCACCGCAACAGATATTCGCGGCCCGTGGAGTGCGCCGATAAAACTGAATGGCGTGGGTTTCGATGCTTCACTTTTCCATGACGATGATGGCCGTAAATATATTGTGCAACAGACGTGGGATCATCGGGAGTACCACCATCCTTTTGATGGGATTACCTTAACAGAGCTTGATACAACAACTTTAAAATTAATGCCGGAAACCGCGCGTACCATCTATCGCGGTACCGCAGTGGCGCTCGTCGAGGGACCTCATCTCTATAAACTGAACGGTTATTACTATCTCTTTGCCGCTCAGGGGGGGACAGTTTTTACTCATCAGGAGGTGGTAGCCCGTTCCAAGACATTAAACGCCGACAGCTTCGAAACAGAGCCTGGCGAGGTATTTTTAACTAACGTTGATACGCCTGACAGCTATATCCAGAAACAAGGACACGGCGCTTTGGTTTCGACGCCCGAAGGCGAATGGTATTATGCTTCGCTCTGCGCTCGTCCGTGGAATCGCCCAGGCGAGTCTATTTATGATCCTCGCGGCTGGTCTACCCTTGGCCGGGAAACGGCTATCCAAAAAGTGTACTGGGATGACGATGGTTGGCCGCGCATTGTGGGCGGTCACGGCGGTAAAACGTCTGTTGAGGGCCCAAAAGACGCCATTTATACCGAAAGCGCGAAAGATAATAGCCAGCACGATGAATTTACTACCCCAACGCTTAATCTCAACTGGAATACACTGCGGGTACCGTTTACCGAAAAGATGGGTACCACAGGCGACGGAAAGCTTACCTTAATAGGCCAGGGATCATTAGCGAATACGCATGATTTGTCGCTTATTGCCCGCCGCTGGCAAGCCTTTTACTTTAATGCTGAAGTTAAAGTCGCTTTTAATCCTTTCAGCTACCAACAAATGGCCGGATTAACCAATTACTACAACGACCGTCACTGGAGTTTTGCTTTTGTAACCTGGAATGAAATTAACGGCAGAGTCATCGAGGTTGCCGAAAACAATCGTGGAAAATATACTTCGTACCTGAAAGATAACGCAATTAAGATTCCTGACGACGTCGAATACGTGTGGTTACGGACGAAAGTCAGGAAGCAGACCTATAGCTATGAGTATAGTTTTGACGGCGCCGAGTTTATTGAAATTCCGGTAGTTTTCGATGCCGCAGTCCTTTCCGATGACTATGTTCTGCAAAGCTATGGCGGGTTCTTTACCGGTGCATTTGTAGGTCTTGCGGCAGTAGACTACTCAGGCTACGGCGCCAGCGCTGAATTTTATCATTTCGATTATCAAGAGTTTGGCGACTCGTTAATTGGCACGGATGTTTATAGTTGGGAGGCTGGCGAGCTACGTGCTGATTAGTTTGATGAACGTCTTTTATAGTCAACCTGGCGCAGATTAACCCGGTAAGAAGAAAGCGAAGATCTGTGGATTGGCAATGTTTATATCAGGACGGTGGATTCCCCCACCGTCTCGTTATGACTTTTTTACTGCTTTTTAACGCCCAGACAACCACGTACAAATTCCGGATTAAAATGTTTCACCGCTTCACCCACATAGCCTAAATCCAGTGCACTAATTTGCGCCATTTCGCTATCGGTTAGGGAGAAATCCCAGAGATCAAAGTTTTCTGCAATACGTTCCTGCCGGGTGGATTTAGGAATTACCGTGACGCCGCGCTGCACGTTCCAGCGTAGAATAACCTGGGCGATGGTTTTTTGATGGGCAGCGGCAATCCCCTGCAGCATTTCATTTTCATATGGTTTATGTCTCCCGCCGCCTAACGGCGCCCAGGCTTCGGGCTGAACGTTATAGCGCTTCATGGTTTCCAGCGCGGCGGGTTGCGCAAAATAAGGATGTAATTCGACCTGGTTCACCATGGGCTTAATTCTGACGGTTTCACAGAAATTAACTAACACGTGAGCGTAGAAGTTGGACACGCCGATGGCTTTCAGTTTACCGGCTTCATAAGCCTCTTCCAGCGCGCGCCAGGCGCTGAAATAATCGCCCATGGCCTGATGCAATAAATAGAGATCAAAATACTGCAGGCCCGATTTTTTCAGCGAGGCCTCAATACCGGCTTTAGCCACATCGCCGTTGGCCATGTCCTGAACCCACAGTTTCGACGTGATAAATAACTCCTCACGGGTACACAACCCTTCAGCGATGGCCTCGCGAACCGCGTCACCCACGGCATCTTCATTGGCGTAGATGGCAGCGGTATCAATCAGGCGATAACCGGTACGAATAGCGCTTAACACCGACTGCTTACACTCTTCTTTATCGGTGACCTTAAACACGCCAAAACCGACCATCGGCATTTTGAGGTTGTTACTTAATACTGAATATTTCACGGCAAGGCCCCTGTCATGTTAAAACACCATTTTAGGCCGGAAACACCACCATGATTAGTCTGTCATTTCTGATTTGACCTATGCAGCGAATTCATAAATACAGGCAGGTTGATTGGCGCAACGCTACAGAGAGGCGAACGTATTGAATTAATGCCGGATATGGAAACGACGATTAAGAGTGAACCACAAAATATTGCTGTTTTTTTACCCTCATGCTCTTCACCCAACGTTAATCGTCAGGGCCGTAATTGATTATTAGATAGTCTTTTTAAGTAATTCTGATAACATGCCTGTAACAAATGGGCCACCATGGCGACCCATTTGTTACTCGTGGCGATTAGAACAGAATGCAGAAATAATATATGCCGCGATAATAATAACATTCATTGTGAACGCGACATCATGTTACGGCATGCCATTATGCATATATCTAACTAATCTTAATATCATCGAAGTTGATATCTTCCTCTTCTTGATCGTTATTGATAACAACATCGCGAGGAACATCTTTTTTGATGACAGCATAAATGGTTGCTGTTACTAATATATTAACTATCAATGCCATAATACCTGCCATGGGATTTGACATTGTTGGGAGCATCAATACCCCGCCAAAAGGTACAGTTGCATCCGCACCATACACCATGGTGATTGCACCACCACAAGCACCGCCGATTGCCGCTGCTGCAATACCGCGAACGATATCATTCATCACTATAGGGATAGACCCTTCAACAATATTCACTACCCCCATAGGAACCGCCGACTTTAACATTTCGATTTCTTCGTTATTATAGATATTTTTGCGAAGCAGTTTGGCGATAAAAAATGCAAGCCCAAAACCGATAGGTGTTGCCGTGTTGACTAACTGAAGGGCCGTAACTGGCTCATTTATACCCTGTGCCTGGAGAGTTAAGACGAATGCAAAGCACGTTTTATTGATCGGCCCACCAAAGTCAACGATACACAACGCCCCAATAACAGCACCTAATACTAAATTAGATGAAGTTCCCATACTTCTCAGGAACGATGTGAGTGCATCGGTAAAAATACCAATAGGCGTGCCGATGATATAGACCATGAGCAGAGCACTGAAAATGGATGCAAAAAATGGCACAATCAATGTCGGCATTAAACCCCGGGCCCAGCCAGGAACCTTCACATTTTTAATGATTGCAAGAGCAATATACCCGGAAATGTAGCCACCGATCATGCCCCCGATAAAACCCGCACCAATAGCAGTAGCTGCCAGACCGACAACAAAACCAGGGGCAATACCGGGCTTACCTGCGATCGAACCGGAAATTCCGATAGCAATAACGACGGGCAATAGTCCGAGCGCCCTAGCTCCCATGGTAGCGAAAGCCTGCCACAGATCAAATTGACCCGATACTAAAGTGTCCTGAACCGTCCCGCCAAAACCCATACCGATGGCAATAATAAACCCAGCACCACAGACAATCGGAATCAAGAATGAGATGGCAGTCAGCAGATGACCTTTAGGGTTTGCTGCTTTCCATATTTCTTTTATATTCATAAATTACGCCCTTTATTTTATATAGGATACGCATAGGTAGGTGTTATGAATTGACTAATTCACCAAGCTTTTCAATAAGCTTATTTGGTGATTTAACTGCCATTTCCGTTGGTACTTTGACGACTTTCTTCCCGGCAAATCTTTCTTCACCTGAAACTTTAACATCGGCGGCTAACAGAACAATGTCGGCTTGTGCAATTTCTTCAGCGGTCAAGGCATTCTCGATACCTATAGTGCCTTGCGTTTCGATTTTGACATTGTGACCGGCCTTTTTTGCTGCTATTTCAATTTTCTTTTGCGCAATATAAGTGTGTGCAATACCTACAGTGCAGGCTGTAATTCCAACAATATTCATAACTATTCTCCAGGGTTAATTGTTTTCGATGCTATGATAATTAAATTAAGCGCTGACACCTTCAGCATTTAAAAGATCAATGATTTTCTGCGGGGAATCTTCCATCAGTAATTTTCCTACTATCTCTTCATCGGCAAGTGAACCTGAAACCTGGGATAATAATCGGATGTGGGTGGTATTTTGATCCTCCAGGCATACAGCAAATAAAATAATACAACGAACGTCACTACCATCCATAGTTTCCCAAGGGATATGATGTTGGGTTCGTCCAATGGCCAATGCTGTACGGGCTACGCCTGAGGATTTACCATGAGGGATCGCTATATGATTTTCGAATCCAGTGGAGCCCTGTTCTTCGCGTAACCAAACATCTTGCAGAAAAATATCTTTATTAATAACAACTCCATCACGTACTAATAAGTCGGCTAATTCTTCAATTGCTTCTTCCTTACTCTTAGCCATCATGTTTAATTTAATATTTTTTACGTTCAGTACACTCGAAATGTCCATAAGTTACCTTCGTTAACATAAATAATCATCTGTAATCAGCGATACCAGCTTCTGCCACCACGTAGTCTGCCAAACCCGTCGGGGCCGGACAGCATAATAGATAGCATCCGCAAGCGTACGACGAGGCGTCGCAAGCGAACTCCAGATATAAAAAGGGTTACAGCGCTCTCAACCATATAAATCTAACGCGAAGGCAAAGAGACAGACCGGTTAAATAGACACTTTGCACTGCGCAATGGCTCAATACGGCTGAGCGCGCTGCAATTTTCAGGCAGCGATTTCGCGTTGATAGATATCGACCATTTTATCCCATGCATCGCTGACATTATCCGCCAGGGAGAACAGGCCCGAGGTTCCCACAATAAAGACGTCAACGCCCGATTGGGAGATAACATTAAAAGTTTTCTCGTTACAGGAGCCATCAATTTCGGTCAGATAGTGGTAACCATGCACTTCGCGCATCGCGATCAGCTGTTTAATTTTATTGAGCGATTCTGGGATAAATTTCTGACCTGCGTAGCCCGGGTCAACCGACATGACGGTCACTTTATCCAGCAGGTGCGCGTACTCTTTAATAGCATCCGCCGGAGTAGCTGGGTTCAACACTACGCCGCAGCGACGACCCGCGTCTTTAATCTGGTTCAACAGCCGGAATATTTTGTTATTCGCCGTCTCAGGGTGGAAGCTGATAATATCGGCCCCGGCATCAATACACATTGGAATTATATCTTCCGGGTGATTCACCATCAGATGTACGTCGATCGGCACATCGGTAATTTTTTTCAGGTTTTCGATAAAAAACGGTGATAGCGTAATATTCTTCACATAGTTACCGTCCATAATATCGACGTGATAAAAATCAGCCCGACCGTTCATTGCCGTAATTTGCTCTCTGAATTGCGTTAAATCCATACACATTAACGAGGGCGAAAATTTAGCTGCCATACCTCACCTCTATAAAATTAGTTAGTTAAACAGTGACACGACATGCCCAAGAATGATGCCAACAACGCCAAAGTCCGCATCGCCAAAGGTGGTGGATGCAAAGCCAAGGTCGCCCATCAGGGGCAGCAAAATCGCGGGCAAAAAAGAAATCAACAGACCGTGAGCGAATGCCCCCACCACCGCGCCGCGACGACCGCCGCAGATGTTGCCGTAAACGCCCGCCGTCGCGCCGCAGAAGAAGTGCGGCACCAGGCCGGGAACAATGACGCTCAGGCCAAGCAGCGGACACAGGAACATACTCACCAGACCAGCGGCAAAACTTGACAGGAAGCCGACGATCACCGCGTTCGGGGCGAACGGAAAGACGGTTGGACAGTCGAGCGCCGGTTTCGCGTCTTTCACCAGCTTGTCGGCGATGCCTTTAAAGGCCGGAACAATTTCGGCAATAATCATGCGAACACCCGCAAGGATGATCCACACGCCTGCCGCGAAGGTCAGCGACTGGATAATGGCGAAGATGATAAAGTTCTGACCACCACTGATGCTGGTCTCAACAAACTCTTTACCTGCGACCAGTACCAGAATCAGGAACAGAATCATCATCGTCAGCGAGATAGCTACCGAGGAGTCACGCAGGAAGTTCAGCGTTTTCGGCACCTTCAGCTCTTCAATCGACGGGCTGCCTTTACCGATCGCTTTTCCCACCAGCGCCGACAGCAGATACCCTGTTGAACCAAAGTGGCCCAGCGCCAGGTCATCAGTGCCGGTAATTTTGCGGGTAAATGGCTGCAGAATAGCCGGAGAGACCACCATCATGATGCCGAGGATTACCGCCCCCACCAGTACAACCCAGAACGGCGACAGACCGCCGACAGAGAGAATGACAGCCAGCATCGCCGACATATACAGCGTGTGGTGGCCTGTCAGGAAGATGTATTTCAGCGGCGTAATGCGGGCAAGAACAATATTAAACAACATCCCCAGCACCATGATCATGGCTGTCGCAGTACCGTAGTTTTTCTGCGCCAGCGCCGCCATGGCGTCAGTATTGGGGACAACACCCTGAATATGGAAGGAGTGCTCAAACAGCTGGCTAAACGTCGTTAACGTCGTGGCGACAATCGCCGCCCCGGATGTTAATATCACAAACCCCATAATGGTTTTGAGGGTTCCGGAAATAACGTCGGAAACTGCTTTTTTCTGCAATAATAAGCCGATCAGGGAAAACAAACCGACCAGTATTGCTGGTGTGCCCAACACATCATGAATAATAAACTGCAGCATAGAATGACTCCGTAAGGCCGCAAATAATTAATCAGAGATTCTCGGAAAGAATTTCTTTGATTTTATTGTTATCCAGCAGGTTAGATAAACCAAAAACCTGTGCAGAATGGCTGGACAGATGTTCAGCTATATCCCTGGCGCTAAGAATAATATCGGCAGTTTCGCTTTTTGCTGAAGTCAGATCGGTATGGGAAACCTCTGCTTCTTTATTTAACTCTGTAATGATTTTTTTCACGTTCATTTCAACGATAAAGCTACTACCTAAACCGTTACCGCAAACAATCAGAACCTTTTTCATCTCTACCTCACTATCCATTGATAACGGCTTGAATTTTCGTCATTGATGAGGCTTTCAGCAGTGCTGAGAGTCGTTCATCATCGCTAAAAATGTCTGCCAGGGCTGTAATCATATTGATGTGTTCATCTCCCGAAAGCGCACACAGCATAATCACGACGTAAATAGGGTCATTCTCTTCCGAGCCAAAAGAAACGCCTTTTTTAATATGCAAAAGAGATAAACCATTTTTAATTGCACCTTGCTCCGGGCGAGCATGAGGCATCGCCAGACCAGGCGCTAAAACATAATAAGGACCAAGTTTTTCATGGCTGTTACAAATGGCCTGAATATAATCTTCAGTAATCGCCTCTTTCGCCAATAAGGGTTGAGCCGATAACGTAATTGCCTGTTTCCAGTCACTAACTGAATCCACAATCTGGATATTTTCCGTTGGTAACCAGGTCGTGATCATAAATTCCCCGATAGCATTGAAAGTGAGCCTACTATAGTGGAATCTCTTCGCGGCTTACCGTGATCTTCATCTCAAAGTTAGCGCTAACACGTCAATAATGTTAAAATTCTTGTTACCGCTAACTTTGTTATCCATACTTATCATTACTTTGCAGTTGGGCAATGCGTAAAATGCCAAACATCATTTACAATGGCTGCCCAGTCAGGCGAAAGGAGGACACCAGTGCAGACGTTAGAAGCGGACGATAGCGCGAGAGAAAAACGCAGGAAAAACACCGGTAAAATTACGCTTGCTGAAGTGGCAAAACTGGTCGGCGTGAGCACGATGACCGTGTCACGCGCGTTACGCATGCCTGAAAAAGTGAATCCTGAACTGCGTACACGCATTGAAGCCGCAGTAAGCGAGCTGGGCTATGTGCCAAATCTGCAGGCCCGCAACCTTGCCTCTGCTGACTCCAGTCTGGTGATGGGCGTGGTTCCCTCTTTTTCCTCCCCGGGCTTTCTTGCCGTCTCCGAAACACTACAGACCGTGCTCACGACCCAGGGCTATAGCATGATGTTTATCGAGTCCGGTCAGGGTGGACAGAGTGAAGAAAAAGCTTTTGCGCAAATGCTCGCTTACAACCCGGCTGCGATTGTTCAATTCAATATTGATAACATCAGCAGTTGTTCGCAAATGATAAGTAACACCGGCGTGCCGGTGGTTGAGATTGGCGCCATCAATCGCGATGCGAGCTGGGTCAGCATTGGCGTTGACTATGCCGCAGCCATCAAAAAGTTGGTCACATCGCTTGTACAGACCGGATATAAAAATATCGGCCTGCTTTGCACGGCTTCCAATAACATTATGTTTCGCCAGGTACTGAGCGGTTGGAACAGCGCGATGCTCTCCGTTAACCACTCTCCGCATCGCGTGGTGACCTCTCACCTGGCGGCAGGCATTACGACCGGCCTGAACCTGCTCGGCGATATTCGTATCACCTGGCCTGAGCTTGATGCGCTGATTTGCACATCCGATGAAATCGCCTGCGGTTGTATTATGGCCTGCCATGGCGCGGGGCAAAAAGTGCCTGACTCTCTGGCACTGGCAAGCCTGAGCGGGGGGACTCTTGCCGCCGTTTGCTCACCGGCGCTGACTGCCGTCGAATTCCCCTGGAGTGAAACGGGAACCCTCGCAGGACAAACACTGCTTGAGCTGCTGGCGGGTAATTCGACGGATAAATTCATTGAATTACCCTCAGCGTTACAAGTTCGCGCCAGCACCAGGAAGCAGTAGCGTTGGCGACATATTTATTGATTTGTTATCCCACCGAATACGGCAGGATAACTATGCGTCAGAAAAGTTATGCTTTCTGCTGTGGCGGGTAATGGTCAGAAGGAGAAACTGGCGCTGTAAGCCGCGCCAGTTCTGAGGTTAGCGATGGTTGCCTGACGCCATCAGGCAACCGCTACCGATTAGTGCTTCACAATATACATCGTGCGGCTGTACGCCACGTCTTCCGGATTGGTGATCGGGTATCCTTTTAACCACGGCTTGATCAGGCGGCCGTTGGTATACTGATAAATCGGCGCAATAGGCGCTTTGGCCATGATGATTTTCTCTGCCGCATTGTAATCATCGTTACGCGCTTTTTCCGAGGTTTCCTGCGCCGCCTGGGCGAGGATCTTATCGTATGCCGGATCGTTAAAGCGCGAGATATTACCGCTATGAGTAGAAGTGAGTAGCGACAGGAAAGTCGACGGCTCGTTGTAATCCCCTACCCACGATGCGCGGATAACGTCGAAATTACCGGTATTACGGCTATCGATATAGGTCTTCCACTCCTGGTTTTGTAGCTTCACATCCACACCAAGGTTTTTCTTCCACATCGACGCCACGGCGATGGCGATTTTCTGGTGATTTTCCGACGTGTTGTACAGCAGCGTCAGCTTCAGCGGACGGTCCGGGCCATATCCTGCCGCCGATAGCAGCGCTTTAGCCTGGGCATTAAGCTCGGCCTGGCTCATGCTCTCAAACTGCGAAGGCTGCGGAGTAAAGCCTGCGGTGACGTCAGGGGTGAACCGCCAGGCCGGTTTCTCACCGGTGCCGAGGATTTTCTCCGCCATAATCCGCCGGTCGATGGTCATGCTTAACGCCAGACGCACACGCTCATCGGCGGTTGGCCCTTTCTGGGTATTGAAAGCGTAATAATAGGTACCTAACTGCGGCGGCGTGTAGACCTGTCCGGGAATATCCTTCAGTAGCTTCTGATACATATTTTTCGGGAAGGATTCGGTGATATCAATATCACCCGCCAGATAACGTTTGGTCGCCGAAGATTCCTGGTTAATCGGCACGAAAGTCACCTGCTTAATCACCGTTTTGGCGTTTTCCCAGTATTGTGTATTCGGCACGACAACCAGCTTCTCATTCACCACCCGGTCTTTCAGCACATAGGCGCCGTTGCCGATAAGGCTGCCCGGGCGCGTCCAGTTAGCGCCGCTTTCGACGTTGGCTTTCTGCACCGGGTAGAACGCAAAACTGGCGGTCAGGTTGCTGAACCACGGCAGCGGTTTATCCAGCTGCACGCGCAGCGTGTGGGCATCGACCGCCGTCACCCCAAGAGTGTCCGGCGCCGCTTTACCATCAATAATATTTTGCGCATTACTGATACCCGCCAAGGCGGCGAACCAGGCAAATGGCGAGGTGGTTTTCGGATCCACCAGCCGCTGCCAGCTATAGACGAAATCCTGCGCCGTCACCGGGGTGCCGTCTGACCAGCGCGCGTTATCACGCAGGGTAAAGGTCCAGACGCGGTTATCGTTGCTCTGCCAGCGGGTCGCCACGCCAGGGATGATATTGCCCTTCGCGTCCTGGTTCACCAGCCCTTCGAACAGATCGCGGATAATCTGAATTTCCGGCAGGCCGACGGCTTTAGCGGGATCTAATGAAGCGGGCTCGTCTTTTATATGGCGTACCAGCTGCTGTTTTTCAGCTAATACGGTTCCCGGAGGCACGTCCGCCGCCCAGGCAAGAGAAGAAACGCTGGCTAACCACAGCGCGCCGCATGTCAATGTGACAGGATACTTCATGAGATCCCCTTTTAAATGAACAAACCAGTGCTGGCAGAGCGATAATTATTTGTTTCCCCACCTGAAATTGCAAACGGCTTATGATAGAAAATTGACATGACGAGTTTTTTCGCCAGAGAGGGAAAGCGTTTGATTCCGGGACGCTTTTCTACAACACTGCTAACAATAACCTGATGACAGGATACCCTATGCCCGTTTCACGCCCTCGCCCCCTGCGCGGCGCTTTCCCGCCAGGCACGCAACGTTACGGCCAGTCGCATCTCGGCGCGCCGCTGCTGTGGTTCCCCGCTCCGCTGGCAGATAGCCGCAGCGGTCTGATTATCGCCGGCACGCACGGCGACGAAAACTCGTCGATCGTCACCCTCTCCTGCGCGTTGCGCACGCTAAAACCGGAGTTGCGTCGCCATCACGTGGTATTAACGGTCAACCCTGACGGCTGTCAGCTAGGGTTACGCGCCAACGCCCGCGGTATCGATCTCAATCGTAATTTCCCGGCCGCTAACTGGAAGGCGGGAGAAACGGTGTATCGCTGGAATAGTGCAGCCGAAGAGCGTGATGTGGTTCTGCTGACCGGTGAAAAACCCGGTTCGGAGCCCGAAACCCAGGCGCTGTGCCAACTGATCCACCAGATCCATCCGGCGTGGGTAGTCTCCTTCCACGATCCGCTGGCCTGCATTGAGGACCCCGGCCACAGCGAGCTGGGACAATGGCTCGCCGGGGCTTTTAATTTACCGCTGGTGGGCAGCGTCGGTTACGAAACGCCGGGCTCTTTTGGCAGTTGGTGCGCCGATATCGGCCTGCCGTGCATTACCGCCGAATTTCCGCCGGTCTCCGCCGACGAAGCGACTGAAAAGTACCTCGCGGCGATGACCGATTTACTGCACTGGCACACTCACAGATGAAGCATGCCGGTGCTGAACTTCAGCGCCGGTTCCACATCTACCGCCAGCCAGGTCGGGCCATCGAGATCCGCAAAACGGGCCAGCGGCGCCAGCGGCAGCGCGGCGGAAATGGCCCGTGAAGTACAAAGCATACAGCCCAGCATCCTCTTATACCCCAGCCGTTCAGCCTCCTGCGCCAACAGCAATGCCTCGGTCAGACCACCGGTTTTATCCAACTTAATGTTGACCATTTCGTAGCGACCCTGCAGCGCCGGTAGGCTTTCCCGCGTATGACAGCTCTCATCGGCGCAGATCGGCAGCGGATGAATGAAGTTTTCCAACGCCTCATCCGCGCCGGCCGGTAACGGCTGCTCCAGCATCGCCACGCCGAGATCGGCCAAAAGCTGACAGCGCGCCGCCAGACCTTCGCCACGCCACGCTTCGTTAGCATCAACGATCAACGTCGCCTGCGGCACCGCGTCGCGAATAGCAACCAGCCGCTCGCTAATCAAATGATCGTCGAGCTTGACCTTCAGCAGCCGCGCGCCTTTCTCCCACAGCGCGGCGGCGCTGGCCGCCATCTGTTCCGGCGTGCCGATTACCACGGTTTGCGCCGTCACGACTTCGCGCGGCAGATTGACGCCAAGCAGCTGCGGCAACGTTTTCCCCGCGCGGCGCGCCTCCAGATCCCACAACGCGCAGTCGACGGCGTTGCGCGCGGCCCCAGCCGGCAGTAGCTGTTGCACTTGCTCGCGGGTAGCGCCGCGCTCAAGCTGCTCGCCGATCGCCATAATCTGCGCCATCACCGAGGCGATGCTTTCCCCGTATCGCGGATAAGGCGTACATTCTCCGGCCCCTTTTACCCCATCCTCTTCTATTTCCACCACCACGACTTTGGCCTCGCTGCGGCTGCCGCGAGAGATAACAAACGGCGTGTGAAGCGGCCATGATTCTTCAAAAACTCGCAGGTTGCGCATTCCCTGGGCCTCTTAGGTAAATGTTAAATAGAGTTTGCCGTGTTGCTGGCTGATGTCATACACTAACTACGACGTTAACTATATGTAAACAGGAAGATAACCATGTCGCAAACCGTACATTTCCAGGGTAACCCAGTGTCCGTTCAGGGCTCCATTCCGCAGGCTGGCGCGAAGGCGCAGCCGTTTACGCTGGTCGCCAAAGATCTCTCTGACGTCACGCTGAGCCAATACGCTGGTAAACGTAAAGTACTGAATATTTTCCCAAGCATCGATACCGGCGTCTGCGCGGCATCGGTTCGCAAATTCAACCAACTGGCTTCTGAGCTGAACAACACCGTGGTGCTGTGCATCTCCGCTGACCTGCCGTTCGCGCAGTCCCGTTTCTGCGGCGCAGAGGGCCTGAGCAATGTGGTCACCCTGTCCACCCTGCGCGCGCCGCAGTTCCTGGCAGATTATGGCGTTGCTATCTCCGCCGGCCCGCTGGCTGGTCTGGCTGCACGCGCAGTCGTTGTTATCGATGAAAACGACCAGGTGGTATACAGCCAGCTGGTTAACGAAATCACCGAAGAGCCGGATTACGATGCGGCGCTGGCTGCGCTGAAAGCGTAATCGCTTCCCTTCTGTTATCAAGCCTCCTTCAACGGGGGCTTTTTTCTTTGCGCGGCGCATAGCGCGAAATTAACCGCGCGGTGGCCGGGCCGGTGAGCAATATGGTAAACAGGCGCAGCGTTTGCATCGCCATGATAAAAGACATATCCGCCCGGGTACCGACGGCGATTATCGCCACCGTATCCAGACCCCCGGGGCTGGTCGCCAGATAGGCGGTGAGAAAATCCAGCGGCAGCAGGTGCGTTAACGCTAAAGCCATCAGCGCGCACAGCGCGATCAGGCCGACGATGGCGGCAATGATTTGCGGTAGCGTCTTCAGCGCCAGCATAAAAATCTCGCGATTAAACTGCAGGCCAACCGTCCAGCCAAGCGCGGTATACGCCAGCACCAGTAACCATTCCGGTAGCTCCAGCAATAGCACGCCTTCGCCCTGTGCCAGCGCGCCGGCCACCATCGGTAATAACATTGCCCCGGAAGGGATGCGTAAACGTAACCCCAACCAACCGGCGACCGCGGTCAATAGCAACGTTAACGGTAGATTAAAAGTCAGCGGCGGGAACCAGACGATATCCTGGGTCATTTCCTGCGCCTCGCCGCCGAGCGCGAAACGCACCACCATTACCGCCGCGCCAACCACGAACAGTACCCGCAGATACTGCATCAGGGCCACCAGACGAACGTCGGCGCCATACTCTTGGGCCATCACCACCATCGCCGAAGCGCCGCCCGGCGAGCTTCCCCACGCGCCGGTTGCCCCGGGTAGCGAACTGTAACGCACCAGCAGCCAGCCGGTCAGCGCGCTGATAGCCAGCGTGGAAAGGAGGATAATCAACACCAGCGCCCAGTTGGCGGCCAGAACGCCGAAAATAGACGGGGTTAGCGCGCGGGCGATCATACAGCCGATGATAGCCTGAGCGGAGATAAAGAATGGACGAGGGAGACGAATCGCGGCGCCGCGCAGACTAAGGGTAATTCCGGCGATAAGCGGGCCAAGCAGCGGCGCAGCGGGAAGATGGAGCCGGAACAGCACAAAGGAGAGCACGGCGGAGAGTGCCAGTAATATCATCCACTGAGGCCAATCCCGTTGCTTCGCCAACCGTCACCTTCCCGGAAAAAGAAAAATAAAATAAGTATATACAGAGATATCGCTGAAAAAACGCTGAAAATCGCGGCCGCGCCGAGCCGGCCGCACCGGTGATTTATTCTTCGCCTTTCTTCTGGCTCAGACCATACTCCCGCAGCTTGTTAGCAATCGCGGTATGCGAAACGCCGAGACGTTTGGCTAATTTACGCGTGCTGGGGAAGCTGCGATACAACTGGGTCAATACCGAACGCTCAAAGCGGCGGGTAATATCGTCGAGCGATCCTTCCATCGCCTCTTCACCTACCGGCAGCGACGACACATCGTGATCTGGCAGCAGAATATCCTGCGGGCGCAGTTCGAAGCCCTCGAGCTGGGTTAACGCGCGGTACACTGCGTTTTTCAACTGACGCACGTTGCCCGGCCAGCTATAGCGGGTCAACACGGTATTAAGGTCAGCGGAGAGTTTTGGCCGCGGGATGCCCTGCTCATCGGCAAAGCGCGCGACGAACAGTTCGGTCAACGGCATGATGTCCTGCGGACAATCGCGCAGCGGCGGCAGGTTCAACGTCAGCACATTCAGACGATAATAAAGATCTTCGCGGAAGAGTCCTTTTTGCACCAGCTCGACGAGATTTTTTTGCGTCGCGCAGATAACCCGGACATCGACATGCACTTCGTGATCTTCACCGACACGACGGAAAGTACCATCGTTGAGAAAGCGCAACAGCTTCGTTTGCATGCCAGGCGACATTTCGCCGATCTCATCCAGCAGCACAGAGCCGCCGTTGGCCTGCTCAAAGAAACCTTTTTTCCCCTGCGACGCATCGCCGAATAGCTCGCTCTCTACCGCGTTTTCCGGAATCGAACCGCAGTTCAGCGCCAGATAAGGTTTGCTGGCGCGCGGGCTGGCCAGATGGCAGGCATGGGCCAGCAGATCTTTACCGGTACCCGTATCGCCGACAATCAGCAACGGGGCGCTGAGCATCGCCAGCTTGCGGGCCTGTTCAACAACGTGGCGCATTTTCGGCCCAACGGCGAGGATCTGGCTAAAGGCGCTGGTATCCTGGGTCGTCAGCGTTTGCAGTTGACGCCCCATACGTACGGTGGAGCGTAACATCACCACGGCGCCGGTCAGCACACGCTCGGCGTGTTCGCCTTCCAGATACACCGGTGTCACTTCCAGCATAAAGTTTTGGCCATTGACGACCACATGCTCGGTATGCGACTCCAGCGGGTTGCCTTCCAGCCAGCGCTGCAGGTTGAAATCAGTAATGAGTTGCGCCACCGGATGGCTGCGTAAGCGTGCCTGAGTTTGACCAAACAGTTGGCAGCTGGCCGGGTTGGCAAGTTCTACTTTACCTTTGGCATCGAGCGACAGCACCGGTTCCGGCATTGCCACCAGCAGCGCGCTCAGCGCCAGATGTTCCCGCTCTGACGGCATCCACGCCACGGTACGAACATCGGTTACGCCGGAGATACGGCGGATTTCCGCCATTAAACTGCTGAAACTGGCGAACTCCAGTTCGGCGAAATTAAGGTAGATTCGGCCAATCGGGTCGATATCGATACCGCGCAGATCAATACCGCGCAGCACCAGCAAATCGAGTAATTCACGGGTCAGACCAAGACGGTCCTGACAAAAGACTTCCAGACGCATAGGAGTTTTCACCCTAAAAAGGCCAATGACGGATGAATGATAGGACAGATATGGGCTTACGTGAAGATAGCTGTCAACAATTATTGACAGTATGGCGGAAAAATGGGCTTTATGCCGTAAAGTTATGCGGGCATTTCTTTTGCGTTATGGCTCGCATGGCACAGAGGGCGCTGGGCGCCAGGGGGTTTCCCGGAGGCGGCGCGTTGCGCCTTCTCCGGGCTACCAAATCGCAAAGCGCTGTAGCCCCGGTAAGTGGCAGCGCCACCGGGGGATCCAGCGCGGTGAAGACATTAACGGCAGGCCGCACGAACCGTAGGCCGGGTAAGGCGCAGCCGCCACCCGGCATTTACGCTTGCCGACGTTATTTCTCCGCGCCGGTTTTGCTTTTCTGCAGCGTCTCTTTTAACTGGCCGATCAGTTCGCGGCGGAAATCGCCGAGCCGCGGTTTATCATCGGCGATCCACGGTAGCGGACGACACAGCTCCATTGCCTTAATCCCCAGACGGGCGGTCAACAATCCGGCGCCGATACCCTGTGCGGCGCGCGCCGATAAGCGGGCCGCCAGATCCTGCGACATCCAGTCCATGCCGACTTCGCGCACCAGCTCGCTGGCGCCGGCAAAGGCGATATTCAGCAACACCAGGCGGAATAAACGCAGGCGGCTGTAATAGCCAAGTTCAATACCATAGAGGGTGGCGATACGGTTAATCAATCTCAGGTTACGCCAGGCGATAAACGCCATATCGACCAGCGCCAGCGGGCTGACAGCGATCATCAGCGTCGATTCCGCCGCCGAGCGGCTGATTTCCCGCCGCGCCTGCGCATCCAACACCGGCTGCACCAGTTGCGCGTACAGGCTCACCACTTCGCGATCGTTTTGCGTTTCATGGATCGCTGCATACCAGCGCTGCAGCGCCGGATGCGATTGATCCAGCCCGGCCTGCTGCGCCAGTTTCTCACAGAACGCGCGCCCTTTGCCCACCGCGTGGCTATGCATCAGATCCCTCGCTTCATCGCGTTCGTGCGCGCGCTGGCGCAGACGCCACAGGCGACGCCATTCAGTCGCTACCGACCCCACGCCCGCGCCGACAATCAGCGCCCCGGCCGCGCAGCCGCCGAGCGCAATCCAGTCCTGAGTCTGCCAGGCCGTCACCGTCCACTGCACGCCCTGCGCCACCACGCTAATACCAAAAATTGCCAGCCCGGCACTAACCATCCGCCGCCACAGGCTGCGTTTCGGGCGCAGTACCGATTCCACCACCGCTTCGGCGGCCCCCTCCTCTTCAGCAACCATTTCAGGCAGCATCGGAGAGAAGGTTTGCGCATCGGCCGCGTCAAAGGCGCGGGCCGATTTTAAGGTCTGGCTCTTTTCCGTTTCCAGTGGGCCATCGAAATCGATCCGCGGTTTTATCGGCTCGCTCATCGCAATTTATCTCCAATCAAAAATTCCAGCGCCGCGTCGAGGCGAATATGCGGCAGCGGTTTATCGACATCCATCGCTCTCGGGCGGAAGTTCTCAAACTGGAAGCCCTGCTGTTCCCAGAAGGCCTGGCCCGGCAGCCGCGCCGGCACCTCCCCTGGGAAAATGGTAAGCGGTTGCCCATCGCTCAGACGATCGCCGCGCAGCGCTGGGATCTTCTCGCCGTTAACCTCGATAAGCCCTCCCTGGGTGGCCTGAATGGATGCCAGCCCCAGACAATCCATGCTGATGCCTTCAAAGGCGGCATTCTGCCAGGCGTCCTGAATCAGTTGCTGAAGTAGCGACACCATGTTGCCGTGCTGATCGACGGTCACGTGATCGGCTTTAGTGGCGGCAAACAGTAGCTTGTCAATAACCGGTGAAAACAGGCGGCGAAACAGCGTTCGCTGGCCGTAATGGAAGCTTTGCATCAACTGGGTCAGCGCCAGACGCATATCATTAAACGCCTGCGGCCCGCTGTTTAACGGCTGCAGACAGTCCACCAGTACGATCTGGCGGTCAAAGCGCAGAAAGTGGTCTTTATAAAAGCCTTTCACCACTTTCTCGCAGTAGTATTTGAAGCGCTCGCGCAGCATTCCGGCATTGGTGTGTTTGTCCGCCTGCGCCAGCCTGGCTTCGCCAACCGCATCGACATCCGGCCAGGGGAAGAACTGCAGCGCCGGAGCCCCCGCCATGTCACCGGGAAGCACAAAACGCCCTGGCTGAATAAAGTGCAATCCCTCGCGCTTGCAGGCGTGCAGATAATCGGTCCAGGCGGCGGCGATCTCCGCCAGCCGGGTTTCGTCGGCGGGCGCCAGCGGATCGAGCCCATCACACAGCTGCCGCCAGCGGGCAGACCACTCCCCACGTGGCCCCTGCAACAGCCCGGTCATTTGCCGTGACCAGCTTAAATAATCCTGCGCCAGCATCGGCAGGTCGAGCAACCATTCTCCCGGATAATCCACGATTTCCAGATACAGAGTAGAAGTGTCTTTGAAATGACGCAGCAGAGAATCGTTAGAGCGATAGCGCAGCGCAAGGCGAATTTCGCTCACCCCACGGGTCGGCGTCGGCCAGGCCGGCGGCTGGCCATAAAGCTGCGCCAGGCCTTCATCATAGGTAAAACGCGGAATGCCGAAATCACGCTGCGGAACCCGCTTCACACCCAACAGGCGTTCTTCGCGCGCCGCGCTCAGCAGCGGCAGTCGCGCTCCGGCGTGGATATTCAGCAGTTGATTAACCATCGCGGTGATAAAAGCCGTTTTGCCGCTGCGGCTGAGTCCGGTTACGGCAAGACGTAAATGCCGGTCAACCCCGCGGTTGACCAGCGCATTGAATTCAGTTTTGAGTCGCTTCATCGCCAGTCCGTTATGCCCAGAAGGAATGTCGTTTAATGATAAGCTATTTAGATGGGGATAATCAGGGCCAATATAAAGCGCGCCGGTATTCCTCCCCCTGAGGAATTATTTCATGCCGCGGGCAAAACGATTGGCCAGCCGACTGAGCAGCGGCTCAAGCGCTACCGCCAGCAACATTTTCAGCGGCCGACGCGCCACCGATTTCACCGCCCAACCGGCAACGCCCGCCGGGCCGTATCGCAGCGCGGTCAGTAGCACCAGCTTACCGGCGATCTTAAGACCCGGTTTCACTTTTTGCCCTGCCTGTTGCCATTTCATATTCATGCGTTGCCTCGTTGGTTACATGGAAAAATTTTACAGCTGACGAAAACGGCTGCGCAGCGTGAAGGTATCGGAGGTGATATAACGCTCCATATCACGCAGGCGCTGTTCGCCGGAAGCCAGTTCGGCATCCATGGCGGCCAGTAAATCGCCATTGCTCGGCCCTTTTTCGCCGTACAGTTCGCTATCCGGTATCGGATCCAGCGCGAAAGTCAGAATGATGTAGGCCACCAGCACGAAAAAGAAGAGGCCAAAAATCATCGCCAGTACGGTTATCAGACGCACCAGCTTCACCGGCACATCCAGGTGCTGCGCGATACCGGCGCAGACCCCCTTCACCATTCCGCGCTGCGGGATACGCCACAGTTTTTTATTAAAGTCCAATCCGGCCATTATTTGTCTCTCCAGTTCGGATGTTCCGCGTCAAGGATCGCTTCCAGCGCCTGAATGCGTTCGCGCATCCGTTTCGCGTCATCGGTCAGCTGCAGCAGGCGCTGCTGTTCGTTCTGGGTTAACGCCCCGTCCGCCGAGCGATTGTTGTAGTGCAGCCATAACCAGACCGGCAACACGAACAGCACAAACAGCGTGAGCGGGATGGCAAGAAAAAGCATGCTCATGTGTACTCCTTACAGGTGGTGAGCCGCGGCGCAACACCGCGCCGCGTAATATGCATTACTGGTTATTCTGATTCATTTTGGCTTTCAGCGCCGCCAGTTGCTCGCTGATTTCATCATCCGCTTTCAATTCGGCAAACTGCTGATCCAGCGATTGTTGTTTGCCAAAACGATGGCTCTCCGCCTCGGCTTCCATTTGGTCAATACGGCGTTCGAAAGACTCAAAACGCGCCATCGCTTCATCCATTTTACCGCTATCCAGCTGGCGGCGAACATCACGCGAAGAGCTGGCCGCCTGATGACGCAGCATCAGCGCCTGCTGACGAGCGCGGGTTTCGCTGAGCTTATTCTCCAGCTCGCCAATCTCTTTTTTCATCCGCGCCAGGGTTTCATCCACCAGTTGCGCTTCGTGTTCCAGGCTGCCGATAAGGTCAGTCAGTTTCTGTTTTTCGATCAGCGCCGCACGCGCCAGATCTTCTTTCTCTTTACGCAGGGCCAGCTCGGCCTTTTCTTGCCATTCCACCTGCTGCGCCTGCGCCTGTTCGATACGGCGGGTCAGCTGTTTCTTTTCCGCCAGCGCGCGGGCGGAGGTAGAACGCACTTCAACCAGCGTGTCTTCCATCTCCTGAATCATCAGACGGACCAGCTTCTGCGGATCCTCCGCTTTCTCCAGCAGGGAGTTGATGTTGGCGTTCACGATGTCGGCAAAGCGAGAAAAAATACCCATAATTTCAATCCTCATAGTTCTGATAGCAGGCAGCGGCCTGTGCAGTAGTTAATACAAATGGCGTGCCAACTTTTTATCTTATTGATTTTAAACAAGGTGGTTGAGATATGGCCGCCTGCTTGCTACAGTGAGTTGGCGAATCACACTACTTAATGGCGAAATTCATCATGGCGGAATACAAGGATAACCTGCTGGGCGAGGCTAACAGCTTTCTGGAGGTGCTCGAACAGGTCTCGCAGCTGGCACCGCTGGATAAACCGGTGCTGGTGATCGGCGAGCGCGGGACCGGCAAAGAGCTCATTGCCAACCGACTGCACTTTCTCTCTTCGCGCTGGCAGGGACCGTTTATTTCACTGAATTGCGCGGCGCTGAATGAAAACCTTCTCGATTCCGAATTGTTCGGTCATGAAGCCGGCGCCTTTACCGGCGCCAGCAAACGACATCCGGGGCGCTTTGAACGTGCCGACGGCGGCACGCTGTTTCTCGATGAGCTGGCCACCGCTCCGATGCTGGTGCAGGAAAAATTGCTGCGGGTAATTGAATACGGCGAACTGGAACGCGTCGGCGGCAGCCAGCCGCTGCAGGTTAACGTACGGCTGGTGTGCGCCACCAACGCCGATCTGCCCAAAATGGTCGAGGAAGGTCATTTCCGCGCCGACCTGCTCGACCGGCTGGCGTTTGATGTCGTGCAACTACCGCCATTGCGCGAGCGCCAGAGCGACATCATGCTGCTTGCCAACCAGTTTGCCATTCAGATGTGCCGCGAACTGGGGCTTCCTCTGTTTCCCGGCTTTAGCGAGCGAGCCGTCGACACGCTGCTCGCATACCGCTGGCCGGGCAATATTCGTGAGCTGAAAAATGTGGTTGAACGTTCGGTTTACCGCCACGGCAGCAGTGATAGCGAGCTGGATAATATCATTATCAACCCATTTAACAGCGCGACGCCTGCGCCTGCACCGGTCGTTGAACATGCGCTTCCCGCGTTGCCACTGGACCTGCGGGCCTTTCAACTGGAGCAAGAAAAAAGCCTGCTGCAGTTGAGCCTGCAGCAGGCGAAGTACAATCAAAAGCAGTCAGCGGAGCTGCTGGGGCTAACCTACCACCAGCTACGCGCCTTGTTGAAGAAGCATCAGCTATGAGCGGCGCGCGGCAGCATCGTCGCGCTCACCACCATTGAGCCTAAACACAGCGCGGCGTTAAACCACAACGCGTATTGCGCGGCGCTGGCCATTCCCAACGGCAGGAACAGCGCGAAAAGTGACGCCGTCACGGCAATACCCATCGCGCCGCCAAGCGAGCTTCCCATCTTATAAACCCCTGACGCGACGCCGATCTTGTTCTCCGGCGCATTGGCGACGGCGGTATCGGTCGAAGGTGTGGCGTAACAGCCGAGCCCGAGGCCAAACAGAATATTGCTGAAGAAGACGGTCCCGATATACAGCGACTTATCAAGGAAGGTACAGGAGATCAGCAAAATGCCGATGGCGGTGAAGACCGGCCCGGTCATCATCGGCAACCGCGCGCCGTAGCGCTGGAGCAACTTTTCCCCGACGCGAATCATCGCCAGTACCGTCACCAGATACCCCAGCGTCATCATGCCGGTTTCCAGCGGGGTAAGATGATGCCCCTGCTGCAGCCAGATGCTGGTGATCATCATGGTGCCGATAGCGCCATTAAGCATGAAGTTCGACAGCACCGCCGCGCCGTAGGCCCGGTTGCGAAATAAAGCGAAGTCGATCAGCGCCGCTTCACCTTTACGCAAACCGCTACGGATAAACAAACCACCCGTAATTACCGCGCCGCCCAGCATCGACAGCGATAAGCCACTGCTCCAGCCCCATTGATGGCCCTTGCTGATAAACAGATTAAGCAGCACCAGCGACGCGATCAGGCTTAATAGTCCGCCCACATCCAGCTTATGCCGATCGGCGCTGGCGCTTCGACTCTCCGGCGTGCCGCGCAGCAGCAGCAACGCCAGCAGCGCCACCGCAATCGAGAACACGAAGATCCACCGCCAGCCAAGACCGGTGGCAATCGCGCCGCCGACAAACGAGCAAAGCCCGCTGCCGCCCCAGGAACCAATGACCCAGAAACTCACCGCCCGCTGCCGCGCCCTACCTTCATACCAGGTTTTAATCAGCGCCAGCGTCGCCGGCATAATGCAGGCCGCCGAAAGCCCTTGCAGGATACGACCGGTGATAAACAGACCCGGCCCCTGCGACGCCGCCAGAAACGCGCTGCCGATAATACTCAACGCCAGGCCGAGATAGGTCATCCGCACCCTGCCGAATTTATCCGCCAGCCCGCCGCTGGCCACCACGAAGCAGCCGCTAAATAAGGCGCTGAGACTCACCGCCAGGGTTAGCGTCTCCAGTGAAATATCGAGGCTGCTTTTCATCGCCGGAACAACATTGATAACCGATTGCGCAAACAGCCAGAACGTCAGCACGCTGAGCACAATACCCGCCAGCAGGCGATCGCTACCGACGAAACGAGATTCGCTTAACGATACAGAACTCATAATCGGGTCCCCCCGTCGCGATAGGTTAACGCAGATAGCGTTCCGTCAGGCCGCACCACAGCGCTGCGCCGGTAAGCAGGATTTGATCGTTAAAATCGTATCCCGGGTTATGCACCATGCAGCGGTCGGCTTCATCACCCGCGCCGATAGTGAAGTAGCAGCCGTTGGGATTGCTCTCCAGCATGAAGGCGAAATCTTCGCTACCCATAAATGGATTCACGGTACCAACCTGTTCTTTGCCAAACAGCGAGGTCGCCACTTCACGGACCAGCTCATTAGCCGCCGGATCGTTACGTAAAACCGGGCTGCCGTTGACGTGGGTTAAGGTAGCGCTGGCGTTAAAACTTTCCGCCTGAGCGACCGCAATATCGTGAATGCGCTGCAGCACCGTCTCGCGCACCTGCTGGTTAAGGGTACGGACCGTCAGCTTCATCAACACTTTATCGTTGATGATGTTCGGCGCGTGACCAGCCTGAATGCTGCCGACGGTGACTACCGCAGGTTCAAATGGCGTGATGTTGCGTGAAACGATCGATTGCAGCGCGAGGGTAATGTGGCAGGCAACCAGCGTCGCGTCGACGGTATGTTCCGGTACCGCGCCATGGCCGCCAACGCCCTTCACTTCTATATGCAGCGTATCGGAAGAGGCCATCATCGCGCCGTCTCGCAGGCCGATTTTGCCCAGTTTCTGGCCCGGCATGTTATGCAGGCCAAAGATGGCATCGCAGGGGAATTTTGTGAACAGGCCATCTTCGACCATCACCCGTCCGCCGTACAGCAGCTCTTCTGCCGGTTGGAAAATTAACTGCAGCGTACCGTTAAACTGACGCGTGCGCGCCAGATATTCCGCCGCATACAGCAGCGTGGTGGTGTGACCGTCATGGCCGCAGCCGTGAAAACGCCCGTCGACCTGGCTTGCCCATGCTTTACCGCTCATTTCCTGCATCGGCAGCGCATCCATATCCGCGCGTAGACCCAGACGTTTTTCGCCGCTGCCGACTTTCAGTGTCCCGACCACGCCGGTACCGGCGAGGCCGCGATGCACTTCATACCCCCACTCAGCAAGCAGCCTGGCGACTTCATCGCTGGTTTTATGTTCTTCAAAGCCAATCTCGGGCTGTTGGTGGAAGCGGCGACGTAACGCCACAAACTGCGCTTCATTAACTTGCAAAGATTCAATCAATGGATGTGTCATTTTTATTATTCCTGTGTTGTGTTTGCACGACACTTTCGAGTTTATGCGCCCCACCCGGCTTTAAAATGCGCTTTTTTGTTTTATATTGACGAATTATCAATGACTGTTTTCTATACAATTCTGTTATGACAAAAAACACCCTGTTATTTTTTGTCTTTTAAGGAGCGGCGCATGGAACACCATCTCGGCGATTTCAGCCTCACGGTTCGCGATATTCGCCACCTCAGCCCGCCGGAAAGCGACGGATTAACGCTGCTGTGGCTACTGGAAGGCAGCGCGCGGTTGCAACTCGGCGAAGCGCCGCAACCGATGCGGGTTGATGAACTGGCGATCGTTAACCGCCGCCAGCGCTGGCAGATTACCGGCGAAGAGGCCAATGCGGTCATGATCCTCAACCTTGCCGCCGGTTGGCTCACCCGCCTTGATAGCGATTTTTTTGCCTGTGATTTTCGGGTTAACGGCGAAAACATGGATGCGGCAGATAACCTGCGCCAGCTGATGCGCCAGTTGCTGGTAGCCGGGCTGGTTAATCATCAGTCGCGTTACCGCTTAGAGGCCAACCGCTGGCTCAGCGAAATCGCCCTGCTGCTGGCGACCCGCTTTACGCAGCCCATCGTACCCAGCCTGCGCCGCGGTGCCGAAAACTGGAGCCGACGAATTATCAACGTAGTAGCGCGCATTGAAGCCAACTATCAGCGGCGGATCTCGCTGCAGGAAGTGGCCGCCGCTGAGTTTGTCTCGGAGGCCTGGCTTTCCCGCCTGTTTCATAAAGAGGTCGGCGTCAGCTTCGTGCAGTACATTACCGCCCTGCGTCTCGGCAAAGCCGCCGAGCAACTGCTGGCCACCCGGCGCTCGGTTCAGCAGGTGGCGCAGGACAACGGCTTCGCCAGTGCCCGCATTATGAGCGATCTGTTTAAGCGCCAGCATGGCGTCACACCACGGCAATTTCGCCAACAGCAGCCGCAGCCCGCCGCTCGTCCGCGAGTCAGCGCCAGTGAAGTCTGGCATCCGGTCGCGGTTGAGCGACTTTACGCCCGCCTGAATGAGGCGGAAAAAAACAGCGATAATACGCCGCCGCTGCTGCTCAACCCGCGTCAGACCAGGCTGGTGGATATCCGCCAGTTGCCAGCGCGCGCGCCGGTATTGCGCCATACCCGTACCATCGTTACTGTCCGAGAACTCGATGATTTACTCCGCGAAGATGTCCGCCGCGAGCTGGAGCAACTGCAGCAGACGCTACCCGTCTACGGCATCGATATTCACGATCCGTTTCTCAGTAGCCGCCTGTTTGGCGAAGGCTGGGACGACCCGACGCTCGCGGGTTATGCCTGTTGGTACAATCTTCAGCAGCTGTTTAGCTGGCTGGCGCAGAAAGGCTGGACGGTGCTACTCCACACCGGTTTAACCACCCGCTGCGATTTACTACAGCGTTTTCTGCAACTTGCCGCCAATCACTTTTCACCCACGACGCTTGCGAGCTGGCGTTTTGTCTGGCACTGGTCGCCGCAGGCCAGTGAAGCGGCGCGACAGCAGGCCTGGCGACAACAGCGCGAAGTGCTCGCGTCCACCTTGCAACAACCGCAAATGGGGATCTGGCATCGTTTCCCGCAAAGCGATATTGCCGACGATCCGCTACTGCATTCCCCGCTGCTCAGCGAAGCCGATTTTCTCGCCTGCCAGGCGGATGCGAATGAACTGCTTGACCTGGCGCAGGCCGATAGCAGCAAGCTGGCCGCCAGTGAAAGCTATCCGCGACAGAAATTACGCCAAATACATAATGCCCTACGGCAACGGCAGCTCTCGTTGCCGCTGTGGCTGCTATCGTGGAATACGTTGACCGGTGATACCCGCGATACCAACGGACGTTTTTTCCGCGGCGCGCTATTGATGGATAACCTGCTGGGCATTGCCGAACAGGTGTGGCTGGCCGGCTTCTGGCTTAATTCCGGGCTGCAGGGGGAGGCGCGGGACAACGGTAAACTTGATACCTCCAGCCTGGCGCTGCATTACCTGCATGGTCTGCCGCGCCCGGTTTACTGGGTATTATGGCTGTGGCGGCGTCTGCGCGGCGAAGTCTTAATCAATGACAAAAACCTGTTGTTATTGCGCCATAACGGACACTACCAGTTGCTGCTGCGCAATACGGTGATTTTCAACCCCTGGCTGTCGAGCGAAGAGGCCTTTACTCAGCGGTTTCGCCAGCCCTATACCCTGCGGCTTGAAGGGCTGGAGGGACGCTGGCGCATCAAACAGCATCTGTTCGATCAACATCACGGCGCGCTATTTCCGCTGTTTGAGGCATTCCGCAGCCGCAGCGGCCCGGACGAAGAAGATTATCGCTGGCTCCAGCACCACGCCCGCCCGGCGCTGAGCGTGCATGAGGAACAGATGGATGATGGCTGGCTTCGGGTGGATTCACTGCAGAGCAATGCGCTGGTATTATATGAATTCACACCGCTGGATGATTGAAGCGTGACAACGTCACTATCATTTCATGTATGAAAACGCGAGGAGTTAATAATATGTAACTGGTAAGATGTCTTAATGTGAATTATCATCGGCGGCAATTATATTCAATGGACTGAAAATTCACGTGATTCCGGTTAATTCTCATACGCTAACCCGCTATGCCGCCCATGCCAGTTTGATCCACACCATGAAAAATCATCATGCCCCAGCCCTCTCTTTAATGATGATTTTCTCGGATCTCTGCGTGCGCTCCACGCGCGATGCCTACAGCGAACAAGGATGGGAAATATCAGAACATAAAAGCGGACTGGTGCTGCGTACCTTTGTCGCTATCCATCGCGACGGCGGAGAACTGGAGATCACGCCAAAGGATTATATCGCCCGCTATAATCAACTCCTTCCGCTCTGATCCCGCAATTCACACCACCCCTCTACAGAACGCATACAGATGGCTAACTGGAGAAATCGGCAATAAAAAGATACCATGTTTCTTAATACTGGTTTATTTCCGACACTATTTTGACCAACTGGCTGGACAACATGCGCTGCCGGTGACCGCATTATCCCCCTCGATGTCGTAAAGGTGGTGGTAAATGTCATTTAATATTAATAAGATAGAGCTCTGCTCTATGATCAAAAAGAAAATATGCGCCTGAAATTGTCCTCTCTTTTAGCGGCAGCCTCGATGCTGTGCGGGCAGGCTTTTGCCGCACCGGCCCCGGCGCTGCCGGCTAATGCCGATATCCGCGATAGCGGGTTTGTCTATTGCGTCAGCGGGCAGGTAAATACCTTTAACCCGCAAAAAGTCAGCAGCGGCCTGATTGTCGACACCCTCGCCGCCCAGATCTACGATCGCCTGCTCGACGTCGACCCTTATACCTATCGTCTGGTGCCTGAGCTGGCGGAAAGCTGGGAAGTGCTTGATAACGGCGCCACCTACCGCTTCCACCTGCGCGATAAGGTCCAGTTCCAGACTACCGACTGGTTTAAACCGACCCGCGCTTTTAACGCTGATGATGTCATCTTCACCTTCGGGCGCATCTTTAACCGCGACGACCCGTGGCACAGCGTCAACGGCAGTAGCTTCCCCTATTTCGATAGCCTGCAGTTCGCCGACACCGTAGAAAGCGTTCGTAAGCTGGATAACCATACCGTCGAGTTTCGCTTGAAACGCCCGGATGCCTCATTCCTGTGGCACCTGGCAACACACTATGCTTCAGTCATGTCGGCGGAGTATGCCGCGCAGCTGACCAAAAGCGACCGCGAAGAACAACTCGACCGCCAGCCCGTCGGTACCGGCCCTTTTAAATTGGAAGAGTATCGCACCGGGCAGTATATCCGCCTGCAGCGCCACGCGGCCTACTGGCGCGGCAAACCCTTGATGCCGCAGGTGGTGGTGGATCTCGGTTCCGGCGGCACCGGCCGTCTGTCAAAACTGCTAACCGGCGAATGCGACGTGCTGGCCTGGCCCGCCGCCAGCCAGCTCACCATCCTGCGCGACGATCCGCGCCTGCGTCTGACGCTGCGCCCGGGTATGAATATCGCCTGGCTGGCTTTTAACACTGCTAAACCGCCGCTGGATAATCCGGAAGTTCGCCACGCGCTGGCGCTGGCTATCAACAACCAGCGTCTGATGCAATCGATCTACTACGGCACCGCGGAAACCGCGGCCTCAATGCTACCACGCGCCTCGTGGGCTTATGATAACGACGCTAAAATTACCGAATACAACCCCGCGGAGGCGCGCCGTCGCCTGCAGGCGCTGGGGCTCAGTAATCTCACGCTAAAATTGTGGGTGCCGACCAGTTCCCAGGCGTGGAACCCCAGCCCATTGAAAACCGCCGAGCTGATACAGGCGGATATGGCGCAGGTGGGTGTCAAAGTGATTATTATTCCTGTAGAAGGTCGCTTCCAGGAGGCGCGATTGATGGACATGAGCCACGATTTAACGCTTTCCGGCTGGGCGACCGACAGTAATGACCCGGATAGCTTCTTCCGCCCGCTGTTAAGCTGCGCGGCGATTGGTTCGCAGACCAACCTCGCCCACTGGTGCAACCGCGAGTTTGACGAGGTATTACAAAAAGCGCTGATTTCACAACAGCTGGCGTCGCGTATCGAAGCCTACAAAGAGGCGCAGCATATTCTCGCCCGTGAATTACCGGTGCTGCCTCTGGCCTCTTCGCTGCGTCTGCAGGCTTATCGCTATGATATGAAAGGACTGGTGCTGAGTCCGTTTGGCAACGCCTCCTTCGCAGGCGTGTCGCGCGAAAAAGAAGAGGTGAAAAAACCATGATTATTTTTACTCTGCGCCGCCTGCTGTTGTTGCTTGTGACGCTTTTTTTTCTCACCTTTATCGGCTTTAGCCTCAGCTACTTTACGCCGCACGCGCCGCTGCAGGGCGCATCGCTGTGGAATGCCTGGCTGTTCTGGTTCAAAGGGGTTCTGCACTGGGACTTTGGCGTCTCCAGCATCAACGGCCAGCTGATTTCCGAACAGCTGAAGGTGGTCTTCCCTGCCACGATGGAACTGTGCATTCTGGCGTTTGGTTTTGCGCTGCTGGTCGGCATTCCCGTGGGGATGATTGCCGGAATTATGCGTAATAAATGGCCGGACACGCTCATTAGCGCCCTGGCGCTGGTGGGGTTCTCCATTCCGGTGTTCTGGCTGGCGTTGCTGTTCACTCTGTTCTTCTCCCTAACGCTGGGATGGTTGCCGGTCTCCGGGCGCTTTGATCTGTTGTACGAAGTGAAGACGGTGACCGGCTTCGCGCTCATTGATGCCTGGCTCTCTGATTCGCCGTGGCGCCATGAGATGATCGTCAGCGCCGCGCGGCATATGGTGCTGCCGGTGTTAACCCTGGCCGTCGCGCCGACCACAGAAGTGATTCGCCTGATGCGTATCAGCACCAGTGAAGTCTACGACACTAACTATGTTAAAGCCGCGGCCACCCGTGGCGTCACCCGCAGGACGATTCTCCATCGTCACGTGTTGCACAATGCCTTACCGCCGGTGATCCCGCGCCTGGGTCTGCAGTTCTCCACCATGCTAACGCTGGCAATGATTACCGAAATGGTCTTCAGCTGGCCGGGGCTGGGGCGCTGGCTGATCAACGCTATCCGCCAGCAGGATTACGCAGCGATTTCCGCCGGAGTGATGGTGATCGGCGCGCTGGTCATTATCGTCAATGTGATCTCGGATATTTTAGGAGCCATGGCTAACCCACTGAAACATAAGGAATGGTATGCCCTACGATAGCACCTACAAAGAAAACGACTTTCTCAATTAAAAACAATGATTTAAATTTTAAAATTGTTCGATTTTTCTGAATTTAATACACAATTTTGTACACATTGTTTTTAACGTCAGCTCCGACAGTCATCAGTTTGATTGCTGTCGGAGTTCCCTTCCTACTCCTCCACACATTCTATACTTTCAGTCTGCAAACTGGAGGTGACCATGTGCGGACGCTTTGCTCAATCACAAACCCGTGAAGAGTACCTGGCTTATTTGGCTGAAGAGGCTGAGCGGGATATCGCTTATGAACCCGAACCAATCGGTCGGTACAACGTGGCGCCAGGGACAAAGGTTTTGCTCCTGAGCGAACGTGACGAGCAGTTGCATCTCGATCCAGTACACTGGGGTTACGCCCCGGGATGGTGGGATAAACCTCCTCTGATTAACGCACGCGTCGAAACGGCGGCCACCAGCAGGATGTTTAAGCCGCTATGGCAACATGGCCGGGCGATCTGCTTTGCTGATGGTTGGTTCGAATGGAAGAAGGAAGGCGACAAGAAGCAGCCCTACTTCATCCATCGTGCCGATGGCCAGCCGATATTCATGGCGGCAATCGGAAGCACTCCGTTTGAACGTGGAGACGAAGCAGAAGGCTTTCTGATTGTCACCGCGGCTGCAGATAAAGGACTGGTAGACATTCACGACCGCCGGCCGCTTGTGTTGTCACCAGAAGCTGCGCGCGAGTGGATGCGACAGGATATAGGCGGGAAAGAGGCTGAAGAGATAGCAGCTGACGGTACGGTGCCCGCAGACAAGTTTATCTGGCACGCGGTGACGCGCGCCGTAGGAAATGTGAAGAATCAGAGCGCCGAGCTAATCGAGGCTATTGAGCGCCTATAAATTTACAACGTCCGAAATGTGCCAATAGCGGACGTTGTTAAGCTCATGCAGTATGGATTCACGAAGAACAGACGTTATATTTTGTCCTGATTGACACGGGATGAAAGCTCATGATGGCTCTCTTTTCGCTCGCTGTAACGATCCGCAAGATAACCGGTTTGTCCCTTAAGCAGCAGTGTGATTTTAAACAGCTCCTCGGCTACATCGACGATGCGGTCATACCATGACGAAGGTTTCATTCGGCCGTTTTCGTCGAACTCTTGCCATGCCTTGGCTACGGAGGACTGGTTGGGGATCGTAAACATCCGCATCCACCGACCCAGAATACGCATCTGGTTCACTGCATTGAAGGACTGGGAACCACCGCAGACCTGCATTACCGCAAGTGTTTTTCCCTGCGAAGGACGAACTGCGCCTTCACTTAATGGTATCCAGTCAATCTGCGCCTTCATAACTGCGCTCATAGCCCCGTGCCGTTCCGGAGAACTCCACACCATCCCGTCACACCATCTGACCAGACCGCGCAGCTCGGTGACTTTAGGATGCGTGTCCGGTGCATCATCCGGCAGGGGTAAACCTGAGGGGTTAAAGATTTTTACCTCCGCGCCCATCGCCGTCAGCAGGCGACCAGCTTCTTCCGCGGCAAAGCGGCTGTAGGAGCGCTCTCTAACTGAGCCATATAGGATCAGAATCCGCGGCGGCTCGTGCAGGTGCAGGCGCTCGGCGATGTGTTGATCAAAGCATTCACTATTCAGGGCTGGAAATTGTTCCATTTTTCTACTCCGGAGAGATCAGAAGATTTCAAATTTAACACATATGATTTACCATATATATATTCTAAAGGGAACGGAGTGAAAAATGCTACAACCTGTTCAGCTTTTCAAAATCCTGTCGGATGAAACCCGGCTCGCCATCATCATGATTCTCCGGGAGTCAGGAGAACTATGCGTCTGTGATATCTGTGCAACCATTTCCGAATCGCAGCCCAAAGTCTCGCGACATATGGCTATCCTTCGCGAGGCTGGGCTGGTTCTGGATCGTCGTGAAGGCAAATGGATCCACTATCGTCTGTCCCCCCACATACCGGCATGGGCTGCTGAGACAATCACGACGTCCTGGCAGTGTATGCGGGAGGATGTGCGTGAATGGCTGGATAAATCAGCCTGCACCTCATGCTGAGAAAAGAAAACACATTTACATAATCATATATAACGGAGTCTGAGATGCTTTTGGCAGGGAGTATATTTTTACTGACGCTGATACTGGTGATCTGGCAACCCAGAGGCTTGAGCATTGGCTGGAGTGCGAGTATCGGGGCTGTGCTGGCGCTAGTAACCGGTGTCATCCATATCACTGATATTCCCGTTGTCTGGAATATCGTCTGGAACGCGACAGCGGCATTTATTGCTGTCATTATCATCAGCCTGCTGCTCGATGAGGCCGGCTTCTTTGAGTGGACCGCACTGCACGTCTCCCGCTGGGGGAACGGACGTGGTCGCCTGCTGTTTACCTGGATAGTGTTGCTCGGTGCCGCTGTCGCTGCTTTGTTCGCCAATGATGGTGCTGCGCTGATCCTGACGCCGATTGTGATTGCGATGCTGCTCGCACTGGGGTTCAGCCAGGGCACGACACTGGCCTTTGTCATGGCTGCAGGATTTATTGCAGATACGGCCAGCCTGCCACTCATTGTTTCTAACCTGGTTAATATCGTCTCGGCGGACTTCTTCGGTCTGGGTTTTACGCAGTACGCTTCCGTTATGATCCCCGTGGATGCGGCAGCGATTGCGGCCACGCTGATCATGCTGCATTTCTTCTTCCGCAGGGATATTCCGGCAACGTATGACGTTTCGCTGCTGAAGAAGCCTGCCAGTGCAATCAAGGATCCGGCAACCTTCAGGGCGGGCTGGATTGTTCTGTTATTGCTGCTTGTCGGTTTCTTTGTTCTGGAGCCGCTGGGGATCCCGGTCAGTGCGATAGCAACGGCTGGCGCAGCAGTGCTGTTTGTGGTGGCGAAACGAGGCCATGCCATCAACACCGGGAAAGTCCTGCGCGGTGCGCCATGGCAGATCGTTATTTTCTCGCTGGGCATGTACCTCGTGGTCTATGGCCTGCGCAATGCAGGACTCACGGAGTACCTGTCTGGTGTGCTGAATCTGCTGGCAGACAAGGGGTTATGGGCAGCGACGTTCGGCACCGGCTTCCTGACGGCATTTCTCTCATCAGTGATGAACAATATGCCGACGGTGCTGATTGGCGCGCTGTCGATTGACGGTAGTACGGCGACTAGCGTCGTCAAAGAGGCAATGATTTATGCCAATGTGATTGGCTGTGATTTAGGCCCGAAAATCACCCCGATAGGCAGTCTGGCAACCCTGCTGTGGCTGCATGTGCTTGCCCAGAAAAATATGACGATCACCTGGGGATATTACTTCCGCACCGGCATTATCATGACTCTGCCCGTGCTGTTTATCACTCTGGCCGCGCTGGCGTTGCGGCTCTCCATCACTTTGTAATGAGATACAGATATGAGCAACATTACCATCTATCACAATCCAGCCTGTGGCACCTCACGTAACACGCTGGAGATGATCCGTAACAGCGGTAACGAACCAACCATTATTTATTATCTCGATACTCCCCCGACTCGTGATGAACTTAGCAAACTGATTTCAGATATGGGTATTTCAGTACATGCATTGCTGCGTAAGAACGTCGAACCTTATGAGCAGTTGGGTCTTGATGAAGACAAATTTTCTGATGAGCAGTTGATTGATTTTATGCTTCAGCATCCGATCCTGATTAATCGGCCGATTGTCGTTACGCCGCTTGGCACTCGTCTTTGCCGCCCTTCAGAAATAGTGTTGGATATTCTACCGGAAGGCCAGAAAGGAGCGTTTATTAAAGAGGATGGCGAGACGGTCATTGACGAAACGGGGAAGCGGGTTAATTAATCTACCCACTTCAAAATATCGGACGCCTGTTTACGCTATGCGGGCGTCCGCTTTTCGCTCTAAGCGGACTGTAGTAGAAGCATGACCACTACCGTCAATAGCCGAATCATCTAACTTTGAGCAGGTCACAAAACCTCGTAGTATAGCGCGGGGATAGCATTTCCCTTTTCATCTGCCAGGTGGTCTGGATTCCCTGTCCAGCAAAATACAGAGTTCCCCTTCCGTCCTTTGCGTTGAGATGGTCGAGAACTTCCATCAGTTTCTCGCTGTTCTGCCGTGGCGCATTGTCATCAAACAGGTTCAGCTGCGCGACACCCTGGCTATAGAAATCACCGAGCATGATCCCCGCTTTCTGATACCGGTGTCCGTCTACCCATATCGCATCAAGACACTTTACCGCGGCATTGATGATATCCCGGCTATCCTGCGTTGGCGTCAGCAACTTAATGGATCCGCTGTTACCGTAGTATTTTTCATTCAGCGCAAAGGGAGATGTCTTCACGAACGCCGATATGTGACGGCAGTATTGATGCTCCCCACGAAGTTTCTCTGCGCCTCTGGCCGCATATGAACAGATAGCCTGGCGCATTTGTTCATAGGTGGTAATGCGCTCCCCGAACGACCGGCTGCAGACAATTTCCTGTTTCATTGGCGCAAACTCTTCCAGTTCAAGACATGGCTCGCCGCGCAGCTCTCTTACGGTTCTCTCAAGCACAACGTTGAAGTGTTTACGGATGAAGCGGACATCCGTATCAGCCAACTGCAGGACAGTTTTTATCCCCATAGACTCAAGCTTTTTGCTGATGCGGCGGCCAACACCCCACACTTCATCCACCGGAAGTAAAGCCATCAGTTTGCGCTGCCTTTCCACATTCGACAGGTCAACTACCCCGCCAGTAGCTTTCCATGTTTTAGCCGCATGATTGGCGAGTTTTGCCAGCGTCTTTGTCTGTGCGATCCCCACCCCAACCGGAAGCCTGGTATTGCGGTATACGGTATCTTTCAACTCATGCCCGAACTCTTCCAGCACACGGCAATTACGCACACCAGTGAGATCGCAAAAGGCCTCGTCGATGCTGTAGATTTCGACCCGGGGGCACATTTCCTCAAGTGTCGTCATGACCCGGTTACTCATGTCCGCGTAAAGTTCATAGTTCGAACTGAAGCAAACCACTCCATGCCGGCGGAACTGCTCTTTGCATTTGAAGTACGGATCCCCCATCTTGATGCCAAGTTTCTTGGCCTCGGCAGAACGCGCTATCACGCACCCATCGTTATTGGACAATACGACAACCGGTTTGCCTCGTAGGTCAGGACGAAAAATGGTTTCGCAGCTTGCATAGAAGCTGTTCACATCAACCAGAGCAAACATCACATCACCGGGCAATCATCAAAGCCAGCTTTGCTGATGATGTGGGTAACCACGCCTATCAGCTCTACCTCAGTGAGCGCATCACCTTCAATAGCTTCGCCGTCTTCCGTAATGAGCGATCCACCCATGGAACGCGCAAATTGCTGTACCCCGCAATATGAGATAAGTAAAACCGCTGCCGATAATGGGACTGATGAACGCTCAACCACGGCAACTCCGCGCTGAGTATCGACAAACATTGCATGCTGGCTTATGCCAGTTGCTTCGTAGATTAGTTGATGCATGCCCCCTCCCGCCACAAAAATACTGTTCATATATACAGTATTATCTAAATTGGAATTGATCAAGACGCGGGAGGTTTGTCATGCTTGCATGAAGAATTTTTGAACAGAGTAAGGGCTGCTTCAGCCTGGAAGCATCAGGGCCCCAGAAAGTCATCAAAAGAACTTTCTGGGGCCCTTTCTACAATGAATCGTTAGTAAAACTAAATGGCATCAGTCTGGTAGTCGGTCAGATATCGTCGATACTCTTGCCCAGATCAAATAAACAGGAACGTATATAGCCAGCCCAATTAAAAGCAAGGGATTCTCCGTTTCCAGTAGTATTAATACATGAGCAACCAGAATTACGATTATGAGTAGGATTAAAGCAGCGTGTAGTTTTTTATGTGTCTTGGCGTAACAAGCGTAGTTGTACAACATCTTTTTTCGGCAATTCCGTAACAAGAATGCAATAAGTGTAAAAAAATATACTTTATAGACACTTGCGAGGAATTGATCTAACGCATGTTATTCATGAGTCTGAATGGTATGCGAAGGGACATTTTCATCAATTATGGTTAACGGTAAGAATAATTGGCATCCTTGCCATATTTATCCTAAGCCATGGGGAGTGACAGCGCCCGCATTAATGCGGCAGCAATCGCATATCCTCCAGTATCCGGGTCAGGATGTAATCCATCTGCCACCATCCACGGACGTGCGGAGCCATAGGCATAATCTGCCGGGTTTACCCCAAACGAACTTTGCAGATTCAGGAACGCCACATCCTGCTCAAGCGCCAGTTCGTACATCTTCCTGGCATAACTGGACATAGGAATGGCATTTCCGCCCGGACGGTTATTCTCTGCCGGACAAATCAGCATAATGTCCGTGGTCGGATACGCTGTACGGATGCGGTTAATCATCGTCAGGAGGTTTGATTTAAACGTCTCCGGAGCAAGTTTGATGCCCTGGTCATTGGTTCCTAACATGATGGAGGCCAGATTCGCTTTCAGGGTTGTAAAGGCAGTTTCCCAGCGGGTTGCATCGGCATTCACCCAGTTGTTAGTATGAGAACCACTTCCGCCCAATTTATGCACGATGACACCCGGCTGTGTCTCCTTCTGGATGCGTACGCCATACAGCACAACACTGCCTGAAATTACCGTTATCGTTACCGTACCACTCCCCGCAGTTGGCATTGCCGACATTGGGATCATCTGTACTGCAACGGGGTAAGTGGAAAGGTCAATCTCCACGGGTGCTGACATCCCCGGTGCGTTGTAGCTGATAACGCCGCTCCCGCCGCCCGCATACAACGTATACGTAAAGCCCAGGCTGAAATCATCCGTCCAGCTTATTGTCGCCCCAACCGTTGCACTGGAGACTGAAGAGATATCCAGCCCAAACCCTGTATTGTACTGGCAGGCGAAACCCGTTTGCGTGATTTCCGTACCGATAATATCGGTATTGTCGCCGAACTGGTCATAACCGAACGAGCGATACCCGAAGCCAATGGGTGGAACGGTGACCGTGGCCGCAGTACCGTTATAGAGATGCCATAACTTCTGCGCACACTTCAGCGCATAACGTACCTGTCCCCGAGTGTAGCTGTCACCAATCATCGCCCAGGAGAACTGTACATTTCCACCATAGGTCAGTTTGTTCAGCCGCATATGGGTTTCACGTAACCGCTCAAGTCCGTATGAATCAGGAACGGTGGTATCCTCCGGTGCCGCACCGCCGCCAGTAACCGGCGTACCGTCTGGCATCGTTGACAGCAAGGAGTAGGCAAAGGGTTCATACGTCGTAGACACCTCGCCCGCTTCCATCTGGAACGTATCACTGATAGCAACGGACGTGGTGATCCGCACAAAATAGCAATCGGCAGGAGTGGTAATCACCCGGATATGCTGGCCCGTATCAGACAGAGAGCTGATGAACCCTTTATTCCGGGCATAGAAAGCGACGAATCGGGAATCAGAGTTAAAGGCGTATTTTGCCCCCGGCATCACCGGGATAAAATCCGAGTAGTAGTACCGGGAATCAGGTTCATGAATTACCCCCTGCTCATCAATATAGCCAGATTTTCTGGTGTTTTTGTTATATCGATTCTTCCCCGAAACCAGAAGCCCATGCTGAACAAAATCTATGTCCAGATTATCAGCAAGCACCATTTCCCCCGGGACTCTGAGTGCTGAACCATCTGAAGCTACCGGCTCCATCAGGTGCTGGTAATCAGCTCGCGGCGCGAGATAATCACCTTCTGACAGAAACATGGTTTCCATTACATTCTGTGCCAGCGTGATGCGTGCATAGGCAGAATTTGCAGGCGGGGTAAACTCGGTAACCTGTGAAAGCGTGGAGATGTACTGCTTGTCAGCATTGTAAAACGCCACAAACCGTAACTGAGCACTGGCTTTATATTTCGTGGCAGGTATGACCCCGATATAGTCAGAATAGACATAGCCAGCCCCTGACGCCCCCTGTACTGGATAGACAGATCCCCATTCATTGATGTAACCAAAACTGGCAGCGTTCTTGTTAAACAAGTTTACGCCGGGGCCAAACAATATTGTCTCCCCCGACTCCTCAGCGAACGTGACCTGTACACCGTCAAATGCATCAGGTGCAACCTGCCGGAACGGCTCGAACTCAGTAGCCAGGCTGTTTTCTTCAATCATTGTCGCTGGAACAACCAGAGTAGGAACTTCAATGCGCATAAATGCTGCTCCGGATGGAATAACAAGCGCGTTTATGGGCTTGGCGCCATAACCATCAACTGCCTGCACACTGATAAACCGGCCTTTAGCATCGTAATACGCTGCCGCCCGCCACTGCTGGTTAGAGCAGTAGCTTTTGGTTGCGTCAATCTTCATATAGCCTGACACCGACATTGACGTGTCGCTGTTATTGGTTATCGTTCCGGTCGATGATAAATGCCTACCGTCAAATACCAGCGAGGGGTTAAAGAAGTTTTTCCCATGCGCAAAACCCAGCGCGACATATCCATTTGTGGTAGCACCATTAATGACAGGGCTGATGATGGACTCGTAATTCGTGTACGGCATCTGGCCGACGCCAAAGTTTAACTGAAATACAGCCAGATTACTGATTAGTACAGAGACAACAACAAACGCTGCACTGGCTGGCGCTGTAAAAGATGTCACATTTATGGCATCGGATAGGTACATGCCATCAGTATCAAAAAATGTCGCAACTCTGGTGTTGATTCGGGTGGTATACGGGGCATCACCAACAATGCGGATCCGTTCTGAATAACAATAATCCGGGTTTGCCGTCGGTACGCCAGTACCTTCGAACAAATAATATCCAGGGGTAACCGTATTTTGGTTGAAAAGATTCACGCCCGGGTCTATCAGTTCCGGAATGATGGCTTCAACAGTTCGTTGCGATGGCATTTGACGCCCTGTAGGGGTCAGCGTGCCGCCATTATTAATATACTCGTCCGCCAGCGCAGAGCCATCCACGCTGCGAACATAGACGGCGCTCCCGGCAGGGATGTTGGCAATATCCGCCTGGGCATCAGCCAGCGTCATATAT
This sequence comes from Klebsiella sp. CN_Kp097, assembly GCF_040064495.1. NCBI lineage: Bacteria > Pseudomonadati > Pseudomonadota > Gammaproteobacteria > Enterobacterales > Enterobacteriaceae > Klebsiella > Klebsiella sp. CN_Kp097. The sequence continues at coordinate 169,186 of NZ_JBEAIL010000007.1, read as the reverse complement.
TGCTTGCTCAGCGGAATAAGGTTCTGATGGATACCCCGCCACGAATAAAGCGGATCTCCGGCACGGTCGGGAACATCGGCAGCGGGTCCGTTGACCAGCTTATCCAGGCGCGTGGCGTTATCGAGCAACACTACGGGAGAATTACTCCCCAGCGGCGGATTAAAGGCCATGTTTTTTGCTCCAAAAAGAGGATTCACCCAAACGAGGGTTTGAGCGAAAGAAAGTTAATCGGGGGAATTTGTGGTTTTAAGAAACGCTGCCGGGGTATGGCGCGTCGTCGTACTGGTAGAAAATGTCGCTGTACTGTCTGGTCGTCACCTGGCAGGTTCCGTCTGCCTGTGGGGCTATCTCCTCAAAAATGGCGTCATAAACACTGCGCGTTGAGCTGCAGAACACCAGCCGTGGTGGCTCAATGCTCGGATAGTCCAGCAGAATTTCATCAAAAGCAGCCTGCCACGGAACGGACAACTGATAATCCCCGACAAAGGTGGCCACCAGCAGCCCGGAGGCAGAACCATCCTGGTAACGCAGAATTGCACGCGGGTTTTCAAAGGACCAGTCCAGCGGCTCGGAGACAGTAAATACCGTTTGACCGCCAGATGTGGCCATATCCATAACCAGGCTACTTACCGTTTTATTTCCCGGAATGTCATCCGTCAGCAGAATGCGATCGCCATACTGATAGACCAGCGCATCCAGTTCTGTTGTCGTGTTATGGCCCAGCCGTTGATAGAGGTATTTCATCAGGCGGCGCATGCCGATTTGATAGGCGCGGTTCGGGTCAAGCACCCCATCGAGGGTATAACTCTCAATTTTCCTCGGTGTGGGGTTATCCGGAGTCCGGCATTGCACCGTTTCTTCTGACCACGTCGTGCCATTGATATAAGTGACATCCACACCATCGTAATCATCGGCGGACGGTGCCGAGAAGGTGGTCTGTAACTCTTCGGTCATTTCATGCGGGCTGATAATGCCGGACCAGTTTTTAATCCCTTCCCTGCCTACAGATGCGAGCCCGTCGCTCAGCAGGAAGTACGATTTCCCCGCCGTGGTGATCTTCTGCAGCATTTCCAGTGCCGAGATACTGTCGCCAGTAGCGAAATCAAAATACTCTCCCCGCGGGGTCCAGTAGGTTGCCTCGAGGGTGTTAATGGCTTCGGTGTCCATCGCCAGGCCAAGAGAATTACCGACATGATACAGTGCGCTGGAGATTCGCCGCGGAGCGCCGGTATCATAAATACGCGTGGCCACAACGTTTACGCGCCGATCTGACTGCGCCGCCAGTTTGCCGCCAGATTCCACCGTCACGGCCATTAACGATACACCGGCATATGATGCAGGGCGGGTCAGTAACCTACCGCGCAGCGCCTGCCAGTACATAGAGTCCCTGGAGTTTTTACTTCCCTGTTCATTACGCCGTCGGCAACGAACCTCAACCAGTCCAGGCGAACTGAGCTCCACTCTTTCCGTAAACCCAAGAGCATTAATGTTTTTCATCCGGTACCGTCCGGTTTTGCTCACCCAGCCCGAACCAGAACCATATACGCGGTACTGAATTTCATAATCAACGTTACGGTAATTCTTGCCTCCGGATTTCCCGAAACCGCAAATACCGCTGGGAAAAGAGAAGTTAACTTCAAAAGCATTTACGACTTCATTATCCGGACAAGCGAGAAACGGTCCCATCCAGCTATTGTTGTCGTTAATCCCGGTCGCCTGGTAATCAATCATTGTCCTGGGTGAGTAACCTGGCCAGGTATTATCAACGGTTCCGTTAACCATTCGCTGTACTGTCGCTGTCGTGCCATCTGCGGATGCAATGCGGTATTCATTACCCCGATGCGCAAGTGACAGTCGCTGCACCCCTTCAGGAATGCCGGAAAATGCCGCGCCGCTTCCACTGCCATAAGCAAGGGTGACATTGGCGGTTATTGCCGGACTGCCGCCGCTGGATGCGGTCCCATCGGTGAATACCGGGCTGTCCCCAAATACGGAAACCGGAAGTGATGAGGCGGTAATACTTCCACCCAGCCACGGACTGGACTTCTCAACGATGCGAACGACCCCGCCATCATCCTGAGCGACCAGGTTCGACCCGGCGATCGCTTCATTGATTGCAGACAGCAGGCCAGACATATTGCCGTAGTTAGCGATCAGCGAAACGGTATAGGTGGTTGCCTGCCAGGTCAGGGTAAATGTCTGGCTGATGCTCGAAAAATCATAGGTTGTTGGGGCTGCGCTGCCGCGCAATGAAGCTGCCGATCCCCCCACTCCCGGAACAGCATCCTGCTTTGGCGTGAACGTAGCGATGAAGAGATCATATTCTGCCCCGTTAATTTCCAGCGTAACGGGCATGCCGGCATAGGGGTTAATCTCAGTCAGCGTGTCACTGAACAGGACGCTGTAACCCGATGACGACGAGATCAGGTAGTTGGTCGGCGCGATGATAGTCACCAGCGCACCCTCCACCCAAGACTCAGGCAGAGAATCATCGCCATCATCATCGCTCAGCCCGGTGAACGAAACCGACGATCCCGAAACGGTCATGCTGTCGGCGGTAATATCGGATGAATCAGGTGCCGTCTGCGCCATATCCAGGCCGCTGCCGCTGGACGTTCCGCCCACCTCGGTAGAGTTGAACCAGTTTTCACTGCGGCGATCGCCGGAAACATCCGCTCCCGGCGGATACAACGTCCAGGAGAATGAATCACCCAGGGCGGAAATAGGCGTCGAACCAATCCTAATATCGCCGTTAGCAAATGCCACATTTCCACGACTCACGCAGATCAACATCTCAACTGTCATTCTGGTTGGGTCATCAGGGTTAAAACGACTGACCGGCTGAACAACATAATCCGGATAAACCCGAGCACGCCCGAACAATTCCCGAATAGGATCGCCCAATTTGGCCGTATTAGATTTTGCCGGATTTAAATCCAAGGATTTCCCTGTTGATGAACCATATCCTCCTGAGTCGAGGTTATTCATCATGTAGATAGAATATGCCGCAGCTGCTACCGCTACGACTAGAGCCGCTATAGCAAAGCCTGCTGCGTAAGGAACGGGGTAAATCTTTACGTCAGTATCTGGTACCAGTTCGCACCGCGGCCATTCCTTTGATTCGACGGGCACGCCATCAATTTCAACGCTTATTGGCTGCGGCATTCCGGGATCATAATTTTCGACATTCCTCTGCATCCACTCATGCAGAGTCGTCCGTGCGTGCTGATGGGTTTCCAGTGGTCCGCCAGGTAACCGGGAGGGATAAATACTGATCGTCATCGCCAGAATTCCACCTTGATAAATCGCCGTTTAAATTTCCAGGCCGGCATAAAAGAAACGTTCGAGCCGGGGTTACATTCCGCTACCTGCAGCAACCCGTTCAGCTCAACAACAATCCCCACATGGGTGACCATTGTTCCCGAATAACACGCCACGCCAGCGCCGACGCATGGTTCACAACGCTCAAGCTTCAACATCAGCTTTCTGGCTTCTTTATCAAGGCCGCCGCCGTCTTTGGTCACACCTGCAAAGTCTGGCCATTCGGGTAATCCAAGGTCGCGTCGTATCTCATTTACGATGCCAAAGCAGTCGAGTTGCGGATACACTCTGCCGCCCTTCAGCCAGGTGACCGAAAGGTATTTATCAGGTTCAAACATGGGGAAACCTCAACTCATGTAACGGAGGCCGGGATACTCATTAAGGGTGTAATGGAATCTCGGCCAGGCGGTATCGAGAACGTTCATATAGCCTGCTGTGATTTGTGCCTGCAGCGCTGTCCAGGATCCCGACTTGATAGCGAGCGTATACGGCACAGAAGCCGGTGCATTCAAATCTGTAGAGACATATTGCCTGTAAGTCAGAGAGGCGTTTGTCAGGCTGGCCAGCGCATCACGAATAGCCGTACTCACCTCTCCGTTTATGTTGCTGATAGCGAACTGCAAATCCTGCGTACCGTCGCTGTTTCTGGCTGGGATGGCGATATCGATAGCTGCGGCTGAAAAGGTTATAACAGCGCCATTTTCGGTCGTCGCTGTAATATCGTCGTAGCCCTTGCAGAAATAATGCACCGTCGAACCGATATTGATTTGCAACGTTTCAATGATGACTTCCGATCCGCTACTGGCATAAAGCCGGTTAAGCACCGTCATGCTTTGGCCACTCCCTGTTTAATGCGATATCAAGCAGTGAACTACCTGCTATCCACTCGGGGTAGTTACCCCACGGCGGAGGCAATAGTGGACGCTCCCATAACTCCAGCGTCGCCGAATACCGCCAGTAGATGGGAGCCACCAGCACTGGCCCCTGGTAGATATCCGTAAAACGACATTTGTAGAATTTTATGCCTGCGGGGGTTTGCAACTTCATCATGAACCAGGCCGCACCATCAGAGAGCGCATCGCGGTACCACGATTCAAACGTCAGCCCCTGAACATCGCTCTCCATAAACCAGAATACAGTCGCTTCCGTGGGAGTCGAGGTATACGCCCTGCGTTGTCTCGCCCGGCCTGTGGTGAGCTGAGTTCGTTTCAAAGGGCTGACTGGCTGGAATCCATAGCCTTCTTGTAAAGGCATAGGGAGATAGTCATGCGGATAAAATATTTCAGCCATTACCCTGTTCTCCGTCCAGTGTTATACCCCCCAGTTAATGCCTTGTGCACTTGGCCAACCCCTTTTGCCAGATCGTTAGCAACCTGCTGGTAACCTTGTTTTGCTCCTTCACGAGTAGCCTGCTGTACAAGCAGCACAGTCGCGTCAGAAGGATTTCCATTGATGGTTATTGGAGGAACCGTGACTGTGGGGCGGATGATGGTCGTTTGCTGGCTGTTGCTAACGTTCTGAACGCCAGTCCCAAACCCCGAACGCCCCAATGTGGCATCAAGTGGCTTGCCGTTCCGTAACGCCTCAAGTTGTGACACGCCGATTCGATTTGTAGACTCCTGGTCGAAAACGTACTCCCCTTTATGAACAATACCCGCTGGCTGATACTTTCCGCCTGAGCCAGTATATCCACCAGAAGCAAAGCCGACGGCGGCAGCACTGGAGATGCTGGACGTTATTGTAGCCATGAGGCCTGCAACAGTAGCCATTGCTGCTAAGTTGTATGGGAATGGCTGGCTTGAAAGCGCCTGCGCCATTGCCATTGGCAATTGAACAGCCGCCTGAGCAAGCGCAAAAGCTTTTTGCGTAACAAATGCCGCTTTATACATTACAGATTGCTCGCCGAACATCGCCCCCATCGAATCGGTGATACTGGAGAAAGAATTTTGCGCTGATTGCATCTGTGCGGCATAAACTGCGGTGCTTAGTGCTTGCTGGTTCTGTTGTCCTTGCTGTTGGAGAGCCAGCAATTGCTGCTGCTTCTGCTGCTCATTCAGTAAAGTACTTTGTGTGATCGCCTGCTGCTGCTGATTCAGCCAGGAAGCATAATCAGTCTGGGCTTGCTTCAGCTTTTCGATAACCTCAAGCTGCGGATCTATTTGCAGCCCTATCATGTTCAATCCCTGTCCTGACAGGTCACTATTGGTTGCTCCAGACGTCAGCGTACCACCGGCCTTGTTCACACCTGATATAACGGAATTAGGCAGCACTGATTTACCAATCAGGTCGCTCGCCTGCTTCCCTGCAGCCTCCGGCGTCAGTTTCTTCAGCTCAACCATCTTCTGAAGAATTTCGAGGCGTTTTTGCAACGTCTCATTTTGGCGCAATTCCTTTGGTGCAATTTGCTCCTGCATTTTCCGGTAGTCATCCAGCGTTTTAACTGAACTCTGCAAAGCCTCCTGCTGCTTATAGGCCTGCAATATTTCGTCAGAACGGGAAAGAATCGACTTCTGGTCGGCGGTTAGTTGCGTTTTAGATTTGAAGTCAGCGATCTGCTGTTCGAACTTAACCCGTGCCTGCGTAGCGCTATTAAGTTTATCGCTGGCATCCAACTGGGACTGCATCGCGGCAGTCTGCTGGTGTATCTGGTCAAGAAGCCGAGTTGCCGCGTCCTCTGCGTAGGCTTTTCCTTGAGGCGTCTTCGCGATCTTTGGTGCTTTTGGATCTTTATACATCTCGTTAATACGAGAAACATTTTTAGCGTACTGGTCTGCCGTGATAGCGCCAGCCTTCAAGAACTCACTCTGCTGCTTAATAGCTTTATTTCGCTTATCAGCATTGCTCAAGTATTGAAGGTTAACCCGATCCGCTTCCTGCTGAGTTTTAATGCGCTTTTGTTCTGCTTTGTCATGATCTGACAAAATATCATTGAGCGTATCTTCCGCTGTAATTTGCGACTGAATAGCATCCCGTTGTTTGAGCATCTCCGGAAGGTTACTAAACCGAGCATTTAACCCGTTCCAAAAACCTCCTTCCGCCTGACCTTTCTGCGCCTCGGCAATGTTTTCATTTAAGGTACTTAACTTGTCTTGTAGGGTCTGCTCGCGCCCAATGTTGAGCATCGCATCCCATGCACCTTTAGCTGCTTTCCCCAACGAGTACCAGGCACTTTCAAGAAGGCCTAGATTCTGATGAATATCATTTGCACGCTGCTGCATGGTATTGGCGTACGCATCGGTCGCTACGTGTGCCGCCTCTTGCTGATTCCCTTCATCCTGCAAGGCCTTAATCTGGTTGTAGGTTGCCAGAGTTAAAAAATGGTATTGGTCGTTTAGTTTAGTAATGGCCGCAACCGGATCAGCTGCAATATCGTTGAAGTCACTCACAAGTTTTTCAGTGGCTATTCCTGTCGCGTCACTGATTTTTATGACTGCAGTTGTTACACGCTCCAGTGAATCGCCTGCGACTTTTCCAGATGAAACTAACTGATTTAACGTTGAAGCGGCTTTCCCAGTGGTTGAATCAGCAACAGCTCCTGCACGAGCAGCCATATCAGCAAGTTGACCGGATGTTTTCCCTACCTGATTACCAGTTAATACGAGGGATTTATAAAATTCGTCCTGCTCTTGAGCGCCTTTATAGTAAGCAAGACCAAGAACACCAACAGCTGCGGCAGTAATCGTAAAAGGGTTAACCAACCCCATAACATAGGTACCAACTCCCTTAATAGCTGGCCCAATACCGCCAAACATATCTTTTAACTGCCCACCCTGCTGCATAAGCACCATAAAAGGGGATTGGCCTGTAGAAAGTCCGACTACGATATCCGTCATCTGAGCGGGAATCATGCGCATTGCAAAAGCTGTCTGGGCAGCAGACTGCCCAGTTTTTTTCAAGTCGTCACGAAAGCCGGTTAATTTGTTACGAGTCTCTTCAATTCGCTTTGAATAAAGCTCAAATGTATCTGTATCTACCATCCCTTTCGATTTGAACTTCGCCAAATCCTGTTGTTGTTTGTCCAACTTATTCAGGGCAGCATTCACCGGGTCAATACGATCGAGAAGTTCAGATAGAGCCTGCTTTTCTTCGTCCGTAGCCTTTGTCACCTTGCCAGCGCTCGAAGCAGCACGGTCTCCAGCCTGAGTCATTTTTACCAGTGCAGTTGCGAGATTATCGGCCTGTTTCTCTGCTCCGGAGCTATCAATAACAATGGCAAGGCGGGAGGTTTGTTCTGTCATTTAGCGATCTCCGGGCAATAAAAAAACCCCGCCGGGGCGAGGTTAGATTTTTAATAAACAATTACTGTCGATATATGATAATTGTTGCGATTAATGAAACAGAGACAATGGCAGCCAGAATTAACCTGAGACTTTGCTATCTGAACACTTAACTGTTTTAAGAGATTCAAGCTGCTGAAGACGTGCCTGCGCCTTTTTACGCGCTTCACTTTTGGCCATACCATTACCGATACCGAAATCTCCCAAAGCTCCCAATACGGTACGCCCATCGAACTGACCTGTAGTTTCGATTTCGTTCTGTATACTGTGAGTTTTAGCTATCTCCTGCTTAATTGCCGCACAATCTAACGCAGCAGACTCTTCGCTCGTAACGGATGGAGCTTGCGGATACTGCTTAGTAGCGCATCCAGAAATAACAAACATCCCAGCTATTACCATCATTAGTTTCTTCATTTTATGCTTCCTATGATTACAATCGGAAACATCCTAACACATGGATATGAGCAGACAATGATATGACTATTTCACTTTTTCCTGTCTTTTCTGCTCTGCTGCCCACTCGTCACGCCACGCATCGTCGAGCGCCAGGATAGCGGCGTCAAACTCGGTGCGGTCAAGCAGGATCGTGCGCGATGCCAAATATAGCTCAATATCATTCAGGGATAATGGGAGCGGTACTCCGGCCATGCCAGCATATTTCCTGCTGCGCGATATCATGGCATAGGCATTGAGGATCTCCCCTGTTACTGCATCAATTTCTGGCTCAGGAATCGGCGGAAGGTTTAATTGCTCCCTACGCCATTTAGCCTTATCTCCCCTTTCGCCCCCGAACTCCTTTAGCCACGCCTGCGCCTCTAGGGCTTTTTTACGGTTTCCTGAGTCTGCTGCTCCTTACCCTGAGCTATGTTCGCAGCCTCTGCCAGAATCAGCCAATACAACGCGGGGTTCTGCTTCAGTAACGCGACGCCAAGTTCTGGCGTATACGCTACAGCCTTCTCAATACCATCCACCAGCTCACCTACTCCCTCCCAGTCTTTCAAAAGGAAGCGCGCGCAGTTATCGATGAGCAGATCATCAATTGAGTCAATTTCACCCACGCTGGCGAGATCGAACGCGTCGGTACCGACCTGATAGCTCGCGTCCATTTTGTCGATATGGCGCCGCACCAGCGCATTGCGTGAGCGGTACTGTGGATTCTCGCTGCTGGCCACCAGCAGACGGAGTTTAAACAGTGCTTCTTCTTCCGGTGTGTATTTCTTTTTACGGACATCAGGCTTTTTAAAAGGGAAAAACCAACGCTCGCCACTCAGATCAAGTTGAGAAGAAATAATCAGCATACAGACTCCATAAAAAGCCCGAACCGCGATGTTCTGCGGAACGGGTCAGGGAAATTAAGGTGCGGTGACAGTGATTTCAGACGTTGCCGTAAAGGTGCGAGCCTTCCCGGTGATCGTGGCGTTACCGGCAGCATTGCGGGTCACTTTCGCCGTTTTTTTCCCGGTAGAAACTACGCTGGCAATCGCAGGATCAGATGACGTCCACTGGACGATATCTGTTGAATCAGCAGGCGTAAGCGTGGCGGTTAATGTCACCGTAGAGCCGACAGCGCCATTTGAAGTGGCTGGCGCAACACTGATTGCCGTCGCCGGTACTTTTGGCGCGCGGGTAATGGTTGGCGGCGTATTGGCGGCCGTGATATCAAGCTGAACCTGTACGATGTCAGTATTCCCGGCGTCCGGCCAGTCGCCAGATATCTGCACTTCAGGGAAGCTGAAGGTATAAGCGCCTTCGGCGTTCTCCAGCGTGAAGGTAAACGGCACCGTTTCGCCGGTGAAGGTTTTTTTATAAATCTCCCAGGCTGCCTTGGACCATGACAGCGTGATCTGGCCTGACGGTGTAAAGGTCGTCGGAATGTTTGCGCCAGCAAATGCTGAGCCGGTACCGATACAACGCTGAGTCTGCATGTTGTTATCAAACTGGATATTAAACGTATCCACACAGAAGCCAGCACCACCCGCCACCCCGTTCAGACTCAGGCCTGTCACTTCCTTAAACGAATAGCGCAGCGCGCCAGCACCATCCACCGGGTTAGTGAAATAGCTGGTATCGTCGGCTTTGGTTTCCCAGTCTAGCCCGGCGAAGGTAATGGTCGCAGTGATGTCGCCATCATTCGGGATTTCAATCTGGAAAGTGGCAACCTGGCAACCGCGGGCAATCTGTGCGATCCCTACATCATCAGCGTATGAAGAAACTGAAAAAGTAATGCGGTTGTTGCCCATCGTCAGCACATTATCGAGCCAATCCGCTCCGAAACAGCTCGCCAGAAAATCATCATGCTGATTCCAGCGAAATTTGGTGCCGACATCACCGCCGACATCAATCGTGCCACGGGAAACGCCCTGCGCCATACGGTCTCCGCCGATTTCATCGTTATCGTTGGTGTTCTGCGTTGGCATCAGCCCGAACGACGAACGGCGTAACAGGTTCCAGACACCAGCAGAGGGTGTCTCTCCCGGTGTGGTTTCGCGAATAAACGCGGTTACTACTTTTGCGCCTGAACTCACAGGAGCCTCCTGTTGATTGTGCGCTACAGAGCGCGATAAGGGATTTGAAGATTGAGCTGAGACCAGCCATCGGTTTCACCTGCCGGGATGGCGGATACGGCGAAATAACTCAGCGCTCCGTCGTCCTGAAACTCGAAGAGTTGCGTTAATTTGTCGGCGGCCTGAGTCAGCTGCAGAGTGCCTGAACCAACAGGGACGAAAAGCTGGATGATGAGAACCCCTGTTCGGTGGACAGTCGGGCCCGCTCCAATTTCGTTAGCACCTGCTTGTCCGGGGATGTCAGTAAGACGCGCCCAGATTTTTCGACCGCTGGGATCGAATACAGGACCGTTTGGATAATCCACCGCATCCTGGGCAATAGCGGTCTGCGTCGTCATTCGTCTGATGACAACGTTTCTTATTTCTGTGAGGGTCATTTGTAGGCCTGAATCACACCATTAAATGAGACGGCATAGACGCCTGTCGGCGCTTGCGTAGAGTGGCCATTCTCCAGCGGTACGGAGTAAGGAAGGTTTGACTGAATGTAAATCACCGAGTAGGCCGGCGCCTGATTGATGATATTTTTCCCGTTGAGGAATGTCATTGTTCCGCGCGGGTCAGGCTCGGATGGTATTGAATGATCTGGTTCTCCAATACTGACAAAGTGTGACGCCCGGAAAGTTCCTGCGCGATACTCAGCCGGACGCCGGATATCCATGCCATCGTTAACACGTGCTTTCTTTCTGAGACGGCCTGTCTTTGTCAGGTTGGCAGGATCGGCATAAAGAGATTCGTTCCATTCACCTACCGCTTTGTTGTACTGAACCGCAGTGGCGTTGATGGCCCACAGTTCCGGGTTACCTACAGGCGATCGCTGAACGATTTCATTCAGCAGCTGAATGGCGATAGTTCTCTGCCGTAACCTCACATCGTCCTCCACCAGCCCGGCGAATGCTGCCGGGTCAATGTTCCAGCCCTTAGCCATATCACGCCCTCCGCAGTTGAATGGAGTACGCAGCACCAGCAGAGTCGGCTGAAGCGGTGATGACCTCGTAACGCTGGAGTACGCCAGTAATCGGGTCAGGAGCCGTGATAATGTGCTCAACCGCTGGCTTGTCGGTGACCTCATTAACCAGGGCGGTGAGTTTCACATCACCATGAAGGATGTTAACGCCATCGATGCGGCGGAGTTTATAGCGCGCCAGCACTCCGCGCCCCGAGTAAGTCACGTGCGTTTCAGTGCCGGTTTCCGTAACCGGGTCCCAGTCACCTCGAACGGTGTATGTTCCAGTGAAATCCTTAACAGCATCCTGCAGGTCAGTATCGAATGCCGCGGCGACTTCGGTTTGCAGTTCGTCACGAATTCCCATTGCACCCACCACTACGCTGCTGAGGTTTAACGATCACCGTACCGTGAAGTTTTCGGGTATAAATTTCGTCGTTGCGCTTAACCCGCAGCGGGAGCGGAGCAAACTCAACAACGCCCTTTGCCGGGTTTGCGTAAACGACATGTCTGATCGGGTTTCCATTCACAAACACATCGCGAGGACCGAGTCCGTCACCGGCATAATGCACATCTGGATTTTGCATGTTCCCCCCTTACCGCCGCTCAATATGAGCATGGATAAAGTCGGTTTTAAGCGACTCCATAGCGCCAACCATCACATAAGGACGACCGCCGTTATGCCAGCAATCAATCGCGTTACCCTCATCATCAAGCAGTATCACTGCGACGCTGTGGCAACCGCCATTTTCTGCACGCTCCAGAGCCTGTTTCAGTAAGCGAATTACCTGATCATTATCGATGTCGTGATGGCTGGACTTTTGAAATGGGACCACTTTCAAATCGGACATATCACGCCCTCACAAAAAACGTCTGAAACGGGTTAAGCATCCACGGCTTGAGCATATCCAGCGCCAGTTGCAAATCAGGATCGAGTAATTCCGTGCTGGTGGTTGAGAGCTCAGCAAAAGTGCGGGAAACCTTCACATCATCGGCCTCGACGCTTTTGCTCGTCACCACCCCGGAATCTGTTTTTTGCTGATAAAGATTGCCTACAGCGGCTACGGAAGCGATAAACGCTCCGGCTTGCTTAACTTCTTCGGGAATATGTTCCGGGTCGATATCCTGAAGGTTAAGCGCCGTCATCCAGGTGTTTGCCTGGAGCACGGCTTTAGCCTTTTTGTCGGCGGCAGCCCAGGTATCCCCCAGCAACTCGTCAACGTCCTGGATTGTTATATAAACGGTCATCGGATCCTCACCAAAAGAAACGGGGCTTTCGCCCCGTCAGTTAACCACCCGCTGGAGCAGTGAACGCAATCGCTTCAGTTGTTTTCACCACGCCGTCAACGGTAGCCGTCACCGTGAAGGAGCCGGCCGTATCAGAGGTGAGCTTCACCGTCGAGCCACCAGCAGACCCTGTCTGTGACGTCGAAGCACTGAGTGTGCCGCCTGTAGACGTCCACGCTACAGATGCCCCGGAGACTCCTGCACCATTTCTGGTGTACTTGAGCGAAACGGTCACCGCGTCGGTACTGTCAGCAGTTGCGGAAGTTTTATCCACTGACAGGGTTACTCCCCCGCCGGGGCTTCCAGCTTAATCAGTACGCCTGCAGTGGATTTGTTACTGGTGAAATGTTTTTTCCAGTTCGCACCAGTGCCGATTTTGGTCAGGTCAGGGTTAGCGCCCTTCGTTTCATCCCAGCTGTAACCCAGCAGTTCAACGTTAACCGTCCCCTCTGCGCGATAACCTACTGCGAGGTTTTCCTGGTTGTTGATGTCGTAAGAACGGAAACCTGGAGCCTGTGATTCCGTTACGGATACCGCGCCGGCCACCAGCCCCAGAATCGCATCAACTGGCATGGTGTCGGTAACCAGTACAGGCTTACCGAGCGTACCTGGCTTTCCGCCATAAACCACCACGCCCGCTTCTTCGTAGATCTTGTTGTCAATAGACTGATCAACAATGTCGAAATAGGTCGTGGAATGCATAACGAACAGCGCAACACGGTTAAACTTATCGCCGTATTTACGCAGGCCGCGGGTCAGGGTTTTCTTACCATCAGTGGCAATATCCGCTGAAACCGTCATATCAGCATTTGCGCCAATGGCTGCCACAAGTCCCTGAAGTGCATACTTGATATAACCTTCAAGCGTTGCATCAGCGACGTCGACGCCGATCACCTCGGAGAATTCGCTTACATCGCGACCACGACGTTTAAACGCTTCTTCAGTGGTTTCATACGGGCCGTATTTCCACGGCGCCTTAACGCTGACAGATTCACCGGCACCGATTTTTTTCCCATTTACAGTGCTGGTGGAGTTAACGTCGCGCGACTCAATGGAGCCGCCAACTTTATAGAAGGTACGTTTACGGAAATCACCCTCAATCAGTTCGTTATCAAGAATGATTGCGCCATTTGAGGCGGCGTTGAAGACTTCCAGATTATCCTGGCGACGCTCAAGAAACGCAGTCTGCGCGAGGTCGTCATAGATAATCAGGTCACTGTTTACGGTCGTAGGCATTGATTAGTCCTTACTTAGGCAATTTGAGATAGGCCTGCTGGCCATGTTTGCGTATGTAGTCCGCTTTATCGCTTGAGCTCATTTCTGAACGTTTGAGGCTTCCGCCGCCGCTACCTGGCTTGTGACCACCAGCCCCGGAGCCTTCAGCACGTGGGAACAGGTGCGGGGCCGTCTCTTTCAGAGATTCAGCCCACTCGACAGGGGTGAGCGGAGTTTTACCGTCTTTACCGAACAGAACATCGCCATTTGCATCAACTGCTACGGCCTCGCCTTCGTCGTTGAGCTGGAAAGTGCCTTTAGCACGTAGAATCAGATCGTCGGATGCTTCTGGCAGCGCGCCAGCCTTAAGCGCTGCGCTGCGGATAGCATCACCCAGGACACGATCACGGAATTTGTTGGAGAACGCTTCCGCCTTTTCAGCGCGTTCATTAGCGGCTTTGATTTGCTTATCCGAATCGGCGCGGAGGCGTTCAGTACGCTTGTTCAGCACCTCATCAATTTTGCCGCCGGCAATAAGCTGCGCTTCTTCATCATCAGAGAAACGCTGGAGAATGGTTTTCACCGCGTCAGGATCGATACCATCAAAACGCTTTAGCGACTCAGCGGACTCTTTGAGCTTACCGAGAAGTTCGCTATTTTTATTTTTCAGGCCAGAGACCTGAGCATTGACCTGCTCATCGATCAGCTTTTGGATTTCCGGCGTAATCTCAGGTGCACCACCACCGGAGCCACCGCCATCACCACCTTCACCACCAGCTGCCGAATAATATTTAATGAGCATGTTACGAATAAGCATGTTGTCCCCTTGGGATAGTTACTGTGGGCCTGACCCAATAAAAAAGGCCGCCCGAGGGCAGCCTGATTGAAGAATGTTTGTTGATTAAACTCTGGCGTTCCTGAATGCCTGCTCATCCTTTGAGCGCAACTGGTCCAGCGTCAGCCACTCGCCCCTGTCGTTGTAGAACTCATCGGGAGACATGCCGCCATCACGAATCAGCCTGGCGCGCGTTTCTCCGACAATCTCAGCTTGTCGCGTGAACGACTGCCGGGAGAACCAGTCCTGGTAATTCGTATCAGCCGGAACCTGTCCATCCATACTGGCGCGCGAGCTTTCCTTGATTTCGCCGACTTTGATACCCAATTCCTCGGACGATTTCAGGATGTACGTTTCGGTGCTACGACAGCAAAAGTGGATTTTTCCAGGTCCCTGCAAATAAGGCACCTTGTGCCCTATCGGTTTGTTATCCAGCGTGTACTTGAGTCGGTCGCGGATCCGACAATCCTTTGATGTCCGGTTATCCAAAGTAGATAACCACTGCTTACCCTTCAGAATGTCGTCGTTCGCCGCCGCAAAACTTTGTCGGGCTGTCGATGCAAGATGCCCTACTGCCGTTTTTGCAATGCTGGCAGCATTGGCCCGGCTCATCTGCAGCGCGCCGTCCTGGTAACCACGATTAGCATGGCCACGGACCTTTTTTGCGATTTGCTCCTGCGTATCGCCCTGCAGGAATCCCTGCCTTACAGTATTGGATATCCGCGCCATCCGATCAGCTTCGAGGTTGCTGGCCCATTCACTCAGCAAACGTCCCTGGAATGGGCGCCCCATCGCCGCGGCATAAACCGCATCCGGGGAGATGCCCACCAGCGGATGAAGAGCAAGAACATCGTCAGGAATAGCAAACTGGAAGAGGCTCATCTGAAAAGTGGCTTCGTGCTTAGCTAGCTCCTGCAGTTCAGCAGTAAGAGCTGCATACATCGATTGAATCGCATCCTTGTTTATCGCCCTGACGCTTACCAGTAACGCTTCCAGACGCGAAACGGTAAAGCTCTCAGCGTCCAGCGTATCAATAGCCACCAGCAACCTTGCGGTAAGTTCGGCTTCGCTGTCATTCAGGACTTTTATCATCCTGTTGGCAACGCCGGTACTGTAGCGACTCACCCATATAGCGTGGGCTACAGATTCATCCAGCAGTTTGTCATTCGCCGTTGCCATTATTGCCACCAATCAGGTTAGGCGCGCCGTTACGAATAGCATCAATGACAGTTTCAGGGTCATCAGCGGGATCTATCAGGTCAAGCCTCTGCAACGCTCTGACCATATCCGTGTCGCGGATCGCACCGGACTGCCAGGCATTGACGATTGCCGTTACCATGCCGGATTCAGCGACTTTGGCAATGAACTCCTGATTAATACTGTAACGGTATCCGTCGCCTTTAATGCCGAGATACCTGGCGCACCAGCCGAGCGCCAGCGTGTAGGCCTCCGAGACATTGGAAACGCAAATGCCCAGCACCGATGTGGATGCGGTTTGTTCACCGCTCGATTGCGTGGCGGTTTTAACCGCGCTGTTTTGCTCGATAAGCCGGGCGCCAAGCTGAACAGAATAATCACGCTTACTGTCCATCGCCTCTTTAGCCAGGGTGTTTGGTTGCGCCTGAGCATACGTAAAACTCCCCTCCTTCGGCAGCAGGAAAGGAGAACGAGAACCGACACGAATTCCCTTATCCTGCAGCCAGTCACGCCATGCTGTATCAAGACCTGAAATCACCGGCTGCACCTGACCGCAGAAAAATACGCTGTCTTCGTAATCTGCCGAATTACGATAATGACCAAGGTTGATTTCAACAAGGGCAGCTAAAGGCGACTCATCGATGGTGGGATCGTTATTCTGCGCACCAACAAAGGTAAAGGGAATTTCATCCCAGAATTCCTCACCTTTTGGCTTCGGCTGATACTCGGAAGTGACGGAAAAAGAGCCTGCGTCAGCTGACTTTCGCCATACCCGGCAGACAAACTTTCCGTTCTCCAGAGCCAGTTCGCGATACTGGATTTCATCCTCGTACGCAAAACCATCTTCCTTTTCCATGCATTCACGTAAAACCACCAGCACGAGTTGATCACGTCCATTGATGCGTTTGGTGCGCCAGTTAATGATGCTTTCCGCCTGATAGCGAAGAATGATCGCCTCTTTGGTCTCTGCTGCATAATCCGTATAAAGCCCCTCGCGCGCGGCCTCCAGAATATTTTCTGTAACCTGCTGGGACTGCTGATAAATGCTTGCACCAGCACCGTCGGCGTTATCACGAAGATAATTCAGCTTATCCGGCGCGGTCATGGTCGGGTCTTTTCGGAATGCCAGCCCCAGTAACCCCACCTTTGTATTGCCCGTTATCGCGTAGAAAACGGCGCGCTGAATATAATCGGCATTGCGCTTTTTATTGCGTGCAGACTTATCGGACGGATCCAGAAAAGGGAGATATTCATTCCCGGCGGCCTTTACAGCATCAGCCCCTTTGCACACGTCACGAATTTTTTTCCACACGGGCATCGCCGCCCTGACCTCAGGGCGAACGTAAGTAATATCGTTATTGGCCATCAGAATGTCGTGTCCAGTGAAATAGAGAATGCAGGTCGAACGATTGGGAATTGCTTCACAATGAAGTAACCGGCGCCATCGTTGGGGTGATCGTTATCGCTCTTTTTATCCGGCTCGCCGTTTTTATCCCACACCTGTTGTTCCAGGCAGTCGGCATAGACCGGGCAGCGAGCCACATTCACCTTGTATCGGCGAGCGCCATTGCCATTGCAGAACATGGCGTTCATGGAGTTGATGCGGTCCTTTACTGGCGGGTTTGCGTCATCAACGATGACGTTAAATCCGGCCTGTCTGAGTTGCTCAATATCTGTTTTGCTGGCGTTGTTTGACTTCCTGGAATCACCAGAGGCATCCGGATAAATATAAATCTCGCGGACCTTGCGGTAGTCTCCGTCGGCATACAGCCAAAAACGCTCCTTGATGATGCGTATCATGTCGGGCGTATCGTAAGCGTTGATAATCTCTGTTACCGCGTGCGGTAAGCCGAGCCTCAATACATGGACGATCCCGGCCATCTTCCCGACGTTGAAGTCCATCCCGATATAGAGTGCTTCACCCGGCTGCTCTTCTTCGCTGGAGTTGTTCAGCACCCTGTCGAACTGGTGATAAATGGTGCCACTGGTCAGGTTAGTAAACTGGCCGTTCAGATATGCCTTGATCAATTCCGGCGGGTAACTTGCCAGGAGCGAAGGAATATAGTCATCCGGCAGGTTCTTTTCGTTGTCGAATGTCGAAGCCTGTACCAGACCATACATCGACCTCAGTTCAGGCTTTTCCCTCACAGCCTTAACAAACTGGTTATAGACGAACTTAAATCCTTCAGGTGTGGTGGTCACGTCAATGCCGTTACGGAGACCATCAACCTTATAACGCATACGCGCGATGATTTTTCGCCACGCCTGACGCGCCTTATCCGCTTTCAGAACGTCGAGCTCATCCACCAGCGCATTGCCGATTTTAAAGCCAACTATCGTGTCTGGCTTTTCCATCGAACGACAAATTGTCGTGCCGCGGTACTGGCGGCCACTGTAGAAATGGACCTCTTTGTTGCTCTCAACGATTTTGACTTTCAGTCCCCAGTCGTGAGCAACCTCTTCCACCGTGGGATAGAAAATATCGCGGATCTGAGGATAGGTAGGGGCAAAGTAGCCCTGGTTTATTTTGGGGAACTCCCAGAACCCTTTGCATATTCCACCGCAGCCAACCCACGTCTTACCGGATCCAAAGCCAGCCACATAGGCTTTGAACTTTTGCTGCATAGCCAGAAAACGAGCCTGGGGAACGTTAAGCGTCGGAGCTATCGCCATCCTCTTCCCTCACTCGCGCATCGACTACGTTGATATTGATTGCAACTGGCGTTGGTTCGTCATCCTCCGGGTCATTGGCCAGTTCTTTGCGAAGTTTGTCTATCTCCAGCTGCCGGCGCTCAATTTCTATCTGCTGCAGACGCTGGGCGAACTCACTATCAGCCAGGCCGAGCCGCTTCATCACCGCCTCGAACATTCGCTCGCGGCTGATAGCGGTTATCTCCACACCGTTCTTTCCGAGCTTCACGCCGGAATAGGCAAGCGCTGCATCAGGCGCCAGCTTGCGAGTATCGGCGAAGTATGGCTGGCCGACGCCATCACCATTGCAGCGTGGGCATGTGGGATTTGGCTCACTAGTGTGGTCGTAACCGTAGCCGCCTCTGTCGTTTGGCTCTTTCCCTTTCTTCGCTAAAGCCTCAGCCAGCTTTTCTTCAAACTCAACAGCATCACGCCATTGATACTGGTGACCGAAGCCCCAGCAGTAACGACAGCTCCCGCGGCGATACTGAGAAAGCTGGTTGGCGTCGAACGTTGCCAGCCGCCACATCTGCTCAAGTACTTCATCAGCACTTCCCAGCGTGCGCACGATGGATGCTTTCTGCTGCTGCGCAATGGCCTGAGCAACTGAAGTTTTCTGAAGCAGTTGATAGCCAATCTGTTCAGCGGTCTTCTTGCTGTAGCCAGCGCGAATAGCTGCCTGTGTGGCGTTGTTGTCTTTCAGGTATTCCGCGACAAATAAACGTTGTTGGCTGGTTAGGCCGTCACCATCCACCAGCTCTTCTGCGCACTTTTCCTTTTGCGCAGTGCGCAATTTCTTCTGCGCAGGTTTTTGCGCAGTTTGCGCAGTGGGTTTCTTGATATATCGGCGGGCAGTAGCGTAATTCAGTCCCTGCGCTTCACACCAATCCTTCGGTGATACGCCGGTTGCGGCATGATCGGACAGGAACCGTTGCTGAAGCTCGCCCCAGTCCGGTTTTGCCATGGATTATTCCTATTTAACGTGAGGGAGGAAAAGGAATTAATGATTCTCCATAAAATATTCACTTTTATGTTTTGGAATTAAGGCTCTTTAGCTCAGGAGTTATTATGAAAAGAATTATGCTTGCTGTTTTTGTGATCTGTGGTGCGCTGTCTCTTTCAGGATGCATCCTTCCGCCTGGCCCCCATGGCGGCGGACATGGGGGAGAACACTTCCATGGTCCAGAGCATCGTTAACCGCCTGAGGGCTTTCATTTTAGAAAGATGAAAAAGGCCGCAAAAATATGCGGCCTTTAGTCACTACCAGCTAGCGTATAAAGAATCTCTTTGGAGTCCCCCTGAAAAACAGACAATAATGTCAGTCCATTGTCTGACGGGCATTATCACAGGCGCTCAGTGAATGCCTGCTGTAATGTTTTAGCTCGCCGGCTCTGCGCTGGTATCAAACAACGCCAGCGCTTCGGTCGCTTCCTGAATCGCCTTGCGGGTTTTCGAGACAATCTCACTTTCCGTGTAAACACGATCGAAAGAGTCTGCAAATAGCTCAGCTTTCAGATTACTGTCGCCAACCCAGTCAATGGCCAGCTTCGCCGCGGCAGTGTCGTAGTTAACTTTCTTGATGATGGTCAGGCGAATTTGTTCTGCAGGTGTAATTTCTGACATGTCTTACCTCTATGCGATGGGGGAGCATTATCGAGGCCACTTTCGAAGTGTCTTCTGTAATGCCATTAAAAAAGCCACCCGGAGGTGGCCTATGCAATGAATATGAATGCAGAATGAATGAAGAGGTTCTCAACTCTATGCTATGCGGTTAGCCGGATGGAGTTTTGAGTTTGAAATATATAGTTTTTGTAAGGTCCTGGCTCGGTTTATTGGTTTCATAACGCCATTGTGACATTGCAGCAATAACTGCAGAGTCGAAGAGGTGTTGGGGTTCTGATTTTAGGATCCATACCTTCGATATTTTCCCATCAACTCCTACGTTATATCTGACTGTCACATCTCCTTCAATCCTGTTAGCCAGTGCGTAATACGGATATGCAGGGGTTGGAGAATATAGCAACTTTGGATGCGGGTTTTTAACGGGGCTGGCACACCCCAGAAGCATACCACACAGGAAGAGCGTACCGATAAATCCCTTTTTCATGACAACACCAATATCGTAAATGATAATCAACATTATCAAGGTACAGCCTTCACGTGTAGATGAGAACACCTATTAATAGTAGACATTGGGGTCCTCATCCGAGGAGAGGTTTCTTTAATGCTTAATCTTCCAACTGAAGTACACCGTGCTTTTCTGACTCAGAGTAGACGACAAGGCCCTCTTAACCCGGCACAGTGCTGCCGTCATCAGCTTCAAATTCGGGGATGCAGGCCTGAGTGATCGTATAAGCGGGTTGACCATCCTGTTCGGCGAAGTCTGCCAGAGCTTTGATTTGCTCTGCGGTAAGAATTAATGGAGTCATGTTTTATCCTTTTATTGGGATATTGTTGGCGTTATCCCTTAATGGGGTTAGTAATCATCGTCAGTCAGGGCAACCGAACGGCACCCTAACATGCACGCCTTTTACATTTCAGTTTTAGCCATAGCAATACAACAAGGAGCAGCATCTCCATCTTACAGGAACTCCATCTGGTCTATCTCAACCAGACGATTCAGGACGTATGTCGCATTTACACCAACCAGATCATTGCGTTGCGCTTTAAGTTCGGCAATTCTTGACTGGATGTCAGGTTTTGACAGGTTTTCGGATGCGGTACGGTTAGCTGTCTTTGCGCTGTACCCCGCCCGAATAGCCGCTTGCGTGGCGTTTAAATCGATGAGGTACTCGCGACAGAACATCTCTTGCTTGTCGGTGAGTGCCATAACCCCTTCTTTAAGGAAACTGCGATGGTTGTTCAAACAAAATCTATTAAACCGAAATTTAAACTTGGTGATTCTGTATACCTAAAATCAGGAGGTCCAGAAATGTCTATCTATGAAGTTCATACAAGAGGAGTGCAAGATGTATTTTCTGGAACTTATCGTTGCCAATGGTTTGCTGGTAAAAAACTTGAAAGCGGCGTATTCGCAGAAGACTCTTTAACAGCAACAAACCCAAAGCCTTAAACCCAAGCGCTACCAAGTTAACTGTCTCTGATGTGTCTGATTGGATGATGTTAAACCTTCAGTCTGATAGATGCCTATATCAACAAGACGTTGTAGATTATCTCATCAAAAAAGGTAACGAACAGCATCTAAAAGAGAACGCTGATGGTAACCAAGCGCTATCAACAAAAGTAATTAATAAATTCAGAGTTGATAGCGGTATTGATGTCGTTTGGGTTAAGCCTGAAAAATACTGGCGTTACCGCGTCCCTGAGGATGAAGACGGCCGAGAAGCCCGCGGTTAATACACAGGGCGTTCATTCGCCCTTTCTTCAACGCTCACTACCAGCGGCCTGAACTGCACGCGCTTCACATCGGCAAGAGCGAAGTACATCCACTCACCGGTCTCGGTCACCAGCGGCACAAAGCCGTTAACCAGCTCAGGTTAACGTCGCGACATCTTGCCCGTGAAGATTTCGCCTGTTTGGGTGGTTAACGTGATTTGGTAGATGTCGGACATTGAGAGCCTCTTTATCCGCTTGTGGGGATACTTGGGTGATTATCCGCTGCAGGGTATATTTCCATTACAATGGTTCAGCCCATTCTGATGACAATGTAACTATACGTAGCGGCAGAAAGCGTATCGAAGTACAATTTCAATTCATTTATTATCCAGTTTCATTTTTTCATGAGAGGTGTTTTTATGAACCCCATCAGCTTTTTTGCAGTTAAGTTAACCTGTTTTCATAATGATAGAGAAATTATGGTTGGAACAGGTTTCCTTTACAGCCATGAAGATTACGAAAACCCCATATTGATAACGAACTATCATGTATTAACTTGTCGCTACCCTAAGGAACCAGAATCATTAATGGGGCAAATAGGTTCATCACCAAATAAAATAACTTGCCACGTTTGGGCCCCAGACGGAAGTTCATTGCATACGTTTCACATTAATATTGATGCTAACACTAGCTGGCTTGAACACCCATTGAGAGATAAAGGGGTAGATCTTGTCGGAATTCCGATAATTTTTAATGGCAACATAGGTTATACAAATCAAGTAACTATTCAAAATAACGATGCCATTCCTCTGCATGTAGCCTCTGACCTCTCAATCGTAGGTTACCCATTCGGCTTGGCTGTTAATACACACCTTCCAATCTGGAAAAAGGGTATTGTTGCCAGTGAACCTAATGTTAAAGTTTCGGGGCTTGATTGTTTTTACATTGATGCAACAACTAAAGAAGGTATGTCAGGCTCACCTGTTTTTACTCATGAATATACTACTCAAATAATAGTTTCTCCTGAGGTGCATGAATTACACCAACGGCGTGAAAGAGGTGAAATATCTGCATTAGATTTCATCAGTGCATTACCGGCTGAATCAATGAAAAATACAATTCAGGTTAAAAAGTTCAAGCTTGTAGGTATTTACTCAGGGAGAGTAACCATTGGTAAATCTATGCCTGAGATAGGTATAGTCTGGAAAGTCAGCTTAATTGAAGAAATGCTGACCGCCAAGAATTGGGTCACATCAGAATATCCACCATTCTAATAACTTAAAAAGCCTCCCTACTGGAGGCTTTATTTTCTTCAATCTTACGAATACTGGCCTTATCCAGATTGCACTGCCCAAGCGCCGTGTAGAGCTGAGCGTTTAACTCCAGACTTGCCTGCCACGTGAACGGAACCACCATTCCGGGGATCGGTGTGTCTGCAGTAAGGTCAGCGCTTATTGGGACTACCGGAGCCGGCACGTAAACCGTCCGCGTATTCCCGCAAGCTGTCAGCAGCGGCAGCAGGAACAAGCTGCTTAGCACACTGATCGCCTTCAAGCGCCTGCCTGATGTAGACAATGCGCGTCTCGCCCTTTTGAGCAAGTTCATTCTTTGCATTCTTGGTAGCCTGTGAGATGTCACGGATGAGGTTCATCGTGGTGATCACGTTGCTGGTGATCGCCTCCGATGTGTCTGCCCTGACCGTCGCTTTGTCGCGCTGGTCTTTGTAGGTGATGGCATTGCCGCGGTAGTGGTTTATCGCCCAAGCCATGGAAACCAGCATGCAGATAACGACAACGCAGATGATTGCGGTTAATCGGACCATTTCTGGCCCCACTCGCAGACTTGGCGCTCTATCTCACGTCGAGAGATCAGTCCCTTCCACTGCTTCCCACCGGCATATGTCCAGCGCTGCAGTTCTTTGCAGGCCGCCAGTATATCATCGGAGTTCAGCTTCTTCAGCAGTGTGGAGCTGGCGAAAGCACCAGGGCCAACGTTATAAGTGAAGGAGTAAAGCGCGGCACGGGTAGGCTCAGGGATGCGAACCTTGATCAGCGGGTCGATGGCGTATGCTACTTTCCGCAAATCTGACTGAAGCAGAGCATCGCACTCTTTGTCAGAGTAACGGTGACCGCGGCGAATATCTGAACCGGTATGTCCATCGCAAACAGTCCAGACGCCGACGACATCCTGGTAAGCGTAATAGCGACGCCCTTCCAGCCCATCAGCGTTACCAAGCATGACAGAAGCGATTGCGATCGCGCCGGAACCTCCGGCGATGGCGCCAATCAGTTTATTCCTGAGCGTCGGGTTCATCTCTGTTCCTGCTTCGTCGGTTGTCTTCGCGGATTTTGAAATACAAATTCGTCAGATACGTTAGTACGGCAATGACAATGCCCACCAGCACGCCGATGGCATTCCACTGCTCGGGACTGTAGGCATTAAGCATGCCGTTCAGGATGCTCCCGGCTGAAGCGCCATAAGCAGCACCAGTGGTTATTTTTTCCATGCGATACATACTCTCACCTCGCGTAGTTAGCGGGTGCTGTGTGTGTTTGAAAGGATCAGGACCGTCGGGCTGATTTATCAACAAAGCTCGTCGCAGATGATTCCCGCGGTCCTGAAATAAAAAAGGCCGCGCAAAAGCGCAGCCTTGAAATGAGTTTTATCGAATGTCGATTTGCCCTATTTGCGGCAAAAAAATGCCTGCTATGGAGCAGGCCAAGAAGTAGGTTCATGTCAGACCAAACCGACAGCATCATTCCAAGTATCCCGAGCTACTGTTTTACCTGGAGGGCAATCGATGCTTCGCTTTGTCTTTCGTATATATAGCATGCGTTACAGAAGTGGGAAACATAGCAAGAACATAAAATTACAGAGTGGTTTTAACGCTCTGTAGACATTAAGATCCGATGTGTACTTAATGACAAGGAGTCAATATGAAACAGGTGATTTTAACAACAGTCTTGCTAGTATCCTCAGCTAGCGGCTTCGCTTCAGACGCAGTCGGAAAATACAAACAAGGCGACTGCATAATAGGTACCGACCCACATTATAGCTGGAATGGCCAGATCGCCGCCGTTGAAGCATATTCTGAAATCTCGGGCTTTTTCGGACCTAAATACATCCTTAATTTTCCAAAATACAAATCTAGTGCTGTAGTCTTCGACAAGGACATCGAAGCGCACTCAACCAAAATTGGAGATAATTTCTGTAGAAATCTTTAAGACAAAAACCCGCTCAGAGGCGGGTTAACGTAAAATTGGCACACTATCAAATTTACATGAAATATATGCGTTTCAATCCAGTTTTGCAAGACTTACATCTAAATTTGTCGCCTTTTGTTGTGAACGTGATCGCGTTACCTGCAATAATGAATCGCTATCAAGGCGCCGCAAGGTGCTTTTCATCTCTTCCCACCGCTCCGTAAACGTTTCTGACCAGTTCTTCGTGGTCACTCCGATCAAGGAGGCAAGCATTTGGTATTCGTATGTGTTGCGCCCAGCTAGTTCAGCTTTGACGTCCTGCGCTGCCAACCAGATAAGTTGACGCAGGCGATCAACGGTTTTCTTTGCAATTCGCACGCCGACCAACTGCTGGCGGAATTGCTCCCACACCCACCGAGTGATCGTCTCCTGATTCTCCCAACGGATATTGTCGCTGTAGTTCCACAATAACCAGGATTTCTGATGCTCTTCCAGCGACAGCAAAGCCCGGCGCCAACTTGCGGTCGAATACTCAACGGGCTGCACCAGTGCTATGGCTGAGCCTTTGGCGCGGGACTGCTTGCCGGGAACCGGAGGATTACTCGGCTTGACCATTCTCCCGGTCGCCGGGTCGACTACCTTCATCCGCTTATTACTGCGTGCCGTCGCTTCAAACATTGCGTTCTCAGCAAAGGCTACCAGTTGCCCTTTCGTCGCACCGCTCAGATCGGCGGTGGCCACTATCAGCTGCTGACGAACATACTCAAGGTACTGGGTATTCATGCTTTCTCTCCTGAATCCTGATAGATGCGGACGAAATTCTTCAAAATTCGGTAGTCAACTAAGACGGTTCCGCGGTGCCGGCAGAGGCGTAGCTTTTGCCAGCGTTCGCAGATGCGTTCGATAACGTCGCGGCTCATGCGGCCTCCATTTCGGTGATAGTCAATTCAAGCCGGCCACCTTTAACAATCGGCATTCTCTTCACGCTGTAGTAATCCACCTGCTGGTCATCAAGCCAAAAACCAGATTTTGTCAGAGCGTCGAAGGTGGCCTTTTGCAAGTTGTCCAGGTCCCGGCGACGCCGATCAGGCATGTGGCACTCGATGCGGATTTTTACTGGTGTGGCCAGGCCAATATCCAGCATTGAGTCTTTGATGATTCTGGCGACGCTGTCGCGGTACGCCTGCCCTTCTGCGCTGATGTGTGTGCGCCCGCGATTATGCCGGTAGTAACGGTTGTTGCTCGGCGGCCACGGGAGGCTGATGCGATATTCATTCATGCTTTTACGAGCCCCTCTTTCAGCCAAATAACCTGCGTGCGAGCCATGCCTTCAAAAGCGCACTCCTTTGCATATTCCGCATCGACCAGACGGATGCGGCGATCAATCTCGTCGTGGCAACTGCTGCATGCGATAGCGGCGATCAGATCAGGCGGTTTGATTCCAGTACCGCACAGTCCAACCAGGCGGATGTGTGCCAGTATAGTGGTTTCAGGATTTCCGTTGCATACGCCGGGGATCCGCACCTGACATTCGCGGCCGCGTGCCGCTTTGCATAAATTAGCCATGCGCCCTCCTTGCCGCGAGACGCAGCCATTTCTGATCCACCAGGCGGGCGGTATAGCCCTTCAGTGTCGGGATATCGGAAGGCTTAACATCTGGCTTACGCTTGTCGCGCGCCGGAACACGGAAGATTTCGTTTGTGATGACGCGGGAAAGTGGAGTAGACATCAGGCCTCCTGCTTGTCGCGAAGTTGCTGGTATTCGCAACTTTGAGGAATGGTCAGGTGACAGCCGATATTCATCGCCCAGGCTTCGACTTTGCACAGGAAAATGTACATCTCGCCTGTTTCCAACTCGGACGTATGGCGGAGGGATTGCACGGTGGTGACCTCGCCGGACACGACGTCCACGCGGTCTTTATCTTCGTAGCCGAGATAGGTGTGCTTCATCGCGTCTTTGACCCACTCAGGAGTAGCGAAGGTCTTGCCGCGGGTGACGAGGTATTCGCTGATTTCGCTATACCACATGTGGCTGAGTGAGTTCTGAGAAAGGCTTCGCTTCTCGCGCCACGGCTTAACCTGCAGGCGGAAGCACTGCCCGGCATCCAGCAGCTGCTGGATATGCTGACCGATGGCCGCGAAGTTACCGCGATGGAGTTTGATGCCGTCTACTGGAAGTGTCATACGGCCTCCTTAACGGAAACCGCAGAATGCAGGAAATCGCAGGTGCATTTCTGCATCTGTGACAAGGTGAGGAGTTCAGATTGTGGTCGCATTTAAGTCCCCTTAAATGCGCAGAAGTCACCGGAGTTGTTCAGGCTCCGATGACATAATTATGGCTGGTTGATAATGGAAAATCAAAGTTCAATTGATTAGATATATGGATGTAAAAGTTGGCTATCGACGTTGATTTTCATGCCCAACTCTAAGAGACATGATATGCGTTTCAATTTTCATCCGAGCTCTCTTAAGACCATCAATCCTGAACATCACTTTTATCATCGATTGATGAGAAGTGAAATTAATCCTTTAAATTCAATCACTAACAAACCACCAGATTTATCATTGACTTCAACAAAGCCAAAATATACTTTTTAAATACTGTATATACATACAGTTAAAATAATCTAACAAGGAGCATGTTATGGCTAACGAAGATTCAATGACAGTTAATGGTAATGCTGGCAGCGGCGTTCACTGGGGTGGTGGCTCTGGTAATGGCAATAATGGAGGTGCTGGCTCAAATGGTGGCGCAAACGTAGCTTTGGGTGGAACCATGGAAGTTGATCTGGGTAATGGCTTTACAATGATCGTTGACGGTACTCATCCTATTAACCCCGGCATTGGTGGTGCGCCATGGTCTGATGATAAGAGTAATAAGAGTGCAGTTGACGCTCTCAATGCAAATAAGAGCAAGCCTGCAAAATTTAAGGCCAATATTCAAAATTATAAATCTGGAACTCAGGGCTCTTTAAATAGCCCGGCAGTTAACAAGTCCAGCAGTTCTGGAGACGTTGATACGTATGCCGTTAGCTTTGGCAAAGAAAAATATAACGTTATGTATAACCGTAAAAAAGATTCATTCACTAGCGGTTACGTTGATGGTGGTGCAACCAAACCTGAACACAGCATGAAAGTTCAGGCTATTGCGGTTGTGCAGCTTTATCTTCTCAACGAAAAGGAAAAAGATGTAATCACTACTGCGGCGGAGATTATTTCCAGCTCTGGAGAAACGATTAGCGGGAAGCTTGGCGAAAAATATAAAGGTCTGGCGCAAGGCGTAGCTAACGATATCCGTAATTTTCAGGGTAAGAAAATCCGTAGCTTTAAAGATGCAATGTCATCCCTTGAACAATTCACGAAAAATCCTAACATGAAGCTGAACCAAGCAGATAAAGCAGCTCTGGTTAATGCTCTCAATCAGGTTAATTTATCAACGCTGGCAGACCGTTTTAAAGGGCTGGAACGAGCCTTCACCTGGGCAGATCGTTTGCTCAAGGCTCAAAAAATTAAAGACGGTGTCGTTACTGGTGTTACCACCGGGAACTGGCAACCATTGGCATTAGAGGTGGAGGCGATGTATCTTAGTGGCGTTGCCGGGAGCGTGGCACTGGGCATTGTTACTGGTATGATTAGTGGATTAGCAGCCCTTATTTCTATACCTGCTTTAGCTGTCACAGCCCTGACCGTAACCGCCGTTATTGGTATTGCTATTGCCACGTCGTATATCAACGCTGATACAGCCAAGGCACTGAACAACGCCGTAGCTGATTTATTCAAATAAGATTTGAATTTAATATAAAGCGGGTTTAGGCCCGCTTTTTAAAGTACGGCAATCCTTTTATGGCATACAAATAAAGCAAGAACATCCATATAAAAACATAGTTTGTTAAAAACAAGCATATGTAATATATCAGTAATAAAAACTCATTATCAGCAATAATTCTTTTCACCCGGTATAGACTATTTGACATATCCTCAACTCCAACATATGTCAAATAATACACTCCCGCCATAAGAACAACAAACCCCGGAAGCAGTTTAACCCATTTTTTAAAATCAAAATCTTTAAGTTTTACACCAAGCTTATTCCAACAAAGAACATACATTAAAATTACAAATAGGGGTGCTAGCTTTGAGTATGAAGAAGCTATTGTACTTACCACAAGATGACGTTCAGAATAATCCCTGTTATATCCCTTAGCCATTTCAAAGAGGACTGACAATAAATTTGAACTTTTATCAAAAAAGTAAACTACAAATATTAATACAATAGGAAAAATTCCGGACATAATTGATATAAAAGTATATTTGAAGAGTCCTCTAGACTTCATAACTTCCCATTTAACCTTCTTCATTTAATCTTAACTGAATCATGCTAAGATGACATAATATACCAGTAATTATTTAAATTATCATGTTGGTAATTTTACGCAACCCAAACTATTTTCACAAACTAAGGCACTGTTAATGCGTAAAACCACTAGCGTCAAGGCCAACGTCAAACGCTGCTTACTTCTGAGGATTTACGCATCGCTATCCTCCAGAGGAGCATCCCCTTTCCTGTACCGCTTCAACTCAGATAATGCGCTTAGTATCTGAGCAGACTCCTCTGCTTCCTGTGCTGAACCTAATTCAGACATCACTTCTGAATGAGCCTGCGCTTTTTCGATGAGAACATTTAGTTCTTCATCAGTGAGAGTCTTTGACATGCTAATTTTCTCTTAAAAGATGAGCCGCTAAACACGCACAGTATCAAAATGCTCAGCATAGAGAGTTACTTCTTCGTATTCTGTTCGGCCATCTCGATGTAACGCGGATCGGAAGCGCGAGGTAGTTGGATGCTCTGCTCGCGGTAGTAGCGAACTCGCTCCATGAAATACTCCCTGAGGTGCTACGGCTGTTCTCTGGCAACCTGCTCTGCTATCACCGGCATGTTCAGGCGTTCTTTGTAGGCGACGCCGGACGCGGCGAGATCAACGTTAACCTTGTCCTGCTCGTCTTTTGGCTTGGCTGCAATGTTCCACTGTGACATAAGAAAATCCCCTCTGGTGTGGAGGGGATTATAATTGCAAATAGCCTAATGTTTGCCAGATTTATTCTTTAACTTATCAGAGAGAAGATCGGCAACAAACAGAAGGATACAAATTGGCCAAAGTAAGAAAACTAAAATGACTAGCGCAAACTGGCTACCGTCATTTCGTACTCTAACCCTGCCAACACTTCCAGCCATAAGGGCAAGCACCGCAAAAATCCCACCTATAAATAAATATATCTGTTGAAATAACATAATTTTACTCCTGCGCGGCTTTGCGTTCTGCTGGGGATTTAGGCATCAGTCATCCCTCATTAACTCGTCGTGACCGTACCTCTTACGCAACTTGCGACGGGTTACAATCATCTGCACCAACGCCAGGATTGGCATAGAAACCGGAAAGGTCACGATGATCGCTATCCATAGCAATGCGCACGCCATTTCCACAGAGAACACTACTGCGCCCATATCACTAACAGCAGCTACAGCCATAGAAAAAGCGTTCTTTAACCAGCCGAAATAACCCATTCGATACCGCTGAATATCATTCACCTTTCACCTCCTGTGGGGCGGCTGGCATCGGCATCCAGTGGGTTATTTTATCTGGCTCCCAGCACTGCCAATGACCATACATGGCATGATGAACTCGCTTATACATTCCGTCGAATGTGAGAACAGATACATCATTCTCCGGCATCCGCTCGCTTACCGGAATCCACGCCCCCGGAATTACCGGAGAGTTGCCCAACTTGTTAGCCGTCGTTACAGGTTCAGCCTGGAGCATGGCGGAGCGGCAGGCGTTCCAGCCGTCCTGATATCCGTCGTGATAATCGTCAGCAGCGCCACCGCATGGCATTTCCTCCGGCGCTACCGGCGCTGACTGCGCTTCACGATACACAGGAATATATCCGGGGCCAGCATCTTCGCTACCAGCTTCACCGTCAACTACACCGCGAGCTAAATATGCATCATTGAGCCACGCTATGGGCTCACGTACTGCTACAAGCTCGCTGTCGGCCTTGCGACGTTCCTGTAGCTCACTGGCTGCGGTCCCGGCAAGCATAAGCAACTCAGCCATTCTTTTTGCTTCTCTCTCTGGTCGTTGCTGGTAGAATGACAAGGCGCTCATGATTCTTAGTTGCAGCGTAATAATCTGTTCGTCTGTTAACTGGTTATTGGTCATTGGTTGGCTCCCGTTGTATTTACCTGGTTGCGGTTAGAGCGACATACCAGCGCCCAAAAGTTCATATCGCAAATTAGCGCTACGCGCATTTCGGCAGTGAAGCGACAGCCAAGCTTATTTGACTTGCCGACTGACCGCCGACGCTTGCGCATTATCTTTCGCGTATGAGCCGCTTGAACCTCAACCTGGCGTTGTCTTGAGGCATAAACACCCTTTGCAGGAATTTTCCGCGCCTGTTTCTGGTAAGCGGTTAATAGGTCATGTACGTCTGTTGATTTAGCCATTACTCAGCCTCCCGCTTATGGCAGTAGTGCCACCCCTCAGGATGGGTTGTTGTCCTTCCGCATCGCGGGCAGGTGAATGACTCGGCGGAAACAGCGCAGGACTCCGCCAGTTGCTTCAGGCCTTCCTCTGACATGCGTTGGTAATGGTCGCGAGACTGGATTACTTGAGCGTGGCTTTCTTCCAGTTCGGCGACTCGCTTACTCAGCTTTGCGCATTCCTCAAAATTGCTGATTGCCTTACTTTCCCATTCAGCAGATTGCTCGCAAAGGTAACCGTTGGCACGCTCCCCCTTCTCCAGCGCCTCTACCAGCGCGTCTAGGTCTTCGAGCTTTACGAACAGAACGTCGTGGCCGAACTCTTTTGCATGGGCTGAACGACGCTTGAGGCTGGCTAACAGTCGGGTGATATCAGTCATCAGAGTTATCCTCGCAGCAATGGTGGGCACCGTCAGGGTCTGTGCTTTTGAAACCGCAGATATCACATTCAATTTCGTCATGGAGTTGCGCTTCTTCCTCGCATTCGTGATTTTCCGGGTCATCAGCTTTGTAATAGCCGCCGCACAAAGGGCAGCGAATATCAGGAGCATCGTCGTAGCTTGTGGTGCCGGTGATCATTTGTCGGCCCCCTCGCGCAGCTGCTGAATCTTGCCATCAAACAGGAAATCGAGATGGTCTACCGAGTCACTGGCCAACATGGATTTTGTGAAGTCTTTCGCCTCCATCCACGCATCAGCCTTAATCCCGGCTACGATGCGAGCGGTGGCGGGGGTTTCATTCAGCACATAACAAACATCGTCAGTGCTGCATGGGTCATCCTTTCCGCAAACCTCGCAGAAGTGAACCGAATGACTATGGTCTGTAATGGCACTCTTCATCCCCACATTCTCCGCCGCCA
Source organism: Klebsiella sp. CN_Kp097 (assembly GCF_040064495.1). Taxonomy (NCBI): domain Bacteria; kingdom Pseudomonadati; phylum Pseudomonadota; class Gammaproteobacteria; order Enterobacterales; family Enterobacteriaceae; genus Klebsiella; species Klebsiella sp. CN_Kp097. The sequence goes on along the minus strand of NZ_JBEAIL010000007.1, from coordinate 136,920 downwards.
ACTGCTTCACCCAGTCCTGCAGGTCTACGCCATCCGGGCAGCATGAAAGCTCGCGGCATTTCTCGATAGTTAACAGTGCTGCTGTGAGTTCGATTTCGTTATTCATGCCTGCGCTCTCCCGTAGACCGCTAATATTCGTTTCATAACCGGGCTCTGCCGGCACTCGTTGAAAATCTGGTTCGTGCTCTTCTGGCCGGAGATTTCTTCCTCGGTGGCCAGCCGGTAGTGAACCGTTCGCCAGACCTTCGCTACTGCTACCAGTACGCCCTGCTTTGCCAGAATGTTGGCAGCCTGGTTAATGCAGGTGTGAGACATTCCAGAAGCTTCAGCCACATCCGGTGAGCTGCAGGTTTTGTGTGTCTTGAGGTAATTCAGAATTGCATCTTTGCCGGTCATTGTTTGCACCTCCTCAGTCCGTGCTTCTCGCGAATTTCAGCCAACCGGGCCAGTCCCTGCATGCGTGATAACGGCTTACCACCAAGGACAGGAAGTTGCTTAACGGGCTCCGGAATCGTCTCTCCTGAGTTAATTCGGTTAGCCATGCGCGCCAGTTCCTCTGATGCTTTGCGGCGCAACTCAGCGTCGCTGAGGCCGTTTGCGCGCACATTCTGGTACAAGGATGTAACCAGCCAGTAGTGCGCGTTGGACTCCCAGGGGTAGGATTCGGCATCCGGATACTGTCCGCGCGTACGGCAGTACTGGTAAATCATGTCCACCAGTTGTTCGGCGTTAGGTAACCCGGCCGCCGCGGCTTCTTCAGCTTTACACCAGGCGACAAACTGGCCGGGTGACGGAAGGAATGGACGCTCCTGACGACGGGCTACCCGCATGCCAGCAGAAACCTGTTCCATGGTGGTGATGCCGTTTTCCCTGAATGCCAGAACCCACTGGCGCCGGATTTCGTTCATCTCGGTCTGGTCACGGTTTGCAGTGGTTGCCGGGAAGGCGGCCAGCAACTGGCTGAACACGCTGTTGATGACCTGCGCCACCTGCTCAAGCTGCGGTTTCTCGTCGTACTGCTCCGGCAGGTTGTGCGCAACACGGCGCATCTGCTCGCGGTCAAAGTTATGCATCTGCTCTGCAAGGCTTTTCATAGCTGCACTCCGTAAATCCAGTCAGTGTTTGTCAGATCAACTTTCGGCTTGTCGGCAGCAGTTCCGTTGGTCTGCTTCCCTCGCTTGATATCGAGCTGAATCCACTTTTCGCGAAGGGTTGATGGGCACAGGACATTGCCCTTCCAGAACTTGTCTTCACAGGCCCACTTGAACAGCGAGGCGATTTCCTTGTGGGTGCGCTTGTCACGCTCTCGCATCAGGCGGATATCATTCGCCCAGGTGGCGTAGTTCGGTTTTCTTGCAGAGGGGGCGATGCCCTGTACGACGGTGAACAGCCATTCAGCACAGCGGAGGTCTTCAGCGTTTCCCCATTTGGTGCCGCTCTGGATCGCTGCTTCTGGTCTCAAAGCAGGAGTTTTCTTTCCGGGCTTGTCAGAGGATTCGTCAGAATTCTCGGACGAAGAGTTATTTATATTCTTGTTATTACCTTCTTGTTCATGATGTGCGGGGAATTGTGCGGCCTTATGTGCGGCATACCCTTCCGAACCCGCGCCATTACTGGCTTCGTCATGTGCGCTTGTATGTGCGACTTTATGTGCGGGTAAATCGTCCATTTTTTGAGCATATTCGACATAGTTTTTAATGGTGATCACCCTTCCTTTTCGCTTCTCTCCCTCGATGGTGATCATCCCTTCGCGAACGAAAACAGACAGCATTCTCTCCACTGCGTCACGGCTTGTCGGATTACCCTGACGGTCACACAACTGAAGCCCAAGATCTGCAGCAGTGACGACCAGTTGACCGGTTTGCAGAGGCCATTGTTTGCCCTTGAAGAAGGCCGTATATGGCTGTCTGGCTGCGTCAATGAGAAGGTTTTCCCACAATGCGCGCAGGAACACGTCTTTAGCCCATGACTTCTTCTTGATGCTCCGGTACAACGGGACGTAACCAGACTTCTGGTTCTCCATCCTGTTGCTCCTAGCGGCTGAGTGTGCCGCGAAATTGGCGTAAGCTACGTTCGACACAGTTAAACCTCCTGCGCCTGGCGTTTTTGATTAGCGTTTGTCATAATGACCTCGCAATTGACTCGCGTTATTGCATCGAAGGCTGGCTGTGTTGGCGCACAACAGTCTTCATCCATTCCTAACGTCTTCACATAACCCCCAGCATCGATGTCACCATCGTCATCAGTGGGCCTACCTGCTCCGGCATGAGGCGAAACAGCGAAGCGATACCCTCGCTTACCTCCTTCAGTTTCTGATGCTCAGGTGCATTAAGAAGCACCGCCTGCTTGGCCTCTGCACACTCTTTCATTGCCGAAGCTATCAGCGACATGGTGTCGTTCTGTGGCGCCAGCTTGGTGCGGAATTCGAGCGGTAATACGGCCATGATTGCCGGAGTCAGTTGGCGAACGTTCTTGCGGTACTGATCCGAATCAAACCGGTTATCCAGGAAGCGAAAGAGTTTCTGTCGGGCCCGGCTGATATCGTCTGGAAAGCTAATTGAATCGCCGCCCTGCTCCCGGTACTCGTTGATAATCAGTGCCGAAACCACGTCCTGATTGTCGATAGCCGACGCCCAGGCTCTTACTGCATCGCGGATCAGGTCATGATCGTGATCCTGCTTTGATTGAGCGCGATTTATCATCGCGGCCGGAACGAATCCGGTATTGTGTTGATACGTAAGTGATTGCATCGATTTCCCTTCGTGGTTAGGCCGCTGTATCACGCGGCGATGCGAATACCAGGCTTTCTTTGAGGACCGGAGCCTGGCGATGAAAATTCTTCGTGCCTTTTTCGATAGCAGATGCCATTTCTGGTGATGCCCGGCGATTTCCGTAGGCGATCTGGTCCAGGTACCCTGGCGTCGTGTTAGCCAACTTTGCGAGCTGTACCCATTCGTCGGTAGTGGCGGTCTTGCGCCAGCGGTGTAGTTCAGTGCTCATTGATGTCTCCGGGTGAGTCGTTTGATTTGGAGTTTAGCGTTATGCTAAATACTACGCAAGCAACATTTAGCAATTTGCACATTTATCGATTTGCTAAAAGCAGTAACAATGCAGGGATGGAAAATAAAGAAATCAGAAAAGCCAACCTGGAAGCGCTGTATGAGAAGCGCCAGCACGAGTCTGGAATGACCAAGGCGCAGTTCGCCGAACTCATCGAGACAAGTCCGGCTGCCCTTAGCCAGCTCCTGGGACCGACCCCTCATCGCAATATTGGCGATAAGATGGCTCGTAAAATTGAAACCGCTCTTGATCTGCCTTTTGGCTGGATGGATGTTTTACACTCTAATGAAGAACCTTCGAACGTTGCATTTCGAGGACTGAACGATACAAAAGGAAGTTATCCGGTAATAAGCTGGGTAAGCGCGGGGCAATGGATGGAAGCTGTAGAACCTTATCATCGAAGAGCGATTGATCGCTGGTATGACACGACCGTTATCTGTTCGGAAGATTCATTCTGGCTGGACGTCAAAGGAGACTCCATGACCTCCCCTGCAGGCCTGAGCATTCCTGAGGGAGCGGCTATCCTAGTGGATCCTGAAGTGGAACCTCGCAACGGGAAGCTGGTTGTTGCAAAGCTGGAAGGCGATAACGAAGCAACCTTTAAGAAGCTTGTAATCGATGCAGGCAGGCGCTTCCTTAAGCCTCTTAACCCCGCTTACCCAATGATAGAGGTTAATGGCAACTGTAAAATTATCGGTGTAGTGGTTGATGCCAAGATACTGAACATTCCATAGCCTGACACAATACCTATCAAGCCCGCCATCGTGCGGGTTTTTTTACACCCTAAATTCCTGCCCAGTAAATTTTTAATCGCTTATTAATCAATACGCTAAATCTAACCAACCAGAAATTTAGCATTTTGCTATTGATATTAATTTAGCATAACGCTAAATTCACTCCATCGAAACGAAACATCGATGCGGCCACCAGAGTTAAGCCGCGGCGGACAGCAAGTCGCCTGCTCATTAACAAATCAGATAAGCAACACAATCACCCGGAACGCTCCTGGCAAATCGAACAGAGCGCCCAATAGGATTGAGGCAGGTGTGTAACGCGCGGCGGGTATAGCACACGAAGAGGATTACGATCCGGTGATGGTTGGTTGCTCAGTCGCCCTGAACATCGGGGCATCAACTTAGAGGAATGACTCCAATGAAGCATTAAAGCGGATAGACCGCACTTTGTTGCCTTTTCAGGCAGCGTGACGACGGCGTTCATACGGTCGGGTTCCCACGGCGGCGTAGTGAGGGAAAGGAAGCGTAAAGCATCACTGAGTTACCGGTTAGCGCCCGGATAACGCGTAAGCAGCTTCAAAAGATGACCGGGTGACCGGCGCTGGCCACTGCGAGAGTGTGGCGAAGTGCTTCGGGATTGGATGAATGCGCAGGCTGATGCGCTAACGGTAGCGCTTGATAGCGGTATGAAATGTCGGCGAGAAAACACGACGGGATATGGGTTGGTACAGCGGCCGCTTCCGGCAGCCAACCAAAATAACCGATACCACAAAGCCGGAGATCAGCACCGGCCATCCAATCACCAAAGCATTTCTCCCGCATCAGCGGGTAACTAAAGAGGTTAAGGCGATGGAAAAGGAGCAGTTGGCAAAAACTGTGAAAGCACTTAGGCGGCGACAGATGTGCGTAAGGGAAAGCATTTCTATTCTCCGCAGGCAATGGCAGGAAGATCAGAAAACGCTCGAAGAGCTAATGCCTGAAGTGATTGCAGCTGGCTTAACTGTCCAGTTTGAAATCAATGAACCATAGGACCCGCCGCGGCGGGTTTTTTCATACCCAAACGGGTTCAAAGAGCCTGTTTCGTTATGACAACCGGCGGCCATCCACCGCCAGAGATTAAGCGCAGAAGTCTTTCTTGTTCCGCTGGCCGGCGATAAGGCAACGAGGGTGATATGAATCACGATGAATTTGATGATGGTCGTTGCGGTATGTCGCGCCGGTGTTGGCGAAACCTGACACGCATCTGCATTGGCTTGATAGCCATATACCTGCTGATTGCCTTATTTGTGATGGAGGTCTTCCATGATTAGTCAGCACTACGGTACCCAGACCGTTAACCGCGGCGCCGTTCAGCCAGGCATGCTGGTTAAGCATCGCGACGGCACCTGGACGGCATCAGCTCACAAACGCGGCAAGTTGTATCTTCACCGCGGCTGCGAACGTACCTACACCAAAGCCCTGCTTATCGAGATCTACCTCGATGGACGCGGAAACGGCTTAAGCAATTAAACATTATCCAATCTAAATCGTACGGGCGGCCTTTAAGGCGCCGGGATATCTACACCCTTTTCTAGGAGTTCATCATGCAAGCATTACCACGTTTAACCGCTGATCGCCTCGCTGTTCTTCCCGAAGGTACTCGGCTGAAAATGGGCGGCCATATCGTTAAATATGTTGGGCGAGGGTCATTTACCAACGCATCGGGTATCACTCAGAACATGGTTGATTACGTCGATTCTTGCGGCATCCCTGGTAGTTTCGAAGAAAAGATCTTCCTCTCAACAGCTACAGAGCACCTTAACGCAGTTCAATGCGAAAACTGCTTTGCGCTGCGTCTTCCGGAAGATTGTGTTGTTCGGACAATCACTAATTACATGACTACACGTCAGGCTCATTTCTGTGACGACAAAGGTTGCGCTCAGAAATATTTCATCAAGCACCCTGGGCGTCAGCCAAGCGGACGGAGAACCAAATGGTAATAAGCCAACAAGACGGAATGCTGGCGCTGGCCATGGTGATTATTGCCTATGGACTCCAGCCAGAAGATCTCGAAAACGCGGCCAGTCAACTGGCCGAGTACGACGCAGTAACCGACGCAAACACGGAGATGAATGATGTTGCGCGTAATTGATACCGAAACAACCAGTCTTGAAGGCAGCGTCCTAGAGATAGCCAGCGTAGATATTGTCGATGGTGTTATTTGCAACCCAATGAGCGACTTTGTAAAGCCTTCTGAAGAGATCAGCTTCGAGGCTATGGCTATCCACCACATCACAGAAGAAATGGTCGCTGACGCTCCACTGATTAGCGAAGTAATTGGCCGGTATCTTGGTGCAGATGCATATGTTGCCCACAACGCGAAATTCGATAAATCCAAACTTCCCCAAATTGACGCACCATGGATATGCACTTTAAAGCTTGCTCGTACCCAATATCCTGAATTTGAAAGCCACGGTAACCAGTACATGCGTTATCGACTTGGTTTGAAGCCATACCTCCCCGAGGGATTGTATGCGCACCGTGCACTTTATGACTGCTATGTCACCGCTGAGTTGCTCCTTTATATGGGACGGCTTGCCAAATGGACTATGGGAGAGATGCGAACCATCTCAAACAGCCCGTCACTGATGAAGGCGATCCGCTTTGGTAAGCACAAAGGTCTGACTTTCGAAGAAATAGCCAAATTGGACCCTGGCTATCTCCGCTGGCTATCCAGCAACAGCGATGACGAAGACATCCTGTTTACCATCAAGCACTGGTTGAAAGGAGCCTGATATGGGAACGCCTGTACTCATCCTGGGCGACAGCGGCGCCGGCAAGTCATACAGCCTGCGCAACTTCACGCCTGACGAAGTGATCCTGCTGCAATGCATCCCGAAGATGCTCCCGTACCGCGCTACCGGATGGAAGCTGAACGGGAAAGAGTTACCGGATGGCTCTGTTCAGCGCGGAAACATCATCCGTTTTGATGCCTGGGATGCGGTGCTGGACTCCATCAACCGCATGGTGCTTTCGAAGACAAGGCGCGTACTTGTTATCGACGATTTCCAGGTCGTCATGCAGCACGAAAACATGATGCGCGCATACCAGACCGGGTATCAGAAGTATACGGAAATGGCCGATCACGTGTGGCAAATCATCATGGCTGCCACCCGGCTTCCGGACGACTTTCGGGTTTACTTCTTGGCCCACACCGAAGAGTCGGACGGGAAAATCCGGATGAAAACCACCGGCAAAATGCTGAATGAAAAGCTTACGCCTGAGGGTTATTTCTCCATCGTTCTGAGGGCCATCAAGAAAGACGGGAAGCACGTTTTTTTGATTAAGGGTGACGACAACGACACCGCAAAAGCGCCGCCGGACCTATTCCCTGGACTAACTGAAATGGATAACGACCTGAAAGCCGTTGACGTCGCTATCACCGAATTTATGACCGAATTATAAGGAATCACCACCATGAACCAACCAATGTCTTTTGTATGGAACACCGAAGCTGCTTCTATGGCTAAGAAAGCAGGCGCTACTGGCGGAATTAGCGAAACTGGCGCTTATGAGGGATTTATCACCTCAGCCATTTATACCTTCGGTAAGGATGGCAGTCAGTCACAGGCGCTTGAGTTGAGCCTCGACAGTGACGGCGCCAAAGCCAACTATCTGCGCATCAACTACATCGGGAAAGATGGTCAGCAAACTTTCGGCATGGGGTTGATCTCTGCCCTTCTCTGGGCCGCCCAGGTAAAAAGCGCTCAGCCAGAACAGGTGCAAAACGAAAATGGTGTTGAGTGGCATTGCCCGGCGCTGGTAGGAAAGAAAGTTGGCCTATTCCTGCAGAAAGTCCTGTACACCAAAGGCGATGGAACTGACGGCTATAAATTCGAAGTCCGCCACGTTTTCCAGCCTGGTTCCCGTCGCACTTATGCCGAATACAGCGAAAACGAAGCGGCAACCGCTATCGCTGCCCTGGAGAAGTCGATGAAAGATAAAGACGATCGCGTCCAGGGTAATCCTCAGTTTTCCGGTGGCGGTCGCCAGCAGGCTGGCGCTAACCCTTATGCGCAAAACCCTAACGCAGTACCTCATTCTCGGTTGCAGCAAGCTGCCAGTCAGCATGCTCAGAACATCCAGAATCCGCCGGACTTCGACGACGACATTCCCTTTTGACGGCGGTCGAGCATGAAGCACGCTCAGGGTGATATCAGGGTTGGCGCGGTGCGCCTCCCCCCCACTGAAACGCAGGGAATGAGAAGAGGCATGCAATGAACAAGCCATACTCCCTAATTTATGCAGACCCGCCCTGGTCATATGGCAACACCATTAGCAACGGTGCTGCTGTTGACCACTACTCCACAATGAAACTCATCGATATGAAACGGCTCCCTGTATGGGAGCTCGCAGCGGAAAACGCCGTGCTGGCGATGTGGTACACCGGCACCCATAACCAGGAGGCGATCGAGCTGGCCGAGGCCTGGGGCTTTACGGTACGCACGATGAAAGGCTTCACCTGGGTGAAGTTGAATCAGCTGGCCGAGCTGCGCATTACCAAGGCTCTGGCAGAGGGAGACGTCGCCGATTTTTACGACTTCCTCGACCTGCTGAATGCAGAGACGCGCATGAACGGTGGCAACCACACTCGCGCCAACACGGAAGACGTGCTGATCGCCACCCGCGGCGCCGGGCTGGAACGCAAGCATGCCGGCATTAAGCAGGTGGTCTACAGCCCGCTCGGGGCGCACAGCGAGAAACCTTGGGAAGTTCGCCACCGTCTGGAGTTGCTCTATGGCGACGTGCCTAGGATTGAGCTTTTCAGCCGCAGCGCAGCGCCAGGCTGGAGCCACTGGGGAAACCAGTGCGCCACCGCTTCCGTTGAGCTGATCCCCGGCTGCGCCATCGACGTTGTGAAGACGGAGGCAGCATGACGCCAGCGGCTTACTACAACGAAATAGACCCCTTCGCCGCCCAATGGCTGCGCAACCTGATCGCCGCCGGGCATATCGCCCCGGGCGAAGTTGACGAACGGAGTATTGAAGATGTCACACCTGACGACCTCAGAGGATTTACCCAGTGCCACTTTTTCGCCGGAATTGGCGTCTGGTCCCATTCCCTCCGTCTCGCAGGATGGCCTGACGATCGCCCGGTCTGGACTGGCTCCTGCCCGTGCCAGCCTTTCAGCGCGGCAGGCAAAGGCGATGGGTTTGCTGACGAGCGGCACCTTTGGCCTCACTTCTTCCACCTCATCAGCGAGCGCAGACCTCAGCATGTCTTTGGCGAACAGGTTGCAAGCGGTAACGCAAACACATGGTTCGACCTTGTACAAGCAGACCTGGAAGGAGTGGGATACGCCTTCGGGCTTGTGCCGTTTACGTCAGCGGGCATCGGTGCGCCGCACATCAGAGAGCGGGCCTACTGGGTGGCCAACGCCGACAGCGTCATCAGTGACCGGCGCGGGAACGTCTGGGCGCCAGGGCGGGATGAATATTCAAACAGCGGCGATGATGTCCGGCTGGCCGACGCCAACCACGATCGACAACAACCAGGTCAGGGGATTGGGTGCCACTGCATATGCACCGAACAGGGGATCGACATTGGGCGGAGCCGCAAGATTGGCAGGCTGGGTAACACCGACCTCACGCGACTGGAAGGACTCAGCGGGAATGACAGCGCAGAGGGACGGGAAGGATCGACTGGACCAACTGCCGCGCCAGGTGTTCATGACGGGTTGGCCAACACCGACAACGAGCAACACTCGATCGCCATCAGTAGATGCGGCCATGAACATGCATCGACAGGACGGGAGCAAGACCCAGCAGCGTTTGCAGGACTTCGCGGGGATTACCGGCCCCTTGAGGTTAACGGTTTTTGGCGAGATGCGGATTGGCTCTTATGTCGAGATGGGAAATGGCGTCCAGTTGAACCCGGCACATTCCCGCTGGTTGATGGGGCTGCCGCACGCCTGGGACGAGTCGAGCCCGGGGTGGCAAGAGTGGCAAGCAGCAACCGCGTCGGCAGACTCAAAGGCTACGGCAACGCCATAAACGCTCAGGCTGCCGCTGAGTTCATTCGTGCTTATGTGGGGGGCGGATGACGCCAGAAGAAAAGAAAAATGCTCTCAGAAGTATTGCGCGCAGGGCTAACGATGAAGTTAAGGCAAAACGGCGGTCATCCCCCGCCTTAAGTTGCGACGATATATCACGGCTGATCCTTAACGGATGCATGCCACTAATTAGGCAGCTTGGATTAACGCCAAGCCATCTCTATGTGGAAATCGGCATTTTGAACGGAAAGATAAAGGAGCGATGACATGCCAGAAATCATCGATCAGGCCAACGAGCTTGCGCAGCAGCGAATCGACATGGCGATCGCAGCACACCGCATCAACCGCAACACCGTATCAGCTGAGCATTGTAGTGAATGCGGGGAAGACATCCCGGCGCCGCGGCGCGCTGCCGTTCCCGGCTGCCAGACATGCGCGGAATGTCAGGCTGACTTAGAGCTGATTATGAAGCAGAGAGGTAAGTGATATGCATTCCTTGCAAGACGTACACAACAAGTTAGCCGATCTTGCATCAGAGGCGCACAAAGTAGCGTGTGCCCTCGATGTTGGTGACGAGCGCACTGAAGCTTTCGAGCTATACGAGGCACTTCGCCGACTTCAGCGCCAAGGTGCAGCAGCTGAGCTTCTTTCCGCGACCAACCCTCTTCTGGCCTCTCCTTATTACGACGAGGACTGGGAAGAAGATGAAGATGACTAACGCAACTTATAGCCAGTTATGAGCTGGCTATTGGGTGCGAAAACACCGCCTCCGTTATCCCTTTAACCCGGCCAGGCGCCGGGTTCTTTTTGCCTGGAGAACACAGATGAATGACAGCATCCTGGTTACAAGCGAAATCCTTGCCCGTTACAAAATTTCCCGAAGCACGCTCTATTTCTGGAGCACTCCATCCCGGATGCCATCGTACTTTTCTCAGCCGTTTCCGAAGCCAAAAATAAATGGCAGCCCTAAAAGATGGCGTTTGTCAGATCTTCTTGCCTGGGAAGACAACATGAGTATCAAACCAGAGGCTGGCCAATCAACTTCTCAAGATGACGCTGCCAAACAGCTAGCCAATGACGCTGATCATCCAAATAATCGTGGAGGTTATACCGCGCCATGACTCCAGACATATGATGCCCTAGTAGCTTTTCCACAACATGTGGTGGTGCACCTAATTCAGAAAGGCGCGTCGCCACTGTTCTTCTCAGATCATGAAGCGACCAAGGTTTCATCCCTGTTTTTGAAATAATCTGCGCAGAGAACAGAGCCACGTTTGGTTGAAGTGGCGGCCTGTCATCTTCTGGCCCCTTGTATCGTGACAACGTCACAACATGTTTTGAAACTGATGTTTCTTTTTCAGCTACCATCATCTGTATTACAGCCTCAGGAAGCGCCCTTCTCACCGACTTCCCAGTTTTATAGTCACTTGCCGGGATAGTCCATGTTTGTTCCTTGAAATCAAACCATTCCCATTTTGCTGTTCTGATCTCTGTACTTCGACAGCCAGTCATAATGAGAAACTTCATTATCAATTGCTGCCTATATTTCATCTCAGGCAGGGCATTCCAAACTGTAATGATTTCATCATCACTTAACCTGCGGTCTTTTACAGCTGCTGTGAGCCCTACATCTGATCGTCTAAGGCTTTCAATAGGGTTCACGTTAATTACCCCACGGTTGGAACAGAAACGAAATGTGCGCTGCATCAAACCCAGCATTTGCCCTGTAACCACCCTTCGTCCCATACCGTCAAAAAGATTAAGCCAGTGAGCTTTAGTTGTCTGATCTACAATCATATTTCCGAGTACTGGAGCTATATGATTATTGAAGTCCCGGCGATTCACTTTGATTTTTACCAGTCCTTCTGGAATGCAGTAGTACTTCTCCCAGTAATCGAATGCTTCTTTCACTGTAAGCGCTTCTACTTTTTTCTGTTTCTCGAGTACTACTTGCCGTCTAGGATCAAGCCCTTCCGCTAGCCAAGCCCTGAACTGCTGCCTACGTTCTCGCGCATGAGCTAATGAGGTGGTTGGATAATCACCAATCGTTAGTTGAGCGGCTTTCCCGTTCCATCTGTAGCGGTAAAAGAATGTTATACTGCCGGATGTAGACAACCTGACATTCAGACCATGTGCGTCTGAAATGACCTCGATTTGGTCTCTTTTTTTGCCAAGAGCTTTTCTTAATTTTGTGTCGGTAAGCAATGTGTACACTCCGGAAGAAGATATACACATTAGTGTACACATTATGCGTAAATTGATAACCTTCAAATCTATGAAGAACACACAAAAATAAAGCGTTACATACTGGCAAGGCGTTGATAATAGCGGGATTATTAAAAAGACATAAAGCATGACTAACAAACTTAAAACGGATTCATATGCCCTACGATAGCGTCTATCTCGAAAAGCGCCCGCCCGGCGCATTGCGCACCGTATGGCGTAAATTCTACGGCGATACCACCGCGATGATTGGTTTATACGGCTGCGGCGCGCTGGTGCTGTTGTGCGTATTCGGCGGCTGGTTCGCGCCCTATGGCATCGATCAGCAGTTCCTCGGTTACCAGCTACTGCCGCCTTCATGGTCGCGCTACGGCGAAGTGTCGTTTTTCCTCGGTACCGACGATCTTGGTCGCGATGTGTTAAGTCGCCTGCTCAGCGGCGCGGCGCCGACCGTCGGCGGCGCCTTTGTGGTAACGCTCGGCGCCGCGCTGTTCGGCCTGGTACTCGGCGTGATTGCCGGTTCCACCCATGGTTTGCGATCAGCGGTAATGAACCACATTCTCGACACCCTGCTGTCGATTCCGTCGCTGCTGCTGGCGATTATCGTCGTCGCTTTTGCCGGGCCGCATCTGAGCCATGCGATGTTTGCCGTCTGGCTGGCGCTGCTGCCGCGCATGGTGCGCTCGGTCTACAGTATGGTGCACGATGAACTGGAAAAAGAGTATGTGATTGCCGCCCGCCTCGACGGCGCTTCCACGCTCAATATTCTCTGGTTTGCGGTTCTACCTAATATTACCGCCGGGCTGGTCACCGAAATTACCCGCGCGCTGTCGATGGCGATCCTCGACATTGCCGCGCTCGGTTTTCTCGACCTCGGCGCCCAGCTCCCCTCTCCGGAATGGGGCGCCATGCTCGGCGACGCGCTGGAACTGATTTACGTCGCCCCCTGGACGGTCATGCTGCCGGGGGCGGCCATCATGATAAGCGTACTGCTCATCAATCTGCTGGGCGACGGTATTCGCCGCGCAATTATTGCCGGGGTTCAATAATGCCGTTACTGGATATTCGTAATCTCACCATTGAGTTTAAAACCAACGAGGGCTGGGTAAAGGCCGTCGATCGGGTCAGCCTGACGCTGGCTGAAGGTGAAGTCCGTGGTCTGGTCGGTGAGTCAGGTTCCGGCAAAAGCTTAATCGCCAAGGCGATTTGCGGCGTCACCAAAGATAACTGGCGGGTCACCGCCGACCGTATGCGTTTTGATGATATCGATCTGCTGCGCCTCTCTAACCGCGAGCGCCGAAAACTGATTGGCCACAACGTATCGATGATCTTCCAGGAGCCGCAATCCTGTCTCGATCCTTCCGAGCGTATTGGGCTGCAGTTGATGCAAAATATCCCCGGCTGGACCTTTAAAGGCCACTGGTGGCAACGCTTTGGCTGGCGTAAGCGCCGCGCTATTGAACTGCTGCACCGGGTGGGGATTAAAGATCACAAAGATATTATGCGCAGCTTCCCCTACGAGCTGACCGACGGCGAATGTCAGAAGGTCATGATCGCCATCGCGCTTGCCAACCAGCCGCGCTTGCTGATTGCTGATGAACCCACTAACGCCATGGAGCCAACCACCCAGGCGCAGATTATTCGCCTGTTGACCCGGCTCAACCAGAATAACAACACCACTATTTTGCTGATCAGTCACGATATGCAGATGCTCAGCAAATGGGCGGATAAAATTAACGTCATGTATTGCGGGCAGACGGTGGAAACCGCGCCGAGCGAAGAGCTGGTGACCATCCCTCATCACCCCTACACTCAAGCGCTGATTCGCGCCATCCCGGATTTCGGCAGCTCAATGCCGCATAAAAGCCGGCTGAATACCCTGCCCGGCGCCATTCCGCTGCTGGAACAACTGCCCATTGGCTGTCGGCTGGGGCCGCGTTGTCCCTATGCGCAACGCGAGTGTATCGTCACGCCGCGTTTGACCGGCGCGCGTAATCATCTATACGCCTGTCATTTCCCGCTGAACATGGAGAAAGAGTGAAATGGTCGAAACATTGCTGGAAGTTCGCAATCTGAGTAAGACCTTTCGCTATCGCACCGGCTGGTTCCACCGTCAGACGGTAGAGGCGGTGAAGCCGCTGAGCTTTACCCTGCGCGAGCGTCAGACGCTGGCGATTATTGGTGAAAACGGCTCCGGTAAATCAACGCTGGCCAAAATGCTGGCCGGGATGGTTGAGCCGACCACCGGCGAACTGTTGATTGACGACCATCCGCTGGAGTTTGGCGACTACTCATTCCGCAGCCAGCGTATTCGCATGATTTTTCAGGATCCCTCGACCTCGCTCAACCCGCGTCAGCGTATTTCGCAGATCCTCGATTTCCCGCTGCGGCTCAATACCGATCTTGAACCAGAAGCCCGGGAAAAGCAGATTATCGAGACGATGCGCATGGTGGGCCTGCTACCGGACCACGTCAGCTACTATCCGCATATGCTGGCGCCGGGGCAAAAGCAGCGCCTGGGTCTTGCTCGTGCCTTGATCCTGCGTCCGAAAGTGATTATCTGCGATGAGGCGCTGGCCTCGTTGGATATGTCAATGCGTTCGCAGCTAATCAACCTGATGCTGGAACTACAGGAAAAACAGGGAATATCCTACATCTATGTCACCCAGCATCTGGGGATGATGAAGCATATCAGCGATCAGGTGCTGGTGATGCATGAGGGTGAAGTGGTCGAACGCGGCAGCACCGCCGATGTGCTGGCCTCGCCGCTCCACGAACTGACCAAGCGGCTGATCGCCGGCCATTTCGGCGAGGCGCTGACTGCCGACGCCTGGCGAAAAGATGGTAAATAGCGTTAACCTTCCTTCAGGGGCGGCATAATAGCCGCCCCAGCTATTTATCACTGCGGAAACACACTCTGCGCCGGTAATGGTCGGCGGTCAAAGCGGCGCAGCGCATAATACAACCATCCGGTACCTACCCAGCCGATAATCCATGACACATCATTGCCGGCGAATATCCACGTCAGCGAACCATGGAACAGCGGGTTCTCAATAAACGGCAGTTGAATAAGCACGCCAATGATATAAATGGTAATGGCATACAAATTCCAAAAACCATAGCGCTGATGCGGATCGCTAAGCGCCGGAATATCGACCGCGCCTTTAGAAATAATGTAGTAATCGGTCAGGCTGATGGCGCTCCAGGGAACGAAAAAGGCCAGCAGGAATAACAGGAAATGGGTAAAGTGCTTTAAGAAAGCCGGTTCGCTAAGCAGCGCGATAATACACGAAGCCGCGACCATCAGGACGACGAAAGCAACGCGGCATTTCTGCGACAACGCCGTCTGGCGACGGAAACCGGAAACAATGGTGGTCAGAGACATAAAACTGCCGTAGGCGTTAAGCGTCGTGAAGGTGATCTTGCCAAAGCAAATAGCAAAGTAGATAACCATCGCCATCACCTGGCTTTTACCCAATCCCACCAGATAACTCACTTCATGACCGGGGAAAGCGCTGCCGGCAATCGCGGCGGTAAACACCCCCAGCGTCATAGATGTCTGGGTTCCCAATACGGTACCGAAAAACACCGAGCAGAACGTTTTCGTTGCCGATACATTGCGTGGCAGGTAGCGCGAATAGTCGGACACATACGGGCAAAACGCGATTTGCCACGACGAGGACAGCGACACGGCCAGCAGGAACATCGGCAGGGAGAAATGGTTATTTTGCGCCAGGGCCGCGAGATCCGCCGACATCAGCAGGGTAACGAACATATAGACGAAGGCCAGAATGCCGATAATGCTCGCCAGTTTACCCAGCTTATGAATCACCTTATAACCCAGCACCGCAATAACAATAATAATTGCACTGAATAGTAGCATTCCGGCTACATTGCTGATACTCAACAGTTTTGCCATCGCCTGCCCCGCCAGTACGGTACCGCTGGCGGAGAAACCGACATACATAATGCAGACCAGTACCAACGGCACTACTGCGCCAAAGACGCCAAACTGGGCGCGGCTGATTATCATCTGCGGCAAACCCAGCCGTGGTCCCTGCAGCGCATGCAGCGACATTACCGCCGCCCCCAGCACCTGACCGAGGAGAAGACCTATCAGCGACCACACCACGTCGCCGCCCAGCACCACGGCTAAAGCGCCGGTGACAATAGCGGTAATCTGCAGGTTGCCGCCAAACCACAGGGTAAACTGGCTAAACGGATGCCCATGCCTTTCGCGCTCGGGGATGTAATCAATCGACCGCGTTTCACTTAATCCAGCCTGACTATTTTTTGACTGCCCATCTGTAGATGAAAAAGAAGACATAGGTACCTCGCTATTATTATTTATTCACTCCCCATCTGACCGATCCTGTATATACAAGCATTGACAACTGCCCGCACCGCACGCATCCTATTTTTGTGATGAATATGTAAATTCTTTGTATTGCAAAAAGTAACAAAACCATAACAATAACGTTGATAACGCCTGCGCATACCGCGCTAAACCGAGGTGTAACGCTCATGATCGTTCCCGTCCAACTATCCACTCTGCCCGTCACGCCCTGGAAAAATGGCGCAGGCGAGACCCGTGAGATAGTCTGTGTCCCCTCTCCTGACGCCCCTTTTTTATGGCGAGCCAGCATTGCCACTCTGCAAAATGATGGTCCGTTTTCCTGCTTTCCCGGCGTCGACCGGGTCATTACTCTACTGGCCGGGCAGCCGCTGCGCCTGAAAGGCGAAGCTATCGATCACCCTTTAGCGCTTTGGCAACCCTGGGCTTTTGCCGGCGAGTGGCCGCTGCGTAGCGAAGGGATCCGCGAACCCGGTCTCGACTTTAATATCATGACCCAGCGCAACCGCGCCGCCGCCGAGGTACGGGTCGTTGATGATATACAGACTCCCGGCGACGAAGGCGTCGCTTGGGTATTACAGGGGCGCTGGCAACTTGGTGAACGGCAATGTGAAGCGCAATCGGGTATTTTCTGGCATCAGCAAGCGCCGGGCGAACTCGCGCCGCTCACGACGGACGCCCTACTGTTACTCACCACGATCGTGCGCCGTTAACCGCAGAAATATCGGTAACGCGTCGTGATCTCACGGTAAATCGTAGTGATTATCCGGTGATATACTGGGGTAAGCGCATTTATCATTACGCGCTGCGTTGCGATAGGCGGCACAAAAAATCGTGACACAAGGGGTCTTCAGTGGGATATAATTCCCGGCTAAATTTGAGTTATTTTGAAATAACAACGTTAACCGTTTGATTGTTAGAGTAAAAATAAGCAATAACGATAAGGATTAAAGCTATGGGTTTTCTTTCCGGTAAGCGCATTCTGATCACTGGCGTGGCCAGTAAACTGTCCATCGCCTACGGTATTGCGCAAGCAATGCACCGTGAAGGGGCTGAACTGGCATTCACCTATCAGAACGAAAAACTGAAAGGCCGCGTAGAAGAGTTTGCTGCTGCGCTGGGTTCTAACATTGTGCTGCAGTGCGACGTGGCTGAAGACGAAAGCATCACCGCGCTGTTCACTGAGCTTGAAAAAGTATGGCCGAAATTTGATGGTTTCGTGCACTCTATCGGTTATGCGCCGGCTGACCAGTTAGATGGCGACTACGTCAATGCCGTCACCCGCGAAGGTTTCAAAATTGCCCACGACATCAGCGCTTACAGCTTCGTGGCAATGGCGAAAGCTTGCCGCTCGATGCTGAACCCGGGCTCCGCGCTGCTGACCCTCTCCTATCTGGGCGCTGAGCGCGCTATCCCGAACTATAACGTGATGGGTCTGGCAAAAGCGTCTCTGGAAGCCAACGTCCGCTATATGGCGAACGCGATGGGTCCGGAAGGTATTCGCGTTAACGCCATCTCCGCGGGTCCGATCCGCACCCTGGCGGCATCCGGTATCAAAGATTTCCGTAAAATGCTGGCGCACTGTGAAGCGGTCACCCCGATCCGTCGCACCGTCACCATCGAAGACGTCGGCAACAGCGCGGCCTTCCTGTGCTCTAACCTGTCTGCGGGCATCTCTGGTGAAGTCGTTCACGTTGACGGCGGTTTCAGCATCGCTGCGATGAACGAACTGGAACTGAAATAAGTTCCCTATCCTCCTCACCCCGGTGAGGAGGATCTCTCTCCTTTCTCTGCTTACGCTTCTCTTCTGATATTCCAATCCGCTATTTGTTAGTACGTATCAATATTTTCTCCTGCTTCAGGGTTACGCCAGGATAGTTGTGCATAGAGGTACCGCGAAACGGCGGTTCGCCACCTACCGAACAAGGAACGCCCATGGAGCAACGCCGCGTGTATGGCAAAAACCACTGGTATCACGAGACCCAGTCAACCAATAGCCCGGTCGAGATTCTTCCTCTGGTCCCGGAGGCCGCTGACGTTGATGACCGTTTTTTGCTCGATCTGCCACTCGCAGCCGATCTCAGCCACCCTCATGAAGGCTGGCTGGCGCCCGCGCGTCAGTTGACAAAGGTCCTTTTCCCGGACAACGTCACGGTAACCCGATTACAAACCTTCAGCGCCTACGACCGTCTTAGCACCGCCCTGACCGTCGCTCAGGTCTACGGCATACAGCGCTTGTGTAACCACTACGCCGCCCGTCTGGCGCCGTTGCCTGGCCCTGACTCCTCACGAGAAAGTAATCACCGGTTGGCGCAGATAACCCAGTACGCCCGCCAGTTAGCCAGTTCTCCCTCGGTTATCAACGAGGTCTCCCGCCGCCAGCTTGAGGAGGTCGGGCTGACCAGCCGCGATATTGTGTTAATTAACCAAATTATCGGCTTCGTGGGCTTTCAGGCCCGCGCGGTGGCCGCATTTCAGGCCGCGCTTGGGCAACCGGTACGCTGGCTTCCCGGTATGCCGCAGCAGAATGATGCCCCGGCAGAACGCTTTACTGATGTTACTGGAGAGTGGTCCCTGGATATCGATGATGCCGACCTGCGTTACGCCAATGATGACAAGCAAGTCAGGCTCGCCGCATGGAACCGTCATCCCGGCCTGCAGCCTCTCGCCCCCCTTCTGGCAACGGATGAAGGCGCGTTGGCCCTGCTACATCAACTGCTGAATCAACTGGATAATTCTGCGCAGCCCTTAAGCGCAATGGCGGCGTTACTCGCGGCGCGAATCAACGGCAGCGTCAGCTGTTTTAACGCCTGGAGAGCTCGCTGGACAGGTGACAACGGATTGTTGCAGGCATTGCGCGGCGATGAACGAACGGTTCAGCACTGGGCGCGAAGCCATTCTTTGGAACACGTTTTCCTACAGGCGGCGCAGCTATTGACTCGTGCGCCGGACCGTTTTAGCGCCGCGCAGCTAACTCCCCTCACTGAATATGGGCTTTCCCGCGTTGAGGCTATCGATCTGCTGGCGTGGTGCGGCCTCTGCGGGTGGCTGAACCGGCTTAAAATCGCCCTCGGTGAGGTACGTCAAGCGACGTAAAATGCTGAAACAGCGCTTGCTGAGGCAGGCATATTCGCGTAAAAATGTCAGCCGCTCTTTTAGCCACGAAAAAACCTAATTATGTTTCAGGACAACCCGCTGCTAGCGCAGCTTAAACAGCAATTGCATTCCCAGACTCCCCGCGTTGAAGGGGTCGTTAAAGGCACGGAAAAAGGTTTTGGCTTCCTTGAAGTCGACTCGCAAAAAAGCTACTTCATTCCGCCGCCGCAAATGAAAAAAGTGATGCATGGCGATCGTATTATCGCTGTGGTCCATACCGAAAAAGAACGTGAAAGCGCCGAGCCGGAAGAGCTGGTTGAGCCTTTCCTGACCCGTTTTGTCGGTAAAGTGCAGAAAAAAGACGATCGTCTGTCTATTGTTCCTGATCATCCGCTGCTGAAAGACGCCATCCCTTGCCGCGCCGCGCGCGGCGTAGAACACGACTTCAAACAGGGTGACTGGGCGGTGGCTGAAATGCGTCGCCATCCGCTGAAAGGCGACCGCGGTTTCTATGCCGAATTAACGCAATTCATCACCTTTAGCGACGATCATTTCGTGCCGTGGTGGGTGACGCTGGCGCGTCATAACCTGGAAAAAGAAGCGCCGAATGGCGTTGCCACCGAGATGCTCGATGAAGGACTGGAACGCCGCGATCTGACGCCGCTTGAGTTCGTAACCATCGACAGCGCCAGCACCGAAGATATGGACGATGCGCTGTATGTCGAGCGCGCCGACGACGGTAAACTGCTGCTGACCGTCGCTATCGCCGATCCGACAGCGTGGATTGCCGAGGGCAGTAAACTGGACAACGCGGCGAAAATCCGCGCCTTCACCAACTATCTGCCGGGCTTTAATATCCCAATGTTGCCGCGCGAGCTGTCTGACGATTTGTGTTCGCTGCGCGCCAACGAAGTGCGTCCGGTACTCGCCTGCCGCATGACTCTGGCGGCTGACGGCGCCATTGAAGATAATATCGAATTCTTCGCCGCAACTATCGAATCTAAAGCCAAACTGGCTTATGACGACGTCTCCAACTGGCTGGAAAATATCGGCTCATGGCAGCCTGCTGATGACGCTATCGCGCAGCAAATCAAACTGCTGCAGGAAGTCTGCCAGCGCCGCAGCGAATGGCGTCAAACCCACGCGCTGGTATTCAAAGACCGCCCTGATTATCGCTTCGTGTTGGGTGAGAAAGGTGAAGTGCTGGATATCGTTGCCGAACCGCGCCGCATCGCCAACCGCATCGTTGAAGAGTCAATGATTGCCGCTAATATCTGCGCGGCACGCGTGCTGCGAGATAACCTGGGCTTTGGCGTTTATAACGTGCACACCGGTTTCGATCCGGCCAACACCGAACAACTGGCCGCGCTGCTGAAGACGCACGATGTGCACGTCGATCCGCAGGAAGTCCTGACACTCGACGGTTTCTGTAAACTGCGCCGCGAACTGGATGCTCAGCCTTCAGGTTTCCTTGATAGCCGCATCCGCCGCTTCCAGTCGTTCGCCGAAATCAGTACCGAACCGGGCCCGCACTTCGGCCTTGGGCTGGAAGCTTACGCCACCTGGACTTCGCCAATCCGTAAATACGGCGATATGATCAACCACCGTCTGTTAAAAGCCGTCATCAAAGGCGAGACCATTGGTCGCCCGCAGGATGACGTCACCGTGCAGATGGCGGAACGCCGTCGTCTGAACCGGATGGCGGAACGCGACGTCGCAGATTGGCTGTATGCTCGCTTCCTCAATGATAAAGCCGGAACCGATACCCGCTACGCGGCAGAAATCATTGATGTCAGCCGCGGCGGCATGCGCGTGCGCCTGGTCGATAACGGCGCTGTCGCCTTTATCCCGGCACCTTTCCTGCACGCGGTGCGCGATGAACTGGTCTGCAGTCAGGAGAACGGAACCGTACAGATTAAAGGTGAAGTCGTTTACAAAGTCACCGATGTTATCGACGTGACTATCGCTGAAGTCCGTATGGAAACCCGCAGCGTCATCGCCCGTCCGGCGGCGTAACGCTTTTATGGCCCCTGCCCAGGGGCCATACATTTCTCGTTTTGAGTGAATATCGCCAGCCGCGCAAGGATGTGCGTTTTTTTCGCTTCTCTTTTGCAACTGTTTTTTGCATCATTGATTTCATTCATTTTTGTAACCAGGATAATGCTATGTCTGATCTGAATGCCCGCCTGCTCGCCCAACGTATCGATACCGTGCTGGATATTCTGGTTGCCGGAGATTATCACTCGGCGATCCATAATCTGGAGATCCTCAAAGCCGAGCTGCAGGCGTTGTCTCACGACGAGCCAGAGAAGGACTCAGGGCAATCGAAAGCGCCGTGGGAAATCTAATTCATTCCTGTCCCCCAGCACGCCTTAAGGCCTGCTGGGCGCCGTATAGACCTCTAACTGTGATGTAGCTATGAACGCCCGACAACAAAGTATTTTGCAAATGGTCATCGATAAAGGCCGTATGAGCGTAGCCGATCTGGCCAGGATGACCGGTGTCTCAGAAGTCACTATTCGTCAGGATCTGAATTCGCTGGAAAAACAAAGCTACCTGCGCCGTACCCACGGCTTTGCGGTACCGCTGGATAGTGAAGACGTCGAAACCCGGATGATGACCAACTTTGCCATTAAGCGTGAACTCGCCGCGCACGCCGCGTCGCTGGTGGCAGCCGGAGAGACGGTGTTCATCGAAAATGGCAGTTCAAACGCCCTTCTGGCTCGCACATTGGCGGAACGCGGCGATATCACCATCATCACCGTGAGCAGCTATATCGCGCATTTACTCAAGGAAACGCCGGGCGAGGTGATTCTGCTGGGCGGTATTTATCAGAAGCGCAGTGAAAGCATGGTCGGCCCGTTAACCCGCCAGTGCATTCAGCAGGTACACTTTAGCAAGGCATTTATCGGCGTTGACGGCTGGCAGAGCGAAACCGGCTTCACCGGCCGCGACATGATGCGTGCCGATGTGGTTAATGCGGTGCTGGAAAAACAGTGCGAAGCCATTGTGCTGAGCGACAGCTCGAAATTCAGCGTTGTGCATCCCTATCCGCTGGGCCCGATTTCCCGTTTCAATCGCATCATTACCGATAATAATTTGCACGACACTATCCGCCAGCAGCTCACCGACAGCGGTTTAACCGTCGATATTCTTAATCCCGCCTGATCGCCTCCGCCAGCGCCCGATAAAATGGCGTTGGCGTCCCTTCTGCGTCTGAGAGTATTCCGACCCGCAATTAAGATTTTTTACCTGACGTTAAATTTTAAAATAAGTAGAATTATTATTAGCGATATAACAGGAAGTGACTATCACCTGCGTGATTAGAGCAACACCTGCGCAACTTAAGTTTCATGGAATAACCCGTAAGTCATAGCCTGTTGCTATGCTTAAAGGAAGTTGTATCCATGAATAGATTATTCAGGAGAATAAAATGATGACTTCGATGAGCAAAAAAATGGCTGCGGCCGTACTGGCGGTTACTGTAGTAATGTCTCTGAGCGCTTGCTCTCACTGGTCTAAACGCGACCGTAACACCGCAATCGGCGCCGGCGCCGGCGCACTGGGCGGCGCGGTATTAACTGACGGCAGCACCCTGGGCACCCTGGGCGGCGCAGCGGTTGGCGGCATCATTGGCCACCAGGTTGGCAAATAACCACCCCGCATATTAAATTAATAATAATTTCGTAGTTACTGACTCACGCATCTACAAATAATTAAGGCCACGGTAAATACCGTGGCCTTGTTGTTTATTTCATAGAAATTATCTTAGCCACCCGCTAATTTCACTTTCATCCCTTTGGCTTCCAGCAGTGATTTCAGCAAGTCGCGTTTATCCCCCTGAATTTCAATCACTCCATCTTTCAGTGAACCGCCGCAGCCGCATTTCTTTTTCAGCTCAGCGGCCAGCTTCGCCAGCGCGTCGTCATCCAGATCGATGCCGGTAATCAGGCAGACGCCCTTTCCTTTGCGCCCGCTGGTCTGGCGTTGAATACGCACGATGCCATCGCCTTTCGCTCGTTGCGGCGCCGCTTTCGGCTCTTCGATACGGCCGCTATCGGTGGAGTAAACCAGGCGGCTATTAGAATCACTCATTACGCCCCCTGCTTCAGCGATGCGTTGATTGCCGCAAGCGTTGCCGCCGGATCGGCAGACTGGGTAACCGGGCGACCAATCACCATATAATCAACTCCCGCCTGCTGCGCCTGTTCCGGGGTCATGATTCGGCGCTGGTCGCCAGCATCGCTGCCTGTAGGGCGGATCCCTGGCGTGACTAACTTAAATTCCTGCCCTAACTCCTGCTTAAAGCGGACGGCTTCCTGCGCGGAACAGACTACGCCGTCGAGACCACAGCGTTTGGTTAGCGCAGCCAGTTTAGCGGCATGATCGGCAGGAGAAAGCGTGATGCCAAGGTCCTGCAAATCGCTGGCTTCCATGCTGGTCAATACGGTGACCGCAATCAGTAACGGCGCCTCTTTTCCGAACGGCAACAGCGCCTCGCGGGCAGCCGTCATCATACGCGCGCCGCCGGAGGCGTGAACGTTCACCATCCATACGCCGAGTTCCGCCGCAGCGGCGACCGCACGTGCGGTGGTATTAGGAATATCGTGGAATTTCAGGTCGAGGAACACTTCAAAGCCGCGTTGATGCAGGTCGCGAACAAACTGCGGCCCCAGCAGCGTGAACATCTCCTTACCTACTTTCAACCGGCAGTCGCGGGGATCGATTCGATCAACAAAGGCTAACGCCTTGTCACGGTTATCATAATCAAGCGCAACAACGACGGGAGAGGATGTGATAACACGAGGAAAAGAGGTAGCAGTAGACGTCATGACCGGACCTTAATTGTGGATGAGCGCCGCCAGGGCGCAAAAAAGGTAAACGGGCAGCATTCTACCTGCGAAGTGGGGAAAATGACAGGCTGCTTTTGCCCCTCTACAGACAAAAACGGGCACGCGGCAACAGGATTGGGCATGGTAAAACCCAGATAAGTATGTTGTAACTAAAGTCTGGCTTTTTTTAGAAGTTACTGACCATCCAGGCCGCGAATCGGCTTGATAGTCGCCCACGAGCGGCAGGACGGGCAGTGCCAGTACAGGGTGTGGGAAGTAAAACCGCATTTCTGGCAGCGGTAGCGCGGTTTGCTCCGCACCTGTTCACCAACCATGTTACGCAAAACCCCCAGACTCGCCTTCGCGCGCCCTTCTTCCGCCTCATTAAGATGGTAGTCCATCAGTTTATGGAACACGCGCATCGTTGGGTGACGTTCCAACTGGCGAGTTACATAGCTTTGCGCCGCTTCCGCCCCTTCCTGCTGCTCGATAATCTGCGCCAGCATGAGTTCCGCCGTCGCACCGGTGTTCTCTTCTACACAGCGGCGCAAAAACGCTTCCCACTCCGCATGCTTACCCAACTGCTGATAACAGGTTTGCAGCATTTCCAGGGTTTCACCCACCAGTTCTTTATCCTGGCCAATCACCCGTTCCAGGCTTTCTACCGCTTTCGCGTAGTCGCCTTTTTCCATCCACACGCGCCCCATCATAATCGAGACGCGGGCGCTGTTGCGGTCCGCAGACGCGCCTTTCTTCAGCAGCGTCATCGCTTTATCGAGATCGTTGCTGGCCATCTGCTGTAGCGCCAGTTCACACCAGAAGTTGGCGATGTCGCTGCGATGTTTTTCTTTGCCCAATTTTACCAGCCGTTCGGCGACTTCAATCGCGGACTGCCAATCGCTGGTCAGTTGATAAATCTGCAGCAGTTGTTGTAGCGCGCCCAGGCGGAAGTCGGTTTCATCCACCAGCTGCTTGAACATATCTTCCGCGCGATCGTACAAGCCGGCGGCCATATAATCGCGCCCCAACTGTTGGACGGCGAGCAGGCGTTGATCGTAGGTGAGCGAGGCGCTCTCCATCAGGCTTTGGTGAATACGGATGGCGCGGTCAACTTCGCCACGGGAACGAAACAGGTTGCCAAGCGTCAGATGAGCTTCGACGGTGCCGGTGTCCTCTTTTAACATATCGAGGAACAGATCTACGGCTTTGTCCTGCTGATTGCTCAGCAGGAAGTTGACCCCGGCCACGTAATCACGCGACAGGCGACTAGCATCGTCCTGTTTGGACTGTTGTGCGCTCCTGCGCCCCATATACCATCCATAGGCAGCGGCAACGGGAAGAAGCAGAAACAACAACTCCAGCATAGAAGGTTATTCCTTGACCGCAGGGACGCCGGCATCAGCGGGCGCCGCGGCCACTGGCGCGATCTGCTGCTCCAGGCGTTTAATTTTACGCTCGGCGCGCGCCAACGACACACGTACCCGCAGCCAGAACAGACCACAGATCAGCCAACCAATGGCAAATCCGCCAGCAAACAGTACCGCCAGCAGCGTGGAGATACGGAACTCACCCTGGGCAAGCAAATAGTTGAACGTGACCAGTTGGTCATTTTGCGCGCCCAGCGTCACAGAGATGACGAAGATAGCTAATACCAGTAAGAAAATAAGTAAATATTTCACATGACTTCCCGTTCTGTGGGTGGCGCGAGTAAAACGCGTTCAAGCCCTATAAAGTATCATTTTCACCGCAGTGGTGAAATGGAAAAGCATGACACCCATCATGATATGCGGCCAGATGCCGCGAAATTCAACATAAACGCCGTCAGGTTGCGCGTTTTTTGATATCGCTCGCCTCTTCAACAGGCGGGGTTAACGGGCCGCAAAAACGCTGCGTGAGCCAGGTCGCCGCGGTAACCAGCAGCCATGAAAGGCTGGTCGCCACGATAAGATCCTGCGGCCAGTGCATACCCAACGCCAGACGACTGCCCATGACCGCAGTAGCCCAACCCAACAGCAAACCGATAGTTACCCAGCGCCGGCGCGGCCACAACAGCCCTACCCCCAGTAGCGCCCAACTGGCGGCAAACATGGTATGCCCGGACGGAAAGGCAAAACCGGTCTCTTTTTGCCAGTGTTTACGCAAGAACCCCGGTATTGTCTGTTGTTCAGCCAATTGCTCATGCACCAGTTTAGCGCGTTCTTTACGTTTTAACTCATAGAATTGCGCCACCGGAACCTGTTGGGTTCGTTCTAACCAAATCACAAACGGCCGTGGTTCCTGCACCCGTTCTTTGATCCAGGATTTAAGCCCCTGTCCTGCCAGGATAGCGGCGCCGAGAATGAGAAACAGCACCAGCGCTTCGCGCAGACGAAAACGTAAACACCACAAAAACCAGCCAAATAGCGCTACGTGAGTAATTATTCCCCACGGCTGGGTGACGGTTTCAGTCACCCAGTACCACATTTTCAACATGGCCGGTGCTTGACCCGGCTGCCACTGCCAGCCGGAGAGCCAGACTATAACGGGCATAACAAGCAATAGCGCCGCCCCGATGGCGGTCCTTTTGGCAATCAACAGCATCGTATCTCCTTCTCTTTCCTTCTGAATATCATAACGGAAAGTAGATCGTTTGTGCGCTTTCCGCGCAGGCGGTCGTTGGTAATTAGGAGAACGTCGCGGCGTTGTGGCAAAATAGTAGTAAACAGAAAGCACATTCAGGTGCTGTCAGAATCTGGAGAATCACATGCAGCTTAAACGTGTGGCAGAAGCCAAACTGCCAACCCCCTGGGGCGATTTCCTGATGGTGGGCTTTGAAGAACTGGCAACCGGGCAGGATCATGTCGCGCTGGTGTATGGCGATATTTCGGGGCAAGCCCCGGTACTGGCTCGCGTACACTCAGAATGTCTGACGGGCGATGCCCTTTTTAGTCTGCGTTGTGATTGCGGTTTTCAGCTGGAAGCGGCGCTGTCGCACATCGCTGAAGAGGGGCGCGGGATCCTGCTCTATCACCGTCAGGAAGGCCGAAATATCGGTTTGCTAAATAAAATTCGCGCTTACGCGCTACAGGATCAAGGCTACGATACCGTCGAAGCCAACCACCAGCTTGGCTTTGCCGCCGATGAGCGCGACTTTACGCTATGCGCCGACATGTTCAAACTGCTCGGCGTAGAGCAGGTTCGCCTGTTGACCAACAACCCGAAGAAAGTCGAAATTCTGACCGAGGCGGGGATCAATATCGTCGAGCGCGTGCCGCTCATCGTCGGGCGTAACCCGAAAAACGAACACTATCTCGATACCAAAGCTGCCAAGATGGGGCATCTGCTGAATAAATAAATCAGCTCCAGAATGAATCAGGGCCAGCATTCGCTGGCCCTTTCTTTTACAGCATATTACGAATCACATAATGCAGAATGCCGTCGTTCTGATAGTAAGTCAGTTCTGTCGCAGTATCGATACGACAGCGACACTGAATGACCTCCTGCTGTCCATCGGCGCGGGTAATCGTGACTGGAACCGTTGCCGCAGGATGCAGCGCCTGCAGGTTACTGATATCGATCCGCTCTTCACCGGTCAGCTGTAGCGTTTTACGCGTCACGCCCTGCGGGAACTCCAGCGGTAATATCCCCATGCCAATGAGGTTGGAGCGGTGAATACGCTCGAAGGACTCGGCAATGACCACCCGCACGCCCAACAGACGCGGCCCTTTTGCCGCCCAGTCGCGGCTGGAGCCTGAGCCATATTCTTTACCGGCGATCACCGCCAGAGGGGTACCTTCAGCTTTATACAGCATAGCCGCATCGTAGATGGCGATAGGCTGCGTGTCCGGCAAATGACACGTCATTCCCCCTTCCACGCCCGGCACCATTTCGTTGCGGATACGGATATTCGCAAAGGTGCCGCGCATCATGACTTCATGGTTACCGCGTCGCGACCCATAAGAGTTGAAATCACCGCGCGCCACGCCGTGCTCCTGCAAATAGCGTCCTGCCGGGCTATCTGCCTTGATGCTTCCTGCCGGAGAGATATGGTCGGTGGTCACTGAATCGCCTAACATCGCCAGGATCCGGGCGCCGTGAATATCTTCTACCGGTTTCGGCTCAACCTCCATCTCATCAAAGAACGGCGACAGGCGAATATAGGTAGAGTCATCCTGCCAGCGATAGGTATCGGAACGCTCAACCTGAATCGCTTTCCACTCCTCGGTGCCTTCGAAGACTTCGGCATACTCTTTACGGAACATGTCGGTGGAAACCTGCTGCACCGCGCGAGCAATCTCCTCGCCGCTCGGCCAGATATCCTTCAGGAACACCGGCTTACCGTCTTTACCGACGCCGAGCGGTTCACGGGTCAGGTCAATGTTCATATTGCCAGCCAGCGCATAAGCCACGACCAGCGGTGGCGACGCCAGCCAGTTGGTTTTCACCAGCGGATGGATACGACCTTCGAAGTTACGGTTGCCGGAGAGCACTGCGCCGACGGTCAGGTCACCTTTTTTGATTGCCTCTTCGATAGGTTCCGGCAGCGGCCCGGAGTTACCGATACAGGTTGTGCAACCGTACCCTACGAGGTTAAAGCCCAACTCATCAAGATAAGGCGTCAACCCGGCATGCGCCAGATAATCAGAAACCACTTTCGAACCCGGCGCCAGCGAGGCTTTCACCCACGGCTGCGGTTTCAGGCCGCGCTCAACGGCGTTCTTCGCCAGCAGGCCGGCGGCCATCAGCACGCTCGGGTTGGAGGTATTGGTACATGAGGTGATTGCCGCAATCGCCACCGCGCCTTCCGGCAGCGAATAGCGTTGCCCATTGAGCGTATAATCAACCGGCTGGCGCGATTTTTGCGTTTGATTCACTTCCAGTTCGTTACTGGCGGCAAACGCTTTCGGCACATCGCCCAACGCGACGCGATCCTGCGGCCGTTTCGGCCCGGCGAGGCTGGCCTCAACCGTGCCCATATCCAGCGCCAGGGTGCTGGTAAAGACCGGCTCATCGCCCGTCTGCCGCCACATACCCTGCGCTTTGGCATAAGCTTCAACCAACGCCACCTGCTCTTCGCTGCGCCCGCTCAGGCGCATATAGCTGAGGGTCACTGCATCGATCGGGAAGAATCCGCAGGTCGCGCCATATTCCGGCGACATATTCGCAATGGTCGCCCGGTCGGCCAGCGGTAACGAGTCGAGGCCATCGCCATAGAATTCGACGAACTTGCCTACCACACCGTGTTTGCGCAGCATCTGGGTCACTGTCAGCACCAGGTCGGTCGCGGTGATCCCTTCACGCAGTTTACCGGTCAGCTTGAAACCAACGACATCGGGAATGAGCATGGATACCGGCTGGCCAAGCATCGCGGCTTCCGCTTCAATCCCACCGACGCCCCACCCTAATACGCCAAGGCCGTTGATCATGGTGGTGTGCGAATCGGTACCCACCAGCGTATCCGGGTACGCCACCCATTCGCCATTCTGCAGTTCGCTCCAGACGGCACGGCCGAGATATTCAAGGTTCACCTGGTGGCAGATCCCGGTACCCGGCGGCACAACGCTAAAGCGGCTAAAGGCCTGCTGTCCCCAGCGCAGGAAAGCATAACGCTCGTGGTTCCGCTCCATTTCAAGACGCACGTTGTCTTCAAAAGCGTTTTCATTACCAAAACGGTCCACCGTCACCGAGTGGTCAATCACCAGGTCAACCGGCGAGAGCGGATTCACTTTCGCCGTATCGCCGCCCAGACGTTTTACCGCTTCGCGCATGGCAGCTAAATCGACCACCGCCGGTACGCCGGTGAAATCCTGCATCAGCACGCGTGCCGGGCGATAAGCGATTTCGCGGTCAGCATGTGCTGTCGCCAGCCAGCCGGCCAGCGCCTGAATGTCCTGTTCGGTGACCGAATCGCCGTCCTGCCAGCGCAGGAGGTTTTCAAGCAGAACTTTGAGAGATTTGGGCAGTCGGGTGAGATCGCCCAGTTGTTTAGCGGCCAGCGCCAGGCTGTAGTAATGGTAGGTTTTGTCTTTGACCTGTAGCGTATCCTTACTGGCTGCTCGTAATGTTGACGACATAGCTCCTCCTTTATCACAGGGATGCATGCCCTGAACTCCTCAGGGTCTTTATTAAAGATAACACAAACCTGACATAACACTTTGATAACAACTCAAATTGCTAAAATTGACAAAACCGTACAATTCAGAAATTTTGACGAGAATAGTATTACAGCGCGGATATATTTGATGAGAGTAAGTAAGTTCCGAAGCTGTTCACTGAGCGGGAATAGAAAAAGAGCTAATCACGACAAGCCGTGATTAGCTCAGGATGGATTAACATTTAAAGCTGATAAGTCGGAAAATAATTTCTTCCACAGTGTTTCACAATTCCGGGTGCTAATTTTACCAACCTCCTTTTGTCACAAAAGTGAAATATAACTTTCTCTGATAAACTGCTTTAGCTAATAATCCAGATGAATAATGCAACGATGCACCAGAAAGCGCTAAGTCCCACCAGTAGTGAGCCCCAGACCTGACTGCGCAGCGTTGGATCGATTTCCGCTTTGTCACTTTGGTATGCCATCGCGAGCTTTGTATAATCGATATTGTTTATCATTTCATCACCACCAATTGCTAAAATCATCAGGTACAGATAAATCTTAATAAGATATATAAAATAGATCCAGCTAATTCGGGAACAGGTAAAAGGCTTTTAGCCGTTATTTTGATCGCAGCGGGTATAATGAAAAAGTAATGAAGTGAAATACGCAGAAATGTGATTACAACGAGGTTTATAAGTTCTGATAAGGTCCATAATAGAAAATGGCACTCCCCGGAGGAAATGCCATTTAGCAATACGATTATTTTTCCGGCAGTTTAATATCTTTGAACATCGCCTCAATATCCTCATTCGAACGTAGCGCCACGGCTGTGTCTACCACATCCCGCGTCAAATGTGGCGCAAAACGCTGAATAAAATCATACATATAACTTCTGAGGAAGGTGCTTCGGCGGAAGCCTATCTTGGTGGTGCTGTGGCTGAAAATACCATTGGCATCAAGTTTTACCAGGTCCGGATCGGACACTGGATCGACCGCCATGCTGGCAATGACCCCAACACCAAGCCCTAAACGCACATAGGTTTTGATAACATCGGCATCAGTCGCGGTGAAGACGATACGCGGAGTTAGCCCGGCGCGATTAAACGCGGTATCCAGTTCGGAACGTCCGGTGAAGCCGAAGGTATAAGTCACCAGCGGGTACTGCGCCAGCTCTTCAATGGTCACCGAGCCTTTAGAAGCGAGCGGGTGATCCGGGGTCACCACAATTGAGCGGTTCCAGTGGTAACACGGCAGCATCACCAAATCGTCGTACAGATGCAGCGCTTCGGTAGCAATGGCAAAGTCGGCATTGCCCTTCGAAACCGCTTCAGCAATCTGCGTCGGCGACCCCTGATGCATATGCAAAGAGACCCGCGGATAACGCTCAATAAAGCCCTTAATCACCCCAGGCAGCGCGTAACGCGCCTGAGTATGGGTGGTGGCGACGTACAATGAGCCTTTATCCGGCCAGGTGTGCTCCCCTGCCACGGATTTAATGGCCTCAACTTTGGACAGCACTTCGCGCGCGATGCGGATAATTTCCTGCCCGGCTGGAGTGACCTGAGTTAAATGCTTGCCGCTGCGGGCAAATATCTGAATCCCTAACTCATCTTCCAGCATCCGCACCTGCTTGCTGATGCCTGGCTGCGAAGTATACAAACCTTCGGCGGTAGAGGAGACATTCAGGTTATGGTTAACAACCTCAACGATGTAGCGGAGTTGCTGTAGTTTCATGGCTGATATCCGTAAACGCGTAAAATGAATCCGCTTAATACACATTACGTTCAGACTGCTGCCTGCTGGCGGCAAAATGCCAGACATTCCCTGCGGCGCGCCGAACCAGCGCCACAACGCGTCCTGAAACCGATGATGTATAAGACGATTTGATAATAAAAAAGTGATTCTCTATAACCACTATATCATTTATATCTACAGTGTATAGATGGTAACAAAAAATAATAAGTCGGTTATAAAGCGGGAGCGACGAGGCGGTGCGCGTGGATAATCGGAGAGAAAATGGGCCGCATTGCGGCCCATTCAGAAGGTTACTTTTTCGCTTCAGTCCATTTGCCGTCGATAAAGAAAGCGGACCAGCCGGTCGCTTTGCCCTCTTTCTCGGAGGAGACGTACTGTTGCTTGGTCTTACGACTAAAGCGTACCAGCGTTTTATTGCCTTCCGGATCCTGCTGCGGCGCATCGGCCAGATAACGCAGCTTTTCAGGCAGGCGATCGCGGAAGCGGTACAACTCTTCCACTAATGGCGCACGCGTTTCACGTGATTTCGGGAAGGTGTTTGCCGCCAGGAAAACGCCCGCCGCGCCATCGCGCAGGACGAAGTAAGCGTCGGACTTCTCGCATGGCAGTTCCGGTAAAGGCACCGGATCTTCCTTCGGCGGAGCCACTTCGCCATTACGCAGGATCTTACGCGTATTTTTACACTCGTCGTTGGTACAAGCCATGTACTTACCAAAACGCCCCATTTTCAGGTGCATTTCGGAGCCGCATTTCTCACACTCCACGATAGGGCCGTCATAGCCTTTGATACGGAACTCGCCCTCTTCAATCTCATAGCCATCGCAGGTCGGGTTGTTGCCGCAGACATGCAGTTTGCGCTTCGGATCGATAAGGTAACTGTCCATCGCGGTGCCGCATTTCTGACAGCGACGTTTAGCGCGCAGCGCGTTGGTTTCGGCATCATCGCCTTCCAGCACGTTGAGGACTTCGTTTTCCGGTACCAGGTTAATAGTGGTTTTGCAACGCTCTTTCGGCGACAGCGCGTAGCCAGAGCAGCCGAGGAATACCCCGGTACTGGCAGTACGAATGCCCATTTTACGCCCGCAGGTCGGACAGTCGATACTGGTCAGCACCATTGGGTTCGGCTGCATGCCGCCTTCTTCAGGATCCTTCTCAGCCGTCTGTAGCTGGGAAGTGAAATCGCCAAAGAAGTTATCCAGTACCTGTTTCCACTCGGCCTGATGATTAGCCACCTGATCGAGGCGGTCTTCCATCTGAGCGGTAAAATCGTAGTTCATCAGATCGCGGAAGTTCTCTTCCAGACGGTCGGTGACGATTTCACCCATCTTTTCAGCGTAAAAACGACGGTTCTCGGCACGTACATAGCCGCGGTCCTGGATGGTCGAAATGATCGACGCATAAGTGGACGGACGACCAATGCCGCGTTTTTCCAGCTCTTTCACCAGCGAGGCTTCGCTGAAACGCGCAGGCGGTTTGGTGAAGTGCTGCGCTGGGGTCAGTTCCACCAGGCTCAGGCTGTCGCCCTGATTGACCACCGGTAACGTACGGTCTTCATCGCCTTTACGCAGCGCGGGCATCACTTTCGTCCAGCCGTCAAAGCGCAGCGTACGTCCGCGGGCTTTCAGTTTGAACTCGCCAGCCTGTACCGTCAGGGTGGTTGAGTCGTATTTTGCCGGGGTCATCTGACAGGCGACGAACTGACGCCAAATCAGTTGATATAATTTCTGCGCATCGGCTTCCATGTCTTTCAGCGATTCCGCCATCACGTTCACGTCAGAAGGACGAATCGCTTCGTGCGCTTCCTGCGAATTTTCTTTGCTGGCGTACTGATTCGCGTTTTCAGGCAGGTATTTTTTGCCGAAGTTATCGCCGATATAGCCGCGAACCATGTTCAGCGCATCCTGACTCAGGTTGGTTGAGTCGGTACGCATGTATGTAATATGGCCGGCTTCATAAAGACGCTGGGCCATCATCATGGTTTTCTTCACGCCGAAGCCAAGACGGGTACTGGCGGCCTGCTGCAGCGTGGAGGTGATAAACGGCGCGCCCGGCTTGCTGCTGGTCGGCTTATCTTCGCGCTCCAGCACGCTATAGCGCGCTTTTTCCAGCAGCGCGACGGCAGCCATGGTTTCGTCGCGGTTAACCGGACGGAACGGCTTGTCATTCTTGTGAGTCACCTGCAGCGGTAATGCATCGCCGCCCGGCGTGGTAGTACTGGCGTCGATCTCCCAGAACTCTTCCGGAACGAAGGCTTTAATTTCGCGCTCGCGTTCAACGACCAGGCGGACTGCGACAGACTGCACGCGTCCTGCGGACAGACCGCGGGCAATTTTTTTCCACAGCAGTGGAGAAACCATATACCCCACCACGCGGTCCATAAAGCGACGCGCCTGCTGGGCATTAACACGATCGATATTCAGCTCGCCCGGCTTCTCAAAGGCCTGACGAATCGCGTTTTTGGTGATTTCGTTAAACACCACGCGGCTGTACCGTTGCTCATCACCACCGATAACTTCCCGCAGGTGCCACGCAATGGCTTCCCCTTCGCGGTCAAGGTCGGTTGCGAGATAGATGTGGTCGGCTTTTTCCGCCAACTGTTTGAGTTCTGAAACTACCTTTTCTTTACCCGGAAGTACTTCATAATGCGCATTCCAGTCGTGCCATGGGTCCACGCCCATGCGGTTGACCAGAGCGCCACGTTCATCCTTTTTAGGCTTTTTAGCCCCTTTGGTGGAGGTAGAGTCGGCGCTCTTTTTGGAAGCTGAGCCACTGGTCGGCAAATCGCGGATATGACCGACGCTGGATTTCACCACGTAGTCATTACCCAGATACTTATTGATCGTTTTGGCTTTTGCCGGGGACTCAACGATAACGAGAGCTTTACCCATATTCACCTTTACCTAATTTAATTCATCCAGGAATACATCGCACATTGATTCACCATCCACTAGCGACGTGCCTGATATGTTGCGGCCACGTCGATGGATATCAACCCTCTGCACGCCCAGTTTCACATCCATAAAACCAGATAGCTGAGTTTGCTGGCTTTTGCGAGCCAGGTTGCATAGCACGAAGAATTTTTGGCCGAATGTCAAGCAAATCTGTTGCCAGATCGCTGAAAGCGTCACACTGTACCTGATAAAATTCGTTACGCAACTTTATTAGCATGCAAAAGCTAACTCCGCCAGTAAAGTGATGTTTCTTAGCCAGTTGCAATTACCCCTGCACAATCAATGGAAAATTTGCCCGTTGCCCTCTCGCGGCGTAGACTACCGGCGAAGAACTACAGGAGTCCGTTATGCAAGGTACAACCCAACCCATCGAACGCCAGGCGTTACTTGAAATTGCCAACCAACTCATTCGCGATCATGAAGATACGTTAGCCGGAATTGAAGCCACCAACGTCGTTCAGCGTAACGGGGTTTTGGTGTTCAGCGGCGAGTTTTATCTTGATGAACAAGGTTTGCCGACAGCGAAGAGCACTGCCGTATTTAACATGTTCAAGTATCTCGCTCATGAGTTGTCAGATAAGTATCACCTGGTTGATTAACCGCCAGTCATTGATGGGCCGGCTCTCGGCTTAAGCCAGCCAGAAAAAACAACGCGAGGTATCAGCCTCGCGTTGTTTTTATTACATTAACGGTTTTTGTCCACGCTGCCACCAGCGCAACAATAGACGGTCAGCGCTTTCCGCCGCGCTCCCGGTAACGCGATCGAGCAATTTCTTACGCTGCTGATAACGCACGCTAATCACATCGTGATTATCCATCATGCTCAACAGGAGTTCATCGCTGGTTTGTACCGCATCCGCCAGCCCTTTTTCCAGCGCCTGCACGCCGTACCAGTGCTCGCCGGTCGCCACCTTTTCGATATCCAGCGACGGGCGCATCTGATGGACGAAATCTTTAAAAAGCTGATGGGTTTCATTGAGATCGTCGCGAAACTTCTGTCGACCTTCCTCGGTGTTCTCGCCCAACATGGTTAACGTGCGTTTATATTGCCCGGCGGTATGGAGTTCAATATCGATGTCTTTGTTTTTCAGGAAGCGATTGATGTTGGGGATCTGCGCCACTACGCCAATCGAGCCAAGGATAGCAAACGGCGCGCAGACGATTTTGTTCGCCACGCAGGCCATCATATAGCCGCCGCTGGCAGCGACCTTATCGACCGCGACCGTTAGCGGGATTTGTTTATCACGTAAGCGCTGCAGCTGCGAAGCCGCCAGGCCATAGCCGTGAACCACTCCGCCAGGGCTTTCCAGACGCACCACCACCTGGTCGCGCGCCTTCGCCGAAGCCAGCACCGCCGTAATTTCTTCGCGCAGGCCGCTTACCTCGTGAGCATCCATACTGCCTTTGAAATCCAGCACCCAGACACGCGCCTTGCCGCTGGGTTCCGCGGTACCCAATTTTGCCCGGGCTTTGGCCTGTTTGGCTTCCTGCTTATGTTTTTTCTTCTGCGCTTTATGCCAGAGTTTTTGCTGCGGGCCATCCAGTAGCGCCACCGCCAGCTCTTCTTTCATCTCCTTATATTGCTCGCTAAGATTCGTTACCCGCAGCTCGCCGCGCTGCTTCTTACGCTGAGTCAGATTAACGATAATGGCGGCGATAACCGCAATGGCGACGACGATAGTCGCAGCCTTGGCTAAAAATAAGCCGTACTGAGCAAGTAATTCCACGTTTTCACCTTGTGTAAAGCACTGACGTTGACGCACAGTGTACATCAGCCTTTATCATCAAGTCTCTGCGCTTTCCGTGCGCTGCGAGGCGCATTCCCGTTTTTTTTGTCGCAATGAAATCGTTGCAAGATATTAATTCTGCGAAGAGTTTCCCTTTGACTGATTGCAATCATCAATCGTTTGAGGCATAAAGCGCAAAAGTAAGATACCGAATAAGACATGGCCGTACGCAGGCCAGCAGAGGAGTCGCCGTGCACTATCAACCGCAATATCACCTACTTAAAGACCGTATCATTCTGGTCACCGGCGCCAGCGACGGCATTGGCCGTGAAGCCGCCCTCACCTATGCGCGCTACAGCGCAAGCGTGGTCCTGGTTGGTCGCAATGAAGAAAAACTGCGCGGGGTCGCGCAAGAAATTGAACAGGCTGGCGGTATTGCGGCACGCTGGTTCACCCTCGACCTGTTGACCTGCACGCCGCAGGAGTGCCAGCAGCTGGCGCAGAAAATCGCGATTCACTACCCGCGCCTTGACGGCGTGCTGCACAATGCCGGCCTGCTTGGCGACGTCTGTCCGATGGACCAGCAGGATCCTGAGGTATGGCAGCAGGTGATGCAGGTAAACGTTAACGGCACGTTTATGCTCACCCAGGCGCTTCTTCCTTTATTACTCAAGTCCGATTCCGGCTCGCTGGTGTTTACCTCTTCCAGCGTTGGCCGCCAGGGCCGCGCCAACTGGGGCGCCTACGCGGCCTCTAAATTCGCTACCGAAGGGATGATGCAGGTCCTGGCCGAAGAGTACCAAAGCCGTCATCTGCGGGTAAATTGTATTAATCCCGGCGGTACGCGTACCAAAATGCGCGCCAGCGCCTTCCCGACAGAAGATCCGCAAAAGCTGAAAACCCCCGCCGATATCATGCCGGTCTATTTATGGCTGATGGGCGACGATAGCCGGCGCAAAACCGGTATGACCTTCGATGCCCAGCCGGGGCGTAAACCAGGGATCTCCCAATGAGCGATCAACGCTACCGCGAGCGCCAGCAGCGGGTAAAAGACAAAGTCGATGCGCGGGTCGCCGCCGCCCAGCAAGAACGCGGCTTGATCATGGTATTTACCGGTAACGGCAAAGGCAAAACCACCGCCGCCTTCGGTACCGTCACCCGCGCGGTTGGACACGGTAAAAAAGCCGGCGTGGTGCAATTCATCAAAGGTACCTGGCCTAACGGTGAGCGTAATTTGCTGGAGCCGCACGGCGTCGAGTTCCAGGTGATGGCCACCGGCTTTACCTGGGATACGCAAAATCGCGACAGCGATACCGCCGCCTGCCTCGATGTCTGGCAGCACGGGCGCCGGATGCTCGCCGACGATAGCCTGGATCTGGTACTACTGGATGAA
The DNA here is from genome assembly GCF_040064495.1 of Klebsiella sp. CN_Kp097. Taxonomy (NCBI): domain Bacteria; kingdom Pseudomonadati; phylum Pseudomonadota; class Gammaproteobacteria; order Enterobacterales; family Enterobacteriaceae; genus Klebsiella; species Klebsiella sp. CN_Kp097. The sequence continues at coordinate 98,688 of NZ_JBEAIL010000007.1, read as the reverse complement.
CTGACCTACATGGTGGCTTACGACTATCTGCCGCTGGAAGAGGTGCTGACGGCGCTGCGCAACCGCCCAGCGCATCAAACGGTGATGATTACCGGCCGCGGCTGCCACCGCGAGATTATCGAGATAGCCGACACCGTCAGCGAACTACGCCCGGTAAAGCACGCCTTTGACGCCGGGGTCAAAGCGCAGATGGGGATTGATTACTAACCGCCAGCCTCGCCAGCAGTTGGCCGTTTAATGGCAGGCATACGCAGTCCTCGCCGAGCGCCAGCTGCTGGTCGAGGACGTTTTGCCGCGAAACAAAGCGTTTGCGGTACTCGGTCGGCGTCAGTCCGCAGTATTTGTTAAAGGCGGCGATCAGGTATTTGTGCTCCTGAAAACCGCAGCTATGGCTGATTTCGGTGATCGGCGTACGCGTATCACGCAGTAGATTGCGAGCCTTATTCAGCCGCACCAGGGTCAGATACTCTTTAAAGTTGTAACGACTCACCCGCTTAAACAGCCGGGAAAACCACGAATAGCTCATGCCGCTGTGCTCTGCCACTTCGCTCAAGGTCAATGGCCGGTCGTAATGCAGATTAATATAATCAATGCCTTTTTTAATCATCGACTCTTCGCGTAGCGAGCTCTCCTCCCGCTCCTGCGGCTCTCCTGCCGTCACTAGCGCATCAAGCAGCAAATATATCGCCGCGATACGCTGGAATGGCGTACGGTTATCGACAAGCTGTTGCAGCAGCGCCGTTAACCGCTGGCGCACCTGCCAATCCACGCTCTGCGCAATACGCCCGGCGGTACACCACTCCAGCCGCGGAGAAGGATGCATTTCATCAAACAGACCTGGCGAAAACTGCACGGTGACCAGTTGGCTACCGGGCATCTCCGCGCTGAGTGAATGCACCTCCTCCGCGTTGATATACAACATATCGCCCGCGCGCAATTGCCACTCCCGCTGGCCGACGGCCAGCGTGAAACCGCCATGCAGGACGGTGATAAGCTCCGGCGCCGGGTGCCAGTGAGGTTCGCAGTAGCGCACCTCGGCGGCGAAGACGTTGAGTTTCTCAGCGTCGAAGGCGATCAGCTCGTAGCCGCTATTGGTCGCCGGCTGCCCGCTTTGTGTCACCTGACGGGGATGCGTCACTGAAAACGGGAACACGGAGTACCTCCTGAACTTTTGTTGATTAATGACCCGCCAGCACGGCATTGAGTTCGTCGCGATCGATATCCAGCGCCAGGAACTCAGTCAATGCAATCAGCAAACCACAGAACAGATCTGGCGCCAGGCGGATAAGCTTTTCACGTACCAGGTCTGGCGCTACCCCGCTCTTCGCCGATATCAGCGCTACCACGCGGGCAAAGGCTTCTGGCTGTTGAATAAGCTGCTGCAGAGAATTGTCGTCGCGCAGCGGTACGTAGCGCGCAGGGCAATCAATCTCAACGCTTGCCGTTAAGGGAAGATCGCGAGACGAGGCACCCACGTAGATTTGCCACTGCCCTGGGGTCACCAGCCAATCCGCCAGCCCTGGATGATAGCAGGCTAAATCAGCGACGGGCAGCGCAAGCTCAACGCGACGCGTTTCCCCTGCCAGCAACGACACTTTGCTAAAGGCTTTCAGCGCGCGAACCTCGCGGATCAGCTCCCCTTTCGGGGCCGTAACATACAGCTGTACAATCTCCTTGCCCTCGCAATCGCCGATATTCGTTAAATCAAAGGCGACATGCAGGGTTTCGCCTTCGGCAAGCCGCGATGCGGAAAGCGCAAGATTGGCATAGCTGAATTGGGTATAGCTCAGGCCAAAGCCAAACGGGAAACGCGGCGAAAGAAGGCGTTTATCGTAATAGCGATAGCCGACAAATAGGCCCTCGCCATAGTGATGGCGCAGGTTTTCCCCCGGATACTGTAGCCAGGCAGGCGTCTCTTCGAGAGTATTTGGCACCGTGACGGTTAGCTTACCGCAGGGGTTGCGCTTACCGAAGAGAATTTCAGCCACGGCGCGCCCCATCCCCTGTCCGGCGAAGAAGGTTTCCAGCAGCGCCCGGCATTCGCCAAGCCATGGCATCACCACCGCATCGCTGTTGGCCAACACCACAACCAGGTTTGGCTGTACCCCGGCGACCTCACGGATCAGCTGTTCGTGCGCGGGAAGAATATTCAGATCCTGGCGATCGCCATTCTCGCCATCTTCACCGACCGCCGTGCTGACAAAAATCACTGCCACATCGGCGGCTCCGGCGACGTCACGCGCCTGCGCCAGCGCCTGCTCGTCGCTTTGATTGTCGTCTGGCGCGCCCGGCGCCCAAGTGACCTTAAAGTCATCCCCGGCAAGATCGAAAATCTCATCCAGCGGACGGTCGAGTAAATAGGGAACCGTGGTGGCACAACCCGAGCCCTGAATAACCGGCTCCTGAGCGGGTTTACCGATCACCGCGATGCGCGGCGTTTTGTGTGGCTTCAGCGGCAGCAGGTTGTCTTCATTTTTCAGCAATACGATGGATTCTGCCGCTAAACGCTGCGATAACGCATGGTGTGCGGCAAAGTCAGCACGCGTGTGCGGCCGGCGATGTCGTTGCACTTTATCAACCAGTTCCAGCATCCGCAGACACGCCTGGTCGATCACTGGCATCGGTACCTCGCCGCTGGAGATTGCCGCCAGCAGGGTTTGTTTGTCCCGGCGGGTTTCCGGCATCGCCAGGTCATTGCCGGCAAGCAGCGATGCCGGGCGATCTTTAATACCGTACCAGTCGGACATCACCAGACCGTCATACCCCCATTCATCACGCAATACCTGGGTCAGTAAGAACGGATCCTGCGATGTTTGAACGCCATTTAGACGGTTATAAGAAGACATCACCGTCCAGGGCTGGGATTTGGCGATCGCTCGTTGAAATCCGGCGAGATAGATTTCACGCAGCGCCCGCTCCTCAATAATCGAATCCATTTCGGTACGCCGATACTCGGAGTTATTGGCGGCAAAATGTTTAAGGCTGGCGCCGACGCCTTCGGCCTGTAAGCCGTTAATCAGTGCCGCGGCGATATCCCCGCTAACGACCGGGTCCTCTGAATAGTATTCATAGCCGCGTCCAGCCAGCGGGGTGCGCCGAATGTTAATTCCCGGCCCCAATAGAATACCCACCCCCATCTGTTGGCATTCGCGACCCAGCGCTTCGCCCATCTCCCGTACCAGTTCAACATCCCAGCTACAGGCCAGACTGGAGCCATTCGGAAAACAGGTGGCCGGCAGCGAGGCGCTGAACAACGCTTCGCTGCCGCCCTTGGCGACAGGCTCGTCGGCGCTGGCCTGGTCGGCGGTTTGGGTAATCACCGAGATGAAGTCATCCATGCTCCACTTTTCATTGCCATCTATTTGCGCGCTGCTATAGCGCACGCCGTAGGTACCATCGGTCATCACGATATCGGGGATATCGTGCTGCGGCATCGATGCCGTGCGCCACAGGCCGCTGCCGGTCAGCAGCGCCACTTTTTCCTCTACCGACATGGCGGCGATAACGGTACTAAAATCGTTGTTCATCTCTCTGACTCCTTGAGGTTAAAGCGCGTTTTGCTTACGCAGGCTGATTTTCTGCACGATATCGCGATAGGTTTTTTCATCTAACGCATAGCAGGCCACGAAGATGGCGCTGATGGCGAACATTGCGCCGGGGAAAAGCGTCATCAGAATATTGATGCCATTAATCGCATCGCTGGTCACATTACCCGCATCATAGTGATAGAGATCCAGCATCCAGCCCGCGCAGCCGCCGCCAATCGCCATCGCAATTTTGGTGATGAAGTTAAAGAAACCGTAGATGGCGCCCTCAGAGCGTACACCGTGATGCCATTCAGCATATTCGACGGTGTCGGCAATCATCGACCACATGGCGACAAAGCCCATGCCAAGCGTAATGCTGTAAAGACACACGCCAATCATTATCAGCCACAGGTTATTACCAGCAATGAAATATTGCATCAGCACTCCCAGCACGCCAATTAACAACGCCAGAAGCGCCATTTTCTTTTTCCCCATTAACGCAATCACTTTCTCAGAGATTATGGTTCCAATAATATAAGCGCCAGACTGAATCATGAAGAAAGTAGCGGTAAACCCTTCGCTACCGATAATGTATTTAATAAAGTAAATAGCGATCGCCATCCATACGGTATAGGCGATATAGAAAAACACGGTAAATAATGAAAGATGAATCAGTGGTGCATTACCTAATACCGCACGGAACATTTCGCGAAGCGTCGGCGCATTCATTTTATCCTCTTCACCAACGCGTTCTTTGGTCATGCCAAAACAGGCAAGAAACATAAAAGTCGCTAACAGTGCAAAGCAGGAAACGGCAAAGACATAGCCCATTTGTTTGTCGTTAAAGGGCGAAATCAGCCAGTCTGCCGTTGTGGAAACAATCAGATACCCGACAATAGCCAACACAAAGCGATATACCGACAGCGACGAACGCGAGGCCTCATGCTGCGTCAAGCGATTGGTCAATGCCGAATAAGGTGTGTTAACCGCCGTATAGGCCAGGCAATAGATGGTATAGGAGGCCAGCGCGAAATAAAATTTAGCTTCCCCGCCAAATGGCACAAAACACAACACGGTTAAAAAGCCTAACGGTATCGCACCATATAATAGCCAGGGACGCAATTTGCCATATTTACTCTGCGTTTTATCAATTGCAAAGCCAATCAGGATATTAAAAATTGCGTCAATCACCCGGGCAATCACAAAGATCAGACTCGCCTGTACCGCGCTGATGCCATAAACATTCGTATAAAAAAACAGTAAGAATAACGAGACAAAACCGAACGATAAATTAGAGGCGAAATCGCCTAAGCCATAGCCTATCTTTTCTTTTACGCCGATGACCACATAGCTTGCCGATAACTTTGTTGTTGTACTCATTGCGGGCTACCTGTTTTGTAATCAGTGCCGACAGTATATGGCGACGCTAATAACATCACTTTGCGTTATTTGTCTGCGTAATTCCTGTTTCTTGTCTTTATGCGAAAGTGTGAAAAATGTCACAAGCGAGGGAAAAGAGGAGCATCCCGGCGGGAACCCGCCGGAATGTACAGCATTAGCCGTTAGTCTTGTTGCGGGTGCTGGAACGGCGGTTGCCGTTATTCCCCTGGCGAGGATTGCCGCTGGTCTGGCTATGACGCTTGACGGCGCGGCGGATTTGATTCGCTTTCATACGACGGCGATCTTTCTCCACCGCTACTTTGCTTTCGGTTTCCGCTGGCAGCTCCACCAGTTCACGAAGATAGTTGGTCTGCGCCAGATCCAGTTCAGTCCAGCCGCCGCGCGGCAGGCCTTTCGGCAGCAGAATATCGCCGTAGCGTACGCGGATAAGACGGCTGACCTGAACGCCGACGGCTTCCCACAGGCGACGCACTTCGCGGTTGCGCCCTTCGGTCAAGGTAACGTTATACCATTGGTTGATCCCTTCACCGCCGGTGAACTTAATCGTTTTAAACGCTGCAGGGCCATCTTCTAACTGTACGCCACGCGCCAGCTGGCGCAGTTTGTCTTCATCGACCTGGCCGAAAACGCGGACGGCGTATTCACGCTCAACTTCGCGGCTTGGGTGCATCAAACGGTTCGCCAGTTCACCATCGGTGGTAAACAGCAGCAGGCCGCAGGTGTTCACATCGAGGCGACCTACCGCAATCCAGCGCGCGCCGCGCAGTTTCGGCAGACGGTCGAAAACCGTTGGGCGCCCTTCCGGATCGTTACGGGTGCAGAGTTCGCCTTCTGGTTTGTAATAGGCCAATACCCGACAAATTTGCTCGGCAGATTCTTTTACCGAAATAAGATGACCGTCGATACGGATTTTCAAACCAGGTACGATTTCAACACGATCGCCGAGGGTTGCGATCTTACCATCCACGCTGACGCGTCCAGCTTCGATGATAGTTTCAATTTCGCGGCGGGAGCCATGGCCAGCACGAGCCAGCACTTTCTGTAATTTCTCGCTCATAGAGCTTCCTTTAGGTGTCGCCTTCCCAGGCGTCTGATATGCTTTGGCAACAACAGGCCATATAAAACCACCAACCTGTTGTTATATAAATACTTTACACATTTTAAGGCGCCATTCGTCAGCACTGTAAAACAGCGCGCGCGCCTGCGTGGGCGAACATACTACACTAACTTCAAAATGAATGCTTCACTGCGATACATTTCTCTGTCTATAGATTATCGCTCGCCGTCAATGCACTTGCCAGGAAGGGAAAGTCGGCAAATGGCGCCGGGTGACCAAACAGATAACCTTGCGCTTTCTGGCAACCGAGGTCGCGTAACTGGTTTTTTATCGCCTCATCTTCAATACCCTCAGCAACGACGGGTACCTTAAACCCCTGAGCCAGCACAATCAGCGATGCAATCATCGATTCTGCTTTATCATCATCGGCAAATTGGCAAATCAGACGGCGGTCAATTTTGATGCTATCAAATGACAGCGTATGTAAATAAGGCAAACTGGATAAATTGACGCCAAAATCATCCAGCGCGACGGCAATACCATGGCGGCGGAGATAAGCAATCATCCGGCTAATTCGCACAGCATCATTCATCAATAACCGTTCGGTTATCTCAAGACAAATATTGCCCGTGACCAGCCCATGACGATAAATCGCATCCATTAAATGCCAGGCAAAATCCTGTTGCAGGAGTTGAATCGCCGATACGTTGATATGCAGAATAAAGTTCGCCGGCGCCCCGCGGAGAATCATCGCGGAAAGTTCCCGACAGGCCTGTTCAATAATCCAGCGTCCCAGCGGGATTATCAACCCGCTCTCTTCCGCCAGGGGGAGGAAACGATCGGGAGGAATTTCGCCTACCGTTTCGGAGCGCCAGCGAAGCAAACATTCTCCTTCCTGAAAAGCGCTTTGATCCTGCAAATCCACAATTGGCTGTAGCATCAGATGAAATTCATGTTGCTGGATCGCATCATGAAGATGCTCATGGAGTTGGATATTATAAAGCTCAGCCTCATGCATCTCGCCGCTGAAAAACGTCGCAACGCCGTTTCCCTGTTTCTGCGCATGGCGTAATGCAATCCATGCCTCACGCAACGTTTGTTCAATATTCTCTGCGTGGATCTCAGTCTTCACCAGGCCAATATTGCCGGTATAAACGTATTTGCTTGCCGTAGGAGACGCTTCATTATTGACGTCGATAAATAGTGAGGAGAGCAGTTCTCTGTAGCGCTGACGCTCTTTTGGCTGAGTTTGTCCTGGAAAAACCACGATGAGCTTATCCACTGTATCGCGGGCAATCAGCGTATTCGTCGGCAGTAAATTATGCAGGCGAAGAATATAATCGCTAATAAATTTTTCACCATACTCCGTACTTAAGGAATTGATAATAGCGTTCATATTACTGATATGCACCAGCGCGAGCAGGTTTCTACCTTGATATAGCGATGTCTGACGCAGTAACCCTGTCCGTGAGAATAACCCGGTGGTTTTATCCTCCTCTATTTCACGCCGTTGGGCGTCGAAACTTTCTGCCAGCTTATGCGATAGCGCCATAAATGTGGTTTCCAGAGAGGCTATTTCCGGGAAATGTCGCTTATTATCTGGCGGCGTCCAGCGGTGCGTCGCAAGCTGATCCGCTTTACGGACAATATCTCGCAGAGGTTTTACCACCTTCGCCAGGCCATAGAAAACCACCAGCAGACCAAGTACAAAAATGACAAACAGCATGCTCATGGTAATGGCTATATATTTAATGATGGTATGGGTAATCATTCTCGCCGGGCTAATCACAATCCCCGTCCAGTGCAATATGTCATCACGGTCGGTGATTGGAAAAGCATCAACATAATATTCTTCTTTGCCGGAACTGAAAAACTGCAATCCCGTATGGTGATTCGCTTTTAACGTGCGACTGGCTGCCACAACAACCGGTAAATGAGTGTTTTCAAGCGTTTGTAGATTCAGCCGTGAGTGTTTCCCCCCGGCCAGCATATTTCGCGTCAATGATGGCACTGATGAAGAAATGAGCTCATTTTTTTCATTAACAATCAGCAGAATACTTTCAGGATGGGGTTTAAATTTTTCCAGACTTTTATTTAGTTCGTTGAGGTGCAACTCGCTGGCGACGACGCCAACAAACTGTCCCTGGCGATTGAATGCCGGTGAGCTGAACGCAACGCCAATTTCATTTTCATATTCATAATCGCGAAAGGGTTTTGTCCAGTGCGGACGCTGGTCTTTGGCAACCGCCGCATACCATTCGCGCTGCGTTATTTGATAATCCGCAAGCACCGCTTTTTCCAATGAGTTCACCGTCAGGTGACTATACGCCGTCAGATGGTGATCTGTTTGCGCATCTTTTACCGCAAGATAATCATTCGACTCGGCCTGGCCGCGCGCCACTTGAATAAAATCGCCATTGACCGCGCCAAATCCGACCAGATTCAGATAATGTTTGTTGCTGAAGACGTTATTGGTGGTATTGACCATTTCGCCGATCAGGCTGCGAACCGGGATCGCAGTACTGGATTGACGTCCGATCGCATGAACCAGTATCGCGTTCGATTGGGCGGGAACATCAATATAATCGTGGATGACTTCCTCGATATTGACTCTTTTCGCACGCAGAATATCCTCACTCACCTCATCAAAAAAAGCATAACCTTCGTAGTAGAGAAAAGCATATGTCGTCAGCAGCACGACGAGAATTGTCGTGGCTAAGGTAAATATGATGGCCTGAGTTAGGGTGAACGGGTAGCTGTTGACCGAAAGCTGTTTTTTTAATATTTGCATCGTTATTATCGCCGTTGGTCTATCTCATCATTCCGGTTCAACAACGAAAAACCCATTGGCGACGTCAAAACTATCAAACGTTTTCGGCCGGGAATAATAATATCCCTGGGCCAAATCACAGCCCATCTCCTGCAGTTTTTCTGCCATTTCGCGCGTTTCAACGCCTTCGGCCACCAGCGGCACGGAAAAACTTCGCGCCAACATTAACACCGAGGCGATAACCGCTTCGTTTTTTTTATCATCAAGCACATTGCTGACAAACCCGCGGTCAATCTTCAGACAATCAAATGGCAGCGAATGCAGATACGAGAGGCTGGAATAACCGGAACCAAAATCATCAATCGCGATACATACGCCAAGACGACGTAGATAAGCCAGTATTTCGACAATTCGCCACGTGTCATGCAGCAAGACGCTTTCGGTGATTTCAAGACAAATATTGCTGTTCATCAAATCATTAGCGTGAATTGATTCCAGCAGATGCTGAGCAAAATCAGGTTGCTGAAGCTGAATTGCCGAGATATTGACGTGCAGTTTAAAATCACGCGGCGCGCCGCGCGTGATAAACGCGGCAAGTTCACGACAGGCGGTTTCAATTATCCATTTCCCTAACGGCACAATCATGCCGGTGTGCTCGGCAAGGGCGATAAATTTGTCGGGCGGCACGAAACCCAACACATTTGATTGCCAGCGGATCAGGCATTCACCTTCTTTACAAGGCCGCTGCGATTCAAATGAAACGATCGGCTGCAAAACCAGATGGAAACCTTCCGAATGGAGATCGTCGCATAACGCCTGATGCAGACGCAGATTATTCACTTCCTCTTCACGCATGGCGGCCGTGAAAAGTTTACTCGTGCCGCTACGCTCCATCTGGGCATGCTGTAAAGCCAGACTAACATTCATCAGACATTCGCCGATGTTCTCTGGGGTTAATGATTCAATCAACATGCCAATATGGCCAGTAAATATATGCGATTCGCCGGGCATATCAGAAGCAGACATACGAAAAACAGAAGCAAGTAGCGCGCTGTACCAGTCGACATCCTTTTCGGCATACATGCCATCAAAAGCGATAATGAACAAGTCTTCTCGATCACGACAACATAGTGCCCCTTCAGGCAATATTTTGCGAAGGCGTAAAGTAAACTGGTGAATAAACTGTCGGGCCTGAGTCGTACCGAGCACATTCTTAACCGAGTTGTAGTTGTTAACGTATACCATCGCCAGCATATTGCGATGACGGTACAGCGACTCACAATGCAGTAAACCGCTACGGGTTAAAAAACCGGTTTCGCTATCTTCTTCCAGCTTCCGGCGTTTAGATTCGAAAGTGTCTGGAATAATTGCATACAGGTTGCTCAATGCTGCATCCAACGATGCTATTTCCGGAAATACGCGTTTAGTTGGTTTATTCCACGGCATTAACCCCAGACGCACTTTATCTGCAACGTCCTTTAAGGCGCCGGTGAAATGAGAAATAATCATCATCAGAATCAATATCAGAATAAAAATAAACAGTGTCGTGGCGAAGGTCACAAGTTGACGCTGTTTATTCATTTCCGCCATTTCCGCATGCTGTGGCGCGATAAGTACCGCCTTCCAGTTCAGCAGATGTTGGCGGTCCTGCACGCTAAAGGCGGTCGCCAACAAAGACTCGTCCTCTGTACGCAAGGAAAATGACGTCGGCGACGGCTGCGCCGAGGTAAGCTTTGCTATCAATTGGCGGTCCTGCTGCCATTTATGTTGGTTGCCGGAACGCGCGACAATGCGATTGTTGTCATCGATAAGCAGAAGAGCATAGCTTTTATCCGGCAGGAGACTCTGTAAATAAGCGGTCATATCTGCAGGTGTGGCGCCGCTGGCGATCGCCCCGATGAAGCGGCCTTGTTTATCGTACACTGGCTGGTTCCAGCTCATGATCAAACTGCCGGTAGAGAGAGAGCGTTGCCAGAAACCTTGCGTTTGCTGGCGAGCGCGGCGAAACTGCGGTAAATCAGCAACATTAAACGCGTTATTGACGTTGACAATATTGGTCTGCGGGCTTAACCCGCTGTATTTAACCAAGGAGTGATGATTATCACGCTGGGTTCGTTGTAAATAAATTTGATTACTATGATTGTCACGAATAACAGCAATACTGGAGCCATTTTCCGCAAACCACGACAGGCTCTGGAAGGCGGGCATGGTTTTAAACGCGCTCGCCGTCAAATACACCATTTCAGGAACTAAAGTATCCTTATCGATGTTGTTATTTTCGCCCTGAATATATTGTAAAAATAGATTCGTTATTTGTCGTGGGCGATCGACGGCATCCTCAAGTTTATGCTGAATAAACGCATACTGAGAACCAATGATTTTTTTATCAATGGCACTACTGACCTGACGCGACTGATAGTTAAACAAGCCAGTCAAACTGATAATAATCAGTATTAGCGCCAGCAGTGAAACCACCAGCACGCTTTTTACCAGGGTGATGGGATAGGTATTTGGGGTCAGCTTTGGCATATATTAACGGTATGTAATCACTATTATAAGATTATTATCACTGAATACCACCAGAGCTTAATGTATGACTTTACCCACCAGATATAAGGTAACGGTAACACTGGAAAGCATGAAAAAAATTAACAGTACTTTCTTCCGCTTAAACGCGTCAGAGGGTTAAATAGTCAGCTTATACATAATGTTGAATTTCTTTCTGGAAGCAATATCAATGAGTGATATCGTAAGCGGACTAATAATATAAAGAAGAAAGGAGCGACTCAATGCGGAAAGAATTTTAAAATAAATTTAAGCCGCGGGCGACGCGTGAAACGCCACCCGCGAGAAGCATCACTGGAAGGGTTTGATATCACCGACGCCTTCACGAAGCACCACCGGCGCGTCTTCGGTCAGGTCGATAACCGTCGTCGGCTGCTGGCCAAGATAACCGCCGTGAATAATCAGATCGACCACCTTCTCCAGACGGTCTTTAATCTCTTCCGGATCGGACTCCGTGAATTCATTACCTGGCAGCATCAAGGATGTCGAGAGCATCGGTTCGCCAAGCGTTTCCAGCAGCATCTGGGCGATAGGGTTCGCCGGCACGCGCATCCCAATGGTTTTACGCTTTTCTTGCAACAGGCGGCGCGGCACCTCTTTCGTTCCCTTAAGAATGAACGTGTAGTTGCCCGGCGTATTGTTTTTGATAAGACGAAACGCCACGTTATCGACAAACGCGTAGGTCGATAACTCGGAGAGATCGCGGCACATCAGGGTGAAATTGTGGCCATCCGGCAACTGACGGATACGGCAGATCCGCTCCATTGCCCCTTTATCTTCGATTTTGCAACCCAGGGCATAGCCAGAGTCCGTTGGATAAACGATAACCCCGCCCTTACGCACAATTTCCACCGCCTGATTAATCAACCGCGCCTGCGGATTATCGGGATGGATATAGAAAAACTGGCTCATACTTCCCTCTCAATTTGTTCAGCGGCCACTTCCCAACTGCGCCAGATCCCTTCCACGCCAGCGGGTAGCCAAAGTTTGCGCCCCAGTTCAATCCACGGGCAGGGCTGGTGGAAATCCGAACCCTGCGACGCCATCAAACCAAACTGTTTCGCGTAGCTCGCCAGCTGCGCGCGCTCATGCGGCGCCTGCTGGCATTGGGCGACCTCCATCGCGTCGCCGCCCTGCTCGCTAAAATGGGCCAACAGCCGTTTCAACCATTTGGCGGAAAGATCGTAACGCCCCGGATGGGCGATCACCGCTTTGCCGCCAGAATGATGAATGACATCAATCGCTTGTTTTATTGTACACCACTGCGGCGGAACGTATCCGGTTTTCCCGCGGGCGAGATATTTTTTGAATACATCGGCAATATTGCTCGCAAAGCCGGCTTCAACTAAAAAGCGGGCAAAATGGCCGCGGGTGACCGCGCCGCCATTGGCGAGCTTTAACGCCCCTTCCCAGGCACCGGGGATACGCGCTTTCTCCAACCGTTCGGCAATCATCTGCCCGCGCTGGTTGCGCCGCGCTTTCTGTTCACAGAGCAGTTGCGTCATCGCCGGATGGTTGATATCAATATTCAGTCCGACGATATGAATTTCGTGATTTTCCCACAGGGTGGAAATTTCTACCCCGGTGATAAGCGTGAGCGGCAGTTCAGCCCGCGCTATTTCGGCACGCGCTGCCGGAATTGCCGCCACGCTATCGTGATCGGTGATTGCCAGCGTCCCCACCCGCATCTCATGCGCGCGATGTACCAGCTCTTCTGGAGTCAATCGCCCATCGGAGGCGACGGTATGGCTGTGCAGGTCATAAATGACCGCGTAATTAGTGTCGCTCAAAATGGCTCCTGGTGGACCTGAACTGAAATAAGCGCATTATGATAACGACTGAGAAAGAAAATCTGCAAACAAGGGTTGACTTTATTTTCATGGACTAGTTAACTAGTACGCAAGTTCACACAACGGGTATCTCTGATGAAAGCGCAAATTATTACTCTTCATAGCTGGTGGCGTCGTTCCTGGAATCGGGCGGCGTGATCGCGTTTTGCACTCAGCAAACAGATACCGGGCCCGCCACTGAGCGGGCTTTTTTTTGAACAAAATAATGAACAGAACAGGCGAGAATGATAATGCAAACATCAAAACCAGCGCTCGAGCTTCTCACCAGCGACGCCATCTATCGCGAAAACCCGACGGCGTTATTCCATCAATTATGCGGCGCGCGCCCGGCAACCTTGCTGCTGGAATCGGCCGACATCGATAGTAAAGACGATTTAAAAAGCCTGCTACTGGTCGATAGCGCCCTGCGCATTACCGCTCTTGGCAATACCGTCACTGTTCAGGCGCTGTCAGCGAACGGCGCCGCGCTGCTTGAACTGCTGGATAACGCATTGCCGTCCGGCATTGAGAATCTGCGCCAGCCGAACAGCCGGGTACTCACCTTCCCACCGGTTAGCGCCCTGTTGGATGAAGACGCTCGCCTGTGCTCGTTATCGGTGTTCGATGCGTTTCGTCTGTTACAGGATTTGGTCAGCGTCCCGCAGGCCGAGCGCGAAGCGATGTTCTTTGGCGGCCTGTTCGCTTACGACCTGGTGGCCGGTTTTGAGGATTTACCACCGCTCAATACCGATACCGCCTGCCCGGATTACTGTTTCTACCTGGCGGAGACGCTGCTGGTTATCGATCACCAGACCAAAAGCACCCGCATTCAGGCGAGCCTGTTCACGCCGCTGGAGAATGAGAAACAGCGTCTTCTGCAACGTATCGCCCAGCTTCGCCAGCAGTTAAATGAACCGCCCGCGCCGCTGCCGGTAACGACGGTTGCCGAAATGCGCTGCGACGTCGATCAGAGCGATGAAGAGTACGGCGCCGTGGTGCGCAAAATGCAGCGCGCCATTCGCGCGGGCGAAATTTTCCAGGTCGTGCCGTCGCGCCGTTTCTCACTTCCCTGCCCGTCGCCGCTGGCCTCGTACGATGTGCTGAAAAAGAGCAATCCCAGCCCGTATATGTTCTTTATGCAGGATAACGATTTCACCCTGTTTGGCGCATCGCCGGAAAGCTCGTTGAAATACGACGCCGTCAGCCGCCAGATTGAGATCTACCCCATTGCCGGCACTCGTCCTCGCGGCCGCCGCGCCGATGGTTCACTGGATCGCGATCTCGATAGCCGTATTGAGCTGGAGATGCGTACCGACCACAAAGAGCTTTCTGAACATCTGATGCTGGTTGACCTGGCCCGTAACGATCTGGCCCGCATCTGTACCCCGGGTAGCCGCTACGTAGCGGATTTGACCAAAGTCGATCGCTACTCTTTTGTGATGCATCTGGTTTCCCGCGTGGTCGGCGAACTGCGCCGCGACCTTGATGTCCTGCACGCCTACCGCGCCTGCATGAATATGGGCACCCTTAGCGGCGCGCCGAAAGTTCGCGCCATGCAGCTAATCGCCGCCGCGGAAGGCAAGCGTCGCGGTAGCTACGGCGGCGCGGTCGGCTACTTTACCGCCCATGGCGACCTCGATACCTGCATCGTGATCCGCTCAGCCTACGTTGAGGATGGCATTGCCACCGTGCAGGCGGGCGCCGGTATCGTGCTCGATTCCGTTCCGCAATCCGAGGCGGATGAAACCCGTAATAAAGCTCGCGCCGTGCTGCGCGCCATTGCTCAGGCCCACCACGCGAAGGAGACTTTCTAATGGCCGACATCCTGCTGCTCGATAATATCGACTCCTTTACCTATAACCTCGCCGACCAGCTGCGGGCTAACGGCCACAACGTGGTTATTTATCGTAATACCGTACCGGCGCAATCGCTGATTGAACGTATCGGCACCATGGATAATCCGGTGCTGATGCTCTCTCCGGGGCCGGGAACCCCAAGCGAAGCCGGCTGCATGCCCGAGCTGCTGACCCGCCTGCGCGGCAAGTTACCGATTATCGGTATCTGCCTCGGCCACCAGGCCATCGTGGAAGCCTACGGCGGCTATGTCGGCCAGGCGGGAGAAATCCTTCACGGCAAAGCGTCAAGCATTGAGCATGACGGCCAGGCGATGTTCGCCGGTCTCGCCAACCCGCTGCCGGTGGCCCGCTACCATTCTCTTGTCGGCAGCAATATTCCGGCCGGGCTCACCATTAACGCCAATTTCAACGGTATGGTGATGGCGGTTCGCCACGACGCCGATCGCGTCTGCGGCTTCCAGTTCCATCCGGAATCGATTCTGACTACCCAAGGAGCGCTACTGCTGGAGCAAACGCTGGCATGGGCGCTGCAGAAACTGGAGCAGACCAATGTCGTACAGCCGATTCTGGAAAAACTGTACCAGGCCGAGACGCTGAGCCAGCAGGAGAGCCACGTGCTGTTTTCCGCCGTCGTGCGCGGCGAAGTGAAGCCGGAACAGCTGGCCGCCGCGCTGGTAAGCATGAAAGTGCGCGGCGAACAACCACAGGAAATTGCCGGCGCCGCTACCGCGCTGCTGGAAAACGCCGCGCCGTTCCCGCGCCCGGATTATCAGTTTGCCGATATCGTCGGTACCGGCGGCGATGGCAGCAACAGTATCAATATCTCAACCGCCAGCGCCTTTGTCGCCGCCGCCTGCGGTTTAAAAGTGGCGAAACACGGTAACCGCAGCGTCTCCAGTAAATCAGGTTCGTCCGACCTGCTGGCCGCGTTTGGCATCAACCTGGATATGAATGCCGATAAATCGCGCGCCGCGTTGGATGAACTGGGCGTCTGCTTTCTGTTCGCGCCGAAATACCACACCGGTTTCCGCCACGCGATGCCGGTCCGCCAGCAGTTGAAAACGCGCACCCTGTTTAACGTGTTGGGGCCGCTTATCAACCCGGCGCACCCGCCGCTGGCGTTGATTGGCGTCTACAGCCCGGAACTGGTGTTGCCGATTGCAGAAACCTTGCGCGTACTCGGTTATCAACGTGCCGCCGTGGTACACAGCGGCGGCATGGACGAAGTCTCGTTGCATGCGCCGACCGTGGTCGCCGAACTCAATAACGGCGAAATCCAAAGCTATCAGCTGACCGCCGCCGACTTCGGCCTGACGCCATATCATCAGGATCAACTGGCCGGCGGCACGCCGGAAGAAAACCGTGACATTCTCACGCGCTTGCTACAAGGTAAAGGTGAAGCCGCTCATGAAGCCGCCGTCGCCGCCAACGTCGCCATGTTGATGCGTTTACACGGGCATGAAGACCTGAAAGCCAACGCCCAGCAGGTGCTGGATGTGCTGCACAGCGGAGCGGCCTATGACAGAGTGACCGCATTAGCGGCAAGAGGGTAAATAATGCAGACCGTTTTAGCAAAAATCGTTGCCGACAAAGCGATTTGGGTAGAAGCCCGCAAACAACAACAACCGTTAGCCAGTTTTCAGAATGACATCGTGCCGTCCGAACGCCATTTTTACGATGCGCTGGCCGGCGCCCGCACCGCTTTTATTCTCGAGTGCAAAAAAGCGTCGCCGTCGAAGGGACTGATTCGTGAAGATTTCGACCCGGCGACCATCGCCGGGGTTTATAAGCACTACGCCTCGGCAATTTCGGTACTGTGTGATGAGAAATATTTTCAGGGCAGCTTTGATTTTCTGCCGATTGTCAGCAAGGTCGCGCCGCAGCCGATTCTGTGTAAAGACTTCACCATCGATCCTTACCAGATTTACCTCGCGCGTTACTACCAGGCCGATGCCTGCCTGTTGATGCTTTCGGTGCTCGATGATGATCAATATCGGCAGCTCGCCGCCGTCGCCCACAGTCTCAATATGGGCGTCCTGACCGAGGTCAGCAATGAAGAGGAGCTGGAGCGCGCGATTGCGCTGAAGGCCAAAGTCGTCGGCATTAACAACCGCGATCTGCGCGATATGTCGATTGATCTGAACCGCACGCGGCAATTGGCGCCGCGTCTCGGCCCGGATGTCACCGTGATCAGCGAATCCGGAATCCATACCTATGGCGAAGTCCGCGAGCTTAGCCACTTCGCCAACGGCTTCCTGATTGGCTCGGCGCTGATGGAACAGCCGGACCTCAGCGCTGCGGTGAAGCGCGTGCTTTTAGGTGAGAACAAGGTCTGCGGCCTGACTCGTCCGCAGGATGCGCAAGCCGCCTGGGAGGCGGGCGCCATCTACGGCGGCCTGATTTTCGTCGATGGTTCGCCGCGTGCCGTTAACGACCAGCAGGCACAGGCGGTAATGGCCGCCGCGCCGCTTAGCTACGTTGGCGTGTTCCGTGATGCAGCCGTTGAAGAGGTCGTCACCCGCGCGACCAAATTGAAACTCGCCGCGGTCCAGCTTCATGGGAGCGAAGACCAGGCCTGGATTGATGCCCTCCGCGCGGCGCTGCCGGAGCAGATCCAAATCTGGAAGGCGCTGAGCGTAGGCGAAACACTGCCGCCGCGTAATCTCAATCATGTGGCCAGATATGTCTTTGACAACGGTCAGGGCGGGAGCGGACAACGTTTCGACTGGTCGCTGCTGCAGGGCCAGGACCTGCGTAACGTGATACTGGCAGGCGGCCTTAGCGCCGATAACTGCGTAGAAGCCGCGAAAAGCGGCTGTGCCGGACTCGATTTCAACTCAGGCGTAGAGTCGCAGCCGGGAATAAAAGAGGCAAGCCTGGTGGCTGCCGTTTTCCAGACGCTGCGCGCATATTAAGGAGCAATGCAATAATGAGCACTTTACTGAACCCGTATTTCGGCGAATTCGGCGGTATGTACGTTCCGCAGATCCTGATGCCCGCCCTGCGCCAGCTGGAAGAAGCTTTCGTCAGCGCGCAAAAAGATCCTGAATTTCAGGCTGAATTCACCGACCTGCTGAAAAACTACGCGGGCCGTCCGACGGCGCTGACCAAATGCCGCAATCTGACCGAAGGCACCCGCACCACGCTGTACCTCAAACGTGAAGATCTGCTCCACGGTGGCGCGCACAAAACCAACCAGGTGCTGGGCCAGGCGCTACTGGCCAAACGTATGGGCAAAACGGAAATTATCGCCGAAACCGGTGCCGGCCAACACGGGGTCGCCTCGGCGCTGGCCAGCGCCCTGCTCGGTCTGAAATGCCGCATCTATATGGGCGCTAAAGACGTCGAGCGCCAGTCGCCGAACGTCTTCCGCATGCGCCTGATGGGTGCGGAAGTCATTCCAGTGCACAGCGGTTCCGCCACCCTGAAAGATGCCTGTAACGAAGCGCTGCGCGACTGGTCCGGCAGCTACGAGAAGGCGCACTACATGCTCGGCACTGCCGCTGGCCCGCATCCATTCCCGACTATCGTGCGTGAATTCCAGCGCATGATCGGCGAAGAAACCAAAGCGCAGATCCTTGAGAAAGAAGGACGCCTGCCGGACGCGGTGATCGCCTGCGTTGGCGGTGGTTCTAACGCCATCGGCATGTTCGCTGATTTCATTGATGAATCCCGCGTTGGCCTGATTGGCGTCGAGCCTGCCGGCCACGGTATCGAAACCGGCGAGCACGGCGCGCCGCTGAAGCACGGTCGCGTCGGCATTTACTTCGGCATGAAGTCGCCGATGATGCAAACTTCCGACGGGCAGATCGAAGAATCTTATTCTATCTCCGCCGGGCTGGATTTCCCGTCAGTGGGTCCGCAGCATGCGTTCCTTAACAGCACCGGGCGCGCCGAGTATGTGTCAATTACCGACAACGAAGCGCTGGATGCCTTTAAAGCGCTCTCCCGCCATGAAGGCATTATCCCGGCGCTGGAGTCGTCGCACGCTCTGGCGCACGCGCTGAAGATGATGCGCGAGAACCCGGATAAAGAGCAGTTGCTGGTGGTTAACCTGTCCGGCCGCGGCGATAAAGACATCTTCACCGTACACGACATTTTGAAAGCGCGAGGGGAAATCTGATGGAACGTTACGAGACGCTATTTGCACAGTTAAAAAACCGCCAGGAAGGCGCCTTTGTTCCCTTCGTCACCCTCGGCGATCCGGGGCCGGAGCAGTCGCTGAAAATCATCGATGCGCTGATTGAAGCCGGCGCCGATGCGCTGGAACTGGGGATCCCCTTCTCTGACCCGCTGGCCGACGGCCCGACGATTCAGGGCGCCACATTGCGCGCTTTTGCCGCCGGCGTCACCCCGGCGCAGTGCTTCGAAATGCTGGCGGCAATCCGTCACAAGCATCCGACAATCCCAATCGGCCTTTTGATGTACGCGAACCTGGTGTTCAGCCCGGGGATTGATGAGTTCTACGCCGAATGCGCGCGTGTCGGCGTGGATTCGGTTCTGGTCGCCGACGTGCCGGTCGAAGAGTCCGCCCCGTTCCGTCAGGCAGCGCTGCGCCATAACATTGCGCCGATTTTCATCTGCCCGCCAAATGCCGATGACGATTTACTGCGCCAGATTGCCTCCTATGGCCGCGGCTACACCTACCTGCTATCGCGCGCTGGCGTGACAGGCGCGGAAAACCGCGCCGCGCTTCCGCTGCATCATCTGATTGAAAAACTGGCGGAATACAACGCCGCGCCGCCGCTACAGGGCTTTGGCATCTCGGCGCCGGAGCAGGTTTCGGCCGCTATTGACGCCGGCGCCGCCGGGGCAATATCCGGCTCGGCCATCGTCAAGATTATCGAGCGTAACCTTGAGCAGCCGCAAAACATGCTCGCAGAGCTAAAAACCTTCGTGCACAGTTTGAAAGCAGCGACCAAAACCGCCTGACCCTTTGTCGCCCGGCCTCACGCCGGGCGGCTATTTCCGCTGCAGGCTGTTGGCGTATTTTCGCGTTAAGCGAAACAGCGCCAGCACCTCATCTTCTGACCATCCAGCCAGCACCTGATTCATTAACCGCCGCCGCGCAACGGCAATAGCGTCGATCATCCGCTGCCCCTTTTCGCTAAGCGTCACCTCGCTAATCCGCCGGTCTTTGGCATTGGCCTGCTTGCAGGCAAGGCCCTGAGCCTCCAGCTTTTTCACCTGCCGGCTGACGGTGGTGTAATCGCGGCCTAAATGATCCGCCAGCTCAACTACACCCACCGGGCCATAGCGCCATACCGCCACCAGTAGTGGAAACAGCATCTGTTCAAGCTGTACCCCTGCCGCCTGCAATATTTGCTCATCGCGCAGCGGTTGATTCATCACGCTGATGATATCCAGCAGCGCGCCGTGAAAGTCGGTGATGTCGTAATTATTATGTGCATCTTGCATATATTAGTTAACCGCGTATAGTGCTCCTGAAGAATATGTGCATATTACACATAATTATCATCAGGGGATAATGTTATGAAAGCCGCCGTGGTGTTTGATCTTAACGATGGCCCGATATGGGCCGATTTTAGCGAACCGCAGCCTGCAGCCGGATACACGCTGATCGACGTTCGCGCCGCCGCCATTAGCCACGTAGTTAAGGGCCGGGCATCGGGACGTCATTATAGTTTTGACGGCACACTGCCATTTGTCGTCGGTATCGATGGCGTCGGTATGACCTCTGACGGCCAGCGCGTCTATTTTGCTTTCCCCAGTGCGCCGTTCGGCAGTATGGCGCAACGCGCGCCGGTCGCGCTGCAGAATTGCCTGCCGCTGCCGGATGCACTTGATGACATCAGCGCCGCGGCCATGGCCAATCCGGGCATGTCTGCCTGGGCTGCGCTTGTCAAACGGGCGCAGTTTCAGGCCGGCGAAACGGTACTGATTAACGGCGCCACCGGCAGCGCCGGGCAGCTGGCGGTGCAGATTGCCCGCTACCTCGGTGCGAAAAAAATCATTGCCACCGGGCGCAATGCGCAAGCGCTGACCGCCCTCGCAGCCGATGAATGCATTAACTTAACGGCCGATGAGCAGACGCTAAACGCGCAGTTTGCCGCCGCCAGCGCCGGGCAAATCGATGTGGTTGTGGATTATTTGTGGGGCCGCAGCGCAGAGTTGCTGCTGCCTATACTAGCGAAATATACCCCCGGCGATAAGCCGGTACGTTATGTGCAGGTGGGTTCTCTTGCCGGAGCGGATATCGGATTAAATGGCGCGGTGCTTCGCGCCGCGCCGCTACAGCTCATGGGTAGCGGCATCGGCAGCCTGACCATGCCGCAACTGCTGGCGGCAACCGGGGAGATGCTGCAGGCGGCGGTTCCCGGTCAGTTTACCATCGCCACCACGCCGCTGCCGCTCCGCGATGTCGCTACGGCATGGCCGCGTGATAATAGTCAGAAACGCACGGTTTTCACTCTTGATTAAAAAAATGCACCTCCGCACAAACTCTGGGGTTGATATCTTAAATGAGAAATATTATCTTTCTCATTACCGAATAGTTGAGTGAACAACTCAGGTATTCGGTACGACATTGCTCACATTGCTTCCAGTATTTTTGCCCGCGTTTATCGCGGGCTTTTTTTTGACTCAACTTCAGCTTTTAGTGGTCGAGATACAGATAATGCAACCAGCTGGTCATCCGTAACAGCACCTTACGCATCACCGACACGTGGGCAAAATGGTCGGTATACACCGCCGCCTGGGCACTGACCCCATCAGGTAAATGGGCAAGATCGCGGCTCGCCGCCAGGTCAATCATCACATAAACCCCTTCCCGACCGGGCGTGGCGCTTAAACCCTGTAATGCGCCGCTCGCCTGGTAACTACCGTCGGGAATGGTTGGCAGTACCTTTGTGACCTTGCCGGCATACACCTGCCCCGGTAAGCCATTAAACACCACCTCTGCCTCGTCCCCCTGCTCCAGGCGCAGGATGGCGTTCTGGCGAAATACCGCCACCACCTGGCGTTTCTGCTGCGGAATAAAAATCATCACCGGTTTGAACGGCAGACGAACTGCCGTGGTTCCCGGACGCGCCAGCACCTGAGTGACATAACCATCGCTGGGCGCGCGGAATACCGTCTGTTCAAGGTCATAACGCGCCTCGGCAATCTGCGATTTCAGGCTGGCGATTTGCGCATCCTCGCCATTGAAACGCGCCGAAAGTCTTTCGAACTCCTGTTGATACTGGGCTTTAGCCGCCCGCAGGGCCGCAGATTGCGCTTGATATTGCTGCTCGGCGTGATTCACGTCCTGCTCAGAAAAAGGGTTAACCGGCATGGCCGCGCCTTTCGCATAGCGTTGATAATCCTGACGGGCACGTTCATATTCCGCCGTCATCCGCTGGACGTTAGCGGCGGATTCACTTAATGCCGCTTTCCGGGTTCTGATATCCGCTTCGGCGGCACTGAGATCCGCCTCCAGTTTATTCAGTCGCGCGCGATAGCGGCTATCATCAAGACGAAACAGTACCTCGCCTTTGCGTAATAATACATTCGTTTTATCGGTAACTTCTACGATGGCCCCCGACACCTGCGGCACAATCGGGATCGACAGAGCTATTTTTTGCGCCCGGTCGGTGTACGGGTGATTATAATTCATAGTCAGAATTAGCGCGCCGACAATAAACACCCCACCAAGGACCGCCGTCGGTACCGTCCATTTATTTACCGGGATACGGAAAATTTTAAATACGCCATAGGCCAACGCCACATAGCTAAGAATAATGAGTAAATCCATACATTGGCCTCAGCGTTTATTTGACGAGTTTGTCGTAACAGTTATTTGTTGTTCCTGCAGACGCTTGAGCTCGCTTTCAAGTTGCCTGATTCGCTGATGCATTTCGGCATTATCTTCGCCTTTATGCGCCATTCCCCACCCGCGCTCGGGGCGATACAGCGTCGCCCAGATCCACAACAGCGGCCAAATCGCATGTAGGGTGAACAGGCTCACCCAGCCGGCGACATGGATCGCATCCTGGTGAGGATGCTGGCGTTTCTTGGCCAATAAATAGGGAATATCATGAATAATAATAATGCCGTAAAATAAAATTAAAAACACGGCAACTAACACGCCTAAGGCGAAATAGTTAAGAAACATAATAACACCTGGTAATAAGAAACGGTAAAACAGTACTGATTACGCTGTTTTATAATTAGCCGCGCCACTCGGTTTAATCTCGGGACTCAGCCACGAATGATAGTTTGCCGACTGATAGACCAAATATTGATAACGGTAAAAATCAGTACTTTTATCTTTCCGGTATAAAATCTCTTCCCCTGAAACCGATAGCCCTCTGATAATATCGTCATATTCAATCTTTTTTTCTTTTTCGGTTTTGCTGGAAGCGCACGCCGCCAGCAGCAACATTGCAGATAACGCAGCCATTGTTGTTATTTTCATCGAATTATTTCTCTGTATTCTTCGGCTGTAATAAATAATCCACGCAAATAATACTCAGCTACTGACCAGAAGTCATATGACAATGACGGCAAAGATGTATATCATTTTTGATATAGCAAACCAAAAGAACCTACCTTGTGAAAGAAAAAGACCTGCGCATTGACGAACTCCGCATCGTCCGCGTGATTGCCGAAACGGCAAGCGTGAGCAAAGCCGCCCAACTACTGGACATGCCGCAGTCGAATGTGTCGCGGGCGCTGAATGCGCTGGAACGGCGCCTGGGGCTGGAGATCTTTATCCGCCATCCACGGGCGTTAATCCTGAGCGAATTTGGAGAGCAGTTCCTGCGCCGGGCGGACATTCTGCTGGATAAGCATAATGATCTGCTGGATATGTCCGGTACCTGGAAACGCAGCCTCAACGGCATGGTGACGCTCGGCGCGCCGATCGGCATTCAGGCTTTCCTTGCCCGATACCTTTTGCCGCCGGTGCTACGTTCGGCGCCGGAATTAACCGTCAATATTCTCACCCGCAATCCCGACGAGCGCGAACAGAAACACGGGACGCTTTTCGATAGCGATTGCGACCTACTGATTAGCTTTTTCCAACCGCAGGACGAAAGCCTGATCGCAAGGCCTCTCACCCGTTTTCGCATGGGGCTGTTTGCCTGCGCGGATTATATTGCGCAGTCGCCCCTGCACGATCTTGACGAGCTTGCGCAGCACCGCTGCATCACTTTGCGTACGCTGGGCGGGATCCGCAACAGTTGGCATTGCTATAACGCCGCGGGTGAGAGTATTCAGGTAGAGATCAACGGTTCCAGCGTATGCGATAACATTTTGCCGGCCATTGAGCTTGCCAAACAGGGGCTGGGCATCGTTTATGCCCCTTTTTACTCCGTTGCCGCAGAATTAGAGGCCGGTACGTTACGGCCCTGTCTGCCACGGGAACGCGGCGTGAATATGCAGGCGTGGTTGATTTATCGTCAGCGAGGCGTGTTGCCGCATCGCGTGCAGGTGATTATGGATAGCATTATGGAAAGCGCCAAACTGCACGCCCATCGGCTGGTCTGAAGAGGATAAAACTGGCCGCGAACGGCCAGTTTTTTAAACCATTAGAATCGATAGCCCGCGGAGAACATAAACACCCACGGATCCAGACGGGTACTGACTTTCTGGTTAACGCCGTTAGCTTTAAATTTCACATCGGTGTCGATATCCATGTACCAGACCGACATGTTCAGCAGCCAATTGCGGTCAATCAGATAATCCAGGCCAACCTGTCCTGCCGCGCCCCATGAATCCTTCAGGCTCAGGTCGGAAAGCCCGGCGTCCTTACCGGTATCGTTGAAATCATTGTTAAAGAAGGTTGTATAGTTAATACCGGCGCCGACATACGGGCGCACTTTGCTTTGCGCATCGCCAAAGTACCACTGCGCCATCAGCGTCGGCGGTAACTGGTGTACGGTAGCGATGGTGCCCGTCGGCCCGGTACCGACCTTGTGGCGGAACGGCGTTGCCGCCAGCAGTTCGATACCGATATTGTCGGTCGCCATATAGGTAAAGGTTAAACCTAACTGGGTGTTATTACTGACGTTAAAACCGCCGAGGCTACCCAGTACGTTGTCAGAACCTTCAGTCGGGCGAACCGTCGCCGAACCCGCGCGAATAAAAAACTCCCCCGCTTCATGCGCCCAGGCGCTACCACCAGAAAGCGTACCTAAGATCAATGCCGCCGCTGCAATTTTCTTCATATCCATGTCCCCATTAT
The DNA here is from genome assembly GCF_040064495.1 of Klebsiella sp. CN_Kp097. Taxonomy (NCBI): domain Bacteria; kingdom Pseudomonadati; phylum Pseudomonadota; class Gammaproteobacteria; order Enterobacterales; family Enterobacteriaceae; genus Klebsiella; species Klebsiella sp. CN_Kp097. The sequence goes on along the minus strand of NZ_JBEAIL010000007.1, from coordinate 73,497 downwards.
GGTTTTTATCAGCGGCAGCAAATATACCTACAATGAGTTAGTTTTGATCTGTTTTAGATCACACCAGGCCATTAGATTTAACATTTATTGATCCAGATTAATTTTTGCAGCACTCAGTAACGTTCTGATTTGTCCTTACATCAATTTTTACCCGTGAGAAAAATTTTTGCGTCCCCCTCTTGTCGCCGATCGTGCGGATAGCTAATTTAATTGCCGACAATTTGTGTTGATGCGTTTTTTTCAGGTGTAATTATGAGTGAAATCAACCCGTGCATGACGTGCGGTGCCTGTTGTGCGTATTTTCGAGTCTCCTTCTATTGGGCTGAAGCCGACGACGCCGGCGGCGTGGTACCTACGCAGCTCACCGAACCCCTTACCCCTTTTCTGCGCTGCATGAGCGGCACCAATCAGCGGCAAAGCCGCTGCACAGCCTTAAGCGGCGAAATCGGCGAATCGGTGCACTGCACCATCTATCATCAGCGGCCTTCCCCCTGCCGCGAGTTTGCTATGTCAGGCGAAGGCGGCGAACTCAACGAAGCGTGCGATCGCGCCCGTGCCCGCTACGGCCTGCCGCCGCTGGGAACTCTTTACAAAGATATACTTACCGTGACAGCGGCAGAGACTGCTACCCAACCACGTTTTGCGGTACAATCCCCGGCTAGTTAAAACACCTGCAAGACTCAAGGAGAATGCATGTCTATCACGGCGAAGTCCGTCTACCGTGACACGGGGAATTTTTTTCGTAATCAGTTCGTTACTATTCTGCTGATTGCGTTGTTATGCGCGTTCATCACGGTAGTCATTGGCCATGCCTTTTCGCCCAGTGACGAGCAGTTATCGATCCTCAGCGAAGGCGATAACCTGGCGGGCAGCGCCGGCTTGTTTGAGCTGGTGCAGAACATGACGCCGGAACAGCAGCAGATCTTGCTGCGCGCGTCGGCAGCCTCAACCTTCTCCGGCCTGGTGGGGAATGCCATCCTCGTCGGCGGCGTACTGTTGCTGATCCAGTTGATCTCCGCCGGGCATCGCGTCAGCGCGCTGCGGGCGATCGGCGCCGCGGCGCCGGTTCTGCCGAAATTGTTGCTGCTTATCCTGTTCACCACCTTCGTGGTACAGATGGGGATGATGCTGGTGCTGGTGCCGGGCGTGCTGCTGGCGATTGTCCTGGCGTTCGCGCCGGTGATGCTGGTGCAGGATAAAATCGGCATCTTTAGCGCAATGCGCGGCAGTATGCGTCTGGCGTGGGCTAATATGCGTCTGGTGGCGCCAGCGGTACTGGGCTGGCTGCTGGCAAAAACGGCGCTGCTGCTGCTTGCTTCAAGCTTCGCAACGCTGTCGCCAAACGTCGCCGCCGTGGTCATTAATACCATCAGCAATCTGTTCTCTGCGCTGTTGCTGATCTATTTGTTCCGCTTGTATATGCTTATTCGCAACTAACTTTAATCTGGGCCGGGTATTCCGGTCCTTCCTGAACGACGGAATTGATGTATGAAGCAGTTTCTCGATTTTTTACCGCTCGTAGTCTTCTTCGCTTTTTATAAGATTTACGATATCTACGCCGCAACCACCGCGCTGATCGTCGCCACCGCGGTGGTCCTCATTTATAGCTGGGTGCGCTATCGTAAAGTTGAAAAGATGGCGCTGATCACTTTTGTGCTGGTCGCCGTCTTCGGCGGTCTGACTATCTTCTTCCACAACGATGAATTCATTAAGTGGAAAGTGACCGTCATCTACGCCCTGTTTGCTGGCGCCCTGCTGTTCAGCCAGTGGGTAATGAAAAAACCGCTTATCCAACGCATGCTTGGCAAAGAGCTGACGCTGCCGCAGCAGGTGTGGTCACGGCTGAATCTGGCCTGGGCGCTGTTCTTTATTCTCTGCGGGCTGGCCAATATCTACATCGCGTTCTGGCTGCCGCAAAATATCTGGGTCAACTTCAAAGTCTTCGGTTTAACGGCATTGACCCTGGTCTTTACCCTGTTGAGCGGCGTCTATATCTACCGCCACATGCCGCAGGACGATAAGCACTAATCCCTCTCAACGGTACGCGCTGGCCGGCGCGTACCGCCTTCTTTTATCAACTTGCGTCCCGACCTTTGCCAAAACCCCGTTTTAACCGTACCGACGGGCGTATTCCCCTATTCTCTCTGCGCCGTTTTCATAGTAGCATCGCGCCTGATCTTCTTTGACTAGTACAGAGTATAGAATGACAACAACAGATCTCGCCCCGAAGGGCGAATTGGTTTTACGCACCCTGGCCATGCCGGCGGATACCAACGCGAACGGCGATATTTTTGGCGGCTGGTTGATGTCGCAGATGGATATCGGCGGCGCGATTATGGCCAAAGAGATTGCCCGCGGCCGCGTTGTGACCGTCCGTGTTGATGGTATGACTTTTTTACGCCCGGTCGCCGTTGGCGATGTCGTGTGCTGCTATGCCCGCTGCGTAAAACGCGGCAACACCTCAATCACCATTAATATTGAGGTATGGGTGAAAAAAGTATCGACGGAACCGCTGGGCCAGCGTTACAAGGCGACGGAAGCCCTGTTTATTTATGTGGCGGTAGACAATGAAGGCAAGCCGCGAGCGCTGCCTGCCGAATGATAAATGGCCCGGTTACCCGGGCCGTTTGTCTATTTACAGGAAGCCAAGCAGTGAGAAGAAAACATAGCCAATCACAATCACCACAATCGGCAGCACGTAAAGCGTAAAATACTGCTTCAGGATGGTATGACGCGGTACGACAATACGTTCGGCAAGCTGTTCACGAGACAGGCCTTCCGCTCCTTTAGCCTGTTCCAGAATCAACTGATCTTCCACCCCTTCGCGTAGAAACTTCGCCTGGCGGCCCATCCGCGCGCCGGAAGCCTGCAACGCCATGCCAACAAACACCAGCGCGTAGATAATCCAGAAACCGATGTTCAACGCATGTTTGAACTCCGGCAGCGGCGAGTTGTACCAGAAGAAATTCAGGAACGGCGTATTAAAACGCACCATCTCAATCATCAGGTGGGCGAAATCCATCATCACCGCATCAATACCCGGTTTCTTTTCGCTATGCTCGTACATAAATTTCAGTACGGAAATCAGCGTAGACAGCACGGCTGGAATGAAGATGACCCATCCCAAAATGCGTTTAATGACCGCAATGCGTCCAGCTTGTTGATACGTCATGAGTTCCCCTTGTTTAAAACGCCAGACTCTCCATGCCGCCATAGAGTCAGGTATAAGTCTATCTTCGTCAGCGAATTTCGCCTGCTTCAGCGCGGTATGATATACCATATGGACAATTTCGTTATCTACTTACGCCAATGGAGAGGAACTTATGTCAGCGAAGCGTCAGATTCTTGCCGCTATTTTCGATATGGATGGCCTGCTTATCGATTCAGAGCCGCTATGGGACCGCGCAGAGCTGGAGGTACTGGACAGCCTCGGAGTGGATATTAGCCGCCGTGATGAATTGCCGGACCTGCTGGGGCTGCGCATCGACCTGGTGGTCGATTTGTGGTTTGCGCAACAGCCCTGGCGCGGCCCGGACCGCGCAGAGGTAACCGCCAGCATTATCCGCCGCGCCATTCAACTGGTCGAGGAGTCGCGGCCGTTGCTGCCCGGCGTGCGTGAAGCCGTGGCGCTGTGTAAAGCCCAGGGACTAAAAATCGGTCTCGCTTCGGCGTCGCCGCTGCATATGCTGGAAAAAGTGCTGGAAATGTTTGAACTACGCGACCAGTTTGACGCGCTGGCTTCCGCCGAACATCTGCCATACAGCAAACCGCACCCCCAGGTCTATCTCGATTGCGCCGCTAAGCTTGGCATCGCGCCGATGTCTTGCGTGGCGCTGGAGGATTCTGTTAACGGCATGATCGCCAGCAAAGCGGCGCGAATGCGCTCAATTGTGGTTCCGGAAGCAGAAAACAGCCGCGATCCGCGTTTTGTACTGGCCGATGTGAAACTGACGTCTCTGCAGCAGCTGACGGTATCAGATCTGCGCGGCTAAGCGGCGTGCGCTGACATTGGCGTCGTCAAAATGTGTCAACCTTGTGACAAAGAGTTACACCGTCACCTCTTCCGTATACTGTATAAAAACCCTATACTGTATGAATTGACAGTTTAGGGTTTTTATCATGACGGCGGAAGGCCACCTCTTCTTTTCTATCGCCTGTGCGGTATTTGCAAAAAATGCAGAATTAACCCCCGTGCTGGCGCAGGGGGACTGGTGGCATATCGTTCCTTCCGCCGTGCTGACCTGCCTGCTGCCCGATATCGATCATCCGAAATCTTTCCTCGGGCAGCGTTTAAGCTGGGTCTCAAAACCGGTAGCCCGCGCCTTCGGCCATCGCGGTTTTACCCACAGCCTGCTGGCGGTATTCGGCGCGCTGGCGCTGTTCTATCTTAAAGTGCCTGATAGCTGGATTATCCCGGCCGATGCGCTGCAGGGTTTAGTGCTCGGCTACCTCAGTCATATACTCGCCGATATGCTCACCCCGGCCGGCGTACCGCTGTTGTGGCCCTGCCGCTGGCGGTTCCGCCTACCGATCCTCGCGCCGCGCAAAGGCAATCAATTAGAACGCGCGCTGTGCATGGCGCTGTTCATTTACGCCGTCTGGATGCCGCAAAGCATGGCCGAAAATAGCGCCGTGCGCTGGTCATCAAATATGATTAATTCGCTGCAAATAACCTTTAATCGCTTTATTAGCCATCAGGCTGAACGATAAATACGCTAAATGATTTTTTGGTTATAACCCATTCCATTTGAGTATAAGAAAGCAATAAGGCCTTCTGCTACTCTTGGCGCCATAAGAGTTGGTTTCAGACCAACCCAGGTAACAAGATATCAGGAGAACGGGGATGAATTTTCCATTAATAGCGAACGTTGTCGTGTTCGCGGTTTTACTGTTTGCGCTGGCTCAAACCCGCCACAAACAGTGGAGCCTCGCTAAAAAAGTACTGGTCGGTCTCGTTATCGGCGTTATCTTTGGTCTCGGCCTGCAGCTGGTTTACGGCTCCGACAGCCAGGTTCTGAAAGATTCTATTCAGTGGTTCAATATCGTCGGTAACGGCTATGTGCAACTGCTGCAGATGATCGTTATGCCGCTGGTCTTCGCCTCTATTCTGAGCGCGGTGGCGCGCCTGCACAATGCCTCACAGCTGGGTAAAATCAGTTTCCTGAGCATCGGTACGCTGTTGTTCACCACCCTTATCGCCGCGCTGGTCGGCGTACTGGTGACCAACCTGTTTGGCCTCACCGCTGAAGGCCTGGTACAGGGCAGCGCGGAAACCGCCCGTCTGAACGCCATCCAGAGCAACTATGTCGGTAAAGTATCAGATCTGAGCGTTCCGCAGCTGATCCTGTCGTTTGTGCCGAAAAACCCGTTTGCCGATTTGACCGGCGCAAACCCGACCTCGATCATCAGTATCGTTATCTTCTCGGCGTTCCTTGGCGTCGCGGCGCTGAAGCTGCTGAAAGACGATGTGGAGAAAGGCCAACGCGTCCTGACCGCCATCGACACGCTGCAGGGCTGGGTGATGAAGCTGGTGCGTCTGGTGATGCAGTTAACTCCGTACGGCGTGCTGGCGCTGATGACCAAAGTGGTTGCCGGTTCCAACCTGCACGACATCATCAAGCTCGGCGGTTTCGTAGTGGCTTCTTACATCGCGCTGGGCATCATGTTTGTGGTGCACGGTCTGCTGTTAGCCGTCAATGGCGTCAGTCCGCTGAAGTATTTCCGTAAAGTCTGGCCGGTGATTACCTTCGCCTTCACCAGCCGTTCCAGCGCGGCTTCTATTCCGCTGAACGTGGAAGCGCAGACGCGCCGTCTGGGCGTACCGGAATCCATTGCCAGCTTCTCCGCCTCATTCGGCGCGACGATTGGCCAGAACGGCTGCGCCGGTATCTATCCGGCAATGCTGGCGGTAATGGTCGCGCCAACCGTTGGCATCAACCCGCTGGATCCAATGTGGATTGCCACCCTCGTGGGTATCGTCACCGTGAGCTCCGCGGGCGTAGCCGGCGTTGGCGGCGGCGCCACCTTCGCGGCCTTGATCGTGCTGCCGGCGATGGGTCTGCCGGTCACGCTGGTCGCACTGTTGATTTCCGTCGAGCCGCTGATTGATATGGGCCGTACCGCCCTCAACGTTAACGGTTCAATGACCGCCGGCACGCTGACCAGTCAGTGGCTGCGCCAGACGGATAAAGCCATCCTCGATAGCGAAGAAGACGCCGAACTGGCGCATCGCTAACGTTAACAGCCACAAAAAAGCCGCTGAATTTCAGCGGCTTTTTTATTTTACCCACGAGGTCAGGCCTCTAATTCACCTTCCTGGCGTATCTGATTAGCCCAACGCTGCGCCGATTCCGGCACGGTGAACGCCGGTGAACGGCGGAAACGCTCGCCCATCAGTACAAAGGCGACATATTTGCCCCGCAATATCCAGACATCGCGAAAATGGTCCATTTTAACGGCATGATCCGGCGGCGCAGGCTCGACGCGCGGCACGTAGCTAATGATAGGGCGATTTTGTTGGCGCAATGATTTCATAACAGATGGATTCACTAAGCAAAGCGGGAACATAAACCCCTATCATAGCCGATCGCCTCCCTTTTCGTCGCCCCCCATGGGCCAATGCGCATTTTAGGATAACTCTATTCCTACCTGAGCAGCATCCTCAGCACAATGTTCTATAGTTAGAAGGGTTTTGGTTTAGCAACGACCACTTTTAGCAATGAAAGCAGGAGACGAGCAGATGTCAGAAAAACACCACGACCCACACAGCCGACAGGCTCCGGTACACGATAGCGACGAAGCAAAACCGGGCCTCGATTCACTGGCGCCAGAAGACCGTGAGTGGCGCCCTACCCCCCAGCCAACCGCCCCCGGGGAAGAGCCGACGGCGCCGGGTAGCCTGAAAGCGCCGGATACCCACAGCATTAAATTAGATACCCTCGAGCCGCAGCGTAAAGGTGGTGAAAACTTCCCGCTGACCACCAATCAGGGGGTACGCATCGCCGACGATCAAAATTCGTTGCGCGCCGGCAACCGCGGACCAACGTTGCTGGAAGATTTTATCCTGCGTGAGAAAATTACCCACTTTGACCATGAACGCATTCCCGAGCGTATCGTTCATGCTCGCGGTTCCGCCGCACACGGCTATTTCCAGCCTTACAAAAGCCTGAAAGAAATTACCAAAGCCGATTTTCTGTCCGCGCCGGAAAAAATCACCCCCGTTTTTGTCCGCTTCTCTACCGTTCAGGGCGGCGCGGGTTCAGCCGATACCGTGCGCGATATCCGCGGCTTCGCCACCAAATTCTATACCGAAGAGGGCATTTTCGACCTGGTGGGCAACAACACGCCAATTTTCTTTATCCAGGATGCGATTAAATTTCCCGACTTTGTTCATGCGGTGAAACCCGAACCGCACTGGGCAATCCCGCAGGGACAAAGCGCCCATGACACCTTCTGGGATTATGTTTCGCTACAGCCGGAAACGCTGCATAACGTCATGTGGGCGATGTCCGACCGCGGCCTGCCGCGCAGCTATCGCACGATGGAAGGTTTCGGTATTCATACCTTCCGCCTGATTAACGCCGAAGGGAAGGCTACCTTTGTGCGCTTCCACTGGAAGCCGGTGGCCGGTAAAGCATCACTGGTATGGGATGAGGCGCAGAAATTAACAGGCCGCGATCCGGACTTCCATCGCCGCGATCTGTGGGAAGCCATCGAGGCTGGCGATTATCCGGAATTCGAGCTCGGCCTGCAGTTAATTCCGGAGGAAAACGAGTTCAATTTTGACTTCGATCTGCTGGATCCGACCAAGCTCATTCCGGAAGCGCTGGTGCCCGTTCAACGAGTCGGCAAAATGGTGCTTAACCGTAACCCCGACAACTTCTTCGCTGAGAACGAACAGGCGGCATTCCATCCGGGTCATATTGTGCCGGGTATCGATTTTAGTAACGATCCGCTGTTACAAGGGCGACTCTTCTCCTATACCGATACGCAAATTAGCCGCCTCGGTGGGCCAAATTTCCACGAAATTCCGATTAACCGCCCTACCTGCCCGTATCATAATTTCCAGCGTGACGGCATGCACCGAATGGAGATTGATACCAATCCGGCAAACTATGAACCCAACTCTATCAACGATAACTGGCCTCGTGAAACGCCGCCGGCGCCGAAACGCGGCGGCTTTGAATCGCTGGCGGAACGCGTTGATGGCGAGAAAATCCGTAACCGTAGCCCCTCCTTCGGCGAGTACTACGCCCAGCCTCGCCTGTTCTGGCTCAGCCAGACGCCGATTGAGCAGCAGCACATTATCGGCGGCTTTAGTTTTGAGCTGAGCAAAGTGGTCAGAGTCTGGATCCGCGAGCGGGTGGTCGATCATCTGGCGCATATTGATATCGGGCTGGCGGAAGCGGTAGCCAACAATCTCGGTATCGAACTCAGCGATGAGCAGCGGAATATAGCGCCGCCTGCGCCGGTTAACGGCGTGGAGAAAGACCCGACCCTCAGCCTTTACGCCGATGGCGATGGCGACGTAAAAGGACGAATTGTCGCGGTATTACTCAACGAGAAGACCTGCGCGCAGGATGTACTCAACCTGCTACAGGCGCTACAGGCCAGAGGCGTTCACAGCAAACTGCTCTATTCGCGTATGGGCGAAGTCAGCGCCGATGATGGATCGATGCTACCGATCGCCGGAACCTTCGCTGGCTCGCCGTCGTTGACGGTTGATGCGGTTATCGTTCCCGGCGGCGATCTGAGCAGCATCAGCGATAACGGCGATGCCCGCTACTATCTGCTGGAAGCCTATAAGCATCTGAAGCCCATTTTACTGGCGGGCGATGCGCGGCAGTTTAGTTCGCTGCTACAGGTGCCCGCTACGGGTGAAGAAGGGGTTATCGAATGCGACGCGATTAACACGCTTAGCGTCGATAAACTGCTGACGCTACTGGCCGCGCATCGCGTCTGGTCAAGAAGCAGTAAAGTTGCGGCCATACCCGCGTAACAAAAAGCCCGGCAGTTATGGCTGCCGGGCTTTCCTCTCTTTATACGTCGCGATAGTTTCCGAGCCGGTAGCCACGTTCCGCAATAGCGTACTTCAGTTCGCCGGACGTCAGCACGTCCAGTTCGGTCAGCCGCGGATAGCAGTAAGCGCTGCACATAATGGTGTTATCGACAAATGCCGGATGACACATCACTTCCAGCGAGTTTTCCTGCCGTTCAATCGACGCATCCAGCGTCTGCAGGAACAGCGCTTGTGAAACCGCTTCACCATAAAATTCGCTGCTGAAGCCATCGCTACTGCGCGCCGCATCCTGGTCGAGGCCATTCAGCGCCGCCACCTGACGATCGATACGCAAAGCGACGCCCTTTTCGCGCACAAAGGCGGCGACAATGGGATAGATCTGCGCGATCATATGCACATGGTGGTGGCTGTCGATATGCGTTGGTTCGCAACCAAACAGTTCGATAAAACGCCGGTACTGACACTCCAGTTCGTGGGCGATCTCATCCAACGGCAGGCTGTCCTCTTCCGCCATCTGCCAAATCCATTTGCCCAACCGCCCGTCGCGGGTTAACCCCGGCATCGCCGATAATGGCTCGCCCAGCGTCAACACAAAGTGCATGCCTACCGCCAGCTCAGGCAGGCTACGGCTTAATTGGGCGGCGTGGCCGATAGCCGCGCCGTTGACCAACCCCGTAGTCGATGTCACCAGTCCATTCTTGCAGGCTTCGATAATGCCGTAATTCTGCCCTTTGCTCAGGCCATAATCATCGGCGTTAACGATCAATACGCGTTCCATCGGCCGCTCCCGTTACTGTTTCAGTTTTTCGATAGTCGCTGCAAAGTTCGGCAGCCACTTCTCATGGGCGAGGATCATCTCCCGCGCCAACTGTTCGGCATCACGATCCGAATGAATCAGCGGGCTTAAATTGAGCGCCAGCAGCACATCATTGAGCTCACCGCTCATTGCCGCCTGGCTGGCCGCCACTTCAAAGCCTTTGATGGTATAAATCAGCCCCAACACTTTTTCATCAAAATGCGTGATTCGCGGCGTGGGCTTCGCGCCGTCGCGGCCCAGCGTGCAGGTCATTTCTACCGCCCAGTCGGCCGGAATATTATCAACATGGCCATGGTGCGGAATATTCACATAGTGCTCGGCCTGCTTATCATTGTAGATGGCATTAATCACCTCGCAGGCGGCATCAGAGTAGTAAGCCCCGCCGCGCTGCTCAAGCTCCTTCGGCTTAATGTTCAGATCCGGATTTTTGTACAGTTCGAACAGCTGCTTTTCAACCTTCTGTACGACCTGAGCGCGCGCGCCGCCTTTGTAGTACTCGCCCATCTCAATCGCCAGCATCTCTTTCGGCTTGAAGTAATAAAGCAGATATGAGCATGGGATCAGGCGCAGTGAGCGAATCAGCCCTTCGCTAAACGGCAGGTCGAAGATATTTTTCACCGAGTTCGCGGTCAGACGGCCAGAAGCCACGCCGTCCAGTAGTTCATCGAAGCGCGACACGCCATTGACCAGCACATCGCGAACGAACACCAGGTGGTTAAGGCCGAACAGATCGATATTCAACTCATCGCTCGGGCTCAGTTGCAGCACATCGGTAATAAACATCTTCATACCGATTGGAATGTTGCACACGCCGATAAAGCGTTTGAAATTGGTATGGCGGTATACCGCCTCGGTGACCATACCCGCCGGGTTGGTAAAGTTAATGATCCACGCATCGGGGCAAATTTCCTGCACATCTTTGACGATATCGAAAATCACCGGGATGGTACGCAGACCTTTAAACAGACCGCCCGCACCGTTGGTTTCCTGGCCAAGATAGCCATGGCTTAGCGGGATACGTTCATCTTTTTCACGCGCTTTCAGCTGGCCAACGCGCAGCTGCGTGGTGACGAAATCCGCCCCTTCCAGCGCCGCGCGGCGATCGAGAGTTTTGTAGACTTTCATCGGCACGCCGGCTTTTTCCACCATCCGCTGGCACAGCGCATGGATGATATCGAGCTTTTCCTGCCCTTCTTCCACGTCCACCAGCCACAGTTCCGTTACCGGCAGCTCGTGATAGCGTTTGAGGAAACCTTCCAGTAATTCCGGGGTATAGCTGCTGCCGCCGCCAATAGTCACGACTTTTAATTTCTGGCTCATATCTCTCTCCCTTAGGCGCTACGCGTAGACGTAGACCGCTCTCCGCATAAATGCGGACAGTTAACTTGAATGAATAAACCGCGCGGTAAATACCGCTGCGAGTTAATTAATATTGGTCAGTTGTTTGCGATAACTGCTTGGCGTAAATGAAGTCAGCCTTTTGAACGTTTTAATAAACAGACTTGGGCTGCTATATCCTGATTCATACGCAATATCAGTGACCGAATAGTTGGTGATTTCCAGCTGTTTTTTCGCGAAATTGATGCGGATATCATTAATGATCTGCATCGGCGTCTTACCATAATAGCGCTGGGTCGCCCGGGTTAAATATTCTTGCGTTTTCCCGGACAATTGCACCATATTTTCCAGCGCGCTTTCGCCAAATTTATTTTTATCGTGCATATCCTCTACGGTATTTTTCAGCCAGTGAGGGATCACATCTTCAACGGGCTCTTCACGATAATGACGCAAGCGGTTAATGGTGTAAAACGAGACCAGTTCAATAAATTCGTCAAATTCAGTCTCGCGAAAATTCAGTGAAGCAATAACCGACTCGATATAGCTGAGAAAGGCGCTTTGCACCGCATAGACCTGAGAGGCGACCAGCCCGAACGGCAGCAGCGGCAGATAATGTTTCTCAAAGAAGCGTCTGCTGATGCCAACGTTAAGAATGCGCGTCGCACCAAATTCATAAAAGCTCTGATGGTGCGACCCCATTGGGATGAAAACAAAATCCCCGCGCTCCAGCAGCACCCGTTTGCCATTAATTTCCTGATAATAGCGCCCGGTTAAAACGATAGTGAACTCGTAGTAATCATGCTGGTGAAGCCCGCTCACGCTCTCCGTTTTGTTATAGATGACCACATGAAAGTTTTTCCCGTTGAAGAGCTGTTGTTCCCTGGCGGTACTGATCTCTGTGGTCATCATTTTCGGCTGCCTCATCGTTCGGATAGCCTATTGTACCTTCTCGTGCAGCTCGATCAATTCGGCCACCAGTTCACGGGCCAGCATTGAGGTCATCAGATGATCCTGCGCATGAACCAGCACCAGACTCACCTTCATCTTGCCCTCGCCTTCATCGCTTTCAATAAGCTGGGTCTGGACGCGATGCGCTTCACTCAGCGCCATTCGCGATTGCTCCATCATCGATTTCGCGGCGGCAAAATCTCCCTGCTTCGCCTGCTTCAGCGCCGCATAGGCCAGGCTACGCGCCTGTCCGGAGTTGATAATCAGCCCCATCACCACCTCTTCGAGGTCATTTTCCGGGGTTTCTACCGCGTCGATGTTATCCAGATCAAACATAATATTTCCCTCGTTTCTCAGGCGGTACGGGGAGAGCCCGTACCGCTCGACATCAGAATTTCAGTGCGTTAGCAATATCTTCTTCGCTTTCTTCCTGCTCGATGGTGCTCTGCGCTTTGTTCGACAGGATGACGAACGGCAGGTACACGGCAGTAGCGACACAAAGGTTGAAGAGCGCGACCAACAGGGCAGCAACGCTACCGTTACTGTTAAAGAAGGCCCCCAAACCGGTTGGCATCGTCCACGGCGCCAGGTTGGTCACTGGTGGGATAATGCCCAGGCTGTAAGCGGCCAGCGTAATCGCGGCCAGAATCGGTTGTACCAGCACGAACGGGATGAACATGACCGGGTTCATGATGATCGGCAGGCCGAACAGAATCGGTTCGTTAATCTGGAAGATGCCTGACGGCAGCGCCAGTTTAGCCACCTGACGATGATCGGCGCGGCGAGAAGCGATGAAGATGGCGATAATCAGACCCAGCGTCGCACCGGAACCACCCAGCAGGATGTAGGAGTCGAGCATCGGCTTCGCCCAGAAGTGGAACTGTTTGCCGGCTTCAATGGCCGCGTCGACAGAGCCATACTGGTTATACAGCGCGATGTTTTCCAGCGCCCACGGCGTCATAATGCCGTTATCCAGCGCCGTCAGCGCCAGCGAACCGTGCACCCCGAAGAACCACAGCAGGGAGTTAAAGATAACGTACGCCCAGCCAACGACGCTGCCCATCGCCGCCAGCGGCGTGGAGATGGAGTCCATGATGATCTGATGGAAGTTGCTGCCGTAGTTTGACAGAATCCACGAAATAATGCCGAAGACCGACAAAATCAGGAAGCCCGGGATCAGCGCCGAGAAGGAGCGCGATACCGATGACGGCACGCTATCCGGCAGTTTGATGACCCAGTTGCGGCGAATGACAAAGGTGAACAGTTCCGCCACCACCAGGCCGATAATCATCCCGGAGATGATGTTCTGCCCGCCGAGCCAGTTGGCGCCGACGGCATAGGCTTCACCCACGCTATAAGGCGTGACGGTCATAAAGGCGGCGACCGCCAGCAGACCAGCTGCCATAGGGTCGACTTTACGCTCTTCGGCCAGCGCGGCGCCGATAAAGAACGGCGCCATCAGCGACATAATGCCCAACGTACCGTTGTAAACATTACCGCCGATGGCTTTAAAGCCGTTTAAGGTTTCAATGGTGGAGGCATCCAGGCGAATCCCCATTGAATAAAAGAAAGAACCTTCACCAAAGCTCAGAAAAACGTTGTTGATTAATACGAACATGGCCCCGGCGAGGGTCAGCGGCATTAATTTAATAAAGCCGTTTTTAATCGCATTAATGTGCGGTTGCTTTCCTATTTTAACTGCAAAAGGAAGGAGTACCTTTTCAAGCGAATCGATCACTTTACTCATAGTCAATACCCTTAAAAGCCGCAATAAAATATTACGGCGATGATGTATGAAATTACTCTTTGACGGGAAAATAAACTGTTGAATATAGTGGCGGCTAGTATTAATTAACCACCAGACGCCAACATATCGCGAGTTTAAAAAATAAAATTATTGTGCTGCAGCTTTCTTAATGGCCGCGACGGCCGCCTTCAATACACCTAAACCATCGACTTTACCGTACAGAATGGAATCAATGACCTCTACCGGCTTGTTTGGCAGCAGACGTTGAATTTCCGGCAGCATATAAGCGATTTGGGGTCCTAATAATACAACATCAGCTTCCGGTCCTTTTTCACCGGCCAGCGTTTCAGGATACGCTTCAATAATTACCGGGACTTCATACTTTTCCGCCTGGGCGCGCATTTTGGAGACCAGTAATGAAGTGGACATGCCAGCCGAGCAGAACAGATAGATATGTTTCTTTTCCATGAACGCTTCCTCAATGTGTAGGACCTGGGCTTCAGCAATGGCTGAGAGCCGGTAAGACTGGTAACTTGCGGTTAGTTTTGTTTATGCATTGAGTATACGGCAACATTTGGCGGCAGGATAATTCCCTGTTGAACAGAATTGTCTCTCATTGACCTCGCGTTTTGACTACCCTCACATTTCCCCCAAATAATTCGCGCAATTAAATAAGCATTAGCCGCCATAAAAAAGCCCGACCAATAGTCGGGCTTTCGTAGCTCTCAGCTTGTGACGCGTAGTTATTTGTTGTTACGCGGATCGGTGTCGTACTCGGCGCAGGTCTGGTAGCCGGAGTTCATCACGTGGCCGGTCTCGTCCAGCGCGACAAAGTAGGTTTCAATTTTACCATCCCGTTGACCCAGGATATAAGTCTGGCAGGTTCCGCGCGCGTGAATCATGGTGACTTCAGACGACGGTTTACCGGCAATCTGCATAACCTGGCTACGGGTCATGCCTTTTTTGACATCCTTAACAACTGGCTGTGTGAACTGATCTTTGGTGCGGTCATAGGCCGTACACCCTGCCAGCATGGTTAATACTGCTGCTGCGCCCATCAATCCTGCTAATTTTTTGTTCATATTCCGTCCTCATTATGTAATCGGCGTGTTTTAAGCCTGGAATAAAAAGCGTTATTTTTCAAGCCAAACGTCGAATTCATGTAAATTCAGAACTTTTCTGGTAACCAGATGTGTGCAAAAAATCAGCGACGGAACATACTCCACTACCGATGTTTTCCCGCACCATAAATAAATGCTATGCCATTGGTTGCCTTCTTTTCCGTCAGTCAGCGGTACCAGCCTTGTCGTTTCAGCAGCAAAGAGGTAGTTTTAGACCATGCTGGTTGCCATACAGGCTCACTTTCCGGAGGGCGTAATGACGCTTCAACAACAAATTATTCAGGCGCTGGGCGCGAAGCCGCAGATTGATGTCGAAGGCGAAATTCGCCGCAGCGTGGATTTCCTGAAATCCTATCTGCAGACCTATCCGTTCATTAAATCACTGGTGCTCGGCATTAGCGGCGGCCAGGATTCGACCCTTACCGGCAAACTATGCCAGATGGCGATCGATGAGCTGCGCGCGGAAAGCGGCGATCGCAGCCTGCAATTTATCGCCGTGCGCCTGCCTTATGGCGTCCAGGCCGATGAGCAGGATTGCCAGGATGCCATCGAATTTATCCAGCCCGACCGCGTGCTGACGGTCAATATCAAAGGCGCGGTGCTGGCCAGCGAGCAGGCGTTGCGAGAAGCGGGTATTGAGCTGAGCGACTTTGTTCGCGGCAACGAGAAAGCCCGTGAGCGAATGAAAGCGCAATACAGTATCGCCGGCATGACCAAAGGCGTGGTCGTGGGAACAGACCATGCCGCAGAAGCGATCACCGGCTTCTTTACCAAATACGGCGATGGCGGTACCGACATTAACCCGATCTTCCGTCTCAATAAACGTCAGGGCAAACAGCTACTGGCGCAGTTGGGCTGTCCTGAGCACCTTTATATGAAGCAGCCGACCGCCGACCTCGAAGATGACCGCCCTTCTCTGCCGGATGAAGTCGCGCTAGGCGTGACCTACGACAACATTGATGACTATCTGGAAGGCAAAACCCTGGACGAGAACATCGCCAAAACCATTGAAGGCTGGTATCTGAAAACCGAGCATAAGCGCCGCCCGCCAATCACCGTCTTCGACGATTTCTGGAAGAAGTAACGACTTCCCGACACCCCGGCCAGCGCCGGGGTTATTTTTTGTCCTTTTCGCCGCAAAACTCGCCTGCTATACTGGATGCATGAACAGTATCAGGAGTTGTTGTGGCCAGAAAACAATCTGCCCCGCGTCTGGAATTTGAGGCGGCGGCAATCTATGAGTATCCCGAACATTTGCGCCCATGGCTGGAGGCCTTGCCAAAGCTGCCTGGGGTGTATCAGTTCCATGGTGAAAGCGAGACGCTGCCGCTTTATATTGGTAAGAGCGTGAATATCCGCAGCCGGGTGCTGTCGCATTTGCGTACCGCTGATGAGGCCTCCATGTTGCGCCAGGCGCGACGCATCAGTTGGCAACGCACCGCCGGTGAATTAGGCGCGCTGTTACTTGAAGCGCGGTTAATTAAAGAACAGCAGCCGCTGTTTAATAAACGACTGCGGCGTAATAAACAGCTCTGCTCCTGGCTGCTGGAGTCGGGTAAACCGCAAGTTGTGTATGCGCGAGAAGTCGATTTCTCCCATCAGCAGCACCTGTACGGCCTGTTCGCTAACCGCCGCGCGGCATTACAGGCGCTACAAACCATCGCCGATGAGCACCGTCTGTGTTATGGCATTCTGGGGCTGGAGCCGCTGAGTCGCGGGCGCGCCTGTTTTCGTTCCGCACTGGGGCGCTGCGCCGGCGCCTGCTGTGGTAAAGAGAGCGTCGAAGATCATAACCAGCGGCTGCTGGCGCAAATGAGTAAGCTTCAGCTGGTGTGCTGGCCGTGGGCGGGTCCGGTGGCACTGGAAGAGCGCGGCCCGGATATGGTTCAGTACCATATCATTCATAACTGGCTGTGGCTGGGCGCGGTAGATTCACTGGCGCAAGCCGCTAAACTCACCACACTGCCTGCCGGTTTCGATCACGATGGCTACAAGATTCTTTGTAAGCCATTGCTCAGCGGTGAGTATCCGCTGCACCTTCTTGGCTAATGATTTCGCAAACGTAAAAAACCGCCGGCCCTGCCCAAAGCCTTAATGGCAATGATTGGGCAAGACCGGCGGTCTTCATTCCGCGCGCTGAGTTACTCAGCAGGTGCAGGCATTTTACCTTCCGGCGCTTTACGTTCTGTCAGATGCTTCTCAAAATTCGCATTGAACTGTTTTTTCTGTTCCGGCGTCAGGATGTTGTAAATCTTGTTCTGGGTTTCCATGCGGGAAAGCATCATCTCTTTATGCTGTGCTTCCATCTTATCAATCTGCGCGCTGGCTTTCGCTTTGTCGAAAGTATCGCTGGCGATCAGATCGTGCATGGCGCGACGTTCGTCAAGGGACGGACGTTTCATGTTCTGGCGTTGGCTTTTCATGATGTCGCGAACCTGCTGCTTTTGCGCATCGGTCAGGTTCAGGTCTTTGAACATCATATCGTGATGACCCGGCATACCTTTATGGTGCATCATCGGTTTGCTGTCGGTTTGGGTGGTAGCGGTAGTATCGGCTGCGTGAGCCAGGTTAGCAGCACCCAGAGCCAGCGTAGAGGCAACAAACAGAGCAGTAATCTTCTTCATGGTTATGTCCTTACTATCAGTTATTCTGACGGCGCATTGCCGTGTTGACGAGATTAACTTTACGCGCTTTATCGTCAATTAGTCAGTGCAAGCGTAAAACAATGAAAGTGTAAAAAACATTTTCTCACCAATTGTGGAGAAAATAAGGAAAATGAGGAGGGATATGCAACAAAAAATAAATAACAGGCTGTTTTATAAGGAAACTGTGAAGATTATAAAACAGTGGAGATTAAAAACAAAGCATTTAACCAGGAATAATCTGCAAACCATATCAATGGCACAAATAAATAAGATTGGCGCGCAGTGATATTTCACTCGATATTCACAACCGCGAACGACAACGGCTGTGAATAGTTAAGAAAGGAAATTACAACCGCTCCAGCATCAGCCCAGCCCGTAGCCCTGGCGCCACGCCGGGGTTGGGAAACAGCACGTACTCTTGCGCCTTTTCGACGACATAGCGCGTTTCGCCATCCTCCGCCAGCAGCGTCCCGGCGCTGAACGGCGTAAAATTGAGCGTCTCCCCCGACATATGCAACTGGAACTGGTCACTGTGGCGCGTGATCTGCTGCACCACCCGGTAGCGCAGCGGCGCAGTCGCTTCTTCCACCGCCAAATCGCCCACCAACAGCCTGCTTAACGCCCGCTGCGTCGCTGAGAACTGGGTTAAATCGTTGTCGCCAAAAGGCAGCGCTTTGCCCAACTCCAGCGTACAGGCCAGCGCGGCAAAACGTTCGCAACTAAAGTGGGTAAAGGTTCCCGCCGGTTGTTGATGGAACACCAGCGCCTCCAGCTCGGCCGCGCCAAGCCAGCTGAGAAAATCTTCGCTCCACGGCTCCTCGCGTGCCGGCAACACCCCAAAGCGCGGATGCAGCGAGCCGCGAATAGCGGTATGCATATCCAGATGCCAGCGCACGCCATGGCTATCGCTAAAGAAACGCGTCACAGCGCTTTCTAACTGCCGCGCCCGCACCGTTTCCCCACTGGGCGCGAACTTGCGCCAGCGTTCGCCGAACATGCGGTTCATATCGCTATCGAGATAGCGTTTATTTTGCCGCAGCGCCGGCGGGTTGCCGAATATCACCAACACACGCCAGCGCAGCGGGAGTTCGCCGCTAAACAACTGCTGAAGCAAAGCGTTGACTATCTCCACCGGCGCGGTTTCATTGCCGTGAATACCGCAGGAGAGTACCAGTGAACGTTCGCAGCGCGCATGCGGGGTCAGCAGCAGGATGCCGCAATCGATCCAGTGCCAACGAAAATGGGCGGTTTCGCCATGAAAATGATGCGGCCAGCGCCCCGCCAGAGTTAGTGCCAGAAAGTCGTCCACGACGCCTCCTCTATTACTGAAACGGATCGAGGAAAACTCGCAGGGCCGAGAATCCCGGCCCCGCGAACTTTCATCAACTTGCCTGCGATGAAAAATCCAGACCCGGACTGAGCGTCTCCGGTAGCGCCAGTTCGGCAGATTCCAGGCTGGCCATCGGCCAAGCGCAATAATCGGCGGCGTACCAGGCGCCTGGACGATGATTTCCCGAGGCGCCGGTTCCGCCAAACGGCGCGGTACTGGCGGCGCCGGTCAGCGGCTTGTTCCAGTTGACTATCCCGGCGCGGGCTTCCAGCAACAGGCGCTCGAACTTATCGCGCTCGGCGGAAATCAATCCGCAGGAGAGACCAAAACGGGTGGCGTTAGCCATCGCGATCGCTTGCGCGAAATCGTCATAGCGCCACACGCACAACAGCGGGCCAAAGACTTCTTCATCCGCCACCTGCTGCACGTTGCTCATGTCGATGATCCCCGGCGTCAGCAGCGAAGTGCCGTCGCGCAACAGACGCGGCTCCAGTAACGTCTGTCCGCCGCTCGCCACGTGCCCAAGCCAGGCCTGATGCACCTTTTGCGCGGCCTGCGGCGATACCAGCCCGCCCAGGAACGGCTGCGGCTGCGCATCCCACTCGCCGGGAATAAGACGTTGTGACACCGTCACTAAACGCTGCAAAAACGCATCGCCCGTCGTGCCGCGCTTGACCAATAGGCGGCGCGCGCAGGTACAACGCTGCCCGGCGGTGATAAATGCCGACTGGATAGTCAGGTGAACCGCTGCGTCAATATCCTGCGGCTCGTCAACAATCAGCGGGTTATTGCCGCCCATTTCAAGGGCGAGGATTTTTTGCGGCTGCCCGGCCAGTTGACGATGCAGTTGGAAACCGGTCGCGGAGCTGCCGGTGAACAAGAGACCGTCGATATCCGCCTGCCCGCTCAGCGCCTCGCCGGTCTCCCGGCCGCCCTGCAGTAGATTCACGACTCCAGCGGGTAAGCCCGCCTCAGCCCACAGTTTAACCACCGCTTCGCCACTTTGCGGCGTAAGCTCGCTGGGTTTAAAGACGATGGTATTACCGGCGAGTAGCGCCGGTACGATGTGTCCGTTAGGTAAATGGCCCGGGAAGTTATACGGCCCGAACACCGCCAGTACCCCGTGGGGACGGTGGCGCAGGGTGGCGGCGCCGTCGGCCATCGCCGTCTCGCTCTCGCCGGTGCGGCTATGGTAGGCGCGCACTGAGATTGCCACCTTATTTATCATGGCGGTAATTTCCGTGGCCGCCTCCCAGCGTGGTTTACCGGTCTCAGCGGCAATAATCGCCGTCAGCTGGCTTTTGTTCGCTTCCAGCAGCGCCGCAAACTTCTCGACGATCCCCTGACGCGCGCTAAATGGCAGGCGGGCCCAGGCGGGAAAAGCCTGACGCGCGGCGCTAACCGCCAGCGCGACCTGCCCGGCGTCGGCGTCATTTCCCTGCCACAGCAGCGCCTGGTTGACCGGGTTATATTTACTGCGCTGCGGGCCACGCCCGCTTTGCCATTCGCCGTTAATCCATAAACTCATGATGCTTTCTCCTCCGGGATCAGGCGGACCATCCGTACGCGGTCGCCTGGATGGCATTTCAGCGTATCCAGCTCACGCGCGCTCAGCAGCAACGTTTCGCTATCCGGGTCGGCATGGACCAGGATGGCGCGGAACTGCTGATACTGCTCGTTGGTGACCAGACACTGCGGCCACTCTCCAGGCGCAGGCTGCCCTTCTTCCACCGTCAGCAGGCGGCTTTTGCGTATCGCCCGCACCCGGTCGATTTCGCACTCCAGCGTCGGGCCGCCGTCGAAAATGTCGATGTAGTTGTTAAAACGGAAGCCTTCTTTTTCCAGTACCGCACGCGCAGGCGCCGTTTGCGGATGAACCTGGCCGATGACCGCCCGCGCTTCATCGGAGAGAAAGTCGATATATAACGGATGTTTTGGCATTAGTGCGGCGATAAACGCTTTTTTACCGGTGCCGGAGAGATAGTCGGCGCGGGAAAATTCAATCGCGAAGAAGCGCTTGCCGAGGCTTTCCCAGAACGGCGAATAGCCATGCTCATCAATCACGCCGCGCATCTCGGCAACCACTTTGTCATTAAAGCGGTCGCGGAAACCGGCCATAAACAGCAGTCGCGATTTCGACAACAGGTAGCCGTTACCCTCTTTACGCCATGCCGGATCGAGAAACAGCGTGCAGAGTTCGCTACAGCCGGTGTGATCGTTGCTAAGGAACAGCGTCGGCAGCGCGTGATAAACGTTGAGCTCTTTTGATGCATGTACCTGCGTGCCGACCCGATAGTTGTACCAGGGATCGTTGAGGCCAACGGCGACTTCAATCGCGCAGATCCCAACGACCGCGCCGCTGACGCTATCTTCCAGCACAAAGACATAGCCCTGTTCGCTTTTCGGCAGTTCGCCGCGCCAGGTCCGCTGGGAGCGTTCAATGCGGGCAGCCAACGTGGGTTCGTCCGCCGGCAGCGACGTCAGGCCGCCGCCGGTTTCTCCCGCCAGGGCCATCAGCCCCGGCAAATCGGCTTTTTCAACCGGTCGGATCACCATCATGATGAAACTCCCGCAAGGAAGTGACGGCAGGCCAGCTCAAAGCGATCGAGACCGGTGTTCACCTCTTCCTCGCTCACGTTAAGGGCCGGAGCGAAGCGAACGACGTTTGCCCCGGCAATCAGTACCATCAGCCCGTCTTCCGCCGCCTGGGTACTAATGGCTTTAGCTTTCCCGGCATATTCGTCGTTCAGTACACAGCCAATCAGCAGCCCCAGTCCGCGAATTTCCTTGAACAGGCCGTATTTGGCGTTAATCGCGCTCAGGCGTTCGCTAAACCACTGGTGACGCTGTTTAACGCCGTTCAAAAGCGTCGGGGTATTGACGATAGACAGTAACTCCCCGGCAACAGCGGTGGCGAGTGGGTTACCACCGTAGGTCGTGCCATGGGTGCCGACGGTCATCACGCTGGCGCATTTTTCCGTCGCCAACAGCGCGCCGATCGGGAAGCCGCCGCCCAGCGCTTTCGCCGTCGACAGGACATCCGGCGTCACCCCGTAGTGCATATAGGCATACAATTCGCCGGTACGACCGACGCCAGTTTGAACCTCATCAAAAATCAGTAGCGCGTTGTGCTGATCGCACAGTTCACGCAGGCCGCGCAAAAATTCCGCTTTCGCCGGCACCACGCCGCCCTCGCCCTGCATCGGCTCGACGATCACCGCGCAGGTGTCGTCATTAATCAGCGCCCGCGCCGAGTCGAGGTCGTTATAGGTAGCATGTTGGATCTGCGGCGGCAGCGGCGCAAAATCCTGCGAATAGGAAGGTTGGCCACCTGCAGATACGGTGAACAACGTGCGTCCGTGGAAGGCGTTTTTGAACGCGACAATGCCGCTTTTGTGGCTGCCGTAATGATCGTGGGCGTATTTACGCGCCAGTTTCAGCGCCGCTTCGTTGGCTTCGGCGCCGGAGTTACAAAAGAAAACGCGGTCGGCAAAAGTGGCGTCGATAAGCTTTTTGGCAAGGCGCAGCGCCGGTTCGTTGGTATAGCCGTTACCGGTATGCCAGAATTTTCCCGCCTGCTCGGTCAGCGCTTTTACTAGCTGTGGATTAGCGTGTCCCAGCGCATTCACCGCGATACCGCCGGCAAAATCGATATACTCTTTCCCCTGCTGATCCCACAACCGTGAACCTTCGCCGCGTACCGGAATAAAAGCCGCCGGCGCATATACCGGCATCATCCATTGATCAAAATTGCTACGCGTAATTGACTGAGACATATCGACCTCTTCCGGTAAATTAAAAGTAAGCACAATGTTAAAATTTATGAGTTATTACGCTGTAAATGTAGATTGCACGCATCGTGCCAGCCAGAGGCAAAAATGCATAAATTGAGCTCAATCACGCGATATCAATGAGTTACAGATACTAACTATTCAATAAAAATGCATAATTAGTGAATAATCATCAAATAAACGGCGCTGGATAGAGGAAAACGACGAGAAGTTATGCAGCGATAAGATATAATTCTGTAATTGTGATCCTCTACGAAATTTATCGTAGATATCTGCGCTTTTTTGGCGCGACATGCGCCAAAACGGTGCATAATTTGTGCGATTCGCTCGCCAACCGCAGTAATCGGTAGAATTAACCACCTGTCGGCAGCCACCATGATGAAATTCTGCTAACATCCTTGCACTATTCACCTTGCACAGTGGCAGCGACTATGAAATTCATCTCTTTTAATATCAACGGCCTGCGTGCCCGCCCCCATCAACTGGCCGCCATCGTCGATAAACATCAGCCCGATGTTATCGGCCTCCAGGAAACCAAAGTACACGACGATATGTTTCCTCTCGAAGAGGTGGCAAAGCTGGGTTACAACGTCTTTTACCATGGGCAAAAAGGCCATTACGGCGTCGCGCTGCTGACCAAAGAGACTCCGATAGCCGTGCGTCGCGGCTTCCCGGGCGACGGCGAAGATGCGCAACGCCGCATCATCATGGCGGAAATTCCCTCGCCGTTTGGTAATGTCACGGTAATTAACGGCTATTTCCCGCAAGGAGAGAGCCGTGACCACGAGACTAAATTTCCGGCGAAAGCGGCGTTTTATCAGAATCTGCAGAACTACCTCGATACCGAGTTGAACAAAGAAAATCCGGTGCTTATCATGGGCGATATGAACATTAGCCCTACCGATCTTGATATCGGCATTGGCGAAGAGAACCGTAAGCGCTGGCTGCGCACCGGTAAATGTTCCTTCCTGCCGGAAGAGCGTGAATGGATGGATCGCCTGCTGGGCTGGGGCCTGGTCGATACCTGGCGTCACGCCAACCCCGATAATCATGACCGCTTTTCATGGTTCGATTACCGCTCTAAAGGTTTTGATGACAACCGCGGTCTGCGTATCGACCTGCTGCTGGCAAGCTCGCCGCTGGCTCAGCGCTGCGTCGAAACCGGCATCGATTACGACATCCGCGGGATGGAAAAGCCTTCCGATCATGCGCCGGTATGGGCAACCTTTAAACCATAACTCTTCTTTGGGGCTCCGGCGCGGAGCCCCGCTATCCTGAGCAAAATCAATAAAGTGAACGGTATACATTGTCGCTCGCGGCAATTTACTATACTGTCGCGCGCACCCGGCGTTTCCTGCCGGACAAAACGAAGACAGGAGACCCTCATGCAAAAGAAGCCGTTACCCGACACGCTATAAACTGCTGTTTGCCGTACTCCTGTTTGCCCTACTGGCATGGCTTGTTCAGCACGCCGGGCTGACGAGACTGTTCAGCCACCTTCACGATCTTCAATTGCTTATTCTGCACAGCGGTAGCGCAGGTTATGCGCTTTATATCCTGCTGTTTATCATCGCCACCTTATGTCTGATGCCAGGCAGCGCGTTAGTCATCGTCGGCGGTATGATATTCGGCCCCTGGTTGGGCACGCTACTCTCGCTTATCGCCGCGACTGTCGCCTCATCGCTGTCGTTCCTGCTGGCCCGCTGGCTGGGCCGCGAAGCGCTGCAGCGCTATTGCGGTCACCACGCCGTTTTTCAGGCTTTCGAGCGCGGTATTGCCCGCAGCGGCTGCGATTTTCTGATTTTCACCAGGCTGGTGCCGCTGTTCCCTTATAATCTGCAGAATTATGCCTATGGGCTGACGGCGATCCCCTTCTGGTCCTTTACGTTTATCTCCACCATCGCCACCCTACCGGGATTGTTTATTTATACTTTTATGGCTAGCGAACTGGCCCGCGATGGCATCACCCTGGCTTTTATTGGCAAACTCAGCATTGCCGGCCTGATGCTCTTTGTATTAACTCAGGCCGCCAGACGTTATGGCCGCTATAAACGCATTAGTGTCGCAACATCCGCGGTAAGCGATAAAAATGGATAACAGAAAACGGCTGTGGCTCTTACGCGGCGCTATCATCCTGCTGGCACTGGCAGCACTCGTCGGCTGGTGGTTAATACCGGGCGTACGCTCCTTTGTGCAACATAGCTTCAGCGCGTTTGCCACCCTCGATCAGCAAGCGCTGGAGCGTTTTATTCACGCTTATGGTCCGCTGGCAGCCCTGGTCTCTTTCGGGCTGATGATCCTGCAGGCGATTGTCGCGCCGCTGCCGGCATTTTTAATCACCTTTGCCAACGCTTCGCTGTTCGGCGCACTGTGGGGCGGCGTATTGTCATGGGTCAGCGCGATGGCTGGCGCGGCGTTGTGCTTTTTTATTGCCCGCGTACTGGGCCGTGAAGTGGTAGAAAAACTAACCGGCAAGGCGGTATTACAGAGCGTAGATGGTTTTTTTAGGCGCTACGGCAAGCACACCATCCTGGTTTGCCGCCTGCTGCCCTTCGTCCCTTTCGATCCGGTGAGTTACGCCGCTGGGCTAACCTCAATCCGCTTTCGCCATTTTATGTTTGCCACCGGCGTCGGCCAATTACCGGCGACTATCGTCTACTCGTGGGCCGGAAGCCTGCTGACGGGGGGGCTGTTCTGGCTGCTCAGCGGTTTATCTATTTTGTTCGCTTTAGCTATCGTAGTCGCGATAGTCAAAGCGCAATACGTTGCGCATCACAACAGGAAATCGCCATGAATCTACCGCCGTTAACGTCGATTCCATTGATCCTGCGCCCGCAGGCGTGGCTACACCGGCGCCATTATGGCGCGGTGCTCAGCCCTATCCGCTGGTGGGGGCGCATCCCGCTGGCGTTTTATCTGGTCTCCATGTTTGTCGGATATCTGGAACGCCGGCGCTCACCGCTCGATCCGCTGCTACGCTCGTTGGTGAGCGCCCGTATCGCCCAGCTGTGTCACTGTGAATTTTGCATTGATATCACCAGCATGAAACTGGCGCAGCGCGCAGGCGGCAGCGAAAAACTATTGGCGGTTAACGACTGGCGCAATAGCGGATTATTCAGCGATAGCGAACGGTTGGCACTGGAATATGCCGAAGCGGCGAGCATGACGCCGCCCGCCGTCGATGATGCGCTGCGCGCCCGGCTGGCGCAGCAGTTCGATGCTCAGGCGTTAACCGAACTAACCGCGCTGATCGGCCTGCAAAATTTATCCGCACGCTTTAATTCCGCACTGGCGATCCCGGCGCAAGGCCTGTGCCAAATCCCGAAGCCCGATGTTTCCGACACTCATCCCTAAGGAGTCAATATGCGCAGTCTGCGTTATTGTTTAATTTGGCTTGCCGCACTGCTGCTGGCCCCGACTCTCGCCAACGCCGACGAGAACTGGCAGAGCATCAGCCAGCAGGCGCGCGGCCAGACGGTGTGGTTCAACGCCTGGGGCGGCGACCCGGCGGTTAACCGTTACCTCGACTGGGTCAGCGCCGAGGTGAAACGGGATTACGCCGTCGATCTGCGTATTGTACATATCGCCGATGCCGCCGATGCAGTTAAGCGTATTCAGACCGAGGCGCGTGCCGGGCGTTCCCGCGGCGGTTCAATCGATTTATTGTGGGTTAATGGCGAGAATTTTCGCACATTGAAGCAGGCGAATTTACTGCGCAGCGACTGGGCCGAGAAGTTGCCTAACTGGCGCTACGTCGATACGCGAAAACCGGTTCGGGAAGATTTCTCCATTGCCACCGATGGCGCGGAATCCCCGTGGGGCGGCGCGCAGCTGACTTTTATCGCCCGCCGATCGCAGCTGGCTCAACCACCGAGCAGCGCACAGGCGCTACTGGCTTTCGCCACAGCGCATCCAGGCAGCGTCACCTATCCGCGGCCGCCGGATTTTACCGGCACCGCTTTCCTTGAGCAGTTGCTGGTTGCGTTGACCGATCGGCCGGAGGCCCTGCGCCAGCCGCCGCAGGAGACAAGTTTCGCCGAGGTGACCGCGCCGCTTTGGGACTATCTCGACAGGCTACACCCGCTGCTCTGGCGCCAGGGCCGCGATTTTCCGCTGTCGCCGGCGCGGATGGACGCGATGATGGCGCAAGGCACGCTACAACTATCGCTGACCTTCAATCCGCTGCATGCGCAGCAAAAAGCCGCCAGCGGCGAACTTCCGCCAGACAGTTATAGCTTCGGTTTTAAACAAGGGATGCTCGGCAACGTGCATTTTGTCGCCATCCCCGCCAACGCCCGCGCGACGGCGGGCGCACAGGTGGTGGCTAACTTCCTG
The DNA here is from genome assembly GCF_040064495.1 of Klebsiella sp. CN_Kp097. Taxonomy (NCBI): domain Bacteria; kingdom Pseudomonadati; phylum Pseudomonadota; class Gammaproteobacteria; order Enterobacterales; family Enterobacteriaceae; genus Klebsiella; species Klebsiella sp. CN_Kp097. The sequence goes on along the minus strand of NZ_JBEAIL010000007.1, from coordinate 46,406 downwards.
CTGTCGCCGCAGGCTCAGCTACGCAAAGCCGATCCGCAGATCTGGGGCGATCCCAGCGTACTCGATCCCGAAAAACTCAACGACGCTCAGCGCGCCGCATTTTACGCCGTGCAGCCGAAAGCGACGCCGCCAATGCTGGCTGAACCGCACGCCGCCTGGGTTGACGCGCTGGAGCAGGAATGGTTGCGCCGCTACGGTACCCACTAATTGCGCTGACATGGGGAGCGATAGCGCTTATCTACCTCCCCCTGCTTCCCGCCGCCGCGCTGATGGCGATACCTGCCGTCGACGCCGCGGCCTGGCGGGCGCTATTTAGCGATCCGCAGTTGCCGCAGGCGCTGGCGGCGACGCTAGTCTCTACGCTGCTGGCGGTGGGCGGCGCGCTGTTCATCACCCTGATGGTGATTGGCGCATTATGGCCAGCTACTGGCTGGCAGCGCCTGGCGAGAAGATTACCGCTGCTGCTGGCGGTACCCCATGTCGCCTTCGCCACCGCCGCCTTGCTGCTATTTGCCGAAGGCGGCTGGCTGTATCGTCTGTTTCCCGCATTGAGCCCACCGGTCGATCGCTACGGTATCGGGCTGGGCCTGACAATGGCGGTTAAAGAGAGCGCTTTTTTACTGTGGGTGGCGTATGGCGTACTGGGTGAAAAACAGCTGGCAGCCCAAAGCGTAGTGATGAAAACCCTCGGCTACAACCGCTGGCAATGTCTGCAGTGGATTATTGTGCCGGCACTGCTGCCATCGATGAGCCTTGTTCTGCTGGCCACCGTCGCCTGGAGTTTGTCGGCGGTGGATGTCGCTTTGGTGATCGGTCCGGGAAATCCGCCAACGCTGGCGGTACTGGCGTGGCAGTGGCTTAATCAGGGCGATCCGCTGCAACAGGCGAAAGGCGCGCTGGCCAGCCTGCTGCTGCTGGCGTTCACGTTAATCTTCGCGGCCATCGCATCGGTAGGCTGGCGCCGCTGGCGGCAAACTATTCCCGCACTATGCGGCAAGCGCGCCGCCCCCGCCAACGCTGCGACCGGACGTATTCTGGCGCAGGCGGTACCCGCCTGCGGTCTGGTTTGCGCGTTGTTGTTGGCTGGCATTTCACAATGGACGCAGCCAACGGCTGAGGCGATCGGCAACAGCCTCTGGCTGGCGTTAGGCGCGGCGATACTGGGGGCCGCGCTGTGTCTGCTGTGGCTGGAGTTCGGTCCCGCCAGATATAACGGACTCTGGCTGCCATTAATCATCCCGACGCTGCCACTTGCCGATGGTCAATATCAATTAGCGCTCGTGGGCTGGCTCGACGGTCAATTGATGACGGTATTATGGGGGCATCTGTTATGGGTCGTGCCATGGATGCTGTTTATCCTCTCCCCGGCGTGGCGCAATCTTGATCCACGGTTGCTATTGATCGCCCGTACGCTTGGCTGGCGGCGCGGCCGCCAGTTCTGGTGGGTCAAACTGCCGTCAATGGCGCGACCGCTGCTTACCGCGCTGGCGGTCGGGTTTTCGGTGAGTATCGCGCAATATCTGCCGACCGTGTGGCTCGGCGGCGGGCGGACGCCGACGTTGACCAGCGAAGCGGTCGCGCTGAGCAGCGGCGGCGACAGTACGCGGCTTGCCGCACAAGCGCTGTGGCAATTGCTGCTACCGGCGATCTGCTTTATGGTTACTGCGCTGATAGCCTGGTGTATAGGCCGTCGCCGCCGGGGATTACGCTAATGCTAACCGTTCACAATCTGACATTAACCCTCCACCGCCAACCGCTGTTGTGTGGGGTAAATTTTTCTGTCGCCCCCGGCGAGGTGTTGGCGCTGATGGGCCCTTCCGGCAGCGGTAAATCAACCCTTTTCGCCTGGATGATCGGCGCGCTTGCCGACACCTTTCGCGCCGAAGGTGAATTATGGCTCAACAAACGCCGCTGCGACGGGCTCGCCACTGAAGCGCGACGCATTGGCATCCTGTTTCAGGATGCGCTACTGTTTGACCACTTCAGCGTGGGGCACAATTTACAGCTCGCCCTGCCCGCTGAGATCCGCGGCGCGGCGCGCCAGAGCGAAGTTGAGCAAGCGCTGGCGCGCGCTGGCATGCCGGGGTTCGCCTCGCGCGATCCGGCCACGCTCTCCGGCGGACAGCGCGCGCGCGTCAGCCTGCTGCGCGCCCTGCTGGCGAGGCCGCAAGCGCTGCTGCTGGATGAGCCTTTTAATCGCCTGGATGCAGAACTTCGCGCCGATTTTCGCCAGTGGGTGTTTGCGGAAATTGACCGGCTGGCAATCCCGGCGGTCCTGGTGACTCACGACAGCCAGGATCTCCCACCGGGCGGACGCTGTATTAATATTGCCGCCTGGCAGGCAAATTCCGCCTAACCTGCGTTATCGCAAAGAAATTCCCTTATCAGGAGCAGAGAATGAGCCCTCCTCTTTCTACCGTCGGGCATTTCGATGAAACGTGTTTCTCAATTGACCGCACTCGCCCTGCTCATGGGGCTTGCTGCTTCCTCTACTTTCGCCGCTGATACCATGCCAACGCTGGACTTTTCAACGCTGCAACAGCAGCACGGCGTAGCGATAGATACCCGCCTCAGCGCTTTCTATAACGGTTGGCCGCAAAGCGCCAACGGCCCACAGGGCCATGAACCGCAGGCGCTAAACCTCTCCGCTACCTGGCTTGGCGCAATGAGCGACGAACAACTGCGCGCATGGGCTACTCAGCACCGGCTGCAGGCCGATACGCCAATCGCGTTATACGGTGGCGCTGACGATAACGCCAGGGTTGCGGCGCGCCTGAAAGAAGCCGGATTCACCAAACTCAGCACGCTTAGCGACGCCTTCAGTCAGGGCGAGCGCCTGCAGAAGCTGCCGCACTTTGAGCAGCTGGTATATCCGCAGTGGATCCACGATTTACAGCAAGGTAAAACCGTTACCGCCGCCCCGCAGGGCGACTGGAAACTGTTTGAAGTGGCCTGGGGCGCGCCGAAATTTTATCTGCTGAATCACATTCCCGGCGCCGGTTATATCGATACCAATGAAGTGGAAAGCGAGCCGCTGTGGAACAAAGTGTCCGATGAACAGCTAAAAGCGATGCTGGCTAAACACGGTATTCGCCATGACACCACGGTGATTCTGTACGGCCGCGACGTCTACGCCGCCGCGCGCGTCGCGCAGATCATGCTGTATGCTGGGGTGAAAGATGTCCGCCTGCTCGACGGCGGTTGGAAAAGCTGGTCCGATGCGAATCTGCCGGTCGAGCGCGGCATGCCAGCGAAAGAAAAAACGGTGACGGATTTCGGCGCGCCGATCCCCGGTCAGCCGCAGTTAATGCTCGATACCGAACAGGCGCGTGGGTTACTACACCGGCAGGATGCTTCGCTGGTCAGCGTCCGCTCGTGGCCGGAATTTATCGGCACCACCAGCGGCTATAGCTACATCAAGCCGAAGGGCGATATTGCTGGCGCCCGCTGGGGTCATGCCGGCAGCGATTCCACCCATATGGAAGACTTCCATAATCCGGACGGCACCATGCGCAGCGCCGACGATATCGCGGCGATGTGGAAACAGTGGAACATTCTGCCCAACCAGCAGGTCTCGTTTTACTGTGGCACAGGCTGGCGCGCCTCAGAGACCTTCATGTATGCCAGAGCGATGGGCTGGAAAAACGTCTCCGTTTACGACGGCGGCTGGTACGAATGGAGCGGTAATCCGCAAAATCCGGTAGCCACCGGCGAACGCGGCCCGGACAGCAGCAAATAATCCGCCTACTGAGGGAGGTTGTGGCTTTGCGCCTCCCTCAGCGTCAGGTAGCCGCTCCAGATACGGGTGAAGGTCGTCAGCCAGCATAACGCGCCGAAACACCACGCCAGCCAGGTGAAGTGCGCCGGAAACAGGCAACACAGCACAAATAGCAGGATTGTCTCCGTTCCTTCAGTCAACCCGCCAAGATAATAAAATGATTTATGCGCATAGCCCGGATTGGCAATTTGATGCTTTGCCGCGAGTGTCGCAAACGCCAGGAAACTGCTGCCGGTGCCGATAAACGCAAACAGCAGCCAGCCGCCCGCCAGCGCATTTTGCGCCGGGTCGGCAACAATAAAACCGAACGGCACCAGCGCGTAAAACAAAAAATCGAGCGAGATATCCAGAAATCCGCCGGCGTCGGTGAGACCACGCCGCCGCGCCAGCGCGCCATCCAGGCCATCCAGCAACCGGTTCAGCACAATGGCCGCCAGCGCGGCGCCGTACCAGCCGAGCGCCAGAAACGGCAGCGCCAGCACGCCGATAGCAAAACCGAAAAGCGTCAGGCCGTCAGGGGAGATCCCCGGACGATCGAGCCCGCGGGCGATGGCATTCAGGACGGGCTTCAATCGGGGATGCAGGCGGCTATCAAGCACGGTGACGCTCCATCAGGCTAAAAGGTTGTCGGTACAGGGGAAAGACGGAGATAATACGCCATTATAAGCAAGGCCGGTATTTGAATGATTCAGGACAACTATGCAAAAAATCATTGATGTTGTCGCCGCGATTATCGAACGCGACGGTAAAATCCTGCTGGCGCAGCGCCCGCCGCATGCCGATCAGCCTGGGCTGTGGGAGTTCGCCGGCGGCAAAGTCGAACATGGCGAAAGCCAGCCGCAGGCGTTAGCGCGCGAACTGGAAGAGGAGTTGGCTATCGTTGCGAGGCCAACCCGCTATATCGCCAGCCATCAACGGGAAGTCTCCGGACGTTTGATCCACCTGCATGCCTGGTGGATTGGCGAGTTTAGCGGTGAACCGGTCGCTCATTACCATAGCGAACTGCGCTGGTGTACGCCGTCGCAAGCATTAGAATTTGATCTGGCGCCGGCGGATATTCCTCTGCTGAATGCCTTTATCGCTCAACAGGCAGGTTAGTTTCGCCTCCCATCTTCGGCCTGGGTCATCGTTTTTAGTTATGACCCTTGTCGGATTATAAATTTTTCTCCGCGCTCAATTTTTCCTTGTCAGCCTAACTATTTCCGGTGTTATAGTCGGAAAATCGGCTTTTTCAAGGCCGTGTATAAAAAATAACAAGCATCCACAACCGTAAGGGGAAATTACATCTATGGATCAGGCGTGTACTCTGGAAAGTTTTCTCGCCCGCGTTCAACAGCGCGACCCGCATCAAACTGAATTCGCCCAAGCCGTCCGCGAAGTGATGACCACTCTGTGGCCGTTCCTTGAACAGAATCCGCGCTATCGTCAGCTCAATTTGCTGGAACGCCTGGTCGAACCGGAGCGCGTCATCCAGTTCCGCGTCGTCTGGGTTGACGATCGCAATCAGGTGCAGGTTAACCGCGCCTGGCGCGTGCAGTTCAACTCCGCGATTGGCCCATACAAAGGCGGCATGCGCTTCCACCCGTCGGTCAACCTGTCGATCCTTAAGTTCCTGGGCTTCGAACAGACCTTCAAAAACGCCCTCACCACGCTGCCGATGGGCGGCGGTAAAGGCGGCAGCGATTTCGACCCGAAAGGTAAAAGCGACGGCGAAGTGATGCGCTTCTGCCAGGCCTTGATGACGGAACTGTATCGTCACCTCGGCCCGGACACCGACGTTCCGGCGGGCGACATCGGCGTTGGCGGCCGCGAAGTCGGCTTTATGGCCGGCATGATGCGCAAGCTTTCCAACAATAGCGCCTGCGTCTTCACCGGCAAAGGTCTCTCCTTCGGCGGCAGTCTCATCCGCCCGGAGGCTACCGGTTACGGTCTGGTTTACTTTACAGAAGCGATGCTCAAGCGCCACGGCCTGGGCTTCGAAGGGATGCGCGTCGCGGTATCCGGATCCGGCAACGTGGCGCAGTTCGCCATTGAGAAAGCCATGGAATTCGGCGCGCGCGTCATTACCGCTTCCGATTCCAACGGTACGGTGGTAGACGAAGCCGGCTTCACTAAAGAAAAACTGGCCCGTCTGATCGACATTAAAGAGCGCAGCCACGGTCGCGTTGCCGATTACGCGCGCGAATTCGGTCTGACCTACCTCGAAGGCCAGCAGCCGTGGTCAGTGCCGGTAGATATTGCGCTGCCGTGCGCGACCCAGAACGAACTGGACGTCGATGCCGCGCAAATGCTGATCGCCAATGGCGTTAAAGCGGTTGCCGAAGGCGCCAACATGCCCACCACCATTGCCGCCACCGATCTGTTCCTCGATGCTGGCGTGCTGTTCGCGCCGGGCAAAGCTGCCAACGCCGGCGGCGTCGCCACATCCGGCCTTGAAATGGCGCAAAACGCCGCGCGTATGGGCTGGAAAGCGGAGAAAGTAGATGCGCGTTTGCATCACATCATGTTGGATATTCACCACGCCTGCGTCGAATACGGCGGTGAAGAGAAGCAGACCAACTATGTCCGCGGCGCCAATATCGCCGGCTTCGTCAAGGTCGCTGACGCCATGCTGGCGCAGGGTGTAATTTAATCTGTGTCTTTATCCCCGACGCCCGGCGTCGGGGATATCAACGCTACTCCATGGTAATCACCACTTTCCCCAGGTGATTACCGCTATCGAGGCAGGCATGCGCATGCGCGATTTCAGCCATCGGATAGCTGGCGTAAATCAGCGGTTTACATTTACCCTGCGACAGCAGAGGCCAGACATGGCGCTGTAGCGCCTGAGCGATCTGCCTTTTTTCTTCCGCGCTTCGTCCGCGCATCGTTGAACCGGTCACGGTCGCGCGCTTGAGCATCAAGGTTTGAATATCAACATCATGGGCGATTCGCCCGCCCATAAAGCCAATAATCACCAGCCGCCCATCTCGCTTCAGCAGTTCCAGATTACGATTAAAATAGGGGCCACCCACGATATCGAGAATAACGTCGACGCCTTTACCATCGGTCAGCTGATTGATTTTCTCAGCGAAATCATCGGTTTTGTAATTGATAGCCGTGGCATAAGGACGCAGCGCCGCCACTTTTTCTTCCTGCCCGACGGTGGTATAGACTTTCATACCTAACTCATGACACAGCAGGATCGCCGTTGTTCCGATGCCGCTGGCCCCGCCGTGAATCAGCACGCTTTCATGAGGTTGCGCCCTGCCCATCTGAAACAGGTTGGCCCACACGGTAAAGAAAGTTTCAGGTATCGCCGCCGCTTCGCTAAAACTCAGCCCAGGCGGTATTGGCAACGTTTGCCCCGCCGGCACCGCGCAATACTCCGCATAGCCGCCACCGTTGGTCAGAGCGCAAACTTTATCGCCGGGATGAAAATCCGTCACCTGCGCTCCTACCGCCGCGACCACTCCAGCGACTTCCAGCCCGGGTATCGGCGTTACTCCTTCCGGCATCGGATAAACGCCCTGCCGCTGTAAGATATCCGGCCGATTGACGCCAGCGGCTTTCACCTGGATCAGGACGTCGTTATCACCAACCGAAGGGATGTCGCCTTCACCAATCTGAAGAACCTCCGGGCCGCCCGGGTGACTAATTGAGATATATTTCACTGCTCCCCCTCATCAGATTGCTGTTACTTTGCATATTCGTCGAGCAACGCTTTTGCCGCCAGTTGACCGAGCGCATTTGCCGCAAAAGGACTGTCCCCGGTCAGCACTTTACGATCCTGATGCACACGACCTTTAATATCGCTGTTTACGATTTCCAGCCCCATCGCTTTCAGCGCTTCGCCAAAATACCAGGTCAGGTGACCGGGCATATAGCCGATATCCGGCGTTTGTTTATCGGCAGCATCCGGAAACGCGCAAATGGCATAACCGTTTAACGGATTCTCCCCATGACGTAATGCGAGAAACGCCGCCGGGCCGTGACAGAGCGAAATCACAAACCGATCGTGCCGCAGCGCCCAGCGCAGCGTTTCGGCGACGGCTTCGCTCTCCGGCAGGCCGATAAGCGCACCGTGGCCGCCGGGAATAAATACCGCCGCATAGTCGCTATCAGCCCCCAGTTGCCCCACAACATCTGAAAGCGCCAGCGGCTGGCGGAACTGCGGCAGATAACGCTCGAAGAACGGCATAATCTTTTGGTCTTCGCGCGGCATCGCCCAGTATTCGAACTTGACCATTTGCCCGGAGAGCGTCGCAATATCAAAATCGAAACCTGCGGCGTGCAGATGGTACATCGGCAGCAGCGTCTCTACCGGATGATTACCGGTCGAAAAAAGCGTGCCGTTATCGGTAGGCAGGTAACGTTCATCGGCGGCGATAACCAGCACTTTCCGCCGCCCGCGATACCCTGATGCATAATCAGCGCCGCTGAGATCGGACACCGGGCTGGTAAACTGACTAAGGGAGTAGGCTGAAGGGAAAAAAGCATTCTCTTCAGCGTGGTCAACTTGCGGTTGTTTACTGATTTGTTCGCTCATCATCTTTTCCTTTTTATCCCTTCTTTAACATCAATAACCCTATTTTAGAGCAGGGAGGCAGAAATGATATGTGGGAAAACCCTCATCCGGGTTAAGCGCCCTCAGGCGGAAGTGCGTTTTAGCTAAGCCCCTCGTGGCGAGGGGCGAAGAAAATTATTGCGGACTTTCCGGCGCGATGTCCGCCTCCGGCTTTTTCCCTTTCGGCTTGCCTTTCCCTTTACTAAACGACTTTTTCGCTCCGCCTGGCGCGACCAGCCCGCGGAACTGGCGCACCGGCGTGCTCCGCGCCTGATCGATAAGCTGGAACAGCGTCCCCACCAGCGGCTGCATAAAGTCCTGATAGCGGCACTGTTTTTCGCTGATTTGCGTCAATACCGATTCCCAGTGGGCGGTCATATCCGGGCGCGCGGCCATTTCCGGCAGAGAATGGATTAGCGCCCGACCGGCATCCGATGAGTGGATATAGCGCCCCTTTTTATTCAGGAAACCGCGCTTAAACAGCAGCTCAATAATCCCGGCGCGGGTCGCTTCCGTCCCCAGACCGTCGGTTGCGCGGAGGATCTTTTTCAGTTCTTTATCCTGCACAAAGCGGGCAATACCGGTCATCGCCGACAGTAACGTCGCGTCGGTAAAGTGGCGCGGCGGCTGGGTTTGTCGCTCCACCACTTCACCTTTTTCGCACAATAGCTCATCGCCTTTGGCGACCACCGGCAGCGGCGTACCGTCGTTCTCTTCGTCGCGCTCTTTGTTACCAAGCAGCGCGCGCCAGCCCGCTTCGGCGAGGAAGCGCGCCTTGGCGACAAATTTGCCGTTAGCAATATCCAGGTCAATCTGGCACTTGCGGAACACCGCATCCGGGCAGAACTGCATCAGATACTGACGAGCGATCAGGTTGTATACCTTCTCTTCGTTATCGTTGAGTTTGACCTGACTGCTGCGCGCGGTCGGGATAATGGCGTGGTGCGCATCGACCTTTTTATCATCCCAACAGCGGTTGCGGATCTCCGGATCCATCACCGGCTGCGGCAGCAGATCCGGCGCATGGACGCTAATCGCATTCAGTACCGCATGGCGGCCGGCAAAATGTTCCTCCGGCAGGTAGCGGCTATCCGAGCGCGGATAGGTTATCAGTTTGTGGGTCTCATACAGCTTCTGGCAGATATCCAGCACGTTCTGGGCGCTGAAGCCGAAACGTTTGGCCGCTTCGATCTGTAACGCCGACAGCGAAAACGGTAGCGGCGCCGGTTCGGAATCGCGCTTATCGTTATAGCCGGTCACGATTGCCGGCTGGCCTTCAATGCGTTTAACCACATGCTCGGCCAGCGGGCGATGCAATAAACGCCCCTCTTCATCCTGATAGGGTTCGCAGGCTTCGCTTGGCACCCAGGTAGCGATAAACCGCTCGTCTTGCGGGGTGACAATATGCGCTTTGACGTCAAAGAAATCTTTGGCGACGAAGTTCTCGATCTCTTCATCGCGACGCACCACCAGCCCCAACACCGGCGTCTGTACGCGGCCAACCGACAACACCCCCTGATAGCCGGCATTACGCCCGAGAATGGTGTAGGCGCGGGTCATGTTGATGCCATACAGCCAGTCGGCGCGAGCGCGGGCCAGCGCCGACACGCATAGCGGGACAAACTCGCTATTCGCGCGCAGGCGGTTAATCGCCCGCTCAACCGCCTGTGGGTTGAGGTCGTTAATCAGGCAACGCTGCACCTGCTGGCGCTTTTCCGGCGCCAGCTGCAGGTAGTCCAGCACCTCATCGACCAGCAGTTGCCCTTCTCTATCCGGGTCGCCCGCGTGAACCACTTCCTGCGCCTCGCCAAGCAGGCGCTTGATGACGTTCAGCTGTTTCGTGACCGACGGTTTTGGTTGCAGTTGCCACTTTTCCGGAACGATAGGTAGATCGAGCAGGTTCCAGCGCGCGTAGCGTCCGTCGTAAACATCCGGCTGCGCCTGCTCCAGCAGGTGACCGATACACCAGGTGACCACCTGCCCGTTGCCGCACTCAATAAAGCCATCGCCTTTGCGATGCGGTTTCGGCAACACATCGGCGATAGCGCGACCGAGACTCGGTTTTTCTGCAATAAACAACCGCATCTAATCAACGGATCTCGATCATTGGACGCCCGCCGCGGGCGGTGACCAGCTCGCCAATGGCGGCAAGCTTAATGCCAAATTCCGCGGCAGCGGCCTGGACTTCGGCTTCGGCTTCCGGCGTGACCGCCAGCAGCAGGCCGCCGGAAGTTTGCGGATCGCACAGCAGATCGCGCCATTCCGCCGGCATCTCGCCCATCAAATGACCGTAGCTGGCAAAGTTGCGTCCGGTGCCGCCCGGCACCGCTCCGGCGGCAATGTAAGCTTCAACGCCCGGGAGTTTAGGGATATCGGCGTAGTTTAGTTGCGCCTGAACGCCCGCGCCGCGGCAGACTTCGCTGAGATGCCCCAGCAGGCCGAAACCGGTGACGTCGGTCATCGCTTTTACCCCTTCGATATTGGCAAATGCGGCGCCGGCAAGGTTCATCTGGCACATGGTTTCCGTCGCCAGCCCTTGATGTTCCGGCTTCAGCAACGATTTCTTCTCGGCGGTAGTCAGCACGCCAATACCCAGTGGTTTGGTCAGATACAGCTTGCAGCCCGCCTGCGCGGTGCTGTTTTTCTTGATACGTTCGGTTGGCACCACGCCGGTCACCGCGAGCCCGAAAATCGGTTCCGGCGCATCGATGGAGTGACCGCCCGCCAGCGCAATCCCGGCCTGCTGGCAGGCAAAACGCCCGCCTTCAACCACTTCGCGAGCAATCTCCGGCGCCAGCGTGTTGATTGGCCAGCCAAGTATCGCAATCGCCATAATCGGTTTGCCGCCCATGGCGAAAATGTCGCTGATGGCGTTAGTCGCCGCGATACGGCCAAAATCAAAAGGATTATCGACGATCGGCATGAAAAAATCGGTGGTGCTGATGATCGACGTCCCGTTACCCAGATCATAGACCGCCGCATCGTCGCTGGTTTCGTTGCCGACAAGCAGGTTCGGGTCGACAAACTTCGCCTGCTCGCTATGCAGAATGGTTTCCAGCACTTTAGGGGAAATTTTACAACCGCAACCGGCTCCGTGGCTGTATTGCGTTAAACGAATAGCTTGCTCGCTCATGGACATCTCCTGTCATTGCAATCCCGCTATGGTAGCGCCCAAACGGCAAGGTGATAAGTGCGACAGTCCGAAATCGCGAGTGGTTGCTCATTAAGCAGACAAATATGCGTTTTTGCGATACCGAACAATTTTTTCAACGCCATTTTAACTTTTACTTACAGATGACAAAAATGTGACTAAAAACAAAACCATTGTTCTGGACATATAACACCGTAAGGAAATGTAGATGAAAAAGCGCGTTCTCGCCCTCTGCCTCGCCAGCCTGTTTTCCGTTAACGCTTTCGCGCTGGTCCCTGCCGGCAATGATGCGACCACCAAACCGGATCTCTATTATCTGAAAAATGCACAGGCCATCGATAGCCTGGCGCTGTTGCCGCCGCCGCCGGAAGTTGGCAGCATCGCATTTTTAAACGATCAGGCGATGTATGAGAAAGGACGGCTGCTGCGCAATACCGAACGCGGCAAGCTGGCGGCTGAAGATGCTAACCTGAGCGCCGGCGGCGTCGCGAATGCCTTCTCCAGCGCTTTTGGTTCGCCCATCACCGAAAAAGACGCGCCGCAGTTACATAAGCTGCTGACAAATATGATTGAGGATGCCGGCGATCTGGCCACCCGCAGCGCGAAAGAGAAATATATGCGCATTCGCCCGTTTGCGTTCTACGGCGTTTCAACCTGTAACACTACCGAGCAGGACAAGCTGTCGAAAAACGGATCTTACCCTTCCGGTCATACCTCTATCGGTTGGGCAACCGCGCTAGTACTGGCGGAGATCAATCCGCAGCGGCAAAACGAAATTCTCAAACGCGGCTATGAGTTGGGCGAAAGCCGGGTTATCTGCGGCTATCATTGGCAGAGCGACGTCGATGCGGCGCGGATAGTCGGCTCGGCGGTGGTGGCGACCCTGCATACCAACCCGGCCTTCCAACAGCAGTTGCAGAAAGCAAAGGATGAATTCGCCAAAACGCAGAAGTAACGTCATCGCCGTTGAACTCCCGGAGGCGGCGCGCTGCGCCTTCTCCGGGCTACTAAATCGCACAGCGCTGTAGCCCCGGTAAGCGGCAGCGCCACCGGCGTAACAAGCACTGACTCAGAAGCGCGTGACGAACGGCGCGGTATCCGGACGCGTAAACGTGGTTGATGCTTTTAACTGCGGCGTGCCAAGGTAGAGGAAACCGACAATTTTGTCCTGTTCGCGGCAGCCAAAGCCTTCGCGGACAACCGGACTCTCGGTTAACGCACCGCTACGCCAGATACCGTTATAGCCCTGAGCCACTGCGGCCATTTGCATCGCCATCACCGCACATCCCGCGGACATCTCCTGTTCCCACAGCGGTACCTTCGGATGTTCTTCGCAGCGTGCGACTACCGCGATAATCAACGGCGCACGGAACGGCGCATTACGTGCTTTTTCAATGGCTTTTTCATCCTGCCCGGCGGCCATCGCCCCTTTTTCCAGCAGTTGGCTAAAGCGTTCGCGGCCATCATCGGCAATAATAAAGAACCGCCACGGTTGTAACGTGCCGTGATCCGGCGCACGCATCCCCGCGTGAAGGATATTTTCCAGCTGTTCACCAGCCGGAGCCGGATCGGTCAGGCGCGACGCGCTGCGGCGATTTACCAGTAGTTCGAGAGCATCCATCTGTGTAACTCCTGTGATGTCATTTTGCATAAAATTAACATGCGCGTGGATTTTGTTACAGCCCGATGGGTGATTCCTGCTGACAAGCGTCGGCACTCTCTTTAGGATAGCCAGACGCGGCAGCCCCTGCGGCTGACCCATCATCAAAATATTAGGGAGAATACATGCGAACCCTTTGGCGATTTCTTGCCGGATTTTTTAAATGGACATGGCGAATACTCAATTTCATTCGCCAATTCGCGCTGAACCTGGTGTTCCTGGTTTTAGTGCTGATTTGCGTCGGCATCTGGGCACAGTTTAGCAGCAGCACCGCGGAACATACCGCACGCGGCGCGCTGCTGATGGACATCACCGGCGTGGTCGTTGATAAGCCTTCCGCCAGCAGCAAGCTCGGGGTCATCGGCCGCCAGCTGTTCGGCGCCAGTTCCGATCGTCTGCAGGAGAACTCGCTGTTCGATATCGTACAGACGATTCGCCAGGCGAAAGACGACCGTAATATCACCGGTATCGTACTGGATCTGAAAAACTTCGTCGGCGGCGATCAGCCCTCGATGCAGTATATCGGTAAAGCGCTACGCGAGTTCCGCGACAGCGGTAAACCGGTATATGCCGTTGGCAGCAGCTACACCCAGGGACAATACTATCTGGCGAGTTTCGCCAATAAAATTTGGCTCTCGCCGCAGGGTGAAGTCGACCTGCACGGCTTTGCCACCAACGGCCTGTATTACAAGTCGCTGCTGGATAAACTGAAAGTCTCGACCCACGTTTTCCGCGTCGGTACTTACAAATCCGCCGTCGAGCCATTTATTCGCGACGACATGTCGCCGGCTGCGCGTGAAGCGGACAGCCGTTGGATCGGCGAACTGTGGCAGAACTATCTCAACACCATTGCCGCTAACCGCCAGATCACCGCGCAGCAGCTGTTCCCCGGCGCTCAGGGCGTGATCGACGGCCTGCGTAAAGTTGATGGCGATACCGCGAAATACGCGCTGGATAACAAGCTGGTCGACGAGCTGGCCACCTCGACGGAAGTGGAAAAAGCGCTGACTAAGCAGTTTGGCTGGAGCAAAGCGGATAACAACTATCGCGCCATCAGCTACTACGATTACAACGTCAAAGCGCCAACTGAACAGGGTTCGGCGGTTGCGGTTATCTTTGCTAATGGCGCCATCATGGACGGTGAGGAAACGCCGGGTAACGTCGGCGGCGACACCACCGCGGCGCAAATCCGCGACGCGCGCCTGGATCCGAAAGTAAAAGCGATCGTCCTGCGCGTCAACAGCCCGGGCGGCAGCGTCAGCGCCTCGGAGGTCATCCGCGAAGAGCTGGCGGCGGCGAAAGCGGCGGGTAAACCGGTGGTGGTCTCAATGGGCGGCATGGCGGCATCCGGCGGTTACTGGATCTCCACCCCGGCGGATTACATCGTGGCGAACCCGAGCACCCTCACCGGCTCCATCGGTATCTTCGGCGTGATTAACACGGTGGAAAATACGCTCGGTTCGATTGGCGTTCATACCGATGGCGTCGCCACTTCGCCACTGGCCGATGTCTCAACCACCAAATCGCTACCGCCGGAAGTGCAGCAGTTAATACAGCTGAGCATCGAAAATGGCTATAAGCGCTTTATCACCCTGGTGGCTAATGCGCGTAAGAGCACGCCGGAGAAGATTGACCAAATCGCGCAAGGCCACGTCTGGACCGGTGAAGACGCCAAGGCCAATGGTCTGGTAGATAGCCTCGGCGATTTCGACGATGCGGTGGCGAAAGCCGCGGAGCTGGCGAAACTGAAACAGTGGCATATCACCTGGTACCAGGAAGAACCCACGTTCTTCGCGATGGTGATGGATAGCCTGACCGGTTCAGTGCGCGCGGCTCTGCCGGCCGCGATTCAAGCATACCTGCCTGCGCCGGTTGTGGCAGCCGCGGACGTTGTGAAAACGGAAAGCGATAAACTGGCGGCATTTAACGATCCGCAGAATCGCTATGCCTTCTGTCTGACCTGCGCCAATATTCGTTAATCCCCCGTCTGCCCCCGCCGTGGGGCTGCGTTTCAACGACATTAAATTCAAGCGCTTCTCTGCAACTCCCAGGGTTAGCGCTTTATTTTTTTGCCTGCCACTTTATACTGCGCCTGTTCACGTCCAACCTAAGCGATGCTATGCAAAAGAAATCGATTTACGTTGCCTACACCGGTGGGACCATCGGTATGCAGCGCTCCGATCACGGTTATATCCCCGTTTCCGGCCACCTGCAGCGTCAGCTGGCGCTGATGCCCGAGTTCCACCGCCCGGAGATGCCGGACTTTACTATTCATGAATATGCGCCGTTGATGGACTCGTCTGATATGACGCCGGAAGACTGGCAGCATATCGCTGACGACATTCGCGACCACTACGACCAATACGATGGTTTCGTTATCCTGCACGGCACCGATACCATGGCCTTCACCGCTTCGGCGCTGTCGTTCATGCTGGAGAACTTAGGTAAGCCGGTCATTGTGACAGGGTCACAAATCCCGCTAGCCGAGCTGCGTTCCGATGGGCAAATCAATTTGCTCAATGCGCTGTATGTCGCCGCCAACTACCCGATCAATGAAGTTTCGCTATTCTTCAATAATCGTCTGTATCGCGGCAACCGCACGACCAAGGCCCACGCAGACGGTTTTGATGCCTTTGCTTCGCCAAACCTGGCGCCGCTGCTGGAAGCCGGCATCCATATCCGCCGTCTCGGTACCTCGCCCGCGCCGCACGGAAAGGGCGAGCTGATCGTCCACCCCATTACGCCGCAGCCTATCGGCGTGGTCACTATCTATCCTGGGATTTCTGCCGATGTGGTGCGTAATTTCCTGCGTCAGCCGGTGAAAGCGCTGATCCTGCGCTCCTATGGCGTAGGCAATGCGCCGCAGAACGGCGAGTTTATTCAGGTCCTGGCGGAAGCCAGCCAGCGCGGTATTGTGGTGGTGAACCTGACGCAATGCATGTCGGGTAAGGTGAATATGGGTGGCTATGCCACCGGCAACGCGCTGGCGCAGGCCGGAGTCATTAGTGGTTTTGATATGACCGTGGAAGCGACGCTGACAAAGCTACACTATCTGCTCAGTCAGAACCTTGATGGTGCGGCCATTCGAAACGCCATGCAGCAAAACCTGCGCGGCGAGCTGACCCCCGATGAATAAGGAACATGCTATGAGCCACCGCGCGCTGCTATTGGTCGACCTGCAAAACGATTTCTGCGCTGGCGGCGCACTCGCCGTCCCCGAAGGCGACAGCACCATTGATATCGCAAATCAGCTGATCGACTGGAGCCTGGCGCGCGGCGACGCCATCATCGCAAGCCAGGACTGGCATCCGGCCAACCATGGTAGCTTTGCCAGTCAGCATCAGGCGGAACCCTATGCTCAGGGCGAGCTTGATGGCCTGCCGCAGACTTTCTGGCCCGATCACTGCGTGCAGCATAGCGATGGCGCCGCGCTGCACCCGCTACTCAAACAGCAGGCTATTAACGCCGTGTTTCATAAAGGGCAAAATCCGGTAATCGACAGCTACAGCGCGTTTTTCGACAACGGTCACAGGCAGAAAACCGAATTGGATGGCTGGCTGCGCGCGCACGGCGTGACGGAGCTGAATATTCTCGGCCTCGCGACGGATTACTGCGTTAAGTTTACCGTGCTTGATGCGCTGGATTTGGGCTACACCGTCAACGTGATCACCGACGGCTGTCGCGGCGTCAACCTGCAGCCGCAGGACAGCGCCGTTGCCTTTATGGAAATGGCCGCCGCCGGAGCTACGCTCTACACCCTTGATGACTGGCTGGAAACCCAGCCCTGACCTCACGCCCGGCGCACCTCACGCCGGGCGGTATTTACCGCCTCGTTGACCTCGATAAATTGAGCTGTCTCGCAGTTTCCCCGGATAAGGGCTGATACTGTAGACAGGCTGTTTTTTCGCCACGCCATTTCCGTGGCGTGTGCATTTTTTTTTATTGTCAAAGAGGAACTCCGATGAAACTTTTGCCCTTGCTGGCAGCATTACCCCTGCTCTGCGCCTCTGTCGTTTCCGCGCAATCTTTCATGTCGGTCGGCTACTTCAACGGCGGCGGCGACGTCACCGCAGGCCCCGGCGGCGATATAGACAAGCTGGATGTCCGACAAATAACCCACCTTAACTACTCGTTCGGGCTTATCTACAACGATGAAAAAGACGAGACCAACGAGGCGCTGAAAGATCCTGAGCATCTCCATCAAATCTGGCTGTCGCCAAAAGTACAGGCGGATTTACAAAAACTGCCGGCGTTACGTCAGCAAAATCCCGATCTGAAAGTTCTGCTCTCCGTTGGCGGTTGGGGCGCGCGTGGATTTTCCGGCGCGGCGGCCACGCCGGAAAGCCGAGCGGTATTTATCCGTTCGGTTCAGCAGGTCATTGACCAATATGGCCTTGATGGCATCGATCTTGACTGGGAATTTCCGGTTAACGGCGCCTGGGGATTGGTGGCCAGCCAGCCGGCGGATCGCGATAACTTTACCGCGTTGCTGAAAGAACTACGTGCCGCCGTTGGCACTAAGAAACTGGTGACCATCGCCGTTGGCGCCAATGTTGAAAGTCCAAAAAGCTGGGTCGACGTGAAAGCCGTCGCCCCACTGCTGGACTATATCAATCTGATGACCTACGACATGGCCTACGGCACGCAATATTTCAACTCAAATCTGTATGACTCCCGCCATTGGCCGACCGTCGCCGCAGCGGATAAATACAGCGCCGATTTTGTGGTAAATAACTATCTGGCTGCTGGCCTCAAACCCAGCCAGATGAATCTCGGCATTGGTTTCTATGGCCGGGTACCGAAACGTGCCGTCGAGCCAGGGATTGACTGGAGTAAGCCAGACGCGCAGAAAAACCCGGCTACCCAGCCTTACTTCGGGGCGCAGCAAATCGAGTTGTTTAAATCGCTGGGTTATGACCTGAGCAAAGATACCTATGTGAAATACAACGATATTGTTGCCAAACTGCTCAACGATCCGCAGAAACGCTTTACTGAGCACTGGGATGACGAAGCGAAGGTGCCGTGGTTATCGGTAAACTCTGCCGATGGCAAAGCGCTTTTCGCCCTGTCCTACGAGAATCCACGTTCGGTGGCGATCAAAGCCGATTACATCAAGAGCAAAGGGTTAGCGGGCGGCATGTTCTGGGAATATGGCGCAGATGACAAAAACCAGCTTGCCCGACAACTGGCCGAGTCGCTAGGTATCAAGACGCAGTAAAACACACACCCCGGAAGCACTGCGCGACCGGGGTGACTTAAAGAGCCGCCCGGTTAAACCGGGCGCTCAGTGCAGCAGATTACTGCGGTTTGAACGTCGCAATCGGCTTCGGCAAGATACCGAAATCCTCTTTCAATTGCTGTTTGCTCTTCATCACCATCTGACCGTTGGTGTCGATGGTCATATGCTGCGCATCCGTGTTGTTGCGCGCCTGCCACAACATCACCAGCTGCATGCTGTTTTCTTTTTGTTCCGGGGTCAGCGCAACGCCGTCCGGCCATTTTCCTAACTCCACCGCGGTGGCTAAACGTTGGTACAGTTCCGGCGTCATACTGGCAATAATTTGCTCGATATCCATCTTCTGCTCATCCGTCTTGGAATAATTTGCTGAATCGTTTCTTAGCCTTTAGTTCGCTCGCCGTTTTGCTCATCGGTGAAGCTTAAAGAGGCCGAATTGACGCAAAAACGCTCGCCGGTCGGCTGCGGGCCATCCGGGAAGACATGCCCCAGGTGCGCATCGCAATTGCCACAGCGAATTTCAGTACGCTGCATCCCGTGGGAGTAATCATTGAGATAACGAATCGCGTCGTCGCTCACCGGCTCATAGAAGCTCGGCCAGCCGCAGCCGGAGTCATACTTGGATTGTGAGTGAAATAGCGGCGCATCGCAGACCAGGCAGTGGTAGATGCCGTCTTTTTTGTTATGCAGCAACCGTCCGGTAAACGGCGGTTCGGTACCGTGATTCTGCGTCACATAAAACTGCATCTCGCTCAATTCTTGTTTGAGCTCGTCAGGAGATGGTTTATTAGCCATGTGATTACTTCTCGCTTTGAAAGGGCAACTTTACCCGTCGATTCTAACAAAACATTAACAATGAAACCTGTACTTTTGTTCTAAACTTATCCGATGCCATCAGGCAGCCAGATAATTGTGATACTAATCACATTTTTATCTTATATGACCTTTAAAATTCCGGACGCAGTCCCCATATGGAATTGGGCTCAAAGGGAGAGTGAGGCAAATCAATCGCGCAAAGGTCTGCTCAGGATTGATTTGTCGCAATGATTGACACGATTCCGCTTGACGCTGCGTAAGGTTTTTGTAATTTTACAGGCAACCTTTTATTCACTAACAAATAGCTGGTGGAATATATGACTATCAAAGTAGGTATCAACGGTTTTGGCCGTATCGGTCGCATTGTTTTCCGTGCTGCTCAGAAACGTTCTGACATCGAGATCGTTGCAATCAACGACCTGTTAGACGCAGAGTACATGGCTTACATGCTGAAGTATGACTCCACTCACGGTCGTTTCGACGGTACCGTTGAAGTGAAAGACGGTCATCTGGTCGTTAACGGTAAAAAAATCCGTGTTACCGCTGAACGTGACCCGGCTAACCTGAAATGGGATGAAGTTGGTGTTGACGTTGTTGCTGAAGCAACCGGTATCTTCCTGACCGACGAAACCGCTCGTAAACACATCACCGCTGGCGCGAAAAAAGTCGTTCTGACTGGCCCGTCCAAAGACAACACTCCGATGTTCGTTCGCGGCGCTAACTTCGACACTTACGCAGGCCAGGACATCGTTTCTAACGCATCCTGCACCACCAACTGCCTGGCTCCGCTGGCTAAAGTCATCAACGACAACTTCGGTATCGTTGAAGGCCTGATGACCACCGTTCACGCTACTACCGCAACTCAGAAAACCGTTGATGGCCCGTCTCACAAAGACTGGCGCGGCGGCCGCGGCGCAGCGCAGAACATCATCCCGTCCTCTACCGGCGCTGCTAAAGCGGTAGGTAAAGTACTGCCAGAACTGAACGGCAAACTGACCGGTATGGCGTTCCGCGTTCCGACTCCGAACGTATCCGTTGTTGACCTGACCGTTCGTCTGGAAAAAGCAGCGTCCTACGAAGAAATCAAGAAAGCAATCAAAGCGGCTTCTGAAGGCGCAATGAAAGGCGTTCTGGGTTACACCGAAGACGACGTTGTATCTACCGATTTCAACGGCGAAGTTTGCACTTCCGTGTTCGATGCTAAAGCTGGTATCGCACTGAACGACAACTTCGTGAAACTGGTTTCCTGGTACGACAACGAAACTGGTTACTCCAACAAAGTTCTGGACCTGATTGCTCACATCTCCAAATAAGTTGAGATGAATAAGTAATCAATAAGAGCGGCTTCGGTCGCTCTTTTTTTTGCCTGAAAGAGGATGGCGTAATGATTAATAAAATTTTTGCTCTCCCGGTGATTGAACAACTTTCTCCTGCATTCTCCCGCCGCAAGCTGGACGATCTTGAACTTATCGTCGTTGACCACCCGCAGGTAAAAGCTTCCGTCGCCCTACAGGGCGCTCACCTGCTCTCCTGGCAACCGGCCGGTGAAGAAGAAGTTTTGTGGTTGAGCAACAATACCCCATTTAAAAGCGGCGTCGCCCTGCGCGGCGGCGTACCCATCTGCTGGCCATGGTTCGGTCCGTCAGCGCAACAGGGGCTGCCGTCGCACGGTTTCGCACGCAACCTGCCATGGGCGCTAAAATGTCAGGACGAAGATGAAAACGGCGTGATGCTGACCTTCGAACTGCAGAGCAGTGACGAAACCCGCAAATACTGGCCTCACGACTTCACGCTGTATGCGCGCTTCAAGCTGGGTAAGACCTGCGAGATCGAACTGGAAGCCCACGGCGAGTTTGAAACCACCTCCGCCCTGCACACCTACTTCAACGTTGGCGATATCACGGCAGTCAAAGTGAGCGGCCTTGGCGATCGCTATGTCGATAAAGTGCTGAATGCCGAAGAAGGTGTGCTGAAGGACGGCATCCAGACCTTTCCGGACCGCACCGACCGCGTTTATCTCAATGCCGAAGCCTGCAGCGTGATTCATGATGACGTCCTGCAGCGCAACATCGACGTGATCCATCGCCATCACGGTAACGTCGTTGCCTGGAACCCGGGCCCGGCGCTTTCCGTCAGCATGGGCGATATGCCGGATGATGGCTACAAAACTTTTGTTTGCGTGGAAACCTGCTGCGTGACCGTGCCGCAGAAAGCCAGCGAAGAGAAACCCACTCGCCTGGCGCAGACCATTCGCGTTGTGAAGCGTTAATCAACGCGCAAAACCGGTAAACGAAAATGCCCGATAACCGTCGGGCGTTTTTTTAGACCATATCCAACGGTGTCTTTTTCGCAGGCCTTGGCCAGGCGTTATCCAGTCGCGCCAGCTCATCCGCCGAAAGCGTTATCGCCAACGCGCCCGCATTTTGTTCCACATGCGGTATCGAAGCCGCTTTCGGGATAGCCAGGACTCCCGGATGCCCGATCGCCCACGCCAGCAAAATTTGCGCCGCTGTCGCCTGATGCGCATCGGCAATCTCGTTTACAACGGGGTCATTCAGCAGGCCCTGGCGCAAACGCCCCGCCTGCGCCAGGGGACAATAGGCCATCACCGGCATCTGTTGCTGCTGGCACCAAGGTAGCAACTGCCGCTCAATTCCGCGCGAAGCAAGGTGATACAACACTTGATTGGTGGCGCAGCGCTGGCCGCCATCGACGCGCCACAGCGCCTGCATATCATCAATATCGAGATTCGACACGCCCCAGCGGCGGATTTTCCCCTGCCGGACCAGGCTTTCCAGCGCGGAGACCGTCTCCTGTAGCGGGAATTCGCCACGCCAGTGCAGCAGGTACATGTCCAGATAGTCCGTCTGTAAACGACGCAGACTGGCTTCACAGGCAACCTGCATTTTTTGCCCGCCAGCGTTCCACGGATAGACCTTTGACACCAGCGTCACTCGATCGCGCCGTCCGCGTAGCGCCTCTCCGACCACCTCTTCCGCGCCCCCGTCGGCATACATCTCAGCGGTATCAATAAGGGTCAGTCCAAGATCGATGCCCGCCTGTAGTGCAGCGATCTCTTGCTTACGCGAGTCCGGCTGTTCGCCCATATACCAGGTTCCCAGACCAATGACCGGTACGGCTGGCTGATCGCCGAAAGGTAAGGTTGTGTGCGCCATCGATGATCTCCTCTATGTGATGCACCACCGTATAGCAAAACAGGGCATGACGCCCTGTTTTGATGCACAAAAAAGTCTGTGGAAGTGCACTGTCAGAAGGTATAGGTGATCCCGGTCGAAATCAGGCCGCTCCAGGATTTGTCCACCATCGGGCTATCGGTGATTTCGTCAGACAGACGAGTGTAACGGGCAATACCGTAAACGCTCCAGTCGCCGAGGAAACGATAGTTCGCCGCCAGCTCCAGATACGGGTTCCAGCTGCTGTCAGGATCGTAGCTGCGCATGCCGCTGCGATTCGACTCATGCTTCGAGACGCCGTAGTAGTATTCGTTCTGATTGTCGCTGTTCCACTCCACGCCAATACCCGGCGTCAGGGTCAGGTTGCCGTTGGTATAACGGTACAGCCAGGCCATATCCCAGGTAATGCCATTGCTGTTGTCCAGCGTATCGCCGGCCAGCGTCGTACGCAGGAATCCGTACTGAGTGTTATGAACGTAGCTCAAACCCGCCATCATGGTGGATTTGCGGCGGTCCAGCTTGCGCATCTGCGAATTGTCGCTGTCGCCCGGCTTGAAATACATCGGCGACCAGTAAGCGGTCACGGACAGTTTGTCGTTGGTATCATTCCACAGGTAGTAGCCACCACCCAAACCGTGGAACCAGAAGTTATCACTTTCATAACTAATGACAGGTACCGGGTAAACATCTGCATCATATTGTTTATAAGGATGCTCGACGACGCCCACGCCGGCCCCCAGCGTTAACTTCCCGTCAGCGTGCACTGCGCCAGCTGACGTCGCGATGAACACACCCAGTGCCAGAAGTTTGATTTTAGTCACGATCCATATTCCTGTTGTCAAATAATTAGCGCGTGCAGTTTAACGTCGTAGAGGTCATGCCTCAAATGCTTTACTTGCTCTTACACTAAACCGAACAATTTCCCACTACTTGATGACCGTCCTCTTGCGACTTCATGACACATTGATGAAAGGCTTTGGCAAGATATGCGAAAAATTGCCTGGTTTCCGGATGAGTTATTGATATGTCATTGAAATTGAGTTTTAGCGGCATGCAAGTTTTCTAAATGCATCTACGCTTAAATTTAGAAGGTGTAGTCGCAGAGCACGTTATCCAAATCGCTTCTGTAACCTGGCACGAGGGTTGCTGATAAGTAAAGGATGTCGTTCAGCCTGCTCCTTCCGGGGGCCCCCACTATTCATATGAACGGCTCTCAACCTGTGCTAAAAAACGAAAGGACGGCATGCCATGAATATATTCGATCACTATCGCCAGCGCTATGAAGCTGCCAAGGACGAAGAGTTCACACTGCAGGAGTTTCTTACCATCTGCCGGCAAGATCGCAGTGCTTATGCCAACGCGGCAGAGCGGCTATTGACGGCCATTGGTGAACCAGTCATGGTCGATACGGCCCTGGAGCCGCGGCTGTCCCGCCTCTTTTCAAACCGGGTTGTTGCACGCTATCCGGCGTTTGAAGAGTTCTATGGTATGGAAGATGCCATCGAGCAGATTGTTTCCTATCTGAAACATGCTGCGCAGGGTCTGGAAGAGAAAAAACAGATTCTGTATCTGCTGGGGCCGGTTGGCGGCGGTAAATCCTCGCTGGCGGAACGCCTGAAATCGCTGATGCAAAGGGTGCCAATCTACGTGCTGAGCGCGAATGGCGAACGCAGCCCGGTCAACGATCACCCTCTGTGCCTGTTTAACCCGCAGGAGGACGCGCAGATCCTCAATAAAGAATACGGCATTCCTAACCGTTATCTCGGCACAATTATGTCGCCGTGGGCGGCTAAACGCCTGCACGAGTTCGGCGGTGATATCACTAAATTCCGCGTCGTGAAAGTGTGGCCGTCAATCCTCGAACAGATTGCCATCGCCAAAACGGAACCCGGTGATGAAAATAACCAGGACATTTCGGCGCTGGTGGGGAAAGTGGATATCCGTAAACTGGAACACTATGCGCAAAACGACCCGGATGCCTATGGTTACTCCGGCGCGCTATGCCGCGCCAACCAGGGGATCATGGAATTCGTCGAGATGTTTAAAGCGCCGATTAAAGTATTGCACCCACTGCTGACGGCGACCCAGGAAGGCAACTATAACGGTACCGAGGGTATCTCCGCCCTGCCGTTCAACGGCATTATCCTCGCGCACTCCAACGAATCCGAGTGGGTGACCTTCCGTAATAACAAAAACAACGAGGCGTTCCTTGACCGTGTCTATATCGTCAAAGTGCCTTATTGCCTGCGCATCTCGGAAGAGATCCGTATTTATGAAAAACTGTTGAATAACAGTGAGCTGACCCATGCGCCATGCGCCCCAGGAACGCTTGAAACGCTGTCGCGCTTCTCTATTCTGTCGCGCCTGAAAGAGCCGGAAAACTCGAGCATCTACTCGAAGATGCGCGTCTATGACGGCGAAAGCTTGAAAGATACCGACCCGAAAGCGAAATCCTACCAGGAGTATCGTGATTACGCTGGCGTCGATGAAGGGATGAACGGTCTCTCTACCCGTTTTGCCTTTAAAATTCTCTCAAGGGTGTTTAACTTCGATCATGCCGAAGTGGCGGCCAACCCGGTCCATCTGTTCTACGTACTGGAACAGCAAATCGAACGCGAACAGTTCCCGCAAGAGCAGGCCGAACGTTACCTGGAATTCCTCAAAGGCTATCTGATCCCGAAATACGCCGAATTTATCGGCAAAGAGATCCAAACGGCGTATCTTGAGTCTTATTCCGAATATGGACAGAACATTTTTGACAGATATGTCACTTATGCAGATTTCTGGATTCAGGATCAGGAGTACCGCGATCCGGATACCGGGCAACTGTTCGACCGTGAATCGCTGAATTCGGAACTGGAGAAAATCGAGAAGCCCGCCGGGATCAGCAACCCGAAAGATTTCCGTAATGAAATCGTCAACTTCGTGCTGCGCGCCAGAGCGAATAACAGCGGACGTAATCCGAACTGGACCAGTTATGAAAAACTGCGCACGGTTATTGAGAAGAAAATGTTCTCCAATACCGAGGAGCTGTTGCCGGTCATTTCGTTCAATGCCAAAACGTCTACCGACGAGCAGAAAAAACACGACGACTTCGTCGATCGCATGATGGAAAAAGGCTATACCCGTAAACAGGTACGCCTGCTGTGCGAATGGTACCTGCGGGTACGTAAATCGTCCTGATAGCGACCAACCCGGTAGCTGCGGCTGCCGGGTTTCAGCACCACTGCTCGTATAACGAAAGACATCTACCCTAATCAACATCAGGGTACAGTTGGCAAATGCAGTACAGGAGGGCATATGACCTGGTTCATAGACCGACGCCTGAACGGGAAGAACAAAAGCGCTGTCAATCGTCAGCGCTTTCTGCGCCGTTACAAGGCGCAGATAAAGCAGTCGATCTCCGAAGCCATCAATAAACGTTCGGTGACCGATATCGACAGCGGTGAATCCGTCTCCATTCCGACGGACGATATTAACGAGCCGATGTTTCATCAGGGGCGCGGCGGGCTTCGTAATCGCGTCCATCCCGGCAACGATCACTTTGTGCAGAACGACCGTATTGAACGCCCTCAGGGCGGCGGCGGCGGAGGCGGCGGTGGTCAGGGGCAAGCCAGCGCCGATGGCGAGGGCCAGGATGAATTCGTCTTTCAGATTTCGAAAGATGAATATCTTGACCTGCTGTTTGAAGATCTGGCCCTTCCCAACCTGAAGAAAAACCAGCAACGCCAGTTGAACGAGTTCAAAACCCATCGTGCGGGTTTTACCGCCAACGGCGTGCCGGCCAATATCAGCGTGGTGCGTTCATTGCAGAATTCGCTGGCGCGGCGAACCGCGATGACCGCCGGTAAACGGCGCGAACTGCGGGCGCTGGAAGACGATCTCGATACCATTGCCAAAAGCGAACCAGCGCAGTTGCTGGAAGAGGAGCGGCTACGTAAAGAAATTGCGGAACTACGGGCTAAAATTGAGCGCGTGCCGTTTATCGACACCTTTGATTTACGCTATAAAAACTATGAGAAACGACCGGAGCCTTCAAGTCAGGCGGTGATGTTCTGCCTGATGGATGTTTCTGGTTCAATGGACCAGTCCACCAAAGACATGGCGAAACGTTTTTACATTCTGCTGTATTTGTTCCTCAGCCGGACCTATAAAAACGTTGAAGTGGTCTATATTCGCCACCACACCCAGGCGAAAGAGGTGGATGAACATGAGTTTTTCTACTCCCAGGAAACCGGCGGTACGATTGTTTCAAGCGCCTTGAAGTTGATGGATGAGGTTGTTAAAGCCCGCTATGACCCGGCGCAGTGGAATATTTACGCCGCGCAGGCGTCGGATGGCGATAACTGGGCAGACGACTCGCCGCTGTGTCATGAACTGCTGGCGAAGAAAATATTGCCGGTGGTTCGTTACTACAGCTATATCGAAATCACCCGCCGCGCTCACCAGACTCTGTGGCGCGAATATGAACATCTGCAGGCGACGTTTGAGAATTTTGCTATGCAGCATATTCGCGATCAGGAAGATATTTATCCGGTGTTCCGCGAACTGTTTCATAAACAAGGCGCGACCAGTAATACTTAGCCTCATAAATCAGCCAGATAAATACCCGTTCTGGCTGATTTTTCTGTAACTAAAACACATTAATAGCCAGCCACAGTTCCGTTCATTTACATTTCGATAATTGTCGAATTAATCCTTTACGCATTGGGCCTCTGGACGGCTAAAATAAATCTTGCACTATTTTTTCTACTATGCGTTAATGGCTACGTCGATTTGAAAGACAGAAAGATATTACCCAAGCAGTTACTCACACCTCCAGGCGCTATCGCTGATACCACCTTTCCTGAGTCTCTCCAATAGTATTAAGATTCTTCTGCAAATCAAATCCTGTATGCTTTGATACATTAAAAAAATTGGATAGAAGATGACTAATAAGATTTATGACTTAGTAAAACGGTTAAACGCCGGCTAAATTTGATGCGAACTTCTGATTTACGATAACGATGACGGCTTTGACCTGAGTAGATAAATAAGAAGCATCTCATTCAAATCAACACAAAATGGCATAAATTGATAACATAATCTGTCAGCTATGCTATTTTTAGTAGTAACGCAAAATATTTTTCCGTTTTGCAGTTCAGCCCACCAGAAATTTACATATTCATCTGTGGGTAAGTGACAAAATGTAAAAAAACATAATAATATAAAAGGATAAAATTATGATTAACAATATTCATTTCCGATGCCCGTGCTGCCATGGGTCACAATACAGAACCTCACATTTTGACGTGAGCGAAAAAAACCCCTTCGGCGCGAAATGCATTTTTTGCAAATCCGACATGGTGACTTTTGACAATATCGAATCTATCGATGTTTATCAGCCTGTCATGTCACAACTCGCCGGAAGCAAAATGTTTGCCTCCGCCGCCTCATGAGTGGCCTTTGGCCAGTCCTGCGCACTCTTCAGACACGCGTCATGAAGAGTGCCGCATTTTAGTTAGTCCGCCCTGCCTCATTCTCCGCACCTACACTACCTGTCAGCATAGTTAATCTGACCAGCCGTTCGTTCACCCACGCTCTGGTAGCCTGTTTATCCACTATGATAAAATCAGCTAAACGGGTAAGACGAATCCAAACATCATGAAATTACAGAATAAATTACTGCGACATGTTATTTCCGCAGGCGTTGTGGTGTTGACGTCTTCTTTTCTTGTATACGAATTAATCGCTACCCACCGCGATATGTCAGGCTATATGCGATACATCATAGAAAAAGGAGAATCGACCTTTCTCTATGATAAGTATCAGAATCAACTCATCATCTCTCAGTTTCTGCGTAAGCTGGATACTCCCCCAAACCAAACAGAGGTAGAACAGGTCTGCAATAGCGTACAACACAACGGGGATGTCAGTGGTTTGAATATCGCCGGATATACCTATCACCAGTTGCATGGCACGCTAAGCGCCGCGCATGCCGACTGCGGCAAGTGGCGTGGCGATATTCCTGCACTCCAGGCATTCGATCGCGCGGTTGCCAAAAATGATAGCTGGCAGCCAGAGGTTCCCGCGACGCTCAAATCAGAAAAACGCTTTCGCTATTACATAGACCTGGTAAATAAATACATCTACTTTTATGCGCCCGTCAGAATTAAAAGTAATCCGATACAGAACTGGAATTTTCTTCAGGACAGTAAACTGGGTATTAGCCAGGCCAGCCTTGATGGTTTAGAACAGGGTCGTTCGCTCATCTCGACCGTGTATGTTGATGCGATGACGGGAAAGAATATTTTATCGTTTTTAACGCCAGTGTATTTCAAGGATAAGCTGAAAGGCGTAGTGATGGTCGATGTGACCGCGCAAGAGATTGAGGCCTTGTTATACACCAGCGACCGACCTTTGGTGTGGCGCTATCTGGATATTACCTTGAAGGATTCCGATACCGGCGCGCTCATTGAGGTACATCATAGTAAAACGCACCTGTTGAATTACGCCCATTACACCCATCAGGTAGCAGAAAACTTACGGATAACGCTGTCTCTGGATGTTATGTATTTTCTGCTTAGTTCATGGAAACTCTTCCTGTTTTATTTACTCTCTACCGCCGCATTACTGCATCTGGTGCGGGTTCATTTCCGCCTTTATAACTCGGTATCGAAAGAGAATATCAGCGATACCATGACCGGCCTTTATAATCGTAAAATCCTTACCCCGATGCTGGAGTCGCGCCTGCAACGACTTACCGCGCAAGGGGTTAACGTGGTAACGATGGCCCTTGACTGCGATGGACTGAAAAAGATCAACGATACCTGGGGGCATAACGCCGGCGACGAAGCGATTATTCTACTGGCGCAGGCTATTTCCGCATCCATTCGTAGCAGCGATTATGGCGTGCGCTTAGGAGGCGATGAGTTCTTTCTAATTCTGATCGATTATCCGGAAGCTGAAGCGGAAAATATCCCGGCGAGGATCCGGCAATATCTGGCGATTCATGACCATCAACAGCGCGTCGATTTCTCCTGGGGCGCAGCAAGTCTTGCGCCAGAACAGTCGCTCAGCGAAGCAATGAAAGCTGCCGATGCGCGCCTGTATATGAACAAAAAGCAGAAAAAAAGCCCCGGCATTCGCAGATAAGTTTTCATTACCGCCGCGCGGGGTTAAGCTTTGCCTTTTCTGTAGAGGAACCATCGCAGCATGCAATCGCCAGAGACCGCCGACATACACCAGCAATTATGCCGCCTCCTTGATGAGCAACAGGCCCGCTATCGGGTCATGGAACATGAAGCCGTTGGTAAATGTGAAGCCGTATCTGCAATCCGCGGTACCGCGCTGGGACAGGGCGCCAAAGCGCTGGTCTGTAAAGTGAAAGGTAATGGGGTAAACCAGCACGTGCTGGCTATCCTTGCCGCCGATCAGCAGGCCGATTTATCTCGCCTGGCTCAGCATATCGGCGGCAATAAAGCCTCACTCGCCAGCCCGGCAGAAGTCGATGCCCTTACCGCCTGCGTATTCGGCGCCATTCCGCCGTTTAGCTTCCACCCTAAGCTAAAACTGGTCGCCGACCCGTTGCTGTTCGAACGTTTTACAGAGATAGCCTTTAATGCCGGCCTGCTGGAAAAATCGATCATTATGAATACCGAGGATTATCTGCGTATCGCCCGCCCTGAGCTGGTCGCGTTCCGTCGCGTCATTTAGCGCATCGTCGGTATGCGACAAGGTTCGCGGGCGGCGCTGGTAGCCTTATTTGCAGCAAATAAATTAAAAGCCTGTTTATTCACGCGATTATGCGTAGAGTAAGCAGGTTTTCTTTTTTTATTTTGGCAAGGACCTCTGGCATGTTCGATACAACCCTATTTATTTTGCTGGGGCTGGCGGCACTCGGCTTTATCAGCCATAACACCACTGTCGCTATCTCAATACTGGTGCTCATCATCGTACGGGTGACACCGCTTAACGTTTTCTTCCCCTGGATTGAAAAGCAGGGGCTGAGCATCGGTATCATCATTCTGACCATCGGCGTGATGGCTCCCATCGCCAGCGGAACGTTACCGCCCTCGACGCTGATTCACTCTTTCGTCAACTGGAAGTCACTGCTGGCGATTGCCGTGGGCGTATTCGTCTCGTGGCTTGGCGGACGCGGAGTCGCGCTAATGGGTTCGCAGCCTCAACTGGTCGCCGGGCTGCTGGTGGGTACCGTGCTGGGCGTGGCGCTATTTCGCGGCGTCCCGGTCGGGCCGCTTATCGCCGCCGGTATTATTTCGCTTTTTATCGGAAAGGCTTAGCCAAACTGGCGTGGTAGCGGCCCGGCGTTTGCCCTAACCCTTTTTTGAACATGGTGATAAAGGCGGTTGTTGAATCGTAACCGAGCGTCTGGGCGGTTTGCTGTACCGTCTGTCCGCGCACCAGCATCTGCAGCGCCAGGATCAGCTGAAGCTGGTGCCGCCAGCGGCGAAAGCTAAGCCCGGTCTCCCGCACCACCAGCCGCGCCAGGTTGCGTTCGCTCATAGCGAACGCCGCCGCCCACTGCGAGAGCGTCTGCCAGTGTGCCGGATCGCGGGCCATGGTGTCGGCCATCCGGCGGATCTTCGGATGTCCTGAAACCGGCAATTGCAGATGTTCTTGCGGTTGTTGCGGTAGCTCATCAAATAATACCTGCACCAGGCGCTGCGTAGGCTGCGCGTCAAGCGCGTCCCTGCCGCGTTCCGCAAGGGTCATAATCAACTCTCTCACCAGGGGTGAGATTTTTAACGTGCAGCAATGCTCAGGCATCGGCGCCGCCCCCGGTTCTATGAACAAAAAGCACACCTGTGCCCCTGGCGTTGCGCGATTGCTGTGTGGAAGCAGGCCTGGAACCCACACCGCATACAGCGGCGGCACCATCCACATGGCGTTATCCACTTCGCAGGTTAAAGCGCCGTGCAACGCGAGGATCAGTTGACCTTTGCGGTGCTGATGGCGCGGAATGAACTGCTCGTCGTCCACCACCTGAATGCGAAACGCCAGCGCCGCTTCATGTCCGCTGTCTGGTTCATAGCCGTCTAAACCCAGTCCAATCATCAAATTGTCCGATATTAGCGATAATCTGTCATTTTAGCTTGATTCAAACAACCGTTAAACAGGCTATTGTTACGACCCTGTTTATTAGTCTGAGAACGTTATGAGCCCTGTTTCTTCCTCTGCCAACGGCAACAAACTGCTGCTGATTGTCGGAATTTTATTTATCGCCGCCACGCTACGGGTAACTTTCACCGGTATCGCCCCACTGCTGGATGCAATACGCGCTGAATACCAACTGACGACGGCGCAAACCGGGCTGCTCACGACCCTGCCGCTGCTGGCCTTCGGGCTGGTCTCTCCGCTGGCGGCCGGCGTCGCCCGCCGATTCGGCATAGAGCGTAGCCTGCTGCTGGCGATGGTGATTATTTGCCTCGGGATCGGATTACGTTCGCTCCCCTCAACAGCCTGGCTGTATATTGGTACGGCGCTCATTGGCTGCGGAATCGCGCTGGGCAACGTACTGCTGCCAGGGTTAATTAAGCGTGATTTTTCCGGCCATGTCGCCCGTATGACCGGCGCCTACTCCATTACCATGGGCGCAGCGGCGGCGGCAGGTTCCGCGATGGTGGTGCCGCTGGCGCTGGCGGGTTTTGGCTGGCGCGGCGCACTGCTGCTACTGATGGTTTTCCCGCTGTTGGCGCTATTACTCTGGCTGCCGCAGGCGCGCCGCCAGGCTACCACGCCGATGACCGGATCGGGTGCCGCGCACAATCGGGGGATCTGGCGTTCAGCGCTGGCGTGGCAGGTCACGCTGTTCCTTGGGATTAACTCACTGGTCTATTACGTTATCGTCGGTTGGCTGCCCGCAATCCTGCAGAGTATGGGCTACAGCGAAGCGCAGGCTGGCTCTCTGCATGGCCTGTTGCAGTTGGCAACCGCCGCGCCGGGCCTGGCCATCCCGCTGGTACTCCATCGCCTGAAAGATCAGCGCGGCATCGCCGTTCTGGTAGCCTTAATGTGCGTAGTAAGCACGCTGGGATTATGGTTACTGCCCGGTCAGGCGGTGATCTGGACATTGATTTTTGGCTTCGGATCCGGCGCCACCATGATCCTTGGCCTGACGTTTATTGGTCTACGCGCCAGCTCAGCGCATCAGGCCGCGGCCCTCTCCGGCATGGCGCAGACTATTGGTTATCTGCTGGCTGCCTGCGGACCGCCGCTCATCGGTAAAATCCATGATGCTTACGGCGACTGGCATATACCGTTAATCATCGTCGCACTCATCGCAGTGGTCATGGCGCTGTTCGGCGCCCTTGCCGGAAGGGCGCGCGAAATTCATTAATCACAAGAGTCGGCAGCCAGGGCTGCCGATTTTTTATTGCCGGGCCGCGTGCAGGAAAGCCTGTACCAGCGGCGCCGGACGCCCTTCCAGCGCGTTGCGCTCGTGCTGGAACAGCGTGGCGACGAAGAACGGATGGGTAGTTAACTCCACGGCGCGGATCTCGCCGTTCTCATCCCAACCGGTCACCCGCAGCGCGCCCTGCTCCAGTTCATGGGCAAAGCTTTCGGCAATGCCGTAGTTACAATGATATCCCTCTTCAATGCTGTCACGGCCATAAGCGCGGGCAATCAGCGTGTTCGCGCGCAGCTCGATAGCGTCTGATTTTTCAACCAGCGAACAGCTTAATGGCGCAATGACCATTCGCCCTTCGCTATCGGTTTCGGCGTGCGCCGCATCCTGCCATCCCATAACATTACGGGCGTATTCGATAATCGCGTGCTGGAAGCCGCCGCAGGTACCGAGGAACGGAATGCTATTTTCGCGGGCGTAGCGAATGGCGATAAATGCGCCCTCGGCGTTTTTATACGGGCTGGCGGGAACCACCCAGATGGCGTCATAATCGGTGAGCCGGTCTGCGCTGGTAATCTCGCTGGTGGCTATCCAGTCATAACTCACCGGTTGTTCCAGAACCGCGGCAGCGTCATCGATAGCCAGCGGAATCGCCTTATGGGCAATCACATCAGGGTTATAATCGCCAACAAGGGCAATGCGCAAAGGGGTGTTCATAGCAGAATCCTTATGTCTGAGGATTATCGGGCAACACAAGGAACCTCAGATTAGCGATATCATTCGCGGAACACAATGGTTATTTAGCGGCACGCTGCACGGGCAAGCCGCCAGATAGACATAACGAGGGGAGAATAATGATGATTCAATGTAAACGCGTTTATGACCCTACAGAGGCCAGCGATGGTTACCGCGTGCTGGTCGATCGCCTGTGGCCACGCGGAATAAAAAAAGAGGATTTGCATTATGACGAATGGTGTAAAACCCTGACGCCTTCCAGCGATTTACGCAAGGCTCTTCACGGAGAAGCGATTGACTTCTCTCACTTCCGCCAGCAGTACCGCGAAGAGCTTGAAACCCATCGCGATGAAGGGCTACGGCTCGCCAAATTGGCCAATCAGCAACCCTTAACGCTGCTCTACGCGGCCAAAGATACGCAACAAAACCATGCGCTGGTGCTGGCGGAGTGGCTGAAAAGCTTAATCTAACGGCGGCGAATTATTTCTTCGCCGGATGATCGCGCCGCCACAGTTCCCATTCATCGAGCGTTTCACCACTGGGAAGTTTACAGTCGGTGCGCACGCCCTGAGGTGTCTGGACCGGAACCTGCTTACCGCCCTTCTGGTCGCAATAGACGGCGGCCGGATTGGCCATACCGATCGAATTTGGCGGCGGTGGCGCATCAGGCTGTTGTGACTGAGCGCAGCCCGCTAGCATCAGCGGCAACATCATTACTATCCACTTCATAATTACTCCTGTTTTATTCAAAGCGACCTTTCGCCCTGAATCTCCACGGTTTCTCCATTTTAACTACACTTTTGCCCTTTAGAGTAGCGCTCGTTCTCGAATTGACCAGAGAACAGATCATTCCATAATCAATGAGTTTTGCCCCATCGCCCCCGATGGGGCTTTTTTTTACCGTCGCGATAGCAGATATCCCCCTGCTAAATGTGATACATTCGTTATAAATATGTTTGTTATTAGCTGTTCGCTGCGCCAGCTCGCAGTGCTGCGCTAACCTCCGGGGGCCGTTTCATTCATGTCAGATTTCATTCTTGCCCGCGTCTCACAGACGCTTGCTACCGAACGAACGCTCGAAACGTTGGTGCGACAACTGCTGGAAATGCTGGAACTGGTGACTCGTATGGAGTCCACATACCTGACGCGGATTGATTTAGAAGCGCAGCGCCAGTTAGTCATGTATGCCCACAACAGCAGCGAAATGCAGATCCCGGAAGGTTTTTCCGTTCCCTGGGACGAGTCGCTTTGCAAACGCGCAATCGATGATAACTGTATATTTTGCAACGAGGTTGGCCAACGCTGGCGGTCCTGCACCGCCGCGCAGGAACTCGGGATCGCCACGTTCTTTAGTATTCCCGTCCATCTTGCCGATGGTTCGTTATATGGTACGTTGTGCGCCACAAGCCGCGTCAAACAGCCCTATAATCTGGAAGGCGAGCAGGTAATGACATTGTTCGCCGGCCTGATCTCCCATTACGTGGAGAAAGAGACGCTGGTTCAGCAACTGCGTAGCGCAAATGCGGCGCTGGAGATGCACTCCAATACCGATGAACTGACCGGTCTGGCCAACCGCCGCGCGTTGTTTAAACATCTTAAAACGCTGTTTACCCAAGCTCGCGCCCAGCAGCGCAGGCTCCTGCTTATTTTTATCGACCTCGACGATTTTAAAGCGATTAACGATAAACTGGGCCACCCCTGCGGCGACAGTTTTCTCATCCAGATAGGTGAACGATTAAGTGCCAACGTACGTAACGAAGATACCGTTGGCCGCCTCGGCGGCGATGAGTTTTTAATCATTGGCCCGGCACTTGAATCCCCTGAGCAGGAAGCGTTTATTGTCCACCTGCGCCAGCAGCTTACCGGGCGTTACCGCCTGGCCGGATACGGTATAGAATACCCTGGCGCCAGCTTTGGGGTCATCGATGTCGATCCGCAGAATATGGACGTTGAACAGGCGCTACGCGCAGCGGATGAGGCTATGTACCACGACAAAAACGCACGCCGCATGCTGACCATTTTCGATATCGACCAGAAAGCATAACTTTCCAGTATGATAGATAACATTACGTTAAGAGACAGGAACTAAGCATGAAATTGGGTATTCTTTTTCCGGTGGTGATTTTCATTGTCGCCGTGGTCTTTCTGGGCTGGTTTTTTGTTGGCGGCTATGCGGCGCCAGGGGGGGCATGATGAAAAAGACAACCATCATTATGATTATTGTCGCCATCGTGGTGGTCGCCGGCACCGAATTGGGCTGGTGGTAATCTCAAATTTTCCCGCGGCCCCGGTATTGCGGAGTTGTCTTATCTACTCAATAAGTTAAGACGATACACTCATTTCATCAGCCGCTTCGCTGTGTTTATGCAGCAAAGCGGGCATTAACTGGAGAAGTGAGTAATGAAAAAACCGATGGTGTTACCGTTGATTATTGCGCTGTGCACGCTGTTATCGGGATGTATCGTGGATGATGGTTATCATCATCGACACCACCACCACCATCATCATGATCGTGGCTGGTGACAGATAGGATCATTCAAAAAGGCGAACAAGAGTTCGCCTTTTTTGCATTTAGTCCTGACGGTCAGAACCTAAAAACAGAAAGCCCAGCGGGATAGCAAATAACACGGTGAACACGGTACTGTAAACCATCACCATCGCCCCCTGCAGGAAGAACATCGAGGTTGTCCACTCCGAGTACGGCATGTTGTACTCGCTCACCACGCCACCGAACGTTGCGCGGCCCACGACGGCAAGCGCAATGGCAAAAACTGTCGCCATCGACAACAGAAACTTCTTGCCGTTTTTATTACTGAGGATTTTTTGCAGAATCATCCGGGTTCCCTTCTCTGTGAGCGATAATCGGCTGTATATGTAACACCAATGCAATAAAAATTGAAGGGTTTTTGTTACAACACAGCGATTATCGCTGGCAGATCGTTTCCGGGATCAGGACTGCAGCGTCGCCAGGCGGGCGGCAAAACCCACAAAGACCAGACCGATAAGGCTGTTGCCCAATTTCGCCAGTTTCTTTTTGGTTTTCACATAGCGCGTCACAAACGAGCCAGAAAGGATAAGGAAGCTCATGTAGACAAAGCTAATGATCTCCAGCGTCAGCGCCAGGATAAAGAACGCGATGCCCGGCGATGTCGCATTAACGTCAATGAACTGGACGAAAAAAGAGACATAGAAAAGAATCGCTTTCGGGTTAGTCAGGCTCAGGGTTAACGAGCGTTTGAGGATGGCGCTCCCCGGCTCAGCATCGGCGGCATCATGCCCCTCGCGCTGTTTAAATACCGAGTAGAGCATTTTGGCGCCCAGCCAAAGCAGATAAATCGCGCCAAGATAGCGCACAATATTAAACAGCACCGGGGTCGTTTTGATAAGCGTCGCAACGCCAGCAAAAGCCAGGAACATCAGAACCGCATCGCCGATAAACACGCCAGCGGCGGCAAGGTATCCTTTCTTCACGCCGTGCGCGATACCGGTTTTCAGTACAAAAAAAGTATTGGGACCTGGTACGAGAATGATAAAAATAGCCCCGACCAGGTAGGTCAGATAATTCAAAACACCAAACTCAGCGAACACGCTGCACTCCTTCGCTTTCAACAAAAAGTATGATCCGGCTCACGTTAACGCAACTGCGGTCATTTTGAAAGCGTGGAGCGCAAGTGTTGTACTAATATACCGAGGTTTCGCCAAGCGGGCGGGTTTTGAACCGGCGATGCACCCACAGGTATTGCTCTGGTGCACGCAGGATTTCTCGTTCGATGACCTTGTTGATATAACTGGCGGCAATCTGTTTATCTTCGCCGGGGTAATCATTCATCACTTCACTGATGTGCAGGCTGTAACCTTTTCGATCCAGCTTGCGCACCATACTGATACTCAGCATTTTCGAACCGGAGAGGCGCGACAGCACCCAGGTACCATTAGTCGTCGCCGCCTGTGGAACCGAGAAGAACGGCGCAAATACGCTGCCCTTCGGGCCATAATCCTGATCCGGCGCAAACCACACGGCTTCACCGGACTTCAGCGCATGCACCAGCCCGGAAAGATTACGGCGATCGATCATCGCTTTATTCGAGCGCAGGCGAGCGCGAGTCTGCACCCACTCCATAAGCGGGCTGTTGTGCGGGCGATACGTCGCCATCATCGGACGACACAAGCCCATTGCTCGGCCGCCCAACTCCAGTGACATAAAGTGGATGCCAACAACCATCACGCCTTTATCGGCGCTGAGCGCATTATTCAGATTGG
Organism: Klebsiella sp. CN_Kp097; assembly: GCF_040064495.1. Taxonomy (NCBI): domain Bacteria; kingdom Pseudomonadati; phylum Pseudomonadota; class Gammaproteobacteria; order Enterobacterales; family Enterobacteriaceae; genus Klebsiella; species Klebsiella sp. CN_Kp097. The sequence continues at coordinate 8,682 of NZ_JBEAIL010000007.1, read as the reverse complement.
CGATGCCTTCGACGTCAAACCACTTCTTAACGCGTTCATCGCTCCAGAACCACGCCATACCCGTTTCGATAAGCCCCATGCCGAGAGACATAAAGTTCTCTTCCAGTAGCTTTTCACGAGCCGCGCTGGACATCTCCGGGAAGCACAGCTCAATGTTACGCCGGGCGATATGTTCCCGACGCTTCAGGAAGCGACGCGATAGCCGCCCTGCGCTGGTGCCGAGCGTATGTAAAACGGGATAAGGTAGTTGGACGATTAACCAAAGAATGGCCAGGCCAAACCAGGTCACCCAATAGCGGGGAAGCAGTAGATTCTTTTTAAAGGCGCAAGACATGGTTTTTCCTGTAAACATTAAAATATAGGGTAACGCTTAAGGAAAAAACGAGTCCCTTCATCTGTCATTAGGCGATACAACGAGTAAGACAATAGTAATCCTGGTAAATTCACGGCAGCAAGAAAAAATTACACTTAACGCTAAAATACATAATAGATACACAGATGTTACAAAATGTAAAGTAAAAATGGAGTCCGTTCATTCATATTTACGCTGATAATCATTTTCGCGCTAATGATTTTTTTCGATATAGGAATGAACTTAAACTGCTATCTGGCGATTTTACAAACACAACTTCACGCAGGCCACTGTTGACGCCCCCTCCCGGCACATCACAGCCCGAACTCAAACGGTCAACAAACATTCAAGCATCGAATTCATTCACTAAAAATCATCACTGTAGATAATAATATTTACAGGATGCACTGACTCATTAAAATTTTAGTTATTGTGAAATATAAATAAGAACAGGATTATTTATGCTTACTGATGAATACTGACAAAAGTATATAATTGAGACTAATAGTCACGTTTGCAATAATATAAATTATGCCATAACTGTTATTTTTCGCCCTTTTCAGGCAATAAAACTCCATGACCAATGCCTCCTCGCCAAATAGAGGCGAACAAAACATGAGAGCCGATTTGCACATGCTCCAACCCGCCCTTACAGCGCCGCGAAAGGTGATGTAAAAGCAATCAGTTCTCATCACAGGTAGATATGAATCAAACTGTGAAGAGATTCATCACGCTATTACCACAATGAAAGCGACTATGTGAGCTAAAATGAGTTGTTCACATAAGTGGGTGGCGTTTGAGTCTGGCGTCGATTCACTTGTCAGGCGCCTGGGGGATTTGATCGTGCTTGCCGGCGCCACAGGATTAACGGCAACAGCGGATTGCATGGACGGAGAGAAAAATGCGTATTGCCTTAAAGTCGGCTTTAATGCTGGTCACGCGCGTCATTAACGCTATCAACCCAAGGCTGGATCTGCATCTACAGCGCACGGCGCTGATAAGCTACAAATTATCGCTGGCGTTGGATCTTCCTGCGCCGCAACAAAAAACCATCTTTCTGGCTGCGCTGCTACATGATATCGGCGTGCTTGGCGATAAGCGGCGCATTGATTCGCTAAACGCAATAGACAACCTTTATGACCCGCATCAAATCCGTGGCGTACAGATGCTTGCCGGGCTGGATACTTTTACCCCTATCAGCCCTATTATTGGCGATCACCACTTCAGCCCAAGCCGCAAAGGCAATCTGGAGCAGCATATCGTCTATTTCGCGGACTGTTTTGAGCGTCTACTCCCTTCGCAAGGCGTCGTTGCCCCGGACCAACAAAGTGCTCTCATCGCCCGCTTTGTCGCTGACTATCGCGACATCGATCCTCCACTTTGCGATAGACTATGCGAACTGGCGCAACACCCTACCTTCTGGCGCCATATGCAAGCAGAGCATATTCAGCGGTTGCTGGAGATCGTCGGGCCGATTAATGACGTATATATTGACATCGATGGTCTAAAAGATATTTGTTTGTTGATCGCCAAAATTGTCGATACCTACAGTAGTTTCACCGCCAGCCACAGCATCATGGTTGGCGAAATTTCTTATGCCCTCGCCGTCTATATGCATCTGCCGCCGCCGGTGTGCCGCAAAATTGAAATTGCCGGCTATTTGCATGATATCGGCAAAATATATATTCCACTGGCGATCCTCGAAAAACAGGCTGAACTTAGCGATGACGAAGCACAATTGATCCGCGAGCATAGCTATATGACCGGTGAAATATTACGAGATTTCACCGATCTGGCGGAAATCATCGATTGGGCCGCTAACCATCATGAGAAACTCGATGGCAGTGGCTACCCGCTGAATTTAAATCATCGTTATTTACAACTTCCGGACAGAATTATCGCCGTTGCGGATATCTTTACCGCGCTCGTTGAGGATCGCCCGTATCGGCTCGGTATGCCATATCAGGAGGCGTTACAACTTATAGAAGCTGATGTTATAAATGGCGCTCTGGATAACGATGTGTATCTTGTATTGCGCCAGCATGCCCAGGCGCTACATCACCTCGTCACCCGCATACCGCGCGTCTGAACCTTCCGGTTGGCTACGGGGCTCTATAATAAAAATACCCATTTCTCGTTCATCTGCCTGCAAGGAAATACCCGGTGAGAATCGCCACCATGACTAACTGGGCCTACGGGATCACCGTAGGGCTGACCATTGCATCCGGTATGGCGATGCTAATCGCTTCCGGCGCCGATCGCGCTGAACGCCAGGCTGTACAACAACGGGATACGTTCGTTCGTCTCGCCGATGAGGTAGAACGCGACGCGTGGGAGCTTTCGGATCTCGTGCGACTGTATGTCATCGAAAAACAACCGGAGACGCTGCAACAGTATCGTCAGCAGGTCCAAACGCTCGAATCAATTGAAAACCGATTGCTTAAACTAAAAGATGTTGGCGCCAGCCAGCAGGAGCTGGCGCTGTTGCACGATGGTCTGCGTATTGCCGATGAATTACAAGATGAACAGCAGACCGCCATCGATCGCGTCGCTCGTGGCGAAGAGAAAGAGGCGATTTTGCAGGTTTACGGTAAGCCTTATGAGCAGGAGCTGGAGCGGGTGCAAACGCAAATCGATCATTTCCGCCTGCTGCTGGAAGGGCGAACAAACAACGCCATGCAGCAAGCGACTGAAAAATCGCGCCTCTGGCGGACGCTTTCGGAAGCGATGGTTGGCCTGACCGCCTTGATGTTTTTATTTGTTCTCGGCTTTATTCTCAAACGCCGGGTGCTCACCCCTGTGGTACGACTCAGCGATGTGGTACAACGTCTGGCATCGCAGGATTATGCCGTCGAACCACCACACTTCAAACAGATCGATGAAATTGGCGATATGGCGCAGGCGATCCGCATCTTTCGCGAAAATGGCCTTGCCCGCCAGCGCCTTGAACAACAACGCGATGCCGACTGGGCCGTTCGTGACCTGCTGGCGCGCATGACTCAACGCTTGCAGGGATGTGAGTCATTTGAGGATGTGGTGAAGGTCGCTGAACTTTTCGCCCCCAATATCGCGCCGGGCGTTCCTGGCCGACTGTATATTCTTGATACCGATCCCTGGCAAATGCGCTGCGTCGCGCAGTGGCTTTCGCCGCCGGACGAGGCGGCCGTGTTTTATCCCGATAAGTGCTGGGCAGTACGTCGAGGCCTGAGCCATCCGCCGGTTAACGGCGAACCGGACATCGCCTGCTATCATCTGCCGCAAGAATGCAACGAGCAATCATTGTGCGTTCCACTTATCGCGCAGGGTGAAGCCATTGGCCTGCTCTCTTTTCGTAATGTCACTAGTGAGACAGCCCCCTCTCGCGCTTATCTTGAACTCATGGCGGAAGCGTTGGGCCTGGCGCTATCCAACCAGCGTCTGCGCAATGCTCTGCTGGAAAAAGCGTTGTTTGATTCTCTGACCGGGTTGCGAAACCGCCATCATCTTGAGGAAGCGCTGCATACGCAGATGAATCTGGCGGTGCGCAACAACAGCCCGCTGAGCTGCCTGATGATCGATATCGATCACTTTAAGGCGGTTAACGATAATTACGGCCATGAGGCGGGCGATCTGGTGATTAAAAACGTCGCGGCGATCATCCAGCGCGCGGTACGCGATCTTGGCATGGCATTCCGCTATGGCGGCGAAGAGTTTTTGGTGCTGCTTTCCGGCAGCGATGAGGCCAGCGCAGAAGCCTGCGCGACTGAAATTTACAATAATGTGAGAAGTATGACTTTACGCTGCGGGCTGACGGATATAGGCCAGGTGAATGTGTCTATCGGTATTGCCAGCTATCCGCAACACGCGCAAAGCGACAGCCTGCTACGTGCCGCAGATGCCGCGTTGTATCGAGCGAAAGAGCTGGGACGCTCGCGAATTATCCGCTTTGATATGCTGAAATCGGCATAACATGTCACCCCAAACGGGAGTGTATCGGCTCCCGTTTGGCACATTACACCGATTTGTCCACCCGGGTATCATTTCCCGACGTCAGGATGCGCACCTTATCTCCCTTGTTGAAGATAAGCCGACCGTCGTATCCCTGTAGCACCTGTATCACTTGACTGCTACTGGTTTTGATTAACAGTTCAACCTGCTGAGCGCCCTGCTGCCGATCCTGGTGATAGCGAGAGGCGCCAGCTCCGGCCAGAGCGCCTGCGGCGGTCATCGCCGTCTGGCCTTTTCCGTTGCCGAACTGATGGCCGACCACGCCGCCCAGCGTTCCTGCCGCGAGCGTACGAAGCGGCTGGCGCTGATGCGGAGTGCTAATAATATGGCTTTCCTGTACGACGCCATAATCAACCAACGTTTTAGTCCCGGCGACGCCGGCCTGGCTAAACAACGCGGCCATTCCCAGCGCAATAAAGAGAAACTTCTTCATGATGACACCCTTGTCTTTTCATTGAGGAAAGTCACTATCAATGCTCCGCCGGACAGCGGAGCATTAGGACATTGCTTAGTTGAGAGCCTGCTGCAGATCTTTTTTTACCTGCTCGCGCTGTTCAGCCGTCAGCACCTGATTAATGCCGAAGTAATATTTCACGCGGTAATAACGCGTCTGCTGATCCAATTGCGCAAAAGCGGCTAGCTGCTGTTTTACTTTCGCATCGTCCCATTTACCGGACTGAATCACACCAACCAGAGCACCATCCTGGTAACCACCAATTTTGATATTTTTGAGATTTGTTTCCAGCTCCTGACGCAGGGCCTGAATTTTGCTGACCTGATCGTTGCTCAGCTTGAGATGTTGTACCACCGGGTCCTGGGATAACGGCGGCACTTCGGCTGTCGTCGCGGCCTGAGCGGCAACGGAAAGACCCGCAGCCATCACTACGGCGGCTAGGGTGTTACGCAAGAAAGTATTCACAATAAATTGTCCTTAATACGCTTTATAAAGAGTGCGGATTATTACCGCCGGAATATGATCCATCTGTAACTAAGCGTTAAATTTAAATCTGGACAAATTTACAATAGATTTTATTTAATAGATAAAATAGCTGAGATGTCAGCAGCCAATCTTTTTTTAACTACACTTATTGCTAAATTTGATGCATATTCTCTTCGCTTCATCAGGAACCTCTTATGCCACCACGTAGCGCCAGCGATCTGTACGCCGAAATGAAAAATATGTCAGTAGAAGAGCGTATTCGCTTTTTCTCGCTTTCGCTTGCGGAAATGCATCGTGAGCTGCAAGAGAGCATCAGCGAGATTGAGTCGATGCAGCGAGCGCTGGCCGAAAGCGAGGAGAACCATCGACAGCTGGTTGAGACTGCACAGGATGCGGTGATTACCATCAATCATGCTGGGGTGGTGATTAACTGGAACCAGGCCGCGGAAAGAATGTTCGGCTGGTCCGCAGGGGAGGCTATCGGCAACAACCTGGGCGAGATGATCGTGCCGGAAGAGTTTCGCGAGCAGCATGCGCGTGGTTTAATGCGCTTTCAGGCGGCTCAGCCGTCGAATATCCTTAATCGCACCATCGAAATTACCGCCCTGCATCGAACTAAAGGCAAATTCCCTATCGAACTGTCGATCTGGCCGCATCAGCAATCAGGCAAGCAGATTTTCTCCGCGTTTATTAGAGATATCACCGACCGTAAACAGCGGGAGCAGGTGGTCTGGTTGCACGCCAACTTCGACGCGCTGACCGGATTACCAAACCGCAGGCTGTTGGTTAATCGCCTGGAGCTGGCGATTACTCAGGCCATCGCCAATGAGACAGAAGTGGCGCTGCTCTTTATCGATCTCGACCGCTTTAAGCCAGTGAATGACGTTTACGGCCACGCCGTGGGTGACGAACTGCTGCGGCTGGTGGCGTTTCGTCTACAAAGCGTTTTACGAGAAGGTGATACGGTGGCCCGCCTCGGTGGCGATGAGTTTATCGCCCTGCTCCCTGGTTTAAAAGCAAACGATCCGCTCCCCCGACAAACGGCGGAAAAAATCAGCAATGCGCTGACTCAGTCATTTTTGATCCACGAGCATGTTATTACGATTTCCGGCAGCATCGGCATTGCGCTTTTCCCTCACGATGCCGCGGATGCCGATACATTGCTGAACAGTGCGGATAAAGCGATGTACAGTAGTAAGAAGGCGACGCCGCGAGAGAGGTAAGTGAGATTAGACAGCCGTTCAACGGCAAAATACAGGACCTGGAAATGCAGCGGGTTGCTGATACGATCGGTGTAGATCTCCTCTTTTTCTCCCCATACGCCCGTCTTCTCTGACCACACTATCTCGCCCTGTAATGACGTCAGGCGGACCGGCGCGCCGTTCGGGTCACAATGATAGTGCCAGCTCTCCTTCCTGCCCGCTTCCTGCGTCAGCAGAGCCAGCGGCTGAAAACTTCCCGGATAGTACACGTACTCGCGCATACTGCTGAACAGCGTTTCCTGCGCTTTCTGCCGCTGCAGCCGGCTGCCGGTATCAAAAATGCTCTGTGCCGCCAGCGGTTCGCGGGTGATAGTGACCGTTTCCCCCGCCAGCGCGTCGCCCTGCCAGTAGAACCAGCGCGTCTCTTCCGCCGTCTGCTTGATATATTATTATGAATTCTGTCGTAGCATTTTCTGGGAAAAGCCTGTTTCAACAATACGAAACATTTTTATCAGAGTAACTTTCCATGTATAATATCTATTTAATTAATTAACTCAATTAAAACTATTGATGGAAAAGCATTTACCAAAGTACTCAATCCCAGAACGGCAAATTAGAGCCTTCTTCACAAAAGATTTTATCCGTGTCTATCAGGCATATTCCGATGAAATAGCTGATAGTGCGATTAAAAACAATACTTTCGTTTCTCCCCCATTTAGCCTGACTAGAATGACATGGATTAAGCCATCATTTTTATGGATGATGTATCGCTCTGGCTGGGGGAAAAAAGACAGCAATCAGACGAGAATATTAGCTATAGACTTGAGTCATGACGCATTCCAAAAAATTCTTCATTTAGGGGTGCCAAGTGATTATCATTCAGCATCAACCTTTCAAAATAAAGAAGAATGGCAAGATAAAATAAAGAATTCAGATATTATATTTCAGTGGGATCCTGAGAGAGATATTCATCTAAATAAACTTAATTACCGTACAATACAAATTGGAATTCGAAACCAAGCAGTCATTAATTTTTGTAATGAATGGATTGTTAATCTACATGATATCACCCATCAGGTACAGGAGATTCACAACCTCGTCTCTTTAGGCGATTTTTGCAAGGCGAAAACGCTTATCCCTACAGAAAAAACATATCATTTCCAACTTTAAATTAGTTTTAAATATTTTTCTAAATCGCCTGTAATGGACAGGCGACTTTAAACACCCATTAGCTCAACTAATTTTACTTAATTGTTTCATTGCGCTTTTTTTTATTTTTTCATTTTCTACCATAGCCAATCTTTCCAATTTTTCGATTGAGTTTTTATTTTTTATTTTGGCTAGCGCCCTAATACATTTATCTGCCAGAACATAATCCTCATCATAGTCTCTATAATTTAGTTCTAACAACGCCGCTTGATATAAGTATTCAACACTAGTCTCACTATGATAGTAATTTAGAATCGTTGCTAAATCCTCATGTTTTTTATGCCAATCAGCTATTATCAATTCATTCAATAAATCTATGCACTTAAAATCATAATTAATAAGAGCTGACAAATATAAAAAAACATCAACTAATTCAGCATCTCTATTTTGACGAGCTAATTCAAGTTCATAGCATATGTTAAGTTCACCGTAAAATGCATTGAAATCATTATAAAATTTTGAGATATCAATTTCTCTTTTCATTAAAGAGACAATTAATTGTTTTTTATCAATTTTCATATGCTATTAATTTAACCTCTCGAATCGCTGAATCCCTTGATTGAATATATCTAATGCCTTACCTTTACCTAATCCAATATTAATCTGTTCCCCTTCAGCTTTAAAGAATGCACTTGTCTCCTTCCATCCCTTCCCTACATCTGGCATGTCCGGATAAGTAATACTGGTAAGTACTGCTGAATCTTTAACCCCAATTGATTTTAGTTCTGATAATGCATCGTTTTTAAGGTAAAACCTCACTAAAACTCCATCGTAATTCTCAGAGAATGCTCTTCTTGGTGAAATGAATGTTTCAGATGTTCCTCTTAATTTACCTGTAGTGCGTAAATACTCGAAATCTTCATGACTCATTGAACGATAAAATTTTGTTGTTCCACCACATGACTTAGCTAATCCCCACGGATCCACCCATCCCAGCGGGTTCGGCGCATACTGATAAACATTCAGCCCGCCGGCTAATCCAATCGGATCCT